>JBKQLC010000145.1:0-54554 GCA_052147195.1 Syntrophobacteraceae bacterium
TTGGCGGAAGTAGATTGATCTGATAAGGGGGGACTATCGGCTGCTATATCAAAAATACTAATACATTCAGTGTGTTGCTTAAGTTAACGGCATTCGGTCGGGCCAAGGTAACATCTCGCTATTCAACGATCAATTTTCCAGTAAACAGGCATTTTTCGTGATTAGAAGGCCGTTTTTCATTGCGATGCAATCTCTGATCAACGCGCCTTTCACCCTTTACCCTCACCCCCTGACCCAAAAATTACCAGCTCCTTGCCATTTCGCGCCATTTCCTGCCACTTAGGCAAGAAAGGTACCCGTTCACCGCAGAGGGCCCCTGGCGGAGCGTCGAGATACCAAAATTCAACAAGATCCAAAACAGATCCAGGCAAGATTAACAGGATTGAAAAAGACCTTCGGTGCTGTTTTGCCCTTATCCGTCAAGAGGCCACTTTGACATTCCCGGGTCATTTAATGTAGAGTTAGAGGAAATACTCACCCTCAGTGGTATAGAAATATGCACAGGACTACATGCCGCCTGCTAACGTTGGCTGCGGCCGTTTTCATCATTTTGTATCCCTGGCCGGGTGACTGGCCGTACCGGTTTTCCAGGACCATTCTGAGGCCCCTTCCGCTCCGCCCCCCAGCAAGGGACGGGAACCTGCCCTATGAGGCTTACCTCAAAGCCGTCCAATTCCTGAGGGCCAATCGGTCCCAATTCAGCAACAGGCGCTTTATAACCATCATAGACTACACAAAGCCCTCGACCAGCAGGCGCCTGTTTCTCATCGACATGGAATCCGGCGAGGTGCAAAGATTTCTGGTAGCTCATGGGAAAAATTCGGGCTGGCTCTACGCGACCAGATTTTCCAACCAGCCGGAATCGTATCAAACCCCGGCCGGATTTTTTCGCACCGCAGGCAAATACTTCGGCAGCCACGGCCCGTGCCTGGAACTCCAAGGACTTCAAAAGGGCATAAACGACAAAGCATGCAGCCGTGGAATCGTAATGCACGGGGCCAAGTATGCCGGCCCCGGAGCCATAGCCGCCAACCTCTATAGACTCGGGCGCAGCCTCGGGTGTCCTGCCCTTCCAATGGAAGTTGCCGATTATGTGATCGATAAGATCAAGGGCGGGAGCCTTCTCTATATCTATACGAAGGTTGAGAAGGTGAGTAGGTGAATAGGTGAATAGGTGAATGGGAAAAAGACATGGGCAGAACGCGGGCCGACTCACCCATTTACCTATTCACCCATTCACCCGCCCTTATCCCATTCACCCTTCCCTTTTCACTCCACAGTGACACTCTTTGCCAGGTTCCTTGGCTGATCGACGTCGGTTCCGCGAAGCACCGCCACCTGATAGGCCAGCAGTTGCAGCGGCAGGCAAAAGAGCACGGGCGAGAGCCAATCCGTTGAGGGCGGAATGACGAACTGATTTTCGGCCGGCCCGACTATATCGCTCGTATCGGTTTCGATCAAGGCGAGGATGATGCCGTCTCTGGCCTTAACTTCCTGTATATTCGAGATCATTTTTTCAAACAGGGGCCCATGCTTAAGCAAGACCATGACCGGCATTTCGGAGTCTATGAGCGCTATGGGGCCGTGTTTCATCTCGCCTGCCGCATAGCCTTCGGCATGAATATAGGAGATCTCCTTGAGCTTGAGCGCGCCTTCCAGGGCGATTGGGTAGAGCGGGCCGCGGGCCAGGTAGAGGAAGTCTTTGTAGTCTTTGAATTTTCTTGCCCAGGCGCTAATCCTGTTCGCATCGGAGAGGATCTTTTCCATTTTACCCGGAAGTTCGATCAGGTCCTGAACATATTGCTCGATGGAACCTGCGGGCAGTCTGCCGGTTTGACCTGCCCAATAGATCGCAAAAAGATAGAGGGCGACAAGTTGGGTTGTAAAGGCCTTGGTTGAAGCCACCCCGATCTCGGGTCCCGCATGGGTATAGATCACCCCCTGGGCCATCCGTGCTATGCTGCTCCCGACCACGTTGACGATTGCCCGGCAGTGCGCGCCCTTGTCGATTCCTTCCTTCAGGGCTGCCCTGGTATCGGCGGTTTCCCCTGACTGGCTTATCACCACTAGAAGGACTTTATCATTGAGAATGGGATCCCTGGATCGGAATTCGGATGCCAGGTCCACTTCGACCGTTACCCTGCAGAGGTCTTCGATCATATACTTGGCCACAAGCGCGGCATGATAGGAAGTGCCGCAGGCTACGAGGCAGACCCTGTCGATTTTTTCAAGCAGCGCTTTATCCACATTTAATTCAGGGAAACTTACCTGCTTGGTCTCAAGATCGACAACGCTGCGAAAAGTATCTATGACAGCCCTGGGCTGTTCATAGATTTCTTTTAGCATGAAGTGTTTATAGCCCGCCTTCTCGGCCATTATCGGGTCCCAGTCCACACGGTGAGGCTGCGGGGTGCGCACAGCGCCGTCGGAGAGCGACTCTATGCGGTAATTGGTCCTGGAGACGAAGACAACCTCCTCGTCATTGAGGTAAACCACCTGGCGAGTGTAGGGCAGTATGGCCGGGACATCAGATGCGAGGAAAAAGGCCTTTTCGGTAAACCCCAGAATCAGCGGGCTTTCCTTTCTGGCGGCCACCAGGCGGTCGGGTTCCAGTTCGTTTACGATCACGACCGCGTAAGAGCCTTTTAGCTTTTTGAGGGTATTTCGCACGGCCTGCTCATAGTCATTTACTTCCTCCCACTCGCGGCACAGGAGCGCGACTATGACTTCGGTGTCCGTCTGGGACGAAAAGCGGTGGCCGTCCTTTTGAAGTTGTTCTTTGAGAACCGCATAATTTTCGATTATTCCGTTATGAACGAGGGCGAAGGGGCCGCATCGGTGAGGATGCGCGTTTTGTTCGGAGGGTCTGCCATGGGTTGCCCACCGCGTATGCGCCACACCAACCGTACCGCTGACCGGGAACTCCAGGAGCTTGCTCTCCAGACCATTGAGCTTGCCTTCGCACCGGACGATCTGAAGCATGGAATCGGGTCCCACCATTGCTATCCCGGCGCTGTCGTAGCCTCTATATTCCAGCCTCCTGAGCCCGTTTATAAGAATTTCCCGCCCTTCATCAGAACCGATGTATCCCACTATGCCGCACATAATGTCAATTCCTGCCCGTTTGTGTTTAGTTAGAAACAAAAGCATTCACCGCGCAGGGCGCGAAGAACGCAAACAGAACAATTATGTTACAGAACAATATCCGAAATTTCAAGAAATCAAACGTTAGGGTTGATGTCCAGCCTGTGGCCCATGTTATTCGTGTTGCTGACCGACTGCAAGGTAAAATTTGAACTATAAATCAGCGATTTCGGATAAAGAAGCGGCTCACCTGAGAGGCCTTCCAGCTAAACGCCACGCGGAGCGTAGAGAAAGGAACAGATTACCGCAGAGGGCGTTCGATAATTCCAAAAACCCGGTGGCCTGCTCCGAGGGGCCAGGGTAGATCTTTAGAGATCACTGAGAAAAACGCAGATAAAAAACAGCGGCCTGGCCCGATACATGCTTGAAGCTCTTCGTGCGAACCGTAACAAATCTCCACACCTCGCGGAGCGGTCTGTATCAACGATTACCGCTGCTGTAATGGGCGATTTTCCTGATAAGCTCCTGGACCCTGGCGCGCAGCTTAAGCGCTTTTTGGTAGTGGCTGGAGGCGCTGGTCCGTTTCCGCGGGACGCTCTGCAGCTTGAGGTACTCGGAAGTGTGAGCGTTTGCCCTTTCTTCCAGATCGATCAGCTTTGCAATCAGTTGTTCCTGGCTCATTTCCAGCGACCTTTCCAGCATAGCAATCGGGAAGTGGCGCAAAGGACCCGGGTCCAGGGCCATAGGTTATGGCCCTGGACCCAATCAGGCCCTTTGACTCTGGACCCCCACCTTTTACCGATTCATGCTCTTGGCTCTGCACTATCTTGAATGCCTTGCTATATGGATCGGCCCGTTTTTGAAAAACTTAAAAACCAAAAGCGATTCACGGCAGAGAACGCTGAGAAAAAACAGCGGCCTGGCCTGATATGTTTGCCGGAATTTCGATAAACTGCACGGTAGTAACACAGATGAAAAACGGCTCTGACAATCAAAAAGGCCATCAATTCCTTCGTTTTCGAATCGCTTTATGAAAGCATTTTGAAGGTATTTTCCCTATCTTGCTTTTCCACTGTCTTCTCTGCGCTCTCTAACGATCAACCGGAGACCCCTCGAAACAGCTCCCAGGATTGTGCTGGTTGTCGATCGGTAAATGGCTTTTAGTCTTTTGGTTGCGAAGGAGGATTTTGCGGGAACGCGTCCCTGGAATGTGCTAGGATTGCAGTGAGCAGTGAGCGAAAGCTTCTCGCTTCCCGCCTCTTTTTTAAGAGTGCAAAAAATAGAGCAGAGAGCAGTTGCCCCTTTCCAAGCGTTCACTCTTCTCCGCTCACCTCGCGGCGCGTGGAGTCTTTTTTCTGTTCATTGCTCGCCGCGTAGCGATAGAACCAAAGGAATTATTTTCCACTGCAACTAAGGAAGAGCTTTAAGATGCCTTTTGTTCACTTGCATGTTCACACCCAGTACAGCCTGCTTGACGGCGCGATCCGGCTCAAGGACCTTTTTGAAACCGCCCGTGCCTTTGGAATGCCTGCGGCAACCATAACCGATCACGGCAACATGTTCGGCGCACTTGAATTCTACGAGCTTGCAAAAAAATACGAGATAAAGCCAATAATAGGATGCGAGGCGTACGTAGCGGCTAAAAGCCGGCATGACCGCGCATTGAAGGCCGAGGGGGAGGCCAACGGCTTAGAGGACCGAAGTTTTCACCTCACGCTTCTGGCCCGCAACCTGACCGGTTATCAGAACCTGATGAAACTGGTCTCACTGGGCTACACTGAAGGGTTCTATTATAAGCCCCGCATGGACAGGGAAATCCTGAAGATGCACAGCCAGGGGCTGATAGCCCTTTCGGGCTGCCTCAAGGGGGAAATCGCCTCCCTTTTGATAAGAAATCAACCCGACAATGCAAAGCGAACTGCGCTCGAGTATGCGCAAATATTTGAGCCGGGCAATTTTTACCTGGAAATCCAGTCAAACGGAATCCCGGAACAGGCGGTGGCAAATGAAGGCCTCATTCGCCTTTCCGGGGAGCTGTCGCTTCCCCTGGTGGCCACAAACGACTGCCATTATCTGCGCAAAAGCGACGCCAAGGCCCACGAGGTCCTTCTGTGCATCCAGACGGGTAAAACCATTCTGGACGAAAAAAGATTCAAGTTCCATACCGATCAGCTCTACTTCAAGCCACCGGAAGAGATGGCAAAAGAGTTCGCCCATGTTCCCGAGGCGCTCCAAAATACGCTCGAAATCGCCGAGAAGTGCAAGCTGAAGCTGGACATGGGCAGCTATCACTTCCCCGTATTTCCTGTCGAGGAAGGCGAGAGTCTGGACGGGCGCTTTGAGCGCGTGGTGAGGGAGGGCTTCGATGAGCGCATGGCGGCTATACGGAGAAAGCGCCTCGGCTTTGGCGAAGAGCAGCTCCGGGAGTACGTCGCCAGGCTTGACTACGAACTCGAGGTCATAAAGCAGATGGGATTTGCCGCCTACTTTCTCATAGTGGCGGATTTCATAAATTACGCGAAAAAAAACGGAATTCCGGTCGGGCCGGGCCGTGGGTCGGCTGCCGGAAGCCTTATAGCCTATGTTATGCGCATAACCGAACTGGACCCGATCGAGCACGGGCTCATCTTCGAGCGTTTCCTGAACCTCGAGCGCATCAGCATGCCGGACATCGACGTGGATTTTTGCGTCAACGGCCGCGACAAGGTCCTGGAATATGTTGCAAATAAGTACGGAAAGGACCGGGTCTCACAGATCGCCACCTTCGGGACGATGGCGGCGCGCGCGGTTATCCGCGATGTCGGCCGGGCGATGGCCATTCCTTACAACGACGTGGACCGCATTGCCAAGCTGATTCCAGCCACTCTGGGAATCGACCTGAACAAAGCCCTGCGGATCGAACCCCGCTTGTTGGAGATGCAGAAGGAAAACCCGCAGATAAAGGAGCTGTTCGAAGTCGCACTTGCCCTTGAAGGCCTGACGCGCCACGCCTCCACGCACGCCGCCGGGGTGGTGGTATCAGACAAGCCCATTGTCGAATACATGCCTCTCTACGTTGGTCAGGAAGGTGAAATAGTTACCCAGTATTCGATGAAATATGTCGAAAAGGCGGGCCTTATAAAGTTCGACTTCCTGGGACTGAGAAACCTCACGGTGATAAGCGACGCGGTCGAGCTCATAGCGCAAAATCATGGAACGCAAATCAACATCGAAGACATCCCCATGGATGACCCGGACACCTACGCCCTGCTCAGCCGCGCCGATACTACCGGAGTCTTTCAGCTCGAGAGTTCGGGAATGCGGGACATCCTGGTCAGACTGCGTCCGGAAAATTTCGCCGATATAGTGGCACTGGTGGCGCTCTACCGTCCGGGTCCGCTGGAGAGCGGCATGGTGGAGAACTACATCCAGGGCAAGCACGGAAAGAAGGTCGTCTACGATCTGGAGGTTTTAAAGCCGATCCTGGAGCCAACCTACGGGGTTATCCTCTACCAGGAACAGGTGATGAAGGTTGCCAGCACCCTGGCAAACTATTCACTTGGCGAGGCCGATATTCTGCGAAGGGCAATGGGCAAAAAGATCGGCTCGCTTATGAACGCTCAGAGAGACAGGTTCTTAAAGGGTGCCAAGGAAAACGGGATCGAATCGGCAAAAGCAAATCACATCTTCGATCTCATGGCAAAATTCGCCGAGTACGGGTTCAACAAGTCTCACAGCGCCGCTTACGCCTTGATCGCATACCAGACCGCATGGCTGAAGTCTCATTATCCGGTCGAATTCATGGCGGCCCTCATGAACAGCTTTCTCAGCAGCTCCGATCAGATCGTACGGCTGATAAACCAGTGCGCCCAGATGGAAATCCGAATTCTTCCCCCGGACGTAAATGAGAGCGGCAGGGCCTTCCAAGTCGTGGGGCGCGAGATACGCTTCGGGCTCGGGGCGGTGAAAAACGTCGGCGAGGGGGCCGTAGAGGTAATTTTGCAGGACCGCAGGGAGAATGGGCCGTTTAGATCGATTCATGACTTCTGCGAGCGGATGGATTCGCAGAAAGTGAACCGGCGCGTGGTTGAGCAGCTTATTCGCTGCGGGGCGTTCGACTCCGTGCACTCGAACCGCGCCCAGCTCATGGCGGGCCTCGACGAGGTGCTGGACCGGGCCGCAGCCGTCCAGAGAGATCGTCAGGCCGGGCAGATGAACCTGTTTGAAATGTTGCGTTCACAAAAAAAGATCAAGGTCCCCCCTCTTCCCGACATTGCGGACTGGGACAGCCGGTTGCGGCTTCAGTTCGAAAAAGAGTCCCTGGGTTTTTATATCTCGGGCCATCCTCTCGATTTTTACTCGGAACATATCCGCTCGGTCTGCAGCGACGATACTCAGTCGGTAAAAGAGAAGCGGGAGGGCGCCGACGTGGTGCTGTGCGGCCTGTTCTCAGTTATAAAGGAAATCACGACGAAGCGCGGCGACCGAATGGCTTTTCTTAACCTCGAAGACAGGACCGGCACGATCGAGGTGGTCGCCTTCGCCGAGCCTTTCACCCAGGCCCGAGGGCTGATCGAAGGCGATGAACCCCTTACGCTCTGGGCCAGGGTGCAGCATGACGAAAAATCGACAAAGCTGCTCGCCAACCGCATCCTAAGTATGCAGGAAGCCGCACTGCAGGCAGTGGACTCGGTGCACATAAGGCTCGACGCGGCCAAAATGGACAGGGACGCTTTCGGCCGCCTGAGGCACCTGCTGATTTCCCACCCCGGAGAATGCCCGGCGGTCCTTCACCTGGCCGTTCAGGACAAGGGGGAAGCCGTGCTCGATTTGAGCAGGCTTCCGGTCAACCCGACCCGCTCGTTTTTCGAGGAGATGAGGGTCTATTTCGGCCCGTCCTGCGCAGAACCAGTGTATAAGAAGTAGGGAGCGGCTGCGAGCCTCAGCCATTTTAGGAGCGATTAACTGGATAATCTGCTGTATCGTATTAAGTTCTGAAAACTGCCCCCGTTTTACGGCCGGCCGACACCATGGACATTGGGATTTTTAATGAATATGTGAACTTATGCGATAAAAGGTGCATTGTTATGGGTGGTAGTAAACAGCCTTTAGATGCTAACTCTACCAGTTCAAAAACCAAATTAAAGCTTACCCAGCACGAGGAATATCTTGAACGATTAGTTGAAGAACGAACAAAAGAATTGATGGAGGAACGCGATAAACTTCAAAAAATACAGATTGATCGCGAAAAACTTATTAAATCACTGCTTGAGGCATCGACAAATATAGAGGCCCTGCAAGGGTTGGCTGGCCACAGCAGAGATGTTGTCCTTTTCGTAAGACCTGACGATGGACGTATCCTTGATGCCAACGTCGCCGCCACTAAGGTCTACGGTTACAACCGCGATGAATTGTTGTCGATGACGATCTACGACCTGCGCACTCCCGATGTGCGAATGCTGACCGCCGAGCAGATGGTCCACGCCGACACTCGAGGTATCCTTTTTGAAGCCATCCACCGGCGCAAAGACGGCAGCACTTTCCCCGTGGAGGTCAACTCGCGAGGCGCGACCATCTACGGCACTCGCGGCTTGGTCAGCGTAATTCGAGACATTACCGGAAGGAAACAAGCGGAGAAAGAGCGGGAGGAACTTATCTCGGAGCTTCAAGACGCGCTGGCCAAAGTAAAATTACTGAGCGGATTCCTGCCTATCTGTGCCAATTGCAAGAAGATCCGGAATGACGAAGGCTATTGGGAACAAATAGAGGCATATATCCGCGATCATTCTGAGGCACAGTTCAGCCACAGCGTCTGCCCTGATTGTGCGAAGAAACTGTATCCGGACCTGTTTGACAAGATATATCCGGAGTCTTCCGACAAATGAGCCACCCAAACCGCCCGACAACGTCAAGATAAATCGCTTGCGGCTCTTTATGCTTGCCATGCTGTGATAACGGTCACAGTGTGGTTCATGTCACTTCCCCTGACAGCAGACTGTGGTACTGTTTAGAACTCTCTTCGTGTCCCGCAAGCCTCTTAATGTCCTCATCACCCGCTGCAGGTCCGGACCAGCGGCTTGCTACTGTGAAACTTTGAAGGAGTCCAACTCGTCTGTGTACCGTTCATTGCGAATGCCGCCGGCATTGTAATACTCCTCAACGGATTTCACGAATCGCTTAATTTCGGGCACATACCAAAATGCCTTATATAAGCGCCCTGTCGCTGATTGCGGAGTAACCTTCTGAGACTGCATGACTACCGTTGCTCCATTCTTATTTGCTTGTGTACTACTATCAACCTTAATCGATGGTTCAAGCTCAGCTATCCATTTTCCTTCCGCTTCCACCTTAATAGCTTTAAAATGTCCGGACGGTACATCTACATCTTCCCAACCGATTACACTATAGGTAGTATGGATTTGTTCTGTTTTGTGCCCTTTATTGGGATGATCTTCTGTATATTCTATTTTCCACGACTTACCTTGCTTAAGTTGAAACAGAAAAGGCTGATTTACAACCGTTTCTTTACCATTGATATTCCTGAATCTACTCCAATCTTTGCCTAGTAGCTGTTCTTTAGGTGCTTGAGTAGAGCCTTTTTCCTTCATGCTTAAAAGAATACCAGTCACTCCAGCTCGAATGACGGTACATTCGGTATATTTCTGGACCCACCCACTTTGACCTTTTTCTATTGTATCTCTGTAGGTCCAACTGTCCCCTGGTTTCACAATCGGTAATTCAATAGTTTCGGCTACGGCTAACAGTGGTAATAATAAGCAACAAAGGAACATAATGATTTTTTGCATTACATCCTCCATTTGGAAGGCGTGCCGCCAGTGTCCAGTCGTGGGTAGGCACGCTCAAGAATAACGCCCTGCAAAGCACACAGCGCGAGACCTCGAGCGATTCTGCTACATGCCCCGGGCTTTCCCGCTACTCTATCGATTTTCGCGCATGGTTGACCTGTTGCGCGGCCAGGAAAGGCTTCCAGACGGTCAGCACACCGACGGCCCTTTTGGCGTTCGCGCCTCTGGCCGTATCGGCGAATACTTTGCCGCACCTGCCCATTTGTGTCTATAAAGAAAGACGTCAGCCTATCTGGACGGTAAGCATGGAGACCGAGCCGCCATCGACTCCTTGTACCGGAAAACTTATCCGTTCATTTTTTTTCCGAAGACCAAGCACATAAAGCAGCGGCAAGTAATGCTCCGGCGTCGGGACCGACAGCATCGCGTCAGGGCCAAGCCGATCGTATGCAACAACCTGCGCATCATCGCCCTTGAGCAGCAAATCCAGCACCTGTTGTTCGAATCGCACGGCCCAGTCAAAAGCCGGAACCCCTTCGACACCCCAGGCGTATGAGTGCAGATTATGAACGAGATTTCCGCTGCCGATGACGAGTACGCCCTCTTCGCGCAGTGCCGCGAGCCGTTTTCCCATTTCATAATGGAATATCGGGGGCTGCATTTCATCAATGCCAAGTTGCACTACGGGAATATCGGCGTTGGGAAAGACGTGGGTCAGCACCGACCATGTGCCGTGATCAAGCCCCCAGGATTCGTCAAGTCTTACCCAAACCGGAGAAAGAAGATCTTTGACGCGCCGGGCAAGTTCGAGACTGCCGGGTGCGGGATAGTTCACCTCATACAACTCTTTAGGGAAGCCGCCAAAATCGTGGATGGTGCGCGGGGCGGAGTTGGCCGTCACGGCACAAGCCGGAATGTACCAGTGGGCAGACACGGCAACCACGGCCCGGGGACGCGGAATGGATTTGCCGATGCGCGCCCAACCCTCAGTGTAGGAGTTCTTCGATAAGGCATTCATTGGATTGCCGTGTCCGAAGAAAATAGTTGGCATAAGATCAGTCATTGGAAACCTCTAAGTCGTCAGTGAGCAGTGAACAGAAAAAGCAAAAGAAAATAATTCCTCTCGGTTCTATCGCCACGCGAGGAGCAGTGAACAGTGAGAAAAAGCTTCCTGTTTCTTGTTCATCGGTTTTCCAATTTAGGGAACCGGCGGCTTTTTATAGTGCTCAAGTATGGCCGCAGAGATTTCTGTGCTGGTTGGCCAATGACCGCGCCGCCTTCCGGAATGGGCAGCATAGTCGTCCAATCGCTCAGGATCGGGCTGCACCACTTTGCCGTCTTTCAAAAACAGCAATCCCGCCTTGCCGGTTGGCATGCGTGAAACGAAAACTTCGGCTTCATCCAGCACGGCGTGAAGACGATTATGGAATATCTTGGGATCAATCACCTCATTCGAGGGTACGGCCCGTAGATCTTCCTCTCTATAGCGCACGGCATTGCGCCGGATTTCGGCAATCAAGCCATCGGGAGTATAACAGGGAGCCTTTTCGACAGCGGCCCAAATGACCGCGCCCAACGATAAGACGTGATCATGGACGGTGAGAAGATCGACGGCATCCGCCCCTTTCCGCCGCCCGGCTGCCGCCATGACTTTGTTGGTGGCAAGGTCGACAGGGTGGATCATGAAGCCGAAAAGCTCGTCTTTCACTGTTGGGAAAAAGCGAAAATCGCTATCGGCCACCCATTCAAGGTGCGTGCGTTCATGGCCGCTGTGGATCTCGGCTGTATAAATCGCGGGTTCGCGGCGCTGCCATACAATATCAAGCCCCTCGGCCTGCAAGGCCACCGCGTCTTCCTCTGCGGCCCGGGCAACACGTTCTTCGCGATCGCGGAAAATATCAATATCTTCAGAAAAACGCGGCCCTTCACCGTTGAGCGGCGTGCTTCCCGCTACATAACTTTCGGGGTTACGGTGTGCAGCGAGCAAACGCAGGATTCGCGATTGAAACCTAGTGAGCGGCATGACAGACTCTTTCAATCCGTTCCGCCAAACGCCGCGCCTCCAGATTGCCCTCAACGCGCAAATAGCGAGCGATCACCAAGGCGTCTTTCGGACTCGGGTCTTCAAGCTCGCGCACGTTCCATAACGCCCGGCTGCCGAACTCCTTGAAGGCGCTCCGGTAGAGGCTCACGAAATCGTCGGATTGGGTTGAGGGTTCTGTCTTCATGCCCTTTATTTTACACTCTCACATCATTTTGTCTAATATTTCCGGTTCTGCGCCTCCCCCCCCGCAAACCAGTGCCGTGCTCAAGGTGGTTTCTCACATGAGGGAAAGTAATCTAATTGTCCAGTGTTCGTAGCGTCAAGATAGAGATGTCCTGACAGATTACAGGACAATGGGGAAAAAACGGAATGCCGAATCGCAAAAGGATTTTTTCGGTTGAGACCAATGAGAATAAGTAATGACATTAGATAGATAGCTGATTAGATTTCATTAAGTGGTCGGGTAGGATTGAACCTTCCAATCCACATCTCCGGCAAAACTCCGACTGGAGACAATGTCTTTTTTGGAAAGGGAGCGGGGGATGGGAATATAAAAGGGAGATTAAGGGCAAATGCTCTTAAAATAATGCGCCGATCCTCAACATTTTGTCAGTTGCAGATCTTATTTCGTGGGCGATCATTTTGGCTTTCAAATATCTGCAGATTCAGACGGACATTCGAGACTTTCAAAAATTGCCGGCTGTATCTGAAGATGGGATAAAGGATCAACAATGTTTGTAGCTCATTCACAAATTGGATTGACGGGCAAACGTTTCATTTCCAAAGCACTCATCTTGGTAGTTTGTCTTTGTTGGTGGGGCTCACAGGCTATAGCGGCCGAGAATCCGCAGGCAGTGGTCCAAACCGGCACGGACCAGGTCGTCAAAATACTCACGCAGTACCCTCAAGATACGCGGGCCCGAAGGGAACAAATTGAGGCGGCGATCGATGGATACTTCGACTTTGAGGCGATAGCCAGGCTCGCCGTTGGACCACGATGGAGAAGTCTGTCCCCCGAACAGCGCCAGGACTTTACGAGGGAATTCACAAAGCTGCTCTTTAACACATACGTGGGAGACCTCGAAAAATATGCTACACAAAAGATAACTTACAACCAAAGGACAATAGATCAAGGTTATGTCGCCGTCGAGGCGCATGTAAGGGACCAGGGCGGCCAGGTCAATCTTGATTATTACCTCCACCTCAAGGATGGGAACTGGAAGGTGTACGATATCGCTGTCGAGGGAATGAGTCTGGTGGCCAACTATCGCAAGGAGTTCGACTCGATATTAGCGAATAGCTCTTTCGACCACCTGTCGATGGTGTTAAGGCAGAAAATTGATCAGGTGTGTGCAACCGGTCGTTGCTAAGAGCCTGTCGCAGAGACGGGGTTCCTCCGCTTCGCGACTTTCCGTTCAGTCGATTCATGATTGCTGCTCCGTGTCTTCGGGGATCAGTCGAGGAAATCGGTGATCGCAGGAATCACTGTATTGGGTGCTTCTTCCATCGGCCAATGTCCTGAGCCAGGGACAACTTGGCCTTTGACATCGGACTACACCAGCCTGGCTTGCTCGATGAGAAAGTTGCCGCCGGCCTTCTCGCCGGTCAGGACGAGCACCGGCATGGGGAGGGGCGTTGCACTCAATTGTGGGCGAAGTCCTTCGCGTCCCGCTCGAGGTTGCGGAAGTACTCGAAGCCGGCGCGCATGCCTCCGGGTTGCGCATAGGCCCTTGCATAGACGCTGCGATCGGTCTCGGGTACCGAGTGTTTTGGATCTGAGGCGAAGTCGTTCCAGAAGTGCTCGAAGTAGGTCCGCTCGCGCCCCTTGACCAGCGCCAGCGGCACGTCGCCATAAAAGTGGAAGTGCCACATGTCGCGCATCAGCCAGACCTCCTTCCAGTTACCGATTCCGGGCAGGAAGGCATTCATCAGCACCACACGCTCTGTGGCCGGGGGGAACTGTGCGGCGTAGGCATAGGCCACCATCAATCCGATGTCGTGGCCGACGATGCTAACCTGATCGAATCCCAACGACGAGGTCAATTCGTGGATGTCCACGGCCATGTTCTTTTTGTCGTAGCCGGACTCCGGCTTTTCAGATCAGCCGGCGCCGCGCAGGTCGGGGGCAATGACGGTGTGTTGCCGGGCGAGCGGCTGCATGAGCGGAAGCCACATATGGCTGGTTTGGGCATAGCCGTGCAGTAGGACCACCGGGCTGCCCTTGCCTCCGATGAGGTAACGCAGCCGGACTCCATTGACCCGGGCGAGGCGTTTGCAAAGCCGGCAGGAACTGAGCCAGCCGCCGCAAGGAGGGGCAAAGCTGTCAGCATGAACATTTCCACCATCGCGATTCTCCTTTTGACGCTGACCTATTCAGACTCAGAGTAACGCCAATTCGGACTCCATGGCCATCAACAGCGAATCATAGTCCGGCGAGCCGTCGTAGCGTGTTCCGTTTATAAAAAAGGTCGGCGTGCCGTTAACGCCGCTGCGGATGCCGCTCTGGCGGTCATCCCTGATACGCTCTTCAGGAACGCCCTGCCTGATATCATTCCCTAATTGTTCGAGATTCAACCCGATCTTTTCAGCCCACGAGGGAATGATGTCAGGCTCGAGAAAGGCCTGCTGTTCGTAAAGCCGATCGTGCATCTCCCAATACTTACCCTGAAGGGCCGCGGCTTCCGCCGCTTCGGCCGCGATCAGAGCATAGGGGTGCGCCTGGGTCAGAGGGAAGTTCCTGAACACGAATCGCAGTTTCTTCCCCAATGTCTTCTGCAAGCGTTTCACGACGGGATAGGCGGCTCCGCAGTAAGGGCATTGATAATCGCCGTATTCCACTAAAGTCACAGGTGCGTCGGCGGGTCCTTCAGCGTGGTCACGCGCTGAAACGGGTGGGGTGAGCGTGGCGGACTTGTCCATGATATCTCCTGAGTTGGGCGTCGAACCAGTTTCCGGCGCCGACTGCTTTTTAGCCTTTGGCCATGGATTCGAGAGCTTTCAAAATACCGTCCGCGCCCGGATTGATGCCCACCGGCGAGACGTAACTCCAACGGATGACGCCCTCGGCATCGATGACAAACAACGCCCGCTCCGACTCGCCGTCTTTTTCCCGGTAGACGCCTTACTGACGGGCCACTGCGCCTTTGGGCTCAAAATCCGCCAAGAGCGGGATGTGCAATTTGCGGTCTTTGCTGAAGGCGAGGTGGCACCAGACCCCGTCGACCGAGATGCCGATGATTTGCGCTTCAAACTCGGAAAATTCGGGCTTCAACTCGTTATAGAGCGTCAACTGGTCACTGCAAACGGGGCTCCAATCCGCCGGATAGAAGACCAGGACTACGGGCTGTCCGCGAAAGTCGGAGAGGGATACTTTTTGATCAGGGGTGGTCGAAAGGGAAAAGTCAGGGGCTTGAACCCCGGGTTTAAGAGCTGTCATGGATACTCCTCACTGTTATGCAGGATCGATCCGATTCCTTCGGATGCTCCTGTCACAATCGCTGTCTGTTGGTTTATTAGTCATTGATGCCCCTGTTTGAATGCTCAAGCACGTCTTGATGAGGCCCCCTTGCCCCCTTCGCTGAGGAAGTCGTTGTGGAGATCGTGAAGAAGCCGTGGAGTAGAAGCAAACTGTGTTGAACTATTCGTTTCCATGGTTCCACCCTTCGAACTGCCGGGTACGATTGTAAACGCGTTTGTCTGCTTTGCCATTTTCGCAGCAGCCTATAAAAAAACGATAATCATTGCGATCTCGGCAACAAGTTTTCGATGGTCAGGGGTATTAATGCTGAGGAGCCGGATCAGGCTCAGATCGGATATCATGCCTTGAAGAGGGCGATGTGCCGGTTTGTATGAGATCTCGGTGGCAATTCACTGCAGACCCGTTTACTTCAGCAAACTCCAAAACTGGTCAACTTCAGGCCAGAGTTCTTTGAGCTTGGCCCGGTATTGTTCCCATTCCTCCTGGCTGATATGAAGATGATTACAGTACATTCGGGTAAAATCATCATCCAAGTACTCCGGAAATTGTCCGGAATTTGCGAGAATATCTGCCAGAGCAATCAGTTTGACTTCTACGTTGAATGAGGGGCTTTTTTCAGGTTGGTGGTGAAACTCCATAATATTTCGAACAAGCTCAGGCATCGCCCATCGCCTTGAGATCCATGAGCCAATCAGCGTGTGCGCAAGATTGAACTGAGGCTCTATATATCTTAGAGGAACCTTCCTCTTTTCAGCTAAATCCCGCATAGCCTGATACTGTTCTCCAAAATGCGCCGCCACAATGATACGTCCGAAATCGTGCAGGAATCCAAGCAGATAAGCCTGTTCTGCAGCCATCCAAGGCCTCCGCAGAGCCATTTCATAAGCAATCCTTGCAGTAGCAAAAGAATGCTTCCAAAGCCTTTCTCGCTCAGTTGGCTTGATCAATTCCAGTCCCGAAAATACTTCCAATGAGAGAGCGAATATACAGATGGATTTTACCTTGTCGTAGCCAATAAGAAGGATAGATTCAGACAAGTCGAGAAGTTTGCCGCGCGAACCATGATGGGCGGAATTCGCGATCCGGATGACCCTGACAGTGAGCCCCGGGTCGCAGCGAATGAATGTCTCGAGTTCATCCGGCGATTCAGCTTGTGTAACTATCAACTCCAACACTCGTTGCAAAGCTATGGGCAGAGATGGCGGGTCCGTGATGCCGGCAACTTTTCTGAGGATTTGTTCCTGATTCAAAATATGTATATCCATAGCACAGTTTTACCGACGGCCAGCCGTATTAAGCGCTCATAAAAACCGCTGATGGTCAAGAAGAAAAAAGAAAGTAAAGCTGTCCATTTGCCGCAGCCCACCTTTCCGGCTGACGATAAAGAAAAGCAGGATATATGCCAGGAGAATATAAGGACACATCCGCGTAAACATTTTCTGGTTGGAAGATGGAAACTGAAGCTTCACGACCACGATCTGCAAGGACAAACGAGCGATAAAACTGCAAGGAGTTTGCTGTGGATTTGACAAATTCTGTCACTAGAGTGACAAACTTTCGTTGCTAAGAATGTATCCGCTGAGTGACTGATGTGGTATCTCTCTTACAACCTCCTCAAGATGTTCCGGCATGGTGGCCCATTTTGATGGGGCGGACCGTACCTTCCGATAGAGCGTGGAAAGTGATGTCTGCAATTACCTGTCAAGAACCTGCGAACGCATACTTATTGTTTGTAATGGCTATCGAGTTGAACGTTTTTGAGTGAACAACCGTTGCTCAACGTGCCCCCCTCCAACTCTCACGTTGAATTTAAAAGTCGTTATCCCGACATGCTCCAGGGCCGCTTTGAAACAATCTATCGGGAGCGGAAACTTCTGCAAAAGCCCAACGCGTATTCGTAGTAATCAAGCATTTGGATTAGCGGATTGGGTTTAAACGAAGGCAAAATGATCTATGAAATCCTGAAGCATGGAACGGTGTTTGGCAGACAGGGCTTTGAACTCAATTCCGCAACGTCCCCAGGAGTATTCGGGAACTTCCTGATCATATACAATCCTGCATTGAACCTTGTCCACGTGAATGAAACGGCCGTTGCTGCCGAATATTTTTATTTCAGAGTACCCTTCCTTATCTTCCTCCATAGACAAATACCGGACGCACAGACCACCCATGCTGATATTTCGGATCCGCCCCGTGTTGATAAGCTCATTGCGTCTTATAAAAGAAGCGAATGCCCCTTTTTTGCCTTTGAACCTTTTGAATTTTCTTTTTTCCTGCAACGCTTTTTCCCCGCCCAGACCTGTAAGAAGTGAATTCCGCAGTCGAAACGTGGGACATAAAACCCCGAAAATGAGTCGGGCTATCAGCTCTGAATGTATCTGTCAATTCAACCGCCGGCAGATCCCCCTCCGGGTTAGGGCTGAGGGAAGTTCGTATCCCGTATTATATCAGAAATCCGGGAATAAAGCTGCTCGGCTTTCCTCAGATGACTGAGCGCTTTCGATTGAGCGCTGCAGTCCGAAAAGAGCCTCTTATATTCATTTGTGTGCCGCTCTGCTTTTTGCTGAAGGCGGATCAAGCGCCGGATCTGACTGTGGGTCATAAACTTCTCATCCTTTAAGAGATGCCCATATTTTAGTCACCTCCGGAAAAGCCAGGACCAATGAAGGTGGGCTTGGCGGGCAACCACAACATTGTGTCCATTGAAGGGGAACGGCTGGCTGCACGTGCGCAGGCATTGGTCCCTCGCTCCCCTCCTGCCCTGAACATGCGTGCGAAGGTTCCTCACCGCCGTTCACCTCTTTGAGCGTCGTAAATCGTTAGCTGAGAAGGCTTTTTAGGTGGTGACCGCAAGTATTCCACTGCTTTTTCAATAAACCAGTCCTTGAGAGTGACGCCTTCGTCAGATAAGCGGTCGTGAATGGCATTCTTTAAATGCACGCCTACCTCAAGCACAATTCGGCCACTTTTGCCACGAGCCATGGTACCGACTCCGCATCTTGAGTTCACTCCCCCCTCTCGCATGTCACATTACATACTATGTTATATAACATCAATGAGAATCGTCATGCCTGGAGAAATTTCTTACGCCGCCCGATGCCTGCAGAACGATCTATGCCGGCAGAGGCACCTGGGTAGACCCGTAAATGGAAGGTTGTCCCGGCGCTCAGACCGAAGAGATCAGGAGGCACGGGATGAAAATCGTTTCTGCGTGCGAGTGAGAGGATACCCCGCAAATGCCGTCACGAAAGATTATTGGGGTAAAGAATACGAGGTTTTGTTAAGCTGTAGTATCTTCATTGCTGTTTCAACCATGAAGAATGGAGAAAAAATGGTTTGTTCATTCGAAATAAGTGCCATGGCTTTAAAGACTGAAATCGGGAAAAAAGTGGATTGAAGTTGAGATTGAGGGATTGACGGATTTCGACGGCTCTGACCGGATTATTCATTACCTGCCCCAAAGTGTGATCACAATCGCCCCAGCCACCATCAGGCATGCTCCCATTAATCTATAAAAGATATGTTTCTCCCGGAATAGAACCCCTCCATAAACGACACTTACAAGGATGCCCATACGTTTTATGGATATCATATAGGCGACTTTGACGAGCGGGAGTGCCATGCAGTGTGCAAGCGACTCAATAAGATACAAGGAACCGATAACAAGTCCCTGTAAAGTGCGGGTGCGCAGATTGGTCCATGAGACTTTCTGTAGGGCTGAGAATAAAATCAGGAGAAGTATCGTAAGAGCGGGGACGTAAGTTAGAGCAAAAAAGATCGGGGAAGAGTGCAAAACCGCAGTTTTTCCGAGGACTGAAGTGATACTGTAAATGAATGCAACAACCAGCATCAGCCAGGAACCTCTTTCTCGTGCGATTGCCGTAAATGGATAAAAAATGCTCCTGAAGGACGGATTGAGGTTTAGGACATAACCCCCGAGGAAGGTAAGCAAAGTACCGCAAATCCCTTCGATGTTCGGTGTTTCCTGAAGAAGGATGGCTCCGGTGGCCAGTAAGAAGACCGGTGTGAATGCGAGGAAAGGGATCGTCAGTGACAGGGGTGAGACCTTGATAGCTTCCATGTAAAGCACAAGGGCAAGCGCCTCCAGCGGTAGCGCGGCGGCGCAGCTCACCCAGAAAACAGTGTCCAGGTGCGGGATTTCGGTCAGGAGCCATCCCGCGATGAATAGCGGTAAACCCAGGAGTAGGGGACACAACACCATTTCATAGGGGTTCAAATCAGAGAAGCACTTCTTTATTAAAGCATCTCTGGTCGATACGGCCAACGCTGCGCAAGATGTCAAAATAAGCCAGAGCATGCGGTTCTATACCACAAAAACCCTGTCAACGTTAACTTTCAACCGTATCAATACCTTGCGAATCCGCCCCGTGCTGCGTTGGAAGCAGGATATGGGTATACGTCCCAGTGAAATGGACTTGGGTATATTATTGGACTGTAGTCTACTGAAAGCCTGAATCAGGTGCCAGAAGCACCCGATGCAATCTTGCGGTCGATTGGGGGTCACGGATAAATCGGGCAATGATAAAATCAATAACTTAGGCAAGGGTGACTGGTTCGAGTATAGTCGTCGCGATCAAAAAGATTCATTTCTTTCTCCTCTTTGCAATAAGCCGCTTCAAATAACTGGATCACCGGACAGCCAGTTTGACCCTGCTTCATTTCAGATGGATTTTTTGCAGAATTGCCTGTTATAGTATCGTTAGTCCACTGGGTTGGCGAAGTTTTCCCGAGGGTGAGGCAGACCAATGGCAAGGAAACGGCCCGGAAAAGTTGATAAGGTACTGGCTGAAGCAAAAGCTTTGCTGAGCGCCCAATACGCCCCTCGCCTGAAGGGGATCGTTCTTTTCGGTTCATATGCGCGTGGGGATTTTACAGACGGATCGGATATCGATTTGTTGGTTTTGCTGAGCCCTCTTTCCGATCCACTTGCCGAGCGCGAGTGCATCTTCCAGGCAATTTGCGACCTTTCACTGAAATACGATACCGTTTTGTCGATCGTTCTCATGGATTGTGACGCGTTCCATTCCAGGAAGACCCCTCTTATTCTGAATGCAGGAAAAGAAGGGGTCTGGATATGACAGAGGCTGTCCGGGAACTTTTGGACAAATCGAAGCCTTATCGGGGCGCGAAGCGCGGGAGGGCCGGCGGTTGAGGCCCTGTCTCGCGGGAGGCGGCCAACCGCAGCAGTTGGTAGATTGTAAACGTGTAGGGCGCCTCGCGCTCCAACTGCCGCGACCGGGAGAGCACCGCCCCGCAGATCTGTTCCAACTCCAACGGGCGGTGGTGCTCAAAATCGACCAGCATCGAGGTTTTGATAGGGTCAAAACTGCGGATCAACTCAAACATTTCCTTGCAGTCGGTTTCGGTCAGAGGCACCCCATCGGCAGATGCGGCTGCCGCTGCTTCGCTCATCAGTCCGTAGACAACCTGCGAGAGGCCGGGGTCGCTCATGAGCGTCCCGGTATCCAGGCGGGTGAGGGCGGATAAAGGGTTCACGCCGTTATTGACGACCAGCTTGCGCCACAGTTCAAGTTGAATGTTGGCGGTCACTCGGGTGGGAATGCCGGCCTGGTTGAAAACGGCATCCAGCCGCTTAAGCAGTTCATCCGAGTTAGAGGCCGCCGCAGCCGTCGGCCACTGGCCCAAGACCACCTGCGCCGGTCCAACGGCGTCGATGATGCCCGGCGCGGTCAGGTGCGAGCCGATGCGCACGGCCAGCCCTCCCAGAACCCGCTCCGTGCCTAGGTGCCTGGTCAGCACGGCTTCGTTGTCCACTCCGTTTTGTAACGACAGCACCGGCGTGGAAGACTCCCCGAGCCAGTCTGCAAGCCGGGGGGCGATAGCCTCGGTGTCAATAGCTTTGACACAGAGAATAATCAAGTCCACTTCGGGCGTTAAGGAGCTTTGGAAAAATTGCTCCAGCGAGCAAGCCTTTACCGGGGCGTCAAACCGCCATTCGGGATGGTTAACGCGCAACCCGCCGGTTTGCATCGCTTGCAGGTGAGTTCCTCTGGCAATAAAGGTAACTAGCTGGCCGTGGGCTTGTAGTCGCGCGCCATAATAGCCGCCAATCCCGCCTGTGCCGATAACGACAAAATGCATGGTGTATTTCCCTTTCTTCGTAACCGTTTACCGCACTTTGTGTGTCAAAATCCTCTCCTGCGCCGTTGAGAATATATCGACGCTCCGCGTGGCGTATACTCAAACTCCAGGCTCTTCGTGGTGAAACATGATAGCGCCAATCGAGCGCATTTTCATCATTCGTGAGAGACAGGGAATGAAAAAGGTGTTTTTCGGTGGATCAGGGCAGCCCCCGGATTTGTTTCACGAGGTGTGGTTCAAAATATCGGAGGTATCGTTTGCCGGATGGACCCAAATGGTTCTTCCGGCAACGTCTTGGCGCTTAAGCAGGCCGGCCCCGCTCAAAACCTTCTCAAAATTTTCTTGACAACTGGACAATAGAGATGGCATATGCTGGGATCTATAATGAATGACGGTTCATTCATTATAGAATTGGGACGCCGCCCCAACCGCCTCGGCGCAACTCTTAATAGCCTGTTACTGTCCCGCGCTCTTGTGGCCGCTCTCTTTCTCATCCGTAGCTCAAAGATTCGTTTCGCCTTCCATTAAAATTTGATCGGCCCGAGGTAACTTTTCGAACCATTTTCAGGGGATTTGCCATGCGCTTCAAAACTGACGACAAACGCCTCCGGATTCTTGACTCGGCCGTCAAGGTATTTGCCCATGAGGGATTCTTTAAGGCCAAAGTCTCCCAAATAGCCAGTGAAGCGGGAGTCGCGCCCGGAACGGTATACCTGTACTTCAAGAATAAGGAAGACCTTCTCATTTCGATTTTCGAGGTGAAGATGCATGATATCAATTTGAAGTTTCATGCAGCCGTCATGGGAAAGGAAGACGGCAGATCGCGCCTCGAATGTCTCGTACGCTTGCATCTCGTGGGGTTCCAGACGCAGCCCGACCTTGCTGCCTGCTTCCAGGTCGAGCTGCGTCAGAGCAGTCGTTTCATGCGTGAAAATGTGAAAGGCGAACTGCAGCGGTATTTGGATTTGATCAGGGAAATCGTCGAGTTCGGCCGCCGCGACGGATCGTTTCGAAATGAGCTTCCGGTAAGGCTGGTTACCCATCTTATTTTCGGGACCCTGGACGAGGTGGTTTCTACGTGGGTGATGTCCGGCATGAAATATAACCTGGCCTCCCTTACGGGGCCGTTGACGGACCTGTTTACAAACGGCATCGGTCAGACTGTGAAGGCTTCGGCGCTTGACGGCACGGCTAAGGAACGAACTGAGCAAATTATTATGTCAGGGCGCCCGACGGGAAGGAGATAGGGATGAAACTGCTCGTAGATGAAAGGGACATGAGGTTTGTCCTCTATGAACAGTTGCGAATGGAGGAGCTTTGTAAGTCCCCCATTTACGCCGATTTTTCACGGGAAACATTCGATATGATCCTGGATGAGGCTGCAAAGCTGGCCGAGCGGGCTTTCTATCCCTCAAATAAGAAAGGCGACGTGCAAGGCTGCCGTTTCGAGAACGGGAATGTCAGGGTCCCGGACTCATTCCACGAACCCTACCGGCTCTACAGGGAAGGGGGGTGGCTGGCGATGTCCGACTCGCCCGAGGTGGGCGGGCAGGGCTTGCCGGTTGTATTGGCCCACGCCTGCATCGAAATGCTTGGCGCGGCCAACTGGTCGCTCCTCATGTACGCCGGGCTGACCCACGGGGCTGCGCATCTTCTCCAAAAGTTCGGGACCCCGGA
Organism: Syntrophobacteraceae bacterium; assembly: GCA_052147195.1. GTDB lineage: Bacteria > Desulfobacterota > Syntrophobacteria > Syntrophobacterales > Syntrophobacteraceae > SbD1. The sequence continues at coordinate 23,192 of JBKQLC010000145.1, forward strand.
GCTTCAGGGGCTTTACATGCGCAATCTCTTCTCAGGCGATTTGACTGGGACCATGTGCCTTACGGAAGCCGGGGCCGGGAGCGATGTTGGAAGCCTCAGGACCAGAGCGGAACGGCAGCCGGACGGAACTTTCAAAATCAGCGGTCAGAAGATGTTCATCTCCTCCGGGATGCACGATCTCACCGAAAACATAATTCATATGGTGCTCGCCCGTATCGATGGAGCACCCAAAGGCACCAGGGGGATCTCCATTTTTCTCGTGCCCAGGCTGCGCTTAAACGAGAGCGGAGAACCGGTCGATAACGACGTGGCCTGCGCTGGGATCGAGCAGAAGATGGGCATTCACGGATCGCCCACCTGCGTGCTCAACTTCGGTGAGAACGGGGGATGCACAGGTTACCTGATGGGCGAAGAGAACAAAGGCATGCAAATCATGTTCGAGATGATGAACGAAGCCCGGCTGTACACCGGAATGCAGGGGCTGGCTCACGCCAGCAGCGCCTACCTGCACGCGTTGCAGTACGCCAAGGAACGAGTCCAGGGCGTCCCGATCGAAAAAATGAAGGACCCTGATGCGTCCCGAGTGCGCATCATCGAGCACCCGGATGTAAGACGCATGCTGATGTTTATGAAGAGCAGCACTGAGGGGCTGCGGGCGCTTCTATACCTTACCGCCTACTGCGTCGACCGGGTGCGTGCCGCCGCAGGGGAGGAGGAGAAGGAGCTTTTCCAGGGGTACGTGGACCTGATGATCCCAATTTGCAAATCGCTGGGGAGCGATTTGGGATTCAGGGTGTGCGAGACGGCCATCCAGGTCTACGGCGGTTACGGATACAGCCGTGACTACCCTGTCGAACAGTTTATGCGCGACTGCAAGATCGCATCGCTCTACGAGGGAACAAACGGGATACAGGCGCTCGATCTCGTGGGGCGAAAACTGACCCTCAAGCGGGGAGAGTTGCTCAAAAACGCATCAAAGGCTGCCGGCGAAATCCTGTCCAAGGTCAGGGAGAACTACCGCCTGCGCGATCTTGTCGGGATTTACGACGAAGCGCAGGAAAGCCTGAGTCAGCTCACGAGATTTTTCGGACTGAAGAGCATCACTGACGAGTTTAACGTACCGATCCTCTACGCCAAACCTTACCTGGATCTTTTTGGTGAGGTGGTAATGGGATTTCTGCTTCTTTGGCAGGCACATCTGGCCGACCGCAGGCTGCAGGAAATCTACGAGAACCACGGGGCAAAGGATGAAGCCTCCCGGAAGAAGCTCCTGTGCGAAAATAGCAGTGCCGCCTTCTATTTCGGGAAAATCGCCTCGGCAAGCTTTTTCGCAAACCAGGTCCTTACCCAGGCTCCCGGAAAGGCCCGGGGAATAATGAACAATGACAAATTTCCACTCGAGATACCGGAAGAGGGATTCGCGCTGAGCTAAAGTGGAAATTTGAATGCACATGAGTCCCAGGTTGTGGACATTTTAATCCGTGTTTCCGAGGTCTTCGCGCCCGGTGCGGGTGGGACGGCGTTAATGAGATAGAAAAGGAGAAAGGGCTGATGAAAGCCAGAGACGTTGTGGTGGTGGATGGGGTCAGGACCGCCTTCGGACGCGCTGGAGAGAAAGGCTATTTCTGGCTCACGCGGGCCGACGACATGGTGGTGAAGGTGATTCGGGAACTGCTGCGCCGTAATCCAAAGGTAAGGCCCGAGATGGTCGAAGAGAATGTCTGGGGCGCAACCACCCAGGAAGGTGACCAGGGGTTGACCCTTGGACGCACGAGCGCAATCCTTTCCGGTTTGCCGGAAAGCTGCGCCGGATTTTCGGTGGATAGGATGTGTGCAGGGGGACTGACCGCCATTACGGCCGCCGCTTCCGAAATCGCCCTCGGAGCATGCGACGTCGTCATTGCGGGGGGCGTCGAGCACATGGGACACCATCCCATAGGAGCGACCGCTGACCCCAATCCCCGGTTTCTCACCGAACGGATCGTATCGGAAGACGCTCTGGTGATGGGGAAGACCGCGGAAAACCTGCACGACATGTACCCCGATATCACCAGGGAGATGGCGGACGAGTACGCCCTGCTTTCGCAGAAGAAAGCCGCCGCAGCTTATGTGGAACGCAAGATTCAGAAGATGATAGTTCCTATGACCGTCTATACCAGGGAAGGCTGGATAGTCGCCGACCGGGACCAGCAGCCGCGCCCGGACACGACCATGGAAGGGCTCAGGGACCTCAAGACGCCTTTTCGGGCACAGGGGAAAGTGACGCCGGGCAATGCATCGGGTCTCAATGACGGTGCGGCGGGAGTGCTTCTCATGAGTGCCGATAAGGCCGCCGAAATCGGGGCGGTCCCCCGCATGCGCCTCAAGGGTTACGCCTATTCGGGCGTGAAGCCTGAAATCATGGGCTACGGGCCCGTCCCCTCTACCAGGAAGGCCCTGGCGAGGTCCGGACTCACCATGGATGACATCGGGACAATAGAGCTCAACGAAGCTTTCGCCGTCCAGTGTATCGTCTTTATGAAGGAATTCGGGTTGAAGTTTCCCGATGACGAACGGCTTAATCCGCTGGGAGGAGCGATAGCTTTCGGCCATCCTCTTGCAGGCTCCGGCCCCCGTCTGGTCATGCATCTTCTGAGCACATTCTCCGAACGTCCGGATGTCCGCTACGGGATTACGAGCCTTTGCGTCGGTCTCGGGCAGGGGGCGACTGCCATCTGGGAAAATTTACAAACAAATGGGTCAGGCGGCTAACGGAAGTTGCGTTTAAACAGGAATGAAATCAGGTGTGAGCGCATTGGCGACTGGCTGCTCATCACCCACCACCTATTTTAAGATAAAGGGAACTGCCATGGCCGAACCGATCACCATTTTCTATACGCGATTCTACGATTCCCTGGTGGGAAAGATCGCCATCCTGACGATGGACAACGGTCATGACCACAAGAAGCCGAATACGTTCAGCGAAGCCTCTATGGCATCTCTTAATGAGGCGCTGGACCGTGTAGCGGCCGAAGATGGGGTAAAGGGCCTGATGTTGACCGGGAAACCCTACATTTTTGCGGCCGGCGCCGATCTTGGCGCTGTGCCCTTCATCACTACCTTCGATCAGGGACATGCCATAGGCAATGCGGGTCACACGGCAATGAAGCGGATCATGGAGCTGGAGTTTCCGACTCTTGCTGCCATAAATGGGGTGGCGGTCGGTGGAGGCCTTGAGATTTCGCTCTACTGCAAGTACCGCACGGTTGCCCGGAGCGTGGCCGCCATCGGGTTTCCCGAGTGCTTTCTGGGGCTCGTGCCGGGTTGGGGAGGCTGCACGCTCTCCACAAAGCTGCTCGGGCCGGAAAGGGCCGTCCAACTCATAATATTAAACGCCTTGAGCCAGAACCGTATGTTGAGCGGTCCCGAAGCTTTCGAACTGGGGCTTGCCGACCGGCTGTTTGACGGCGCCGAGTTCCTGGACGAATCCCTGAGCTTTCTTTTGAGCATCGTGGCGGGAGAGACGGAGGTGGAACGGGCGCCTGTTTCGACCGGACAGATCTGCGAACTCATAGGCAAGGTGCGGGCTTTTGTGGACGGGAAGGTGCACGGGGCCGCTCCGGCGCCGTACCGCGCTTTGGAGCTGATCCAGGGCGCCTGCTCCTGGGACGTCGAACGCGGTTTCGAAGAAGAAAACAGGGCGCTCGGGGATCTCATCAAGACCCGCCAATGCAAGGCTTCGATCTACTCTTTTGACCTCGTAAACCGGTACGCAAAAAAGCCCATAGGTGTGCCTGAGGCGAAGCCCCGGCCAATCGGCAAGGTGGGCGTAATCGGCGCCGGCCTTATGGCTTCACAGCTCGCACATCTTTTTATCCGCCGTCTCGGCTTGCCGGTCTTAATGAAGGACGTGCGCCAGGAGTTCGTGGACAAGGGAGTCGATTACGTTCGCCAGCAATTTGAACAAAGCGCGCAGAAGGGCAGGATCACGCCCGCCCGTGCTGGCTATCTGGGCGGACTGGTTCAAGGAACGCTTGATATGGGAGATATGGCCGGCTGCGATTTCCTGATCGAGGCCGTCTTCGAAGAGATGGCGGTCAAGAAAAAGGTCTTTGCCGAAGCGGAGTCTGTAATATCGGCAGACGCGGTTCTTGCCACCAATACTTCATCGCTGAGCGTGACCGATATGGCCTCGGACCTGAAAAATCCGGAGCGCTTCGTTGGATTTCACTTTTTCAATCCTGTTGCGGTCATGCCCCTGGTTGAAATCATAAAGGCCGGGAAAACGGGCGACCTCGCCCTGTCCACAACCTTCGATCTGGCGAAAAAGCTGTCGAAGATAGGCCTTTTGGTGAAGGATTCCCCGGGGTTTTTGGTCAATCGCGTTCTCTTGCGAAACCTTTGCGACTGCATCGCCATGGTCGAGCAGGGCGCAGGCTTCCAACAGGTGGATGACGCCCTGCTTGAATTGGGACTGCCTATGGCGCCGTTCGAATTGCTCGACATGGTAGGCTTGCCGGTCGCCTTTCACGTAAACGAGACATTGTGTCGTGCTTTCGGGGCCGAGCGGTTTCCGTTGAGTCCGAATTTCAGGCGGCTCATCGAAGCCGGGCAACCGCGAATCTATGCTCAAGGCGGCCGGAGCAGGGTGGTCGATGAAGCGGTGGAACGGCTCTGGGTAAAGGAGCAAAACAAGACCTTCCACGCTGAGGAAATTCGTGAGATTGCCCTTAGCAACCTGGCTCGGGGAACGGACTTCATTTTGAAGGAAAAGATCGTCGCAGGGCCGAAGGAGATCGATCTCGCAATGATCACGGGAGCGGGTTGGCCCTTTTTCATGGGAGGGCTCACAATGTATCTCGACCTGACGGGCGTGGCCGCGAAGACGCTCCAGAAGGTCTTTTTCGGTTCATAGAGCAGCTGAATTGAGGTTTCTCTCGCTTATTTGGGGGAAATCCAATATTCGGGTAACCACGGGACCCCCATTTATGCGTAACTTGCCGGGCCTTCTTATTCAAATCTGCCAGAAGGGCCATCATTAGGAAGATGCATTCCCTGAACGTTTACTCCACCAGTTCTTCCAGCAGGGAAAATGGACGATTTCGATCTTCTGCCAATCAAAGCGCACCAGCCCACGTTTTCAAGCCCATTTGTCGTTCAGTGGAAGGTTTCATGGGGCATCCCGAAGCGTTGCAATGGATTCTCAGTTGAACGGGCAGAGTAACGGTACAGTTCTGCATTTCGGCAAGGAGAAGGATGCAGTTCCAGCCTTGCCCGCCAATCGCCGCTGGCAGCCGATATGTGTTCCTGTATCCATGAGAAAATTGAGGATTGGAACTCGGCAGGATGCAAATTCTTTATTCGCGAGTCGCGAATTGTGGAAACAGGAATTGGGTTTTTGGAATATTGCGGTCAAAAGAGTTTGAACCGAGCGTCCGGTTTGTGCTATACTTAAACGTGTAAGGGGGAGTAGCTACAAAGTGTAGAGTCAACACGCTGACCTGACCGGTCTGGCTCTACAGGCGAATAAGGCTTAGCGAGACCTTTACATCCTGTTTTGGGATGTATAGGTCTTTTTTTTGGCTGTTTACTCTTTCTGCCCTGGATTGGAGGATGTGTCCTGATTCACGATTTTTGGCTCGCTTTTTTCATGATCTTCATTGCCGAGATGGGGGACAAAACTCAGTTAGTCACCCTTATGCTTGCGACACGCTACTGCGCACGCGTAGTTCTGGCTGGAATTTTCGCTGCTACTCTGGTGATTCACGTCTTTTCGACCGCTTTGGGCAACCTGGCCGGCGGACTGCTGCCCGCCGACTGGATTCGGTTTATTTCGGGACTCGCCTTCATCGGCTTCGGTCTATGGACATTGCGCGGCGATTCACTCGATGACGGCACATGCAGTATCGGCAAACTGAAGTCTCCCTTTTTCATCGTATTTTTCATGTTTTTCTGCGCCGAAATTGGCGACAAGACGATGCTCGCCACCGTCTGTCTGGGTAGCACCTGTTCATTTCTCCCGGTCTGGATAGGATCGACGCTGGGCATGGTCGCTTCCGACGGGATCGCCATCCTGGTGGGAAAAGTTCTTGGATCACGGCTTCCCGAGCGCCTGATCAAGATAGGGGCCGCCCTTATCTTTTTTGCCTTCGGACTTATCGGCACCGTCCAGGGTGCAATGAAACTTCATCCGGTGACATGGCCTCTGGGAGCCTTTGTCATCGGTCTTTTGAGCCTCCTGTTCCTGTACCGGAGAAGACCTGCCACGTCATGAGGCGGTGGCAAACGGGACGAATTTAAGAATTGGGGAATTGAGGAATTGAGGAATTAAAGAGTTGAAGAATAAGGTTTCAGTCAGTCCCTCAATTGCCGGCCGGGGGTCGCCAGAGCGAGGATCTCGACGTCCAGCGGCTGCGGCCCCGCTACGCTCCCTCTTCGTGTCAAAAATTTTCCCTGCGCTTCACGGCCATCTATTCACGGCATGTTTTGATCGAAATGGCTCTTCGTGATGGTAAGTCTGCTGATAGCAGAAATATCTTAAAGCATCCCGGGTGAGCTACCGATGGTATTAACGTTCACCGTCAGAAGAAGTCCGGTCTCATGCCGGAGAGCACCCGCTCCTGTTCTAAAGGGGCTGCCACGGATCACACACCGAGTCTTCAGGCCTGACAGGCTCTGATCGCCGTGCAAGATGGCGAATGAACGAAAACGGGTTCCACGATTATTTCCGTCTTCCCAAAAAAAGCGGGAACCTTTTTGATCGAAGATTGTCTGCAAGGGGTAAGAACGCAGTCCGGACTGTTTAACAACTTTCAGATGCCAGGGAGGCTGGAAAGATGAGATGCTTCAAGTTAGTTACAATTTCTTTGGCGCTTATGCTGTGGGTTTTCGGGTTTTATGCAACTTCATCGGCTCAAACCGGTAACACCAAGATAAACAACAGCAAGGTCGGCCAGGACATGCGCAACGTGCAGGGAAACCCTGCCGGGGCTGCAATGGATGGCCGAGGTAAGAACGTTGCCCAACCCGTGCAGGGTAGTTCCGGGACAAAGCCGAGCATGGTTGGGCATAACACTTCAGAGTTTAAGCCGGCGGTAGCGAAAAAATATACACAACCTCATAGTGTGCCTGCACCGGCGGTAAGTAAAAGCACCAGCAAGCCGGCCGCGAGTAAGCCAACCCCGAAGAAGTAATCAACGTTAACGGTGGCGAGTGCCACCGGAAAGCTGAGGGGGACAACGGTCGATGCTGTTGAATAAAGGTGGTCCAATGTTTTGTGGGGTGGGTTTTTCAACCCGCCCCACATCTGATTCGGTTTGTTCTTAAATCAATAGTATTGAGTCTAGCCCAAGTCTGGCCCCTTGTGTGCGGCCTTTTCGAAGCAGTTCCTCATGTCCCTCTGGGACAGCCAGAAACCATGAAAAGACCTGTAGGATGGGTGCAGCGAAGCGTAACCCATCAAGTCTTTTCGAGACAATAATCCAGAAAATCAATCCTTAGCAGTTTTCACCAAGAGGATATGAGAACGCATCCTCTAAACGGCACAACTTGCATCTGACGCCCCCGTCTTGCTCGACTCCAGCGCCTGCGCCAGGAGCCCAGGCGCCCCGGCAAAGGGCGTCTCCGCAAGGCCGTGTCGCCTCTGCAGATACTCTGGGCTGTTCGTTGTAACCCACACCCGTCCATCAGCGTCTTCCCACACCAGTGCCTTGAGCGGGAGGTCGATTGCCAACGTCGGATACGCTTGCATCAACGGCGTGCCTCCCTTGGGGTTGCCGAACAGCACGAGCATCATGGGTCGCATCGTCAACCCTACCGCCTGTGCTGCACCCTGCTGATCAATGCGCGCAAAGATCATCATGCCGGCTCGCTCGATCACGCGTACGACCCGCTCCGTCGTGTCGCCGACGGCACAGGGACTGGCCAGGCTCACGACGCCGGTCTCTGGGGATGACGACGTGTATTCTATGCTCATCCTGCACTCTCCTTTGACAAAATCAGAATTCATGTTTTGATTCTATCCATAAATACAGCACTTAGCACTTTCTTGATGAAACCATTCTATAAGCCGTATAGGCTCTGTAGAATTTTCGCTTGTGTCCACCTGTCATTCACTATCAGTTAATCATTTTGCCATAGTCGGTCAAAATGGTTTTATTCACCGCGAAGAACTTGAAGTCTGGGTAAAGCGGTAACGCTTAAAGTTGAGTGGAAGCGTCCATGTGAATCATTTTTATCCGTGGCCATCCACCGCGCTGCGATCCCCATCCGTGGTGTACATCTTTAAAAGAAAATGGGGGAAACCATGGATTTCACGAATCATCACGAACAACTCGAAGAATGCGAAGAGAATCCCTCTTTAAAAGGCTTTTCTTCGTGGCCTTCACCCCGCCGCACTCCCTCTTCGTGCCAGAATCCCACCTTCGAAGTTGAGAATATATCGACGCTCCACGAGGCCTATACTCAAACTCCAGGTTCTTCGTATTCTTCGCGGTGAATGCAACTGCTGATTGTATTATATCCCTTATTATATTAATCTTTATCTAATATTAGGTATGGGTTTTACCCTGTTCATACCCCCATAAATAACCCTTGTAAACTTTGAATGCCCACCTATATTGCCCTTCAGAAGAGTGATCCCTGTTTTCTTTGGAGTGGATACATCGGTTTGCTCTCTTTATACTTAATCGAAAGGACATTGAAATGATTTATGAACGTGATCCGGAATCGCCGTTTTCGAAAATCGTGGTCAAAAACGGTTCATCGGTTATTGGCACTATACGAAGAAATTTGATAACCGGTTCTTATCATTTCTGCGATAATCAGCTTGGTGGATTGAATTGCCTGTTCCAGGAAAAAAGAATTGACAGCATCAAAATGAGAATCGAAGAACTGCATGATCTTCCACAGGCGAGCTAAGGCTTACTAATCTCCCAACATTAGCGCGTTCAATCTTATTTTGCGCTTCCCCTTTAGCGGTTCGATTTTGGCAAATCCCCTATTAATGCCGCCTCAAAGGCTACTTTACCGATATCATCCCTGCGAGACCAGCATCATAGAATCAAAATAGGTCGGGAAAGCCGCTATTGGATCAAGCGGCGATCTCCTTTATGAATGAGCGTAGCTTTGTTAACCACCATTTCTTACAATTCAGGCGGTTGGGCCTGTCGGTTGGAGTCCGGCGCGGGTCGGTAACGGCGACGCGGGCCGGCGTCGGCATTTCAGGTTCCAGTAAGCCCACTGGCGCAGATCGAAGATCCCGGGCGGGGCTTCGTCCAGGACACTCGCTGAACCCCTCCTTGCCGGCTATGTCTTTAAGGGCGAAATCATTTCTACCGGCACCGAATATTAAAGAATAAAGTTTCATAACAAATCGGACGATCTATCATCTTGAATGTCGTAAATCTCAGAAAAATGCTGTTTAGACGACGTTAGAAATGACCCGTAATGCGCTCAGAATGGCCAAAATGGGTGGGGGAGTAAAGAGCCTGTTCCGATATTCGACCCGGTACTCAGTAATGCCGAAATACTCATACTAAAAGCAGCCTGATCTGATTCCGGCAAGGGGAGCCGACAGGCCGGGCGCAGGAAACGCATTTTAAGTAATTTACGTCCGCGTTTGATTGCATAATTCCAAAAGGAGAAATCGGTGAAGGCTACAAGCTGGACGATCGGAAGGCGCCTGGTTATGGGTTTTGGCGTTATATTTATTCTGTTGGCCGGGATCGGGGGGGCAGTGTGTTGGAATGCCCAAAGGATTTCTGAAGAGGTAAAAATACTGCGAACCGACGCGACGCTTGCCATGGACGCCGCCAAAGCCAGGGCCAATGTATTGGGGCTGAGGCGGGGTGAGAAGGATATCTTTCTCAACATCAAATCCAGAGAAACAGTAATGAAGTACCTGGGGGACTGGCAAAAAGAGAGGGACCACCTTTTGGCCGGACTTGACGATATCGAAAAAGTTGCCACCCAGGAAAAAGACAGAAACAACCTAAAGACCATGAGGACCCAGTTCGCAGCCTATGAGACCGGTTTTAACAAGGTGTTCGGCCTGGTTCATGAGGGGAAGATAGAGACCCCGCAACAGGGCAATGAAGCGATCGGTCAGTATAAGGACGCCATTCACGGAATGGAAAATGCCGCCCGGGAGTTTTCTTCAGAGAGCGCCGAGAGAATGGCTGGAACGGAAAATGACATGCTGAACCTGGCCGGCCAAACGATATTTATGACGATGGTGCTGATACCCCTGTCCATTGCGGTAGGTGCGATAATCTGTTTTTTTGTAATTCGCAGTATTACCCGTCCACTGAAGGAGGCGATTGCCGGTCTTGGCGAGGGCGCCGACCAGGTAGCCGCAGCGTCCGGCCAGGTTTCATCGGCCAGTCAGGAACTCGCGGAAGGGGCTTCGGAACAGGCGGCATCCATAGAGGAAACGTCTTCGTCGCTCGAGGAGATGGCTTCCATGACGGGGCAGAATGCCGATAACGCGAGCCAGGCAAACCAGTTAATGGCGGGCACCACGCAAACCGTCTCGCGGGCCAGTGAGATTATGGATAAGCTCACAACCTCGATGGGTGAAATATCGCGGGCAAGCGAGGAGACCTCAAAGATCATCAAAACAATCGATGAGATTGCATTTCAAACGAATCTGCTTGCATTAAACGCGGCGGTTGAGGCGGCGCGTGCTGGAGAAGCGGGAGCAGGTTTTGCCGTAGTTGCGGATGAGGTAAGAAATCTGGCGATGAGGGCTGCTGAAGCGGCAAAGAATACAGCCAACCTTATCGAAGGCACCGTAAAGAAAGTGAAAGAGGGTTCGGAGCTGGTGGAAAAAACGGGCGCCGAATTTCGAGAGGTGGCGCTCAGCGTAGGAAAATCCGGCGGACTCGTGGGTGAAATCTCTGCAGCCTCTCTTGAGCAGGCTCAGGGTATAGAGCAGATAAACAAGGCAGTGAGCGAGATGGACAAGGTGGTTCAGAGAAATGCCGCCAATGCCGAGGAAGCCGCCTCGGCATCCGAGGAAATGAATGCACAAGCCTATCAAATGACTGAATTTGTGGGCGCGCTAATAGCGCTGGTCGATGGCTCAAAAGGTAATAGCGCTGCGAGAGGCACTGCATCGGCAGACCACAAAACATTGGAAAATAAAACTACCGGGAATCCACCGAGAATTTTTGCGGGACGTCAGAACAATGGGAACGGCCACTCTACTAAAGGTAACGGAAAGGCATTGAACCGATCCGGGAAGGCAGAGACGAGATCGGCGCAGGTGATCCCTTTTGATGACGGGGAAATTGCAGATTTCTAACTACCGGAATGACACGTGCCGGACAAAAGGAAACCCGTCTCTCGTATGTATGGAAGCGCATTGAAAATGATCGATGGTTCATAATTGGACAATATACACTTTTTCTCCAATTGTTGTTCTACGAAGCTATTTCCATTTCTTGATTGAAATGTTATAAGCAGATTCAACACATATCATCCTCATTTCGCCCGGCTTGTCATCAGTAAAGGGGCATACCGTAAAATCAGCAAACATCGCAGTCCCCCAACTGAGCCGGCGCACTAAAGTATCTTGTACATTCACGTGATCTTCGAGATAAAATCGGCCCTCCGATATGTAAATTCTTCTTGTTCTTCGAGTCTTCGCGTCTTCGGGTCTTCGCGTGAGGGAATAGGGTCAGCTTCATTCCGACACTCCATGTCCCCCAAAAGGGTGGTAATGAATTGATCCCGAAAGGGCTTGCAGTGCGACACTGGACGTGTAGGGTGTAATTTGATAGGATGGTGCATGATCTCAGTCTTCGCGGCAAGCGGGCACGGGCGTTTTTTTGAGGGCGTGTGGGTGAAAGCGTTTCAGGGGTGCGAGCGGAAAGCCGGGAGGAAAGTAATAGTATCGTCATAGCGGAGTTAATCATGAAAATGATAAGTCTTGTAGCGTCAGCGGCGTTGTTTGCGATGATGTCCACAATACAGGTGCAAGCCGGAGAACTACATGATGCGGCGGAAAAAGGAGACATCGTCAAAGTTGGGCAACTGTTGGAACAAGGCACGGACGCTGACGCCAGGAGCGACTTCCAGGATACCCCGCTGCACGTGGCTCGAACTGCCGAAATAGCAGAACTTCTTATTGAGAAGGGCGCGGACGTTAACGCCAGGAATAAGTCCCAGAGGCGTCCCTTACATGCTGCAGTCCTGGGAGGAAATTCCGGCGTAGCCGAGCTTCTTTTAGAAAAGGGCGCGGACGTTAACGCCAGGGACGATGTCGGGCAAACCCCGCTGCATACGGCGGCCAACTATGGAACTACCGATATAGCCAAGCTTCTTATAGAGAAGGGCGCGGACGTCAACGCCAGGGACAATGCCGGGCAGACCCCGCTGCACGCGGCTACCTCCCGGGGAACTGCCGATATGGCTCAGCTTCTTATAGAGAAGGGCGCAGACGTCAACGCCAGGGACAACGCCGGGCAGACCCCGCTGCACGCGGCTACCTCTCAAGGAAATATCAGTATAGCCAAGCTTCTTATAGAGAAGGGTGCGAACGTTAACGCCGGGGACAGCCACCAGAGCACCCCGCTGCATGGGGCTGCCCGCTATGGAATGACAAACATAACTAAACTTCTTATTGAGAACGCCGCAGATGTTAACGCCAAAGACTCGAACAAGCAAACCCCGCTGCATGGGGCTGCCCGCTATGGAAGAACAAACATATCTAAACTTCTTATCGAGAACGCCGCAGATGTTAACGCCAAAGACTGGAACAAGCAAACCCCGCTGCACTGCGCCGCCTACAATGGACAGACCGACCTGGCTAAACTTCTTATTGAAAAAGGCGCGGACATCAACGCTAAAGATCGGTGGAAGAACACCCCGGCTATGGTTGCTGAGACCCAGAAACACCCGGATCTTGCCGCGAAGCTTCGCAAGTAATCCAGCGGCTCGGCACGCCGGGATTTTGATGCCCTTGTCCAAAGCGGCAGTTTGAGAATAATTGGAATGTGGCAAGCAATATACGCTCTATTGTCCACTTTTTCCCTTCCCGGATAAACACACCATGTTATCAAAGAAATGGCTGGTCAAGTAGATTTCTGCTGTATTTCGGCCGTTGGGCGGGATATTCCCATAAAGCCAAGGAGAATGCGTTAGATGGAAGTCGAAAAAAAAGGTTCAGTATCGGAACCCTCTTATTTAGCGCCACGCGGATGGAGATTTACTCCTCGTGGTTTCGTGATATGGATAATCATATCTCTATTGCTGCTGTGGAAAATTCGAGTGTCACCCCCATTTGTACATTTTAGTCAAGAGAATCCCCATCTGATCATTCTAGTGTTTATACTGGGTTTTTTTGGGTTATCTTTTGCAAGGCGCAAGAGGGCCGACGTCAATGCAAAGGCGAATAATGGCACAATCACGTTGATAGCTGCCTCTCAGGAAGGCCGCAAAGAGGTTGTGCAGGTACTGCTGGATAAAGGGGCCGACGTCAATGCAAAGGCGAACAACGGCACAACCGCGTTGATCGCTGCCTCCCAGGAAGGCCACAAAGAGGTTGTGAAGGCACTGCTGGACAAAGGGGCCGACGTCAATGCAAAGAACAACGGCGGCGTACCCGCACTGATAATTGCCGCCCTCACGGGTCACAAAGAGGTCGTGGAGTTGCTGCTCGATAAAGGCGCCGATGTCAATGTTAAGACCAACGTCGGCGTAACCGCATTGGTATTCGCCTCTAGGGAAGGCCACATAGAGGTCGTGCAGGCACTGCTGGATAAAGGGGCCGACGTCAATGCAAAGGCGAATAACGGCACAACCGCGCTGATGGCGGCCTCATCGAAAAGCCACTACGGGGTGGTGCAGGCGCTGCTCGACAAGGGAGCCGACGTCAATGCAAAGGACAAGGAAGGCACAACCGCCTTGATGACGGCCTCCTCATGGGGCCGCCGCGATGTGGTGCAGGCGCTGCTCGACAAGGGGGCTGACGTCAATGCAAAGACGAACAAAGGCAAGACCGCGTTGCTGCTTGCCTCCCGGAAGAGTGAAGTAAAAGAACTGCTTATCAGGGCAGGAGCAAAATCATCTAAACAATCTTAGATCCGCTTTCCGTTAACTACTCCGATTCGGCGTCATCGGCCGGAATGCGCTTTAGCAGCTTTGCCCCGATTTCCCGCAGGTCGGGATCGGGCAGGCTTTTTATCAGAGATTGTTCTTCCGGGGTAAGCTTCCTGGCGGGGGTTTTGGGCTTTCTGCGCACCGCGTGCCGCCCGCCTTTGATTTTTTCCAGTTTCTTGTGAGCCGGGTTCAATGCCGGCGCCGACTCCGGCATTTCGGCGACCCTGATGACTATTTGTTCCACAATGCGCTCGGAGCGTGTGCCGTTTATCTTCTCCGCCAGGATTTCCTTTAACTGCTCGAGATGATGCTTCCAGACAGAATCGTGAGCGAGGATTACCAGGACCTTGTTCTTCAACGACTTGGGGACACTGTAGCGCGCTACCTGTTCACCAACCAGGTCTTTCCAGTCTCCGATCGGGTTTGCCGTAAAAGCGGGATGCTGTCCAAGGAAGTTTTTCAGCAGCGGCCCCACCTTGATGTTTGATCCCCGGTCCGAACGATTCATGTTTGCTTCTCAACTTCACTTTGCGAAAAAACCTTCTCCTCCAGCTTCTTGAGTGAGGCCTGGAGCTCTCTGAACTGCCTCTGAAGAGTTTCCAAAATAAGAACGGTGTCGTTGCTTCGCAGCGGGAGCCTTGAGAGCAGCCGGTCGTAGATGAACGTATCCAGATTGGAAAGATAAAGCTCTTCGAAATACCTCAGCAAGGTCGAGGCCCACTGGAAAAAGATGGCCACGCCGGTCGCCTGGATCAAGGGAAGCAGAAGGTTCATAGTGGGCTTGATGCTGTCGAGGATTTCCTTTTGAGGAGAAAGGCCGAGCAAGGGCTTGGCAGCCTCGATGGTTTCCTTTGGAGAAATGAGGGCAAGAGCGGGAGAAGCGGCATTGAACTGGGCAATAAGGAGCAGGGCAGTCTGGGCAAGTCCCAGTAAAGGCAGGATCCACAAAAGACAACGGAAAGGTCCCCATGAACCGTTTAGAATTTGCCAGTCGGCCTCGACTATCCGGCGCTCTTTTTCGAACAAATCTTCTGATGAGACATATCTCTGAAAGCTCGAAAGGATCAGGCGGAGCCGAATAAACGGGTGCAGGACGACACTCATGGGACCTCGCCTGATCTTGCCGAAGAGGACTTGTCCAGGGACAAGCGACCCCGGTCTGGTCCTGGCTGCTTCAAGGCTGAGCGGTTCAGGCTCCTCGCTGTCAGACATGATTAACTGCAGCAGGTATCTTGCGGCATACTGAATAACGAGCCAGAGCAGGCGCAGCTCCAAAAAGATTATTCCCGCCTGGATGAGAAAAAGGGCCATTCCGCTTACCAGTTCGATATTGTCCCGGAAATCGTCTTGCACGGTTGGAGGTTCGGAGGGTTGCTTCTTCATGCCGGGACCGTCCGGTTTGCCTGGCTGCGGCTTGGCGGCCTGGCTCGGCCGGCCCTGTTTGGCCCTGGAGTCTTCGGAACCGGACGAAGTCATGCCGATCCCTTGAAGACCGGTCCAGAAATCGATCTTTCTCAGGTCCTTGAGCTCCGGACCACGCAGATTGGGATTAGTAAAGCTTTGTGAATACCTTGCTAAAAACAGGCACAGAAAGAAAAAGACAAACCACCAGAGCCTGTGGATTGTCTCATATCGCCTTAGTCCGTATGACATTTGATTTCCTCATCTTCCAGGAGCAGGCAGCAGTAAGTAAGCAAAACAAGGTCTGCAATCGTCCGAAAAAGAGCCAAGAAATCAGGTGAACCGCTCGGTATCGCCCAACCTTATAATGGATTGAACCGAACTTTGTAATACCTGCAATCGCTCATCAGGGGACAGGGGTAGCATCCATCGTGTAAGGGTACGATCCACTCCATCATAAGCTCTTATGGATTTCGGGATAAGACCCTTTTCACGAGTCATTCCTGTTGGCTTTGCCTTTAGCATTGCTGGCCTCACCAGTAACCGGCCAACGCTTCCACACCCTGTTATGAAAATGACGCCGTACTCTCTTCTATCAGAAACACCTTGGTTTGGGCAATGAATTAGGTTGCCGCTTCACTTGCAGAATTGTGAACTGCGCAATGACGGATCAATACCTTGCACGGGCGGATTTATCCGTGTTCAAACGGTCCGATGCTCATTTTCTTTTCCACTGCACTGTCGAGCATTTGGCTCAGCCCCCCGCGTTCCTCGGGAGAAAAGCCGAAGGATTCTTTCCAGATGCCGTCATCTTCCATGCACAGGTAGGCGCACAGGCCGGGATCAGCCTGCCGGATCTTATCAACCATGAACGAATAGAATTCGGCCCTTATATCCCGAAAGTAGCGCATCTTGCCGTCCAGCCCCCGAATGAACTCACCGTAGGCAATCCGGCTCGACGGATGGCGCCTGCGGACAATCTCCTTCAGTTCGGGCATGAATCTGAAAGCCCCCAGGCTGATCCAGACGATTCGGGCCGGGTCGACTTCAGCGAAGAGTCGATCCAGGGTCCGCGCATAGCCTGATTTCCACTGGGAATAGTCGATGATCGGGTCGAAATGGAACGCAAGAAAATAACCCTGATCGCTACAGGAGCGGGCGGCCTCGATCCGCTCGGCGATAGTGGCTGCGAAAGGTTCTTCATTTTTTCGGATTTCCCCGGAATTGAGCGACCAGGCCACGATAGTGCGGCCACCATGATCCAGTCCGCGCAGGTTTTCAACAAAATTGGTTTTTGTTTTCAGTTCCAGGATCGCGTTGGGAGTTTTGGCGAAATAAGGGACGAGCAATCGAGACAGCTCTGTAAAAGGGTCCAGCAGAAGTGAATCGGTAAATTCTCCGGTCCCGATCCTGTGCAGGCGCCGCCGATCTTGCGCAAGGTCCTCCGAAAGTTCCCGCAACATATCATCGAGGTTGCCGAACAGCCGGAGGTTGGGTTGGTTCAGGTAGGCCTGAAGGATACAGTAGGAGCAGTCGAGCGAGCACTGGATGCCGAAATGCAGGATTCGGTACCCGCAGCAATGATAGTGGCGCGTTCCAGGACAGGATTTCAGAAACTTCCCCCGAAACTCGACCACTTCAACAAGGCCTGGATCGCGGCAATCCGTGTCCGGAATTTTGTCCACGATTTGAAAAGAAGCGCCGGGCAGGTTTCTTACAAGCGCGGCCACAAGGGCGCCCTTTGCAACTGTGGATTCGACGATCACTCTTTCGGGGGCGAGGATTTTCATCGGTTTTGATCATCTTTGTCCCGGCGCAACCGTGGCCTTAAAAGGGTTTCCAGGCGGTCTGACTCGACAATGGCGCCGGCTGAATCGAGACCTTTTCGAAGCTCTTCTGGTCCCGTAAAGCTCAGTTCGATTCTCCAATTGTTGCCTTCGAAAGCCGGAGGGGGAATGATTTTTACCCGGGGCGGAAGCCCAAGGGATTCGATCTCGCGCCGGAAGCGCTCCTGCCTCGAGCTAAGCCGCGGGTAGCGCAGTTCAGCGAGAAGTTCTCTTAGCGCCTGCGTTTTTTGGCGGTGGTTAAGCTCCTTTGACTCCAGGATTTCCCGGGCCCCGGCGGTTTCGATGATTTCGGCGCGCACCTTTTCATCGCGAATTGCTATCTCGTCTATATGCTCGACAATTTCAACCTGGATGCTCGCGCTGCACCTCAGGATCTTGAAGACAGCGAAAACGGCGGCTCTGCTCCTTTCGTCCCAGTCGGCGACCTCGATCGCCGATCTTTCCGCTATGGCGCCCGAGGCAAGTATTTCAAGCGTTTCGGGCCCTTTGGCCCAAAGAGACGCCCACTTGTGCAGGAGTTCCGGGCGGTTCGCCACGTTCAGCGCAGAAAGAAACAATCGTGGGATTTGGTCCGGTTTAAACACTCTCAGCAGTGTGGATACTATTTGCGCTTTTTCGGCAATATTGGTTTCCAGCTCGAAGAGCCTTTTTTCGATTCTTAGGCTCCAAAGCTCGCCGGCGTCGAAATCTTCGGAGAAAATACGGCAAACTGTTCCCTTCGCCCCATTTTTTTCAGCCCAGCGAAGCCTTTTGAAACCGTCAACCACAATGTACTGGCCGCCCTTTTTGCGGAGCCAGGGAGGGTCGAGAATTCCAAAGCGCTCAAGCGATTCTCGCAGGCGCACGGGCTCCGCGAATTTTCGAATCTCGAAGCCGTCGTCGCGCAGGTTGATCTCAGCCAGGCGGACAAAGCGCAAATCCATATCCGATCAGATATCCCTTCCCGAAAGCCGTTTGAGTGCCTCCAGGTATCGGGCGCGCGTATTGAGCACGACGTCCTCGGGCAGTTTGGGTGCAGGGTCTGTCTTCTTCCACCCGGTCGATTTCAGATAGTCGCGCAGAAACTGCTTGTCAAAGCTCTCGGGACTGCTGCCGGGGCGGTAGCGGTCTGCGGGCCAGAAACGGCTCGAGTCCGGAGTGAGGACTTCATCGACGAGCATCAGCTTTCCATCTGTGACCCCGAACTCGAACTTCGTATCGGCAAGAATTATTCCACGTTCCAGGGCATACTCAGAAGCCCTCAGGTAAAGTGCAAACGCGGCCTCTCTCACTTTGTGGGCGAGTTGCGGGCCGACGGCAGCGGCCATCTGCTCAAGGGGAATATTTTCGTCATGTTCGCCTTGTTGCGCCTTGGTCGAAGGGGTAAAGAGCGGTTCGGGCAGCCTTTGCGCTTCGATAAGCCCACGTGGGAGTGGTATTCCGCACACCTGGCCGCTCCTTTGATAGTCCTCCCAGCCCGACCCCGCTAGATAACCCCTGACGATACACTCCACCGGCAGCACTTTGGCCTTTTTCACCCACATCGTCCGCCCCTCCAGTTGAGAAGAGTAGGGCTGGCAGACTTCCGGGAACCGGCCGGGATCGGTGCTTATCAGGTGATTGTCAATAATGTCGCCAAGGTACTGCAGCCAGAACTGCGAAAGTTGAGTCAGGATTTTGCCCTTATCCGGAACCGGGTCGGGCATAACCACGTCAAAAGCTGAAATCCGGTCTGTAGCCACGATGAGCAGGGAATCGCCAAGATCGTAGATGTCTCTTACTTTCCCTCGTGAAACGCGATCCAGCCTCGGAAAATTTGTCTCAAAAATCGGTTTCTCTGTCATCTTTCTCCTCGTGCGTATATGTTTGAGTGGCAACTGCGTGGCAACCCCGGCTGCGGCTCCCAGCCACCCCAGAACGCGGTTGACCGGGTTTCCGCCATTTGTTATCCTGTTTCGAAATGGATATCAATAACTTCTGAGCAACAACCGGGCATAGAATGAACGCTGCAAGCGAAAAGTCACCGAAAGGCCTGCGGGGAATAGCCGCTCTGTTCGATGATGCGGAACGCAAAAACATCTTCCGGAAATATCTCTATTTTCTCGGTTGGGTCGAACTGGCCATTCTCCTTACCTGCTGGCTATACCAGATAGGTGATAGCGGGCAAGCTGATCCGGTCTTTCCATGGCGGCTATACTTTGTCATCGCTTTCCTGGCCCCCGTCGCGATCACTTTCCTTATGGGGACTATCGTTGCCGGTTTCAACAGGTATTTCGCAGAACCGGAGCAAACCGAGCCGGTCGAGCGGGAATTCGAAGCCGGTGAAAACGTTGGAGCCGGCAAAATCCAGCAGTTGAGCCGTATGGTTGCCTTGGTCCAGAAGCTCCCGTTTCTCGCGCTCTTGTTGCTGCTTGGCCTGTCAGTGGCGTTTTTCTATAAACTGGACGCCATTGGAGCGCTCATCGGCAGCGTAGGCGAAAGATCGGTAAAAATTGTGTTGATTTCACTGGGCGTAATCTTGCTGCTCGCCTCCATTTTCGCCCTTATCCTGATCATTCTCAACTACAGACTTCGCAAATCGGCGATGGAATACCAGTACAAATCCCAGGTAGCCGAAAGGTTCGGGCTTGTCATTCTTGAGGATAATACGGTCCTGAACAGCTCGGGAAAGCTGCTGGTGAACGGCAGGAAATTCAAGCACGCAAACAAGCTCCTGCCCGAGCTGCCCAGGGAGAGCGAATCCACCGAGGACCCTTGCAGTGGGTCGGCCTCCCGCCCCGCTGATCTTGAGACATGAGCAGAAATCTCAAATCCCTCCCGGAACTGGCAGCCGGATATATAAGAAGAAACTACCTCATCTCGGACGGGGATCACGTTCTGGCAGCGGTCTCCGGCGGTCCGGATTCAGTCGCCCTCCTGTCGATATTGGCCAACCTGAGAGATCCCCTTGGAATTGAGCGGATAACCGTCGTTCATTTCGACCATCGGCTTCGAGGCGATGAATCCGATGCAGACAGAGAGTTCGTCCGTGCTCTGGCGTGTTCAGCCGGGCTTGAGTTTCGCTGCGGGACGGCGGATGCGCGCGCTCTGGCGCGAAGCCGGAAAATATCGGTCGAAATGGCCGCCAGGGACTGTCGGCATTCTTTTTTCATGGAGACCGCCGCCGAACTCAACGCCCGGAAAATCGCCCTGGGGCATACCGCAAACGATCAGGCCGAAGAGGTTATTCTGCGAATTATAAGGGGGACCGGTCCGGCTGGTATACAGGCGATGTCCCCGGCGACTTCCGACGGTATTATCCGCCCGCTCCTTTTTGCTACCCGTGACTCGATTCTGGAATATCTGCTGGATCAGGGAATCGAGTTCAGGAACGACTCCACGAATTTTGACCCTTTTTGCCAGAGAAATTTTCTTCGCCTGAAGGTTTTTCCTCTTCTGAGGGAAGCCTTTCACCCGCAAGTAGCGGAAACCATTGCACGGTGCGCCGATCTTGCTCGTGAAGAGGAGTCGTGGTGGGCAGCGGAAATTCGAACCCGGTGGGAGGATATTTGCCTTGAGTCGTCTGAAGGGCTGTGCGCGCTCGATTTGGGGCGGCTCAAACAACTTCACCCGGCCCTTGTGCGCCGGATGTTGCGCTTCGCTATCGAAAGGGTCCGGGGCAATCTTGCAGGGGTCGGCCTGGTGCACCTCGAATCGCTGATCGAGCTTGTTTTTTCAGGCAAAACCGGAAAATCGGTCCTGTTTCCAGGCGGTGTGGAAGCTGTGCGGCATGGTAAAAAGCTCCTCGTCAGGCTAAGGGAACGCACAGTGTCAAAGTATCCGCCCGATGATGTGCTCCCCATCCCCGGGCCGGGGATGTACCATTTCGGTGAATTCGCTTTCGAGGTAGGCTTGCGCGGTGATGCTAAAACCTGCTGTGAACCGGGTTTTACGGCAGATTGCGTCCACATGGACGCGGACAAGCTGAAATGGCCGCTGGAATTGCGGTTCTGGAAGCCCGGTGACCGATTCCGGCCTCTGGGCATGCGCGGCTCGAAAAAGCTCCAGGATTTTTTCACCGATTGCATGGTCCCCAAAGATGAACGGCAAAGGGTGCCGCTTCTTTGCGACAGTGAAAAAATATGCCTGGCAGTTGGAATGAGAATGGATGACAGAGTGAAAATTGGAGCCAATACGAGGACAATCCTCGTGGTGAGGATTCGTCGATTGCCTTGAATTTTCAAACCACCCACCTCTTACCCGAGAGCGGAAGATTTCAACCTACGCCTGGATATCTTCTCAATTATTTTTTCCTCAAATTGAATTTGTTCCTTCCAGGTCTTAAATGAAGAGTAGGTGTCAGGCGCTCTTGATTGTCATCTGCGTGCTATCACTGTGAGATATTTATATTGATTGGTCACAGGAGAATTGCAATGAACTTCCTCAAAGTTTACAGCTTGTTTGTCCTGGCCGTTCTCCCGGTGTTCGCCGCCGGAATGTTTTTTGTCCTTCAGACAGACATGGATAAAGACACGCAATCAATCCCGTATCACCCCCGGATCATCACTCCCGAAGACCAGGGATCGGCGCCGCTCTCGATTGTTCCCGGCGATAGGGAAAAGACAAAGGTCGAATACAGGAACATTCTCTTTAACCGGGGTAACGAGGACGAAACATTCCATATCTGAGCAACCCTTTCCTTGCCCCCGAAACTTCGGATCGCGTGCGGGTCGGGCTATCGCATACTCTCTTTTATCCCAGCCAGAATCTGACGGAAGGGGACTCCAAAACGGGAGCTGATAATGAAAAAAGTTGATCAAGGCGCCTTTGTCAAACTGTGCTTTAGGGGCACTCTCGAAAACGGAGTTGTTTTCGATAAGACTGATAAGTGTAAGCCGCTCGAAATCCAGGTAGGTACGGGCGCTATCATAAAGGGTTTCGAGGATGCATTGATCGGCATGGGCCTGAATGAAAGGAAGTCCTTTGTCCTTGAACCTGAACAGGCATATGGCGAACGGGACGAAAGACTTGAGCGCAGGTTAGACAGGTCTCGCCTGCAACTCGGGTTTGAACCCGTTCGGGGTCAGGTTATTTTATTTCAGACCCGGGAAGGTCAAAAACTGCCGGCAGTGGTAAAGTTTGTCGATGATGAGACAATTGTTGCCGATTTCAATCATCCTCTGGCCGGCAGAGAACTCTCCTTCGAAATCGAGGTGGGGGAAATCAGTGAATCCGGCAGCGATTCTCAGGCCGAGTGTGTAGCTGAATGCTGCTGCGGCTGAGACCTTCGAAATTTTATCAAAAAATGAATCTTCAGACTCTACGGTGAGTTCCGTTCGCAGGGCCAACCCCGGTACAAATTCGGTTCTTGACTTCCACCGCATAGATTAATAGAAGCGTTTAGGGGAGATTTCCCCGTCTTGTTTGTCTGATCCTTCCAGCATAAATCGAAAGGATTCTGAATGAAGAATTGGGTGTTCCTTTTTCCCGGGCAGGGATCGCAATACGTTGGAATGGGTCGTGAGTTCCACGACAATTACAGCGAAGTCCGCGAACTGTTCGAAAACGCAAACGATATCCTGAAAATGGATGTCAGGAAGCTGTGCTTTGAAGGCCCCGATGAGGTGCTGATCCTTACCGAGAACGTTCAGCCGGCGGTGACGGTTATGAACCTGGCTTGTCTGGCCGTTCTCAGGCTGCATGAAATCTACCCGGCCGCTTCGGCCGGGCACAGCCTGGGAGAGTACAGCGCGCTCTATGCGGCGGGAGCGATAACTCTGGAGGCTACGCTCAAGCTGGTCCGGCAGAGGGGGAGGTTCATGCAGGAGGCGGCCATTATCGAGCCCGGGGGTATGGCGGCGATAATGGACCTGGAAGAGGAAAAGATCCGCGAGATTTGCACTCTGGCTGGAGCAGAGATAGCGAACATAAACTGCGTTGAGCAGGTCATCATCACGGGGCCCGAGGTTGAGGTAAACAGTGCTGCGATGATGTGCGAGAAGGCGGGCGCAAAAAAGTGTATGAAGCTTAATGTCAGCGGGCCCTGGCATAGCAGGTGTATGGAATTTGCGCGCGAAAAGTTCGAGCCGGTGCTCGGGGAATGCGTTTTCAAAGACCCTCAAATCCCGGTCGTAAACAATATCGATGCGGAATTCCTCAAAAGCGGCTCGCAAATCCCGGAAAAACTCAGCGGCCAAATCTGCAGCTCTGTTTTGTGGAAGCAGTCCATGGAGCGTATGGTCGGTGCCGGATTCACTCATTTCGTCGAGGTAGGTCCTAAAAAGGTGTTGCGCGGGCTAATGCGGAGGATCGACCGAAACGTTAAAGTGTTGAACGTAGAAGACGACGCGAGCCTGGCGACTTTTCTGCAGGCTAACTGAGATACCTTAAAAAGACGCTTCATGCCTGGATAACTCATTATCCGGGACGGACAATATCGTGTGTTGTTATATAATTTGAGGATCAGCCCGGATTCAGTAACCTTATTTGGAACATGATAATGATATCTTCCGTTGAAAACGAGCAAGCGGATGATGGCCGCTGGCTGGCTGAAGTGTTGGAGCTTCCAGGCGCACTGACCTACGGAAGCACGGTCCAGAGGCCGTCAGTAAAGTGCAGGCACTAGCGCTCCGTATAGTTGCGGACAAAATCGAGCAGGGTGAGGTCCACCTGATATGCTCGACACTACACAAGGTATTTAAGTGGTTTCTATGTGCATGATGCCTCTGTGAACCTGCGCACAATGATAACTCCTCAAGGTATTTCATGGGTTCCTATGTGCTTGATACTTCTGTGAAAGTTGTCATGAAATTTGTCCTAATTTTTGAACAACAATTTCCACTTTCATCACGACCGAAGTCCTCTCGCCATTTTAGCAATAGGAAAAAGCTGCGAATCCCGAGCTGAAATTCTCAGTGGGATTCTATAAGCAAATCATATCTTGAGAAAACGGAGAGTTACGATGTTGGCAAGGAAAGTGGACTTTCGCCGAGCCTGAGCTGACGGATGCTTAGAAGGATTTGTTACGTACAGAGGCAGAGATTGTCGAAAAACCTTAAAACGGGTTCTTTTGGACATGTAAGCAAAAATCGAGGCATCCGGAGTTCCGTTTCTGAAATAAATCAGCACTCAAGCTTGTAATGGGCAACCAGTTGCCAGTATCGCGATTGCTGATCGTATAGGCCCCACATGGAACGCGGAGAGCCTGTAATATCACCACTTGCCTGGATTGTTGGAAAGTTCCAGCCATTGATGCTTGTGTCCGCAAGGACGCAAGTCCTTGCGGACACAGGTGTTCCTTAAACAAGGAATAAAGGACTAAAAGCAAACATGGCCGCAATCATCGTGATCGCAATCGCCGAAATGTCTTGGACTGTTCCACTCGTTGCACAGGGTTACCGTCTGGGTTGTCGAGTAGTTGTAATTATTACCTACGGTGTTCTGCATTGTGCCACTCTCGGTAAAGGTGAATCCTGTTACATTGAAGGGCACGTTGAAGAATAACCTCACAGTGGTCGAAGCTCCTTTCTTTATATTTCCGATTTTCAGGGGCAATTTCCCCGAAAGGGCAGCATAGTAGGTTACTGTTCCTTTGCCGCAAATCGTACGCAATGCCAATTGGCCCATCTGGACATTCACGGCATCCGCTGTGCCCGTATCGGTGAGCTTCAGGTCCACAAAGACTGTCCCTGAAGGGCCCATCCCTTTTGCGATAATCTGGCCGTAGATCTCAGGCTTTCCTGTGGGTGCCGGACCCGACGACACAACCAGATTTACCGCCGACCCCGGCAAAACGAGGGTATGAGACGTCGGATTCTGAGATATGATCGACCCTGCCGGGACCGTCGATGAAGAGGCCGTTGTCACCGTCCCCACCACGAGTCCCGCTCCTGTGATGGCGGTAGTCGCCGCCGCCTGAGTGTCGCCAACCACGTTGGGCGCCGCTACCTGGGCCGGTCCGGTCGATACGACTATATTTACCGCCGATCCCGGCAAAACGAGGGTACCGGAAGTCGGACTCTGCGATATCACAGACCCGGACGGAACCGTCGATGAAGAGGCCGTTGTCACCGTCCCTACCACGAGTCCCGGTCCTGTGATGGCGGTGGATGCCGCCGCTTGCGTGTCGCCGACCACGTTTGGTACGGCTACCTTGGCCGGACCGGTCGATACGACAATATTTACCGCAGACCCAGTCGCAACGGAGGCTCCGGCTAACGGACTCTGCGATATTACAGACCCTGCCGGAACCGTCGAGGACGACGCGGTTGTCACCGTCCCTACAACGAGTCCCGGTCCTGTGATGGCGGTAGTGGCCGCCGCTTGCGTGTCGCCGACCACGTTTGGTACGGCTACCTGGGTCGGACCGGTCGATACGACAATATTTACCGCAGAACCCAATAAAACAAGGGTCCCGGAAGTCGGACTCTGCGATATCACGTCTCCTGACGGAACCGTCGAGGACGACGCGGTTGTCACCGTCCCTACCACGAGTCCCGGTCCTGTGATGGCGGTAGTGGCCGCAGCCTGCGTCAGGCCGACTACGTTTGGTACTGACACTGACACAGACGCGGTAATTGTAATGCTCGTCGAAATCGACGAAGCCTGATAGGTCCCGTCACCGGCAAAGGAGGTTGTCAATGCATCCGAACCGGCCGGCTGGTTCACACTGGCAATGTTGCAACTGGCCGTGCCCGTGCTGTTAGATGTCCCACTGCATGTCTGCGCACCTGCGCCGGTTCCGAGAGTAAAAGTGACACTCTCCCCGGAAATCGGCGAATTACCCTGAGCAGCGGTGAGCACGGCAGAAAGAGTGGCTGCATTGCCGTTTGTGAGCGTGGTCGGGCCGGTGTAGCTCAGCGTTGTGGCTAATCCGATCACGCTGAAGGCCTTCGAGTCTGAAGAGGGCAGATAGCCTGCGGCGCCTGCAAAACTCGCAGTGAGAGTGCCCATACCGATAGTTGTCGGCATAACAACGCAAGATCCAATGCCGTTTATATCCGTTGTGGCAAAACAGGTATCACCGTCTAGAGTCAAGCTGACGGATTCACCGGAAAGCGGTGTCACAGGATTCACAGACAGGTCCGTAAGCGATGCAGTCACAGTTACCGGTGTGCCCACGGTGCCGCTCGTGGGGCTCTGACTCAATGTCAGAAAGGTGGAATGGAGCCCGGCGGTCCAGTTCACCGGCACGACATTGGAGAACAGTGTCTGTGTCCCGACGGTTGCTGAAGTCACAACGGCATCGGTCCCGGTAAAAGTTCCCGTGTAAGTGAACGTTGCCGCGCCGCCGGCGTTCGTTCGCGCAAGGCTCTTCTGCAAGTTGGGACCGACCACCTCGAAGTTGATCGCGGTGCCTGCAGGTACACTCAGGTTGCTGAAAGTAGCAGTGAAGTTCTGCGAGGCCCCCTGCACCAGGTTCGGTAAAATGACGCTGGGAGCTAAAGCTAGCGTCGGGCCTGTCGGGACGGAAGTATAATTGCAGTGACCAGCGGCATCGGTGATCTTGAAAACTGCATTGCCCAAGGCCGCATAGATGCATCCATCCACCGGTCCAACGGCTAAATTATTGTTATTTACGACTCCGTCAGTCAATAGAATGGTTTTCAAGGACGGAGGGGTTGTGGTTAAGTCGACGATACCTATACTGCCCCCTGTACCGCCGCTGGCAGTATAGTTGTACACCAGGAAGGCGGCGTCGCCATTGGGCTGCGTTCCCCCTGCCAGGAGCCCTATGTAGCTCGGGCTTTCCGGAAGACCGGACACCGGGGTCACGGTCGGGGTCGCGGGACCATTTGTGGCGCTGACTTTTACGATCTGAGTGCCGGTGGATGTGCTGTCCCAGACATACATCGTACCACTGGGGGCAAATGCAATAGATCCGGAGGGGGTTCCGGGCAAGGTCGCGTAAACCGATGTTGTAGGCGAACTGCTGGAAGGATTGGAAACACGCCAAATCGACGGATTGTCGAATCCGCCTCCACCAACGTCATCGCCTACAAACAGATCCCCGCTGAGCGGGTCGATTGCAATCTCGGCGGGACACGACAGTCCCGGGGGTGAGCCAGAGACAGGGGGTGAACCAGAGCCCGCGGCGACTGTGGCCAACACCGCACCCGTGGTGGGATCGATTTGAAAAACGGCTCCGTCAAAGCAGTTGCCTGTCGTTATGTCGCGGCCGGCGAACAGGTTTCCGTTCTTGTCGAATGCCAGACTGCCGAGCGTCGGCCCTAGAAGCGTTTCCGAAATACTGGTTGATGGAGTGAGCAGCGTGCTGCTATTAGCAACGCCTCCTCCCGCTCCAAACTTGTAAATGTTGCCGGTAGGGCGATCACCGACGTAGAGATTTCCTAAGGCGTCAAAAGCGATTCCGAACGCCCCGGGGCATCCGCTGACGTCAATGGCTCCGTAACCAAAGTTCTCGGAAAAGAAGCCGGTTGCATACGGCGTCACCTGGTATCCCAGCGCGGCGGTCGGGTTGGCGTTGCCGCACGCATTATTTACTACACTGCTTGTAAACTGTACCGTAGCAGAAGCGGGGAATTGCAGAACGTCGGTGGTGTCCGTGGCCGCATATGTTACCGTCTCGGCGACCTCATCCACAGCGGTGAACGTAACCTGGCCGTTGCTATCGGTTACCCCGGGGCCGCTGATGAGTGAGTGGCCGCTGCCCTGCGAGAGGGCGGTCAGCTTACCGGGAGTTGGGCGGCCAAGCGCATCTTCGAGCGTCAGCGTGATGCTGGTGGTGGTCACGTTATCGGCGGGCACGGTCAAAGGGAACGCGTTGATGCCGGCGCCGGCTGCAGGTGGGACGATGAAGCTGATCTGGGGCTTTTGTGCCAGCGCAACTCCATCAATCGTGTCGGTTGCCGTAAATGTAACCGTCTCGACGGTCGTATCAGTCACGGTGAAGATGGCCACACCATTACCGGTGGAGACCACGGTCGCCGGGGCGATCACAGCACTGGCGCCTGAGTTCCCGGAGAGCGTCACGCTCTTTCCCTGAATCTCGTAGCCGTTGGAATCCCGCAACCGCACGACCACCGCAGCAGTGCTTAAGCCGTCGGCAGGCTCCGTGCCTAAGAATGGTTGCAACGGGTTCGATCCCACGGCAGCGGCAGTGGAAACGGAAGGATCCGTCGGACCCGGGGTCAGGCCCGCGAGGGCAAGGCTCATCAGATTTACGTTGGGGGAGCCCAGCCCGACGTGCGCCACGTCCGTGCCCATGCTCGCAGCCGAATGGAACACGGGAGTGTTGGCGAGTGGATAAAGAATTGGGTTAAGAAAGCCGAGCTGGTGCCCTGCAGCCTGGTTGAGAAGGGCGGTAACGGCTGCCCAGATCGGCGTCGCGAAGCTTGTGCCGCCATAGAGGGACCCTGTGGGGCACCCCCCGGCGTCCGCCTCGCATATCCCGATACCGAAGGTGGGATCGGCTGGGGCGGCTACATCGGGAATCGATCTCATAGTTCCACCACTGAACACGCTGCTCTGATAGGCCGGTTGGGGGAAAAAGACGCTCACCCCGAACCCGCCCTGGCCGGTCGGCGGAACACTGTTCGAACCGTTCCACCACGACTCGCCCACATAGGTGAATCCAGGACCGGCCTTCACCGATGTCCCTCCAACCGCAGTTACGTGGGGACAGTCTGCAGGCACCGCCGCCGTGTTTGCGCTTCCATCCTGGCACGTACTCCCGGCATCGCCGGTCGCAGTAAACACACTGATGCCTGACGCCGCTGCAGCCGCCAGGATCGAGTCGATGCTCTGGACGTCGGCCGGCGTGGTCTGGTCCTCGCAGTAGGTGTAGCTATTACTGATAATCGTGACGCCGTCGTCGATCATCGCGTTGATCAGCGTCTCCAAACTCGTGCCGGGGCTTGTGAACGGTCCGTCATACACAACGACCTGCGCCCCGGGTGCAACGGCGAGTGCTGTCTCGACGCCGAGCAGCACTTCGCTCTCCTCCGGACCGAGCGGTGCGCCGCCGTTCACACTGACTTGGCTGACCTGGTTCAGGAGGTTCGCGGGCAGCCCCGTGAGCGCGAGCCAATTGGCGATATCGCTCGTTTGGATGCTGCTAAACGCGACCAGCCCGATTGTTTGTCCAGCGCCGGTTGCGGGAGGATCGAGAATTTCCAGACTTTCCTGTGACAACATTACAATATCCATTGCCTTGCTAACGATTGATACGCCGTTCATTAATGTGCTGGTTAGAAGGCAGGAGCCGACACCTCCTCCGCAGCCACTGTCAGAGGCGCAGGAGGAATTAGTTCCCGCGCAGACGCCAAACTTTCCGTCGATTGCTGCTGCGACAGTCGCCGAAACACCCGCCGCCACTTGCTGAAGGTCAAAGACGGCAGATGAAGAATCGACCGCCATCTTCGGCCTTGGAGCATTCGACAGTCCAACTACCGCCTGGATGTTGGCGGCGAAGGACGCAGGCACTCCCGGGTCGGTGTCGTTCGCGAAGAAGCTCCGGCCGCCTTCGTCGAAGTAACGGATATGTACATCGAAGGCGTGCTCTGCCTGAGCGCGTGTGCCGCGCACCGTAAGCGTCAAGCGGTTCGCCGATCCCTCGGCCAGCTCGAGTCCATTGGCGCGGAGGTAATCCAGAATCTTATCGTAGGCGTCGCGTGTGGGACCGAACCTGTCAGATACCTCGGGTGGTTTAAGAAAATGGTGAAAAATGGGTGAATTCCGGTCGTAAACGTCATGAAGATATTTGTCAAAACCGGCCTGATCGTTGCGCTTCAGGACAATTGTCAAAGTTAGGGGTGCTGCATCCGCCCCGGGCATCGCCGGCACAGGCGTCGCTCCTTTGATCGACGCCAGCACGTGGCCGGGTAGTCGCGTCCGGTCGCCTGCAATTTTTTCGGATGAAGCTTTCTTGGCTGCAAGCGTTACTGCCCCTGAGCCACTCTTAGTCGAAGCAAGACCGGGTAGAGCCATGAAATGCACCGCCACGAGAATGAGGCTAAATAAGGTAAGTAACGTTTGCAGCTTTTTCATAGAGATCTCCGAAATTTGATGAGGTGACAGGAAATCGCTCTTTGGGGATTGGCGATGAGTTGATTTTGCAGCGGGCTAGGGCACAGAAAGTTTGCCTATTCCATGATCGAGCTCGCCGAATAAACATTTGAGACAACTTATGTGAGAAGGATAATACCCATCGTTATTCTTGGATGCAACCCACTTTGAGAAATGACTCAGGATAATATTGATTGCAACATATGCATGATGGAACGCATCTTTTTTGTAATATTAGGTATGGTTTTTACCCAATTAATACCCACATAAATCACCTGTGAAAGTTTCGAAAGCTCACCTATCTCCCACCCCAGAAGAACGATCCCTGTCTCCCTCGAGGTGGATACACCGGTTTGCTCCAGAGTTACCGAAAGGACATCAAAATGATTTATGAACGCGATTCGTACCAACAGCTGATGAGCCGTTTTTGACCAAGATTTTCAAAAACGGCGGTTACGACAACTCTCCTATCCTTGAAAAAAACGAACCTCTGAAATCCACGTATTCTTCAGATCATATGTGGAGAATGTCATGTCCGGGAAGATGATGTGCTCGACAAAGCCGGGCGGTGAGTCGAGTCAGTTAGCGATGCTTGCGGAGGCTGAGGCAAAACGTGTGAATAGTCCATATGTGCTTTAAAATATTATGAAATTTGTTATACTGTTCTAGCAAATCTAATGGACATCAAGTTTGCTGCAGCATGAGTGAATGGCCGGCTACGAAGGCGAGACGAGTTCTCGCTGCTCTGCACCGTATTGGTGGCAGATCGAGCGCTCATCCGGTTCACATCCTATCTTGTGCCGTCCTGGATGGCCCGATTTCGTTTTCTCCTTCCATGGCGATGAAGAGCTGGGTCCGCGCATGCTATCGCCTGTCGCGCCAAAAACCGGGCTCAAGCCAAAAGATCTGTAGTTAAACCATTGAATCAAAGAGGAAAAAAATGAAACGTTTAATGCTGGTTATACTGGTGGGATTGCTTGCGGTATTTTTCTTTGCAGGTATGGCGTTTGCCCAGTGGCAGGGCGGTCAGGGCGGTCAGGGCGGTCCAA
>JBKQLC010000146.1:0-4883 GCA_052147195.1 Syntrophobacteraceae bacterium
GGCTCCTTTTTTGCCGGGGCAGATGGCTGCTCGTCTTCGTAGATCGGGACCAGGTCCATTCCGCATGGAGCTTTACCGGGCTTGTCCGACTTGTTTGAAGGATTCATGGGATCGGCGTAGTAGAGGATTTTAGGCTGCTTTTTTCCAGCGGTCTCAGATTGCGCCGTCTTCATCTCGCTTGCGCTCCGGCCGGCGTACCAGTGGAAGTAGCCAAAGGCGCTAAGGGCCCCAAGCGCAAAGAACAGCAAGGGTATGAGAAAAGTCCTCCCTTTCCTTCGAACGGCGGGTTTTAGTTCATCGGAACCATAAGTATTGCCGGTGCTCATCGGACTGAGTTCCTCTTCGCTTCAAAATGTAAGGACAGGAAATGTTGCACAAATATAAGATTAATTAAAACAAATGCTTGAGTTTCTTTCAATCCCATCCCGAGTATGTTGCAGTCCAAGGTGTTGAGGCGTTTGTCACGTCTCCATCCTGAGAGGGCCGAGAGTCGAGAGCCGTGCCGCATATTATATAAACTGAAAGTCTTTTTCCATTCGTTGAAAATTTCTTTCAACTCGGGGAACACCCTGATTATTGCAAATGTGAAGCTAAACATGGGCCTTGTGTCGAGTGAGTTTTCAAGGCACAATAAAGCCTGCCGGTCCTGATAAATCGATCATGCCGTCTCTTTATACTCAAAGGAAACACATGCTGCTCCAAAATATTATCAGGTTCTTTGTCTTTTGTTTCATTTGCATGCTGACCCCCATACACGTTTTTTCTCAGGTCACCCGAGAACAAGGTCCCCTGGAAACAAAAGAAATCACCTTGGAAGAACTGCTCAAAGCAGCGGCGGAAAGCAATCCTGAGATCAAGTCGTCAGAGCAGGCCGCCGCTGCGTCCAAGGCGATGATTCCTGCCGCCGGTGCTCTTCCCGATCCTATGGTCAAGTTCGAAACTATGGGGAACCTTATTCCTCCGACACTTATGAAGGGGGACCCGTCTTCAGGGCGCACCTACGGCATCGAGCAGGAGATTCCTTTTCCCGGAAAACGAGGCCTGAAAGAAAGTATTGCGGCGGTCGAAGCCGAATCCAAGCAGTGGAGCCATGAGCTTGTGCACCTGAAGGTTATGTCGGAGCTTAAGCAGGCCTTTTTCGATTTGTATTTGATCCATAAGTCGATAGATATTCTGTTGAAGAACAAGGAACTCCTACAGAATTTCGAGAATATAGCGGAATCCAGGTACAAGGTCGGCCAGACGACGCAGCAGGACGTCCTCAAGGCGCAGGTGGAAGAATCCAAGATCCTCGACAAGCTGCTCGTCCAGGGGCAAAAAAAGCGGATCGCGGAGGCGAAGATAAATAGTTTGCTCTACAGGCCCGCCGAGACCCCAGTCGGAACGCCTGCCGAGTTCAAGAAAGCCGAATTTGGATACTCGCTCGAAGAACTCACCCAGCTTGCCCAGGCAAATTCCCCAGCCCTGAAAGCCCAGGAGAGCGAAATAGCAGGCAGGCAACAGGGGGTGGAACTGGCCGGCAAAGAATTCTATCCGGATTTTGCCGTCGGATTTTCCGTTGTTGAAAGAGATCAGAACCCGACAATGTACGGCCTGATGATGAGCGCGAAACTGCCGCTTTATTTCTGGAGAAAGCAGCAACCCGAACTCGAAGCGGCCCGGCTGAATCTCTCGAGCGCCAGGAATATGCGAGACAACACCTCGTCAACGGTCCTGTACCAGGTAAAGGAAGCCTATACTGTGGCAACCACTTCCGAAAAGCTTGCCAATCTCTATGGATCTGCGATAGTTCCCCAGTCCAACCTGGCGCTTAACTCCGCCATAGCCAATTACCAGGTCGGGAAAATCGATTTCCTCCAGCTCATTGACGCCTCGATGTCCCTTCTCGAATACGAACTCAAGTATTACGAATCAATGGCCGAGTTTCATAAGGCGCTTGCCCAGTTGGAGCCGCTGGTAGGTGTTGCTCTTATTAAATGAATGGCGGGATAAGCCTCGACAGTCCTGTAGGACTTGAGGACTTAAAGCGCCTTCAGAGCAACCGGTTTGAAGCACTCTCGGGTGACCGCAAAGGTCAGTTCGGTATCCGCATAAACCTACAGTGGCGTGTATGTTTCGAATGCTTGAAGATGGGCCGTACAATGTAGAAATAACGGATTATCACTCAGGAAAGAACCGGCAATGAAAAACGCTATGCGTCCTATCCACCCGGGGGAAATCTTACGTGAAGAACTGGCTGAACTTAGCGTCTCGGCCAATGCTTTGGCCGGTGCTTTGGGAGTTCCTGCGAACCGTATTACCGGTATTATCAAGGAACAACGTGCCGTAACGGTTGACACCGCATTGCGCCTCGGGCGGTACTTCAGCACAACTCCTGAGTTCTGGATGAACCTGCAAATTGCCTACGAGATAAGGAAGGCTGAAGCAGAGACCGGAGAACAGATCGAACGCATCGTGCGACCCAGAGCAGCGTGAGTTTCTGCTAACTAAAATGACCGAAAAACTCCACTTCAGTTCCAGAACCTTTCAATCTCTCGCCGAGCCTATGCCTACGCGGGTTCAACTCCCGCCGCCTCCACCAAAATTTGTTGGGTCTTTCGGCAAACGCGTACCTGCACAATTTACGGGCGAGGAAGGGGATTGTAAAAACGTCATTCCCGCGAAGGCGGGAATCCAGGAAGGGTGGCTGGGCGTGGCAAAACAGTTCTTTGTCTAAATCATGGTAAGCAGACGAAACGGCACGTTATATATCGGAGTGACATCGAATCTAGTATAAAGAGTATGGAATCACAAACAGGGTCTGGTTGAAGGATTCACCAGCAAATACCAGGTTGGAATGCTTGTCTATTTAGAGCCACGCGAAACTGCCGAGTCTGCTACCACCAGGGAAAAGCAGCTTAAAAAGTGGGAAAGGGCCCGGAAGATAAGGTTGGTAGAGCATAGTAATCCTGAGTGGAGAGATCTTTGCTGCACGATCTCTGTTTAGACTGGATTCCCGCCTTCGCGGGAACGACGTCGTCGAACCGGGATAACGTGAAGAATATTGGAAGTACTCATTTGCCGGATGAACCAATTTGTTTTAGGTTCTCCAGTTATGCGACATCGCGCATGGGCTTCACTTCCTCTTCGATTTTTCCGCCCAAACGATCCTCTTCGATGTCCAGGTCATAGGATACCTGAAGGTTAAGCCAAAGCTTGGCGGTAGTCCCAAGGAACCGGGCCAGGCGAAGAGCCGTGTCTGCTGTAATGCTCCTTTTGCCCTTCAGTATGGCACTAATCCTTGTCTTGGGCACATTTAGCTCCTTCGCCAGCCGGTAAGGCGTTATCCCCATAGGTTTCAGGAAATCCTCAAGTAAAATCTCGCCCGGATGAACCGGCGGGAACTTTTCTTCGCGGTCGTTCACATCACCCTCCATTTCAATGATAGTCGGTGATCTCCACTTCACAAGCCCGGCCATCACGCCACTCAAAACAGATACGCCACTGATCGTTGATCCGTATACTCCACTGTCCTTCACGGTCCCCGCTCA
Source organism: Syntrophobacteraceae bacterium (assembly GCA_052147195.1). Classification (GTDB taxonomy): domain Bacteria; phylum Desulfobacterota; class Syntrophobacteria; order Syntrophobacterales; family Syntrophobacteraceae; genus SbD1. The sequence goes on from JBKQLC010000146.1 coordinate 3,531, forward strand.
ATTTCTCCAGTCGATTTCCAGGAGGTATCCGCAGATCGTTCAGTTCATCGGTACTGTCGAGATATCTAAGTTTCCGAAATGCGATTCTTTGGATGTCACCGGGCAGTTTGGCTGAAAAGCGTCTATGGAACACCTTTTCTGCTTCTTTATCCCTGAAGGAACGGATCATTGCACCCCTCTTTTCAGCCGATAGTAACGCTAAGCGTAACTATTGTAAACTGTAATCGTGCCAACACAGAGATCGAATTGAAAGGGTTTATGGACGGTTCAAAGCAGCTATCGAGCTAACCACGCGATGCAGCCTGCCTCTTGGACTTTTGCAGGTCAAGGTAGCGAGAGCGGAGGCTTTCTTTTTACAAGTCGTTGAGGTCATAGCCAAAATACTCCACAATCCTGCCCGCGTCCTTTTCAACTCTCCCGACGTAATTACCGTGGACTTCGTAAACCATTTTCTTCGAACCATGTCGCATGTTTTTAAATCAGATACTGTCGCCGCTAAAATGGGTATTTCTAAGTCGAAAAGCACGTTATAAGGCCATCAGATAGTTAATTATGACCGCTCTTTCCTTGGGTAGCCCCGCTTTAGCGAGGTCCGACCCTAAACGCTGTGACCCTAAACGCTGTGTCAAAAGCATTGAACGAAGGGCACTCAGCTCTGAATCTATGGACTGGCTTAGGACGGACCGGACAGCCGCCACGCGCACTCTGGGCTCCTCTTTACCTGCGCGCTTTCTTCCCCCCGTCGAAACCTCTTTCACAACAGACAATCATGCTGTATTCTCGCAAATCATTCCCAGGAATCGGTTTCTGCGTTTCTCATGAATGTACAACAGCAAAGGGGAAGGACGCACCGATGCAAGCCAGGAACATTGTGTTGACATCAATCGCAGTCACTTTGTTTTGCGCAACTTCAGTTTGTGCAAAGGACAAGTTACAAAAAAACAGCAGCCAGATTGATGTTGTTTCCAATCCTCATGACAAACGTGCAGAAGCATTTTGCGAGGAAATCTATAATACGATCAATACCCTGGTTCCGTTTACCACGACTCTATGCGCACCGGCCAAAGGAGCCACTAAAGGCAGCCTCTCACTTTTGGTTATGTCGCCAAAGAAAATTGTAGGGGAGGACTCCCGCAAGTTCTGGATCAGCATGTCTGTTGCTACTGTGGGCGCAATAATGAGGAAAAAACATGATAATGTTATTGTGGATGAACTGATTCTTATAGATACCTGAATCCGTGAGCTTATAAATATTAGTTTTCTAGTCGTGTCCTATTTAAGTATTTGTAATAGTTTAGGATTCATGGCATTATGTCACCTCACAAGAACTCACTTGGGAGGGGAACCGTGAAG
>JBKQLC010000147.1:0-38224 GCA_052147195.1 Syntrophobacteraceae bacterium
AGGCGTACGCCCATGCCGGCGCCCCCCAGGTGGCCCCCCAGGCCGTGGGAGGTGGGCTCCCATTGGCCCCGGAAGGTGCAACGTACCCATGTCGCGTCGCGGGACCAGGAACCGCCCCGTAAGACTCTGGACGAGCCGCCGCTATTAGATATGGGGTTATTGCGCTGATGCTTCTTATAAGCATCGACGTCATATATATCCTCACACCATTGCCATACGTTTCCGCTCATATCATATATCCCCAAGCCATTCGGGGCTTTGGTTCCTACGGGGTGCGTCGACTTTCCGCTGTTTGCGCCATACCACGCTACAGCATCTACATCGTTTCCTCCGGCATACTTCTCCGCTTTCCCACCGCTTCGTGCCGCATACTCCCATTCAGCCTCGGTAGGCAGGCGGAACGAATATCCGCTCCTGGCGTTCAGCTTCAGGATAAACTCTTTTGCATCATCCCAGGATACCGTCTCGACAGGATAGTTGTCTCCTTTCTTGAAGCCGGACGGATTATTCCCCATAACTTTCTGCCACTGGCCTTGAGTTACGCTGTATTTCCCAATCCAAAAACCACTCACCGTCACTTCATGCTCCGGTGTCTCATTGGGTGGGCAATTGCCTGCCGGCGACCCGCAACCCATCTGGTACGTCCCTCCCTCCACCCATACGAATTCCATTCCGGTGGTTGGATCTTTCCACTCCCGCCGTGTCGAGCTTGTGGTGGTGGATGGTATTTTAACCTGGGTCTCTGTGCCGGGCTTTGCTGGCGGTGCCGCTGCCACCTTTGCCAGCGTATAATTCATTGTCTCCTCTTTCCCCGCCTCTATTTCTACTGTGTCTTCCACCGTCTCATATCCGTCATGAACAATTTTCAACCCCACGCTGCCGGGCAAAAGCCCACCGATAGTCATAGGGGTTAACCCCTTCTGAGCACCGTTCACATATACCATGGCTCCCGCAGGAGTTGATTTCACGTTGATCGAGCCGGTTCTTGGCGTTTCAGGCTTCGGCAGCACGGAGGCCGGACCGGGCCCGCCCGCTGTTTGGATCGCTCCCTCTGCCTGTGCGGGATTTCTGAAATAGAATTTTTCCGTCAGACTATCCATTTTCCACGGGACTTGGACACCTCCCGTCATGATCTGAACATCCTTGCCCACTTCCCTGAATACGTCCTCAATGTCAAGCCCCGGCTCTTTAATGACGCGGGCAAGCGATTCCGTGTAGGGACTGTTCTTCCCAGCGCCATCGGATGCGGTCTTTCCGGGACCGGTTGCATAGGCAATTAAGGTTCCGCTCGGCGCATCCATACCTGCCAGACCTGATCCCATGCCCCGCAATCCCTTCTCTCCGAAGGGGTTGATGCGGCAGGCATCCAGAACTATGATATTGACCTTGGTCCCCGATGCATTCATATCGTCCAACACGTTGTCAACATTGACCAACTCATACTTGGCGTCCGTCTTCGCCACGACATTGGCGGACGTCGGTATAAGATAATTCCTGCCGTCTACCTGGACCCCATGCCCTGAGTAGTAAAGGAAAGCTACTTTTTTACCCCTCATGGCCTCCCCGAATTTCCGGATAACATTGTCAAGCCCGCTTTTGTCCAGATTTGTCTGAGCCTTGCCTCCTACCAGTTCGAACCCAAGGCTCTTGAGCGCATCCGCCATAATGGCAGCATCATTGATCGTATTCTCGAGTGGAGTCACATTTTTATATGCAGCATTGCCGATTACCAGCGCTACACGGTCCCCCGTTGGAGCAGCCACTTGGTCTTTTCGCCGCACCCCCCGGTCATCTGCGGTGGAGGAGGGTGCAAACAGCAGCCCCATGCATATTGACGCCATAACCAGGATACTCGGCAACCTTCCGGCCATGGTTTCCCCTCCTCGCGTACTGGTTTCCGTGCATAGATATGACGGTATTTAAGGGTTTAGCAGGTTACAAATAAGATACAATCGGGAGGATTGGCATGTCAAAGGAAAGGAATCGGTTCGCCCCCGGGACTCAAGAACGTTACTCTGATTCATGCCAGCAAGTACTGGACTGCCCGGTCTGATCTCGTTACTTAATTCCTCGATTCGCGATTTGTTATATAGACTCCGGTGATAACAAGGCCGGCTCCGAGCAGCACTGAAGTATCGATACTCTCATTCAGGAGGAAAAAGGCCATGATAACCGAACTGACGGGAACGATATTGATAAAGATCCCAGCCCTCGAAGCCCCTATCGCGAGTATCCCCTCATAGTACCAGATGAATCCCAGAGCGGTCCCGAAAAAGCCGATGAAGAAGATCCCCAGCCAGGCTGAAATAGAATAGGCCGCTATTTGAGAGAGGATACCTTCGTTGAGGGCAGGCGCCATAAGACACATGGTCCCTATGACGCAGACACAGGTCACGGAGGTAAGGGGCGACACATTCCGCAACGCCTTTTTGCCCAGCAGGGAATAGGACACCCAGCTTGCGACACAACCCAGGATATAAAGCTCTCCGACCCCCAGCCTGCCCTGCAAAACAGCCGAAAGGGAGCCTTCGGAAATGACGACCGCAGCTCCGGCAATTGAAATGAAAATCCCTGCCGCTCTTGTGAAACCGAGCTTTTCATTGAACAGCAGCGCAGAGAAAAGGGCGATGAAAGCGGGATTTGCTGCGACAATGAGGGATGCCCGGCTTGCCGTTATCGTTTTGAGGCCGGAGAAAAAGAAGACATTATAGGCGAAAACGCCCGTAAGGCCGAGCAGAAGCAGCAAAAAGAGTGTCTTCGCGTCGCTGAGAGATTCCCTCCGGGCCGTCACTCGGAGCGTGGATTCCCTCCGGATTGATTTGAGCAGGAAGCCGAGAAGAAAAATCGATGCCAAAGTAAATCTGAGGAAGGAAGCCGAAAAGGGGCCGGCCTCACGCGATACTATACGTCCCGCCACAAAGGTTCCACCCCAGAAAACAGCCGTCAAGACCAGCTTTAAATAGAGGAGCGCACGCGGTTTTGCCGAGATTTCGGAACTGTGAAGGTCCATACGGCAAACGACTACCTCCAGTATTTTTCACGCGAAGCCACGAAGCCACGAAGAAAGAGAAGGAGGAGAGCCTCGGTAGCGAGCAGTGAGCAGGTAAACGAAGTTTGGAGTTAGAAGAGCGAAAATCTCACCCTTCTAACCTCACCCTTCACATTTGGAGCGAAGCGACCTCCCGCTACTGCCTGCGCAACTTCCCGGTAACGCATTTAGCCAGCTTCCTCTTCTTCGCGACGTCGCGACTTCGCGGCTTCGCGTGCAAACTGTCCATGTGCGCGTTTGCCGGAAGACCCTCATTCTATCCTTTGACTGCAGCAAAACTCTTCATGTAATCGACAAGAGCCTTTACCATCTCCGGGGTTGCGGCATTATAGATGGAGGCCCGCAACCCGCCGACCGACCGGTGTCCTTTCAATCCCGCTAATCCGGCCTCAACCGCTCCGGCGAGAAACTCCTTCTCGAGTTCGGCCTTGGGCAGCAGGAAGGTGACATTCATGCGAGAGCGTGAATCAGGCCTGGCCGTTCCCCTGTAAAAGTCCTGGCTGTCGATGAAGTCATAGAGAAGTTTAGCTTTCTCGTCGTTCATTTTCTCCATCCGGTCAAGGCCTCCGATGGTTTCTTCGATCCACTTGAGCACCAGTTCGCATACGTAGATGGAAAAGCAGGGCGGGGTGTTGTAGAGGGAATTGTTCTCCGAAAAGGTCGTGTATTTGAACATCGTCGAAAGTTCTTTGGGAACTCTTTCGAGCATGTCTTTTCGAATAATTACCAGAGTCACTCCCGCCGGGCCGATGTTTTTCTGCGCCCCGGCGTAAATCAGTCCGAACGGGCGCGGATCGAACCTGCGGCTGAATATGTCCGAAGACATGTCACTGATGAGAGGAATGGCGCCGGTGTCGGGAAAGCTCCTCCATTGGGTGCCCCGGATAGTGTTGTTCGAGGTTATGTGCAGGTAGGCGGCATCCTGGTTCACCGGGACCTCGTCCGGGATGAACGTAAACTCCTTCTCCTCTGAGGTTGCGACTACCCGGACATCTTTTCCAAGTGTTCGGGCTTCCTTGATGGCCCGTGTCGCCCAGCTCCCGGTATTGACGTAATCGGCCGGCCGGCCTGCAACGGCAAGGTTCATCGGGATCAGGGCGAATTGAAGACTTGCCCCTCCCTGCATGAACAGCACGTGATAGCCGTCGTCGAGTCCCAGCATGCGCCTGACCCGCTGAATGGCGCTGTCGAGCACCGATTCGAAAGCCTTGGAGCGATGGCTTACTTCGAGTATGGACATGCCGGCGCCCTGAAAATCGAGCATTTCCATCTTCACCTGCTCGAGCACGACGAGGGGCAGGGCAGCCGGTCCCGCATTGAAGTTAAAGACTCGCTGTGTCATTTGTTTTTCTCCCGTATTGAAAATATGGTGCTAACCTGTTTTAGAGGGATGAAACGCTAGTTTGGCGCCGCTTTTTTGTCAATTCCTTTTTCCGAATTATCTTTTGTTAGAGGGTCAGGAGGTTGACTATAACTCCAATTCGTTTTATTGGACCTACTTACTTGAAGCAAGAAGTAAGGAGTTAGAAGCAACGAGCAACGGGGAAGGATCTCCCCGCTGCCCGCTTCTCCTTTTACATCGAGGATCAAATGCAAATAGAATGGCAAATTGTCCCCAGTAACGAGTGGCAAACCGATGCCGCCGTTTTCTTTGTTTTCGAGAAATCCAGGGAACATCTTCCCGGTTTGAAAGCATTTCTGGAAGATGGCGGAAACTGGCTCGCTCACTCTGCGGCGCTGCCGGACTTTCAGGGCAAGCCCGGCGAGGTGGCCGTCTTATATGCACCTGCGGGCGATGAGCCGGTGCGTCGCGTCATACTTGCGGGTCTTGGTCCGGCGGACCAGTTTGAAACCGAAAAGCTGAAAAACGCCGCCGCTTTCGCGCTGAGGAAATGCCGCGAGATGGGCTTAAAACGGCCGGGGATTCCGATATCGGCCTTTGACGGGCTTTGCGGAGAAATATCTTCATGCCTTGTGGAGACCCTGCTTAGAGAGTCGCTTACCGGCGCGATGGCCGGGCTTCATCGTTTCAACGAAATGAAGACGAAGAACTCGGATGCCCCGGCAGCCCCCGAGTCCATACTGCTCCTTTGCGATGCCGATCCGGGACCCTCGCTGAGGCAAGTCGCCGCTCTAGCCCAGTCCGAAGTCGCCGGGATCATGCTGGCAAGAGACCTGACCATATCTCCTGCCAACCGGGCGACTCCCGGTTTTATAGCCGCGACCGCATCAGGGATTGCGGCAAAATACGGGTTTAAAATCGAAATAATCGACCTGGAATCAGCGCGTTCAATGGGAATGGGGGTCTTTACCGCAGTTGCAAAGGGAAGCCGCGAACCGGCCTATGTCATCGTCATCGAGCATGCGCCCCCCGGTACGGAAAACGAGCCTGCCATCGTTTTCATCGGCAAAGGCATTACTTTCGATACCGGAGGGATCTCGCTCAAACCGAGCGCAAAACTGGAGGCAATGAAGCAGGACATGGCCGGCGCCGCGTCTGTTCTGGGCGCCTTTGAGGCGATCGGCCTTACCGGTCTCAAAAAGCACATAGTGGGCATACTCCCCTGTACGGAAAACATGCCCGGCGGCCAGGCATATAAACCCGGAGACGTGTTTCGCTCCTATTCGGGGCAGACTGTCGAAATCATCAGCACGGACGCCGAGGGCAGGCTAGTGCTCTGTGATGCGCTGGCCTATGCGGCCAGCCGGTTCAAGCCCGCGCTCATGGTCGATATTGCAACTCTTACCGGGGCGTGCATAGTTGCTCTTGGCAGAGACGTCGCCGCAATCCTGGGCAACCGGGAAGAACTGATCGGCTCCATTCGGCAGATCGGCGCTTCAGTTGGGGAGAAATTCTGGCCGCTGCCGCTCTGGGACTCCTATTTGGATGCTTTGAAAAGCGATGTGGCGGACATTAAAAACGTAGGGGACCGCAGCGCCGGGACAATCATCGGGGCAATTTTTCTCAAGCAGTTCGTGCCGCAGCATATCCCCTGGGTGCACATGGATATTGCCGGCACCGCATGGACCGACAAAGATACAGGTTTTTCTCCAAAGGGTGCAACCGGGTTCGGGGTAAGGACCCTTTTTGAAATCGCGCGCCGGTGGCCTGAACTCTGACTCCGCGCTCGGCTTCGGTCTGGATAGTTGCGAGCAATTCGTTGGTAAGATTTTCTGCTGACTATAGCGCAAAATGCAATCTTGTTAAAAAACAAGATAATGCGGGATAGAAGCAAGAAAAACGAGATAAAGTTTTAGGCGTTTTCCTTCGTGTCCTTCGCGGTGAGAAAGTATTGCGCCTCTGCGTCTCCGTATCTCCGCATGATATGGTTTACGCCCCTCACTGACCGACTCTCCCTCTCAAGCTTTTGAGCTTCTGGATGAGTTCGCTGGGAGCTTCCGAACTTCTTTGGTCGATTACGTGCGGAGTAATGGCTATCAGCAGTTCGGTCCGCTGTACATCGGTGCTCTTGGACGAGAAAAGCGGCGAGAGAAGGGGTATGTCCTGCAGGTAGGGAATTCCGGATTTGTTGGCTGTATGCTGCGAGTTGATTATTCCGCCGATTACCACCGTTGTCCCGTTTTGGGCTAGAAGAGTGGTCTTTATGTTCCTTTCGGTAAAGGTTGGCGCCGTATTGTTGGCGCCGACCGTAGTGTTGGGGTTGCTAACCTCTCGAATCACCTGTTCCAATTCGAGCCGGACCAGGCCCCCTGCGTTTATATGCGGCGTTACGTTCAGGATGAGACCGGTTTCCGCGTATTGGATCGTGCTGAAAACGGAGTTCGCCAGGGTCCCCGTCTCGGTGGTGGCGTACGATCCGGTCGGTACCGGCACACTGCCGCCGACCGTAATGGTGGACTCCATGTTGTCGGTGGCCAGCAGCGTGGGAGTGGAAAGCACGGTGACGTTGGATTTAGTGGAGATAAAGCTCAGAAGCGCTGCTATGTTCTGTGCGTTGGCGACCCATGCGAGGCCGAGCCCCGCTCCCGCCACCGTTCCTATATTAAGAGGAAATGCGCCGGTCGCGCTTGCGGGCGGGGTGGCGCCGGATGTGCTGGTAGTTGTGGTCGTTGAATTGGACAGTCCGCCGAAAGAGAGGCTGTATCCCGTATTTGTGGAGGGATGGGTCTGATAATAGTACTGAATCCCGTAAGTGAAGTCCTTGGTCAGGTCCACTTCGGCGACCATCACCTCTATCAGCACGGCCCTCGGAACGATATCGAGGGTCTCGATCGTCTTTTTTACCTTTCCGTAATCGATGGCATTTGCCCGGACGACTATAGCGTTATTTACCTCGTCGGGAATCAGCATCACCTCACCGGTGAAAATGCCCCCTGGCTTTGGCGGCCCGGACGTCGCGCCGGCTCCCATTGTTCCACCGCCGGTACCAAAGCCCCGCGAAGATGCGCCTCCGTATGAGCTTCCGGCAATCGACCCGCCGGTCGAACTTGACCCGGTGCTGCCCAGCGAACCGGTGCCGCCTGACATACTGGTGGTGCCTGGCATACTGGCGCCGGAACTGCCGCCGAAGGGACTGCCGCTGCCGGAAGTGCCGCCGCCAAAGGGGCTGCCGCCGCTCACACCGCCAGGCGAGCCGAAGGTGCTCTTGGTTGCGGATCGCCCGGATGGCACGATCTGCTGTCCCATCCCTCCGCCGCCTCCAATCCCGAGCACCCCGCTCACGATCTGAGCAATGTCTCGCGCCAGGCCGTTCTGGAGGAAGTACACATAGATTTCTTCCTGGTTCCCCGTACCCCGCACATCCATAGCCTGTATCCACTGCCGGGCCGATTTGAGCAGTTCGGGGCTTTGAGCCATGACCAGTACGCCGCCGAAATTGTTCAGAGGCATGAGTGCCAGGCTGTTCTTGAGGACGCTCTCCTTGAATCTTCCAAGCTTACCCATCAGAGACTCCATTCCCTGAACGGCGTCCTGAGGAGCTATATTATTAAGGGGTACGATCTCCATGCTGACTTCCTGGAGAATGTTTATGTCTATCGTCTTTATAAGGTTCACAAGGGAGCGGGCGTTGTCTGCTTCCTCCACGAAGATGAGGCTGTTTGTAGCCGGGTCGGTAATAATCTTTCTGCCGGGAGTAAGGAAGGGGGTGACCAGATTCGCCGCCTGTTTAGGGTCCATGAACCGCAGCCTGTAGATCACGATCAGCGGCCTATCCTTGTCGGATCCCAGCAGTTTCTCAGTGGCCACAGGCAGATCGCTTCCTCCCACTTTCTGGGAAGCCTGGACGAAATAGAACCCTTTCTTCGGGATGATACTGATCCCGTTTGCCGCGTAGGCCCGTGTCACCATCTGAAGGATCTCTTCATTGTCGAAGTCGCCGTCGATATACATGCTGATCCGGCCCTGAAGATTCTGGTCCATCACGTAATTGAGCTTCAACTGATCGCTGAATATCTGGTTGGTTACCTCGGTGATATCGGCTTTCTCGAAATTTAAGACGATGCGCTGTTTTTCATTCGATGGAGGGGCAGCCGCACCGGTAGCGGTTTCCTGGGTTTGCGGGCTCAATAGGCCTGATTCAACAGGGGAGATCACGGGTTTTATCGGGGACACCTTTTTGGGCGGCGGGATTTTGGATGCTATAGATACTGAAATCTCCGACTTTTCCGGGGGTCGAGTCTGTGTGGCAGTCTCCACGGATGTGGGCGGGGCCGAATACTCAGGGGCCGTAGGCGCCTGAGACTCGGGAACGGTCTTAATCGGGGCCTCCGGGCGAACCGGAGACTGTGGCGCAGTCTGACATGAAACGAAGGAAATCGCCAATATTATTACAAGGATAGACCTGCATGTTCTCATTTAAGGGTCCCCTCCTGATAAGAGAACTGCCGAGTGTAAGCAAAATAGCTAATCAATTGGACTTTACTGTATCACAATCGGTCAACGAATAACAAATAAAGAAGTGTATAGCACGAGGCGTTGAAGACAGTCCTGTTCACTGCTTCAGTTACGATTTTTCTCCTTTTTCCATGAGCGCTGCAAGAATTACGTTTATCACAAGGTCGGGTCCCTTATTCCTTTGTATTTTCTGTATATTGATTTCCTGCACAAGGATGGCGAATTGAGAATCCCTGACCTTGGCAAGAAAATAGTGCAGCCCTTCGACGGTGGTCATAAGATTGAATCTGAGATGGACTTCCTGATAAAGACCATATTCTTTGCTGGCCAGCACCTGGTAGGTCTTGATGTCCAGCTTCTGCCCGCCGTCGCCGCCTTTCGATGAGAGCAGGTCTCCCAGAGAAGCGGCCATCTGGTATGGGTCGGTCCCCCGGAAAAGCTTTTTTTGCATTTCTTTAAGCTCACCTTCCTGCTTTGCGAGGTCCTGCTGGATGCTTTGGCTCTGATTGAGCTTTTGTTCGTATTTGGCGATGAGATCCTGCTGCTGCTTTATCTTGGAATCGAGCGCGTCTTTCTGTGCTGCTATAGGGACCAGCCAGACAAAATGGACCAAGGCAAGGGCCATTAACATGATGACTGAAGCCGCTATTGACCAGCGGTGTTTCCCGATATCTTCAATTTTTATATTCGGTATTTTGATTTTCATTGCTGGTCCTCCTCGGTATCGTCGGTTCCGGTGTCCTGTTCGGATTCAGGCGTCTCGTCAGCTACTCCCTCCTGGTCGTCAGGATGTTCCGGTGCAACTTGACCTTCCTGAGCGCCTTTGGCTCCACCGGACTCGACCGCAGCACCCAGGCCCGGCACAGGTTGTTCGGGCGGCAGCGTTTCAAAGCTCTTTTTGAGCTTCTCCATATCCAACTGAAGCTGAACGTTAAACCTCTCCTGGTCGGTACCCGGGTCCCGGGTTACTGGAGAAGCGAATTTGACGTCGCTTAGTCCCTCGATTTTCGATAATTCCGAGAGATATTTGATCGCCGATTTACTTTCACCCCTCAAAATGAGCTGCCCTTGGCGAAGTGAGAGGTAATTGAGCCAGGTATCATCTGGAGTAAGCTGGGTCAGAAAGCTCAGAAGCTCCAGGGGCCGATAGTCTTCGCGGTTGAACTCGGATAATGTTTTCTGGTCTTCTCGAAATTTCGTGATACGCGTCTGGAGCTGCTCGATGGGTTGCCACCTGGTTTCGAGCTGACTTATCTGCACCCTGAGCTGCTTGCTGGTTTGAACCATGGTTTCGGCCGATCTCATCTGATAGATGCCATAGAGAGTGAAAATGACGATGAGAGCCGCCAGAGGCACGGCAACGCGGGGAACCTGCCATGGTTTCAAAAGGATTTCGGTGTCGAAAGTGTGAATGGCGTCCTGTTTTAGCAGGCGGCGGATCCAACCGGTGACAAAAGGCTCGGGGAGATTCAGCACCTTTATCGGCAATCCCTGCTCCGCCCATGCTGCACTCTGGTCTTTGAGTAGTTTGGACTCATCGGGAGGGCAGACAAGATGAATAATCGGCTCGCAGTCCCCATCGCCCGTGCACTTGAGGTTGTGAGAGAACAGTTTCATTGTCTGGGAAGACTTCCCCACCAACATTGAATCCAGATAGGCTCCCTTGTAGAAGCGGTGTATTTCGAGATGGTCATCATCCAGGCTGCGGGCCATCATTGCGGAGTCCCCCTCCGCGTCCTCGATCAGGGGCAGCAATGAGGAAAACGACAGCGCGTTCGGCACCACGGCGAAGGTGTGGAAAAGCGATCCGTTCACTGCCTGGTTCAGTTTGTCGTAAATCTCCCTTTGAATGGAAAAAATAGGGACGGAGACATGCTGATCGAGCGCAACCGGCGGCCCGAAGAAATGCAGACTGTTGTCATGTTCGTGGAAGATATTTTCCTGCCAGTCGAAGTTGATTGCATCATCGAGCTGGTCCTTTATGGACAACGGATAATGTTCACTGTGGACGGAGTAGAAGACGCTGGACACAATGGCCAGCAGGGCGCTTCCTTTCCTTCCCTTTGGTTTGAGGTTCAAGTACTGGAGATGATCGAAAACCGATTCGCCGTACGGGACATGGAACTGTTCGGACGTTGTGATTTCCCACGATCTCCAGTGCCTGCGCGCCTGGAGAATTTCGATCCTCGTTGGTTCAACGTAGACGGCGTAAAGATGAGTCGGCCTGTATCTAATTATGCTCTTAAGCATTTCGTTTCCTTTTAGCTAAACCGTGAGTAAAATCCCCATCTCCTCCTGGTTTACCTACATAGTCTTTCTACTCAATATTTTATACGGTGATGCACTATCGCCTGCAAGACGCACGATCATCCAGATTCCCGCGCTCGGAGGGCCATTGGGGGTTTTGCCAAACGAAAGAATTCGATAGATGCCTCCGGGTACCCAAGTCTTCGCTTGAAGCATAGCTTCCTGCTGCTCATCATCCTGCGGTAAATTGACATTGGTACCATAGATCGTCAGTAGACTGAAAAGGGAATTTTTGCCGGGAATTGCGATATCCTTGAGAATCTCGGGGAACTCGCGCATCCTTTCACCCATTCCCTGATCGTAGCCATAAAAAAGTTGCTGACTGAGGCCCGGGATGAGGAGCAACTGATCGAGGCTGGTGAGCGGGCCGTCGAAGGGGATGTAGTTAAGGCCCAGCCTGATGTATCCGTCTTTTTCCATTCCGTGGGGCCTCGGGATATCGTCGGCATCTATGAAATCCATTATCCGGTCTGCCAACTCCTCGGAACTCAGTTCATCGGCGCCGGCTCGTTGAAGCACCTGCCTGAGTTGAACCTCCTGCGCCATGTTGACGTTTACCTTGGTGCCTTCAGATTCGACTATCACTATGGCTACACCGGTCTCATACTCCACGATGTGAGGCTGCCCATCGGGCTGCCAGTTCAGATTGGCCCCCCGGTTCAGCAGCAGGGGAGGGGGCTGGCCCAGCCGCGCCAAGGCTTCGTAGCATCCCCCGATGGCAAGGTGGAGGGCCTGCGATTTTCGTATCGAGTGAATCTGGTCCTCTCCCTCGAGCCGGGTTTGAGCGCTAATCTGGAGCGAAAACCACATGATGAGGGCGCAAACCCATATAACTGCAATAAAGATCACGCCCCTGCTGTTTAGCGGAGCACTCAATTTTTCGAGCAATTTCTTAAAGGCGGATTTGCCCGGTGAGGCATTTTTCATGGGATTGCCGCTCCTCCGGTCACCGCGTTCGGAAGCTGCACTTTTGGAACCTCTATTGTAAAGGGGGAGTTCAGCATCAGAATCTGGGCGTGGACCATGGAGTCCTGCCCTTTCCACCTCAGAAAAACTTCCTTCGGAAATTCGTCCGTGGAATCCCAGGATTGCAAAAACTGTTTTGAGTCCTCACCTGCATAGGACAGCACGAATTCCGGAAATTCAACGCCATAAGAGTGGATTTTAGAATCTTTATTCTGTAAAGATTTGTCGGCCAGAAACTGCTCGATGGATTTCGTATGATATGGGTCCAGCAGAAGCTCTGAATAATAGAGTATCTTGGAGTTTGGATCGTAAGTATAACGAACCACAACCGGCACGCCCTGCGAGATCGCTCTTACGGAGTGAGCCGTTATAAATGCAATAGAGTTGGGTTTCCCGATAAAAACGGGGTGCAGGGTTTGCGCGAACCTGATCGGGGTCGGATCGCATTCGGCCAGTTGGTTTTTGAGCAGTTCGGCAACCGGGAAAGCAAGGTCCGGCTTTTGATCCTGTGTGCTCTGCCATACCCGCAGCGCAAATGAGAAGCAAACGGAAAGAATGCCCATTACCAGAGCAGAGATCGCCGTAGCTATTATCAGCTCGATGAGGGTGAAGCCTTTCCGCTCACCTGCCGGATAAAAACTCCACGCTCCACGAGGTGTGAAGCGGGGGGGAGGGTTTCCTTGCAGTTTGCGTTCCTCCATCCGTGGTTCACCGTTATTTCAAATCGCTGTTGGGAATTATTATGCTGAACTCCAGATTTGTGGAATGGTAGTTCAGCATTACCCGGAATAACCGGCCGAAATTTTCGCCCTGTGTTTGGCCCTCAAGCTGGACAGGAAGGAGCGAAACACCCACCTCAGGTGATCCCTCAAGCTCGCCGAGGTGCACAAAACCCTGTGTCGCCTTTGCCGGGTCGGCCAGGATGACTTGTGCAGCCGAATCCAATATGGTGTAAGCTTGAGCCTTTTCCTTCAAATTCATCCTGTATCGCAAGGACTCGGATATAAGCCCCATCACCGCGCCGATAATCAAAGTGCCGATTGCCAGGCTGACCACCACTTCCAGGAGAGTGAATCCGCCTCTGCGCGCTTCTGTGCCTACGTGTCCCAGCGTCAGGTTTTTCACCGCGTCACCCTCTGCAGGCTTACCGTTCCAAACAGTGGATGTATAGAGATGTGGTAAGTACGTTCCTGATCGAAGATAACTTCAAGGTCGTTTCCGACGAGGCTGCCGTCGGGGTGAAAAACGATAAGGAAATCGCCCGTTTCCCGGTCCTTTTGCAGATTGTCGGAACGGACCTCCGCGTTCAGAGGTATGGGTCTCCCGGGTGGGCCTTCAAAACCGTAAACCCGCGTGACCCCGTTAAGCCTGAACGCGACCGGGTGTCCGCAATTCATGGCAAAAAGCCGGGTCCTTTTTATTGTTTCCGTAAATTCTTGAAGAAAAGCGCTATCTTCAATTTTTTGCCAGTTTGAGCCGACCCTTGGGACGACCACGGCTATAGAGACTGCAACGATCACCAGTACAACGATCAATTCGATCAGCGTAAAACCTGCCGCTGAAGTAAGATGTGGGAACCCTGAAGCCGGAAGAAGGCGGTTCCGTAGGCCCCGAAGGGCAATCCGGCATCCGTCCCGACTTTCCGTAAGACTCTCGGCCATCCGATCTCCAAGCTGCATTTTACAATGCTGCATTTTACAATTTGATGTCATTGATTCCAAAAATAGCCGAAAACATGCTGATCACCATAAGGCCGATCAGTCCGCCGGTGAACAAGATTACAACAGGCTCCATGAAGGTCATGATCCTGCGGAGTGTTACTTCGAGTTCTTTTTCAAAGTATTCCGAAAGCGAGAGCAAGCCGGCTCCGGTGTTGCCCTGCTCTTCGGATATGCGCAACATTGTTCCCATTCGCGGCGGGAAAGCTGGATTGCTGCGAAAAAAATTGCTCATCGACCGCCCGGTTTTTAGTTCCTGGTGCAGGGGCGCAATCGTCTCCTTGAGAACGGAGTTCATTATCAGTTCCTGACCGAGGCTGAGAGCCTTCAGCAGTGGGACCCCCGATTCGAGCATGGTCCCAAGCGTTCTGCAGAAGCGGGTCAGTTCGCTGTGCAGGATCAAATAGCGAGTAAATGGTAACCGGAACAAGAGCTTATCCCGTAATTTTCTTACCTCCGGCTGACGCATAAGATATTTGCCGCCCCAGAAAAGCGTTGCGATGGCGATCGGGATTATCCATCCAAAATCCTTTAGCCATGAGCCGGTATTGACCATGACCTGGGTGATGAAAGGGACTTTCTGGTTCAGGTCGTGAAAAATTTGCGCGAATTTGGGAATGACATAGACCAGCAGGACCACCACGGAAACCAGAGATGTCGCCAGCAGGATAGTCGGGTAGATCATGGACGATATCATGGCCTGCCGGAATGCTCGCCGCTGCTCGAGGTACTGGGCCAGGCGCTTGAGGATAGGCCCAAGCGTTCCGCTTGCTTCACCGGCCCTTATCATGTGATCCGAGACGGTGCCAAACACGTCACGGTATTGACTCAGTGCGCCCGACAGATCGTTTCCGCCCTGAACGCTTTCGAACAACTCCTGCACCATGCGCTGAAAGCGTTTGTTAGTCTGATTGCTGCTAATGAGGCTTAAGGCGCGATCGAGCGGCAAGCCTGCTTGAAGCAGGTCGGAGAGATCGAAAAGAAAGCGGATGATATGCTCTTCTGGAACCTGCCGCTTTTTCCGGCTTTTCACGGCCTTGATCCTGATCGGGAAAAGCCTGCTCGACTTCAGCTTCCTGGCGGCGTCAAGATCGGAGAGGGCTTCCATTACGCCACTGTGTAGGGCCCCACTGGCATCCCGGGCCTGGTATTGGAAAAAACTCATGTTTTGTCAGCCTTTAAGGAAAAATAGGGGTCACTTGAGCTTAAACGGCCAGGCTTGTAACCCTTAAGACCTCGGAAAGGGTTGTAATCCCTTCAACCACTTTTCGGAACCCATGGTGAGCCAGTGGCCGATAGCCGAGCTCAAAAGCTGTACGGGCAATGCTTCCGGACTCTTTTCCGGCGACGATGGCCGATTTTATTGCTTCGTTTATTGGGAGGAACTCGAAAATTCCTTGCCTGCCTTTATATCCGGTGTATCCGCACCTGTCACAGCCCTTGTTCTGGTAGAGGATCAAAGAAGAAGGCAAGTCGGGCAGGATTTCGCCGATTCGGTTCCTGTCCCCTTCACGGGCAGTGTACTCGGTTCTGCAGTGAGGGCACAACACGCGGATAAGGCGCTGGGCCATGATCGCAAGAAGTGAATCGGCCATGAGGAAAGATTCGATGCCGATGTCACGAAGGCGCGTAATTGCCCCCGGGGCGTCGTTGGTGTGCAGCGTTGAAAGCACAAGGTGTCCGGTAAGGGCCGATTCAATGGCTATATCGGCAGTTTCCCTGTCGCGAATTTCACCTATGAGCAAAACGTCGGGGTCCTGCCGAACAAGAGAACGCAGGGCATTTGCGAAAGTCAGGTCAATCTGAGGTTTTACCTGGACCTGGTTTATTCCGTTTACCTGGTACTCGACCGGATCTTCGACCGTAATGATCTTGCGCGTGACAGTATTGAGTTTTTTCAAAACGCCGTACAGGGTCGTCGTCTTGCCCGACCCGGTCGGTCCGGTGACCAGTATCATCCCATATGGGCGCTCGATAAGACCCTCGATGTATTTGAGATCTTTTTGATCCATGCCAAGGTTGCCCAGATCGTATTCAACACTTTCCTGCGCAAGGAGCCTCAGGACCACGCTTTCCCCGTAGATGGTCGGTACGCAGGAAACACGGATATCCACCTCGCGGTTGCCGAACCGTATCTTGATCTTGCCGTCCTGGGGCAAACGCCGTTCGGCAATATTGAGATTGGCCATTAGCTTCAGTCTGCTTATGATGGCCGACTGCATCGTCTTCTGAGGCTGGTCCAGGTCGAACAACACGCCGTCCACCCGGCATCGTACGTGAAAGGAGCGCTCGAAAGGCTCGAAATGTATGTCCGACGCCCTCATATCGAGCGCCCGGGAGATCAGCACGTTTACCAGCCGCACGATGGGAGCTTCCTGGGCCAGACCCTTCAGGTGTTCCAGGTCCTCCTCGAAGCCGTCCGCGCCGATCATGATCCCATCCCTTGACTGCGCCTCGGCCTCTCGGGCCGCCGTACCGTAAAGCCGGTCGATAGACGTGCGGATTTCCTCGCGTTGCCCCACGCACAGGCCCAATTCCATTCCGGAAAAATAGCTCGACACAATGTTTATGATGGGCAGGTTAAGAGGATTGTTCACCACGACGCGTACGCGTCCGCTCTCAACTTGAATGGGCAGAATAGCGTGTTTGCGCAGAAAGAACATCGAAACGCCTTCCAGAAGCACAGGCTTTTCCGGATAATCTTCGCGCTCGAGCATAGGAATGCCCATGTGCTTAGCCAGAACGCGAAGAATGCGGCTTTCATCTGTGATTGCAATGTTTTCGAAAGCATCCATCAACGGAATGCATTCGGCGAACAAGGAATGCTGCAGATGCCGTCTTTGCTCTTCAACCAGGTTGAATTCCTGCTGCAACGCGTCTAAGAGAGAATTCTGTTCTTCCATCGATGTCCTCGTGTTCCGGTAGCAGGAAGGGCAGCGGAAAACCCGTGCTCCTTCATATTTTGCGGCGCTTTGTAAGCAAGCGCCGGCAGGTGGATGTTAGCAATATACTGGGAAAAAGTAAACGATTGGGGCAAAATAGCTTATTTCCCGGTGTTTTCGGAAAAACCGGGTTTAAAATTAGTGGAGTTGACATCGTGGAAGATAACTTTTAATGTGACGAACCTCGGATCTTAACGGAAATCAAGAGCGCCTCGGGTAGCCTGGAGTTCTATTCTCGATACTTCGCGAGACGCTCAAGTCAAAGGAGCGATTTTTAGGATGAAATGCGATCAGAAATCCTGCGCGAGTTGCTCGACCGCGGCGCAGAAGAAATCTAAAGAGGAACTCATCGGCTGCAAGCTCTCGCGCATCAGGAACAAAGTAGTGGTGATGAGCGGTAAGGGGGGGGTGGGCAAAAGCAGCGTTTCCTGTTACCTGGCGATTGCACTGGCCCAAAAGGGATACCAGGTTGGCCTTCTCGACATTGATTTGCACGGGCCTTCCATTCCAAAGATGTTTGGGATGCACGGGACCTTGAACATCACTGCCGACAGGGAGATCATCCCGCATGAATACAGACCCAACCTTAAAATCGTCTCCATCGAATCAATGCTTGAGGACACCGATTCCGCGATCATCTGGCGAGGTCCTCTAAAGCACGGAGTAATCCAGCAGTTTCTGGTCGACTGCAAGTGGGACGATCTCGATTTTCTGGTAATCGATTCGCCGCCCGGCACCGGGGACGAGGCCCTCAGCATTTCGAAGCTCATTACCGACGCAAAGGCCCTGATCGTTACTACTCCTCAGGAAGTAGCGCTTGCCGATGTCAGGAAATCTATAAACTTTTGCCGCAAGGTAGATCTTCAGATTTTAGGTCTTGTGGAGAACATGTCCGGACTTTCCTGTCCGCATTGCAATAAATTCATTCCGATTTTCCGTACTGGTGGCGGCCGGAAGACATCTTCTGCTATGAAAGTAGAGTTTCTCGGAGAATTACCGTTCGACCCGGAAGTGGTCGAGGCGGGAGACAGTGGAACACCGTTGCTTGAAGAGCGCAAGGATACGCTATTCGCTAAGGCGGTGGACCAATTCGTAGATAAGGTGTTAGTTCTTTGCAATCACGAGTAAAGCTGGTTTCCGTCCGGATTCCGGGGGGAAACGTCTGGATTTCCTGGCCGGGACGAAAATTGCCTCTCTTTCGTCGAAGAATCGACGTCAAATTTATCGGCATGAAAAGATCCGAACCGGAAACTGCTATTGACTCATCCCGGTGTTTCGGAAACCGGCCCCCCAAAGAAGGATTATGAGATGCTTAAAATAGCGCTGGACCAGGCTTCCCTGACCCATGAGCAGAAAAATGCCTTACAAGAGATGTGGCTGCGCTGTATGCGCCGTATTATCGTGAGCACTACCCTGGCCGGGAGTGGTCATCCGGGCGGCTCCATGTCCTCGCTTCACCTTCTTCTAATGCTTTACAGCACGATCTCTCACGATCCCTGCGACCCGTGCTGGGATGAGCGTGACAGGCTGATCGTCAGCATGGGTCATATCAGTCCGGGTGTTTACAGCGTGCTGTGCGAGTTCGGATATCTCAACGAGGACAATTTCTGCATGGAGTTCAGGCGCGCGGGGTCGTCCTTTACCGGGCACGTCGAATCCTGTGTTCCTGGTGTCGAATGGAATACCGGGGTCCTGGGCCAGGGACTTTCCGCCGGGACCGGAATGGCCCTTGGATTGAAACTTCAGGGCAAGAAGAACAGGGTCTTCGTGCTCATGGGGGACGGCGAGCAGCAAAAAGGCCAAATCTCGGAGGCGCGCCGGTTCGCCGTAAAGTATGGTCTCAACAACATGGCCTGCCTCATCGACCGCAATTACCTCCAGATCTGTGGAAGCACAAACACGGTAATGCCCCAGGAAATCAGGGCCGACTATGCAGCAGCCCACTGGAACGTGGTCTATATCCAGGACGGCCATGATTTTGAGGAGATTTTTCATGCGTTGCGAAGCGTTCACCGCTACGAGGCTGGGGACCCGCGCTTTCCAACGGCTATAATTGCCCGCACCATCATGGGCAAAGGCGTACTGTTCATGGAAAACAAGGCAAAATATCATGGCAGCACTCTGAGCGAATCAGAGGCCGCAAAAGCCTTCGACGGGCTTGGACTGGTTGACCCAATACCTGAGCTGAAGCAGAAACGAGACGCCTGCCGCGTTTTTCAGAAACATTTCACCCCGCAGCTTATCTATCCCAACATTGAGTCTGGCACCCCAAGGACTTACGGTCCCGAGACTCTCACCGACAACCGATCGGCATACGGGGGCGCCCTTGAGGACCTGGCCAGGCTCAACAATGTCGGGACAGTTCCCATGGTCATCGGATTTAGCTGCGATCTGGAAGGTTCCGTGAAAATGGATGGATTCCACAAGATTTCGGACACAGCATTCTTCGAATCCGGCATCCAGGAACACCACACGGCAACCGCTTCCGGAGCGATCAGCAGGGAGGGTTTTGTCACCTTCCTTAGTACTTTCGGGACTTTTGGGGTCACCGAAGTTTTCAACCAGATGAGGTTGAACGACATCAATAATACGAATCTGAAGCTGGTCTGCACGCACCTGGGACTGGATGTCGGGGAGGACGGCCAGACACACCAGTGCATCGACTATATAGGGTTGCTTCAAAACTTGTTCGGCTTTTCAATATTCCTTCCGGCTGACCCCAACCAGACAGACCGGATCGTCAGGTATGTGGCCGGGCGGGCGGGCAACTTCTTCGTGGGTATGGGCCGCTCCAAGGTCTCCCCGATCCTGGACGAATCGGGTCAGCCCGCATTTGCAGGCGACTACCAGTTTGTTCCCGCAAAGGCCGACTGGCTCCGGCAGGGCGACCAGGCGGCCATACTCGCCTGTGGTCCCATCGTTCACGAAGCGGTCAAGGCATGCGAAGAGCTGGCTAAAAATTACGATATCCGGGCGGCAGTAGTCAATTTCGCCTCGATCAAACCGCTCGACATTGCGGCAGTCGCTCAGGCCGCCAAAACAGGCCTCATCGTGACTGCCGAGGATCATCATATTGATACGGGCCTTGGGTCTCTGGTCGCCGCAATTCTGGCCGAAAATTCACTGCCCTGCAGGCTCGTGCGGCTTGGTGTAACAAGGTATGGGTTTTCCGGAAAGCCCGAAGAACTATACAGGTCCGAGGGGATCAACTCGCAAGGAATTGTGAAAGCCGTTGTGCAAGCCCGCGCAACTGTAAATTCAAAGAAGTGAGCGCCTGTTCCATGAAAAAGTCGCTGAACGGATTCAGGTCTTCCGGAAAAGTGCGTGAGAAAAGAGCCGGCAGAACGGGACGGGCCGGAGTAATGAGCGCGCCGAGATAACTGGCAAGCGGCAAGTCGAGCAAGGTGTCCCTTTTCCTGCCCAGCATCCTGTTTGCAAACAGCCGGAGAAGAAAATTCTGGCTCAGGTAGCATCTGAGTATCCGCGTCTCGCGGGCCCCGGCGCCGAGTCCTGCAAACTCGAGGAATCGGCGATAGCTGGATGCTATCTCAAAGAGCCGGTCCCGATCCCTTTCGAAGTCCTTCAAAAGATCATGATACCTTTGCGGCGCGCGTGATCTCGCCAGCCAGTGGGCTTCGAGTTCTGATTCGAGCAGCCGGTGGCATTCTATCTCGGAAAGCCCTTTCCCCCCACAGTAATGCATAGACTTGCTCAGCACGTTTATTACCGGGTGCCAGACCGCATCTGCCAGGAAGTGACAGGCAAAGCCAAGGGCCCAGAGGACCATCCTTTGCCGGGCCGTCTTTGACGGTGGACAGGTTTGGGCTATCCACTCCTCGATGGGGGAGAGTCCTTCCCGGTCCATGAGGTCATGCAGCGCATCGCCCATCGGCGATAATGAGAAAGAAGGCAAATCGTAGAAAAATATATCCGGCGAAAGCGCACCGATAAAAAACGCCGGATCTCGCGGGTGGGTGGGTGCGCTGTCGATTTCATTTATAGGCAGGATGCCCGGGCATCTGTTCAGGAGTTCATCGGCAAGGTAGAGATGGAATCGCTCTTTGGGCATTGTTCAATGGCCTTGTTCTGATGCTGTTCAATTGACTTGCCGTGCATACGGAATTCCCTGTTGCAGGGTATGGTGTCTGAGAGCGCCTGCTTTGTTTCGCGCATAGGGCGAAACAGGGGCGGCCCCACATGCGCTCCATATTAGCCGGTGTCCATCCGGAAACTCCCAACTAAATTTAAGACCTGTCATGTGATCGGGCGAGAATCTCTGAGTGCCATCTTGAAGGACTTATTCCCGATTCTGACTTCCAACGGCTTCATCGATGGCTTTGGTCCTGTCGTCTCCCAATTTTTGAGCAGCCCTGGCCTTGTCGATCGGTTTTTTTCCAAAATCCCGGATGGCCTCCGCTGCCTCTTGAGTGGCTGGTTTGGTGTCTTTTCCTTCGTTTTGCGCTTCCTTTGCTTTGGAACAGGAGCAAAAAGCTAACAGAGAAATGATCAACGCCGAGACAGCAAAAGTTCGAATTCCCCAGGCAATCATGTGAATAACTCCTGATGTCGGATGTTTGATCCCGGTTTGGCGGGACCACGGCAAAAGCAATATGTTCGCGATTTCACAGGTCGCGCTTTTGCCTGCAATGTTTCTACGTCCCAGCGTCATCTTCGAGATTGCAGAAAGCCTTTATCGCTTCCGGAATGAGCTTTCGAACGAATGAATTCCGGTCGCCTTCAAATTCGGCCAGATATTCCGGATAGAGCGGGTGGGCTGCGGAAAGGGCAGGGGGGGTAAGCCCCGGCGCCGAAAACTGAGGTTTGAAAGATTGGATCAGGTCAACCAGGGGGAGCTCCAGAAAGGTGTAGTTTTCGAGCCAGCCCAGCCGGTACATTGCCTCGAAGCGAATCAGGTCCATAAGAAAGAGCGTAATGTCGGTTACACCCATTTTAGATGCGCTGTCGAGATAGTGGAACCGGGTACCGGGGCCAAGCCCTCTTATTCCCATAATCAGCTCGTAGAGCGCCATGGCCGAATCCTCGCCTCCTTGGACCAGGTACTTGATAACCACGTTATCCAGTTGGCGGATGGTCGTATTCTCGTCGAGCGAGATCAGGAAACGTCGCGACCAGGGATCGAATCCCTTTTTAGCGGCAAGGCGCCGTTTGCCTTCGTTTATATCGAGAACCCTGGCCATTTGAAAACCTCGATCCGGCAGGTTCGCCCACTACCGTGTCCGGGGGGCGGGAGTCTTGCACCTTGAGGGGCGCAGAACCGCTGGTTACGATTTAAAAGACGTCGGCCGAAAATACATATATTTCGGTGTCCCTGCTTTTCCATGCCTTTTCCGGGAGCCCGGCCTTGCGGCAAGTCAACTTTAAAAACTGTTCACGGTCCAAGTTGTGCTCGGTTGCAACCTGCGGGAGAAGGAGGCCGGAGGAGAAGCCTTTGCGAATGAGGAGTCCGTGTTTTCCAATCTCGATTTCCGAAGGAGCGCTGATCCGCAACAAAGGGGTCAGAACAGATATCTCTATATCGATCTTGTCAAGTTCGTCGGCGGCGACGGCGCAAAATCGCGGGTCCCCGACGGCGGCTTCAACTGCCATTCTCCTGACGGTCTCCCAGAGAGGCGCGCGGGATTCGATCATGCCTATGCACCCTCGCAGTTCCTCTCCTCTGTGTATGCAGACGAAGGCCGCCCCCGGCTCTTTGAGTCTGGGCGAATCGACCGCGATGTCGGGCATCTCTATGCCAAGGCAACGGCTGCGAATCGCATGAAAAGCCAGTTCCCGCAGTTTTTCCTTTTCTTCGGCGCTGAACCCCAGGTCCAACCCAGCCCTGCGGCAGTTAGAGGTTTTCTGCGTCTCCATGTTCAGAGCTCCGGTAAATGGCGGCCGCGGCATATCCGACAACCCCCGTCCTGTCACCCGTCACGTCGCCGGAATTGGCGTAGTGCAGCACTTTGCTCCGGTCGGCGCCGAGTTTCTTGGCTGCAATCATCATAGTAATCATAGGTCCCGCGCCGCAGGCATAGGTCCTCTGATTTTGCACGTCTTCGGCGAGCCCCTCCGGGTCCAGGGCATTGAGCCGGTCCAGGCATACCCCATCCAGCCGCTTGGCTTCATCATAGGGGTAGTAATGGGATAGATCGCTGCTCGCGATGATCAGCACTCTCTTCCGGCTGCAGGTCTCAGCGATTGCCTGCGCAAGCTTCAGGCAAAAATCGCAGTTCTGCGTTCCCATTATGACCGGTGTCAGTTTAAAAGTGCTCAATACGGTCTGAAGGAAAGGAAGCTGAATCTCCAACGAATGCTCCCTGGAGTCGGCTTGAGGGATGAAGCGTATGATATCCGTATGTTTATAGATCTCATCTATCAGCTCGATATCCAAGGGAACTATGCCCAGGGGCGTGCGGAATCCGCCCAGATTATAGACGCTCGCTCCGACGAAACTTGCGTGGTGGCTTGGGGCCAGTACGAGCACCCGGTCAAATTGATTCTCCAAAAGAAGCTTGTAGGACCATGCGGCTACGCTTCCCGAGTAGAGGTAGCCAGCGTGTGGAACGACAAGACCGGTGAGTTCTCCTTCCAGGCGAGGCGGCCTGGCCAGCTCAAGATACCTGACAAGTTCTTTTCTCAGCAGCGCAGGATCGGCTGGATACCAAGTGCCGGCAATTACCGAGTCCCGGATTTTTTCCGCGCTCATGGATGCACTTTCTCAATTAACCACGCTTAGCACCTGGCGTGGAGATTACTGGTTTATTGACCTATCCTGGGCATCAGCGTCCATTTTATGAACCACCATCCGGCATCCGGGTCCCTGTCCAGGCAGACAATCCCTCCGTTCTGGAACTTGAAAACAAGCCTTTCGGCAGATCCTGTGACAAGAAATCCGGTAAGCCGCTCCATGAAAGGCAAATGCCCAACGAGCATGAGATTATCACCGGTTTTCAACGTATTTGCAACTGCGGCGACGTCATCGAGAGGGCCGATCCCTGAAATCTGCCCCACTTTGTTCGTATCCCCTAAAAGCGCCTCGGCAAACATTTCCGCCGTCTGCCGCGCTCTTTTCTTGCCGCTGTGCTTTATGGCCGCGGGCCGCACACCATAGCCCCGTGCAACATCGGCTATTCGGTTCACATCAGCATAACCTTCCTGAGAAAGGCCCCGCTCAGGGTCCTGCTCTTCCGAGAGGCTTTGTCCATGCTGGACCAGGTAGAGTGCCATATTGTTTGCTCCCTTTGAATTCAGCGATCTCAGAATCGTTCGAGTCGAAAATCCCTCAATCGCTCGCGATTGAAGTCGGGATGTTTAAATTGTAAGCACAATTACTTCCTGGTGCTTTGAAAAGGGGAATAGATGGAAGTCTCGCCGGAAAGTCAAGACTGCGGGTTTAGGGACGAAGCCTATTCTGAGGGTTCCGAAATCTGCGAGCTCATGCGCTGCGTAATCTGCAGAAACGGCAAATGGGAAGACTGGGAAATATATGGGCTCGCTGCCTCGACGTGGCAGCCCTTTTTCAGGGGTATGCGTCCTATTTGATCCCTTTTATTGCATCGACGGCGTCCAGGTAAAGCTGGGCTTCGCTCGGAGACATAACCGGATGGCGGCCGGTCAGTTGCAAATCGCCGTTTGCTCTGATTATCCCGAGGTACTGCCCGCCTTTTGGTCGAATGCTATAGGCCCCATCTTCCACCAGTGCGAGGGTCGCGACTTCCTGGTCTGTTGTATCGTAGAGAATCCATTCGCCAGGTTTTGAGGGCTTTACGATGAGTTCATCGGCCAGGCCCACAGAGGCGAAGCCAATCAGGAGAAGTGGGAGAATAATGAGGGCAAGGACAGCAAGCGATTTTTGCATTTAAAGCTCCTGGTTCAGGAAGTTGTCGGGAAAATTTCAAAGGCACCGGAAAATGATGAAAGCTAATTTCGTGCCAGCGATTTCCATGCTTCATTAGGTGGGCAGCGTTAATGCATCTGTCGGTTCACCTTTCACAACCCGCCCGCCCGCGTTTTTATTGTTGGCAACGATGCTTGATATTTACTCCTTTGACAATGAAGATCACGCTTTCAGCAATATTGGTTGTCTGGTCGGCGCTACGTTCTAGGCAGCGGGCGACAATAATGGTCTGGACCGCCCTTTCAACGGCGGGTGTCTCGGTGGCCATGTAGGCTAGCAGATCCTTGAGAACGCGGTAGTTGAGCTCATCGGCGACATCGTCCATTTTGCAGACGTCCATCGCAAGATCCGTATTCTGATTCACAAAAGAAGATATGACAGAGCGCAGCATGTCAATGGCAGTAGAAGCCAGTTCCTCGATGGCGTGATTGGTTGGAAGAGGAGGGCGGCTATTCAGGAATTTAGCCCTTTGAGCGATGTTTACGGCCTGATCCCCTATTCGCTCCAAATCTACCGCGATTCGCATGCATCCGATTATGAACCTCAGGTCCCGCGCCATTGGCTGATCGAGCGCGAGAAGTTTAAGCGAGAGGTGGTCCACCTCCACTTCCAACAGATCGATTTCCTTGTCGTCGCCGAACACTTCTTCGGCCAGGTTGTTGTCTCTTTCCTCCAGGGCCTTTAAGGATTTTTCCAGTGCTTTCTCCGTGAGGGTCGCCATGTGGAGCATAGTCATTTTAAGCTGTTCAAGATCTGAGTGGAATTTGCTTTCCATTTATTCAAAACTCCTGGGACCCTGTCTAAAATTTCACGCCCTTTGAGGACCGTAGAACTGGATTATAGAGGTTAATCCTGTGTTGCTACAATTATAATCTGGTTAACAGGTTCGATTAGATTGCTCCAGTGCATCGAGAACACAAACGCTGCTCCGCTCTTTTGATCCTCCTCGGGGTTGCGAACCCCAATGGTCCCGCCATGGTTCTGGACTATTTGCTTGCAGACGGCCAGTCCCGGGACCGAGCTGCCGGAGGCCCGGAAGACGGTTTTCCGGCCCGGTAAAATCGTTCGACAATTCTGTCCTGATGCTGACGCGGTATACCCGGTCCTTCGTCCCGGACGGAAAATGTGACCATGCCTGGACCCAGGGAGTGCTCCACTTGGAGGTGTTCCCCTTCAGGACCGTACTTAATGCCGTTTGCCGGAAAGATTCTAAAGGCCTGGGCCAACTGGTCGAGACAAGCGGCAGCCAAAGTGAGAAAAGAAGGTGTTTTTGTGAGGCGGTGGAATTGCGCATAGGCATCCCCATGCCAGAGTACGTTTCGACACGAAAGTCTCTGGATCTGTTTGAATTCTAATCTCAAAAAATAAGCGGCTTCAATATAAATCGTAATAATTACTCAAAATAAAACCTGACATTGAGGTGAATCGAGAAATCGAGACCTTGATGAGTTCTAAATCGATCTTGGACGAGAAGACGCGCCGATACAAAACCTGCCCCGCATCAGAATCTTTACCCTACCTCAATTTGTCATTTTTGATATACATTATTTGGTCTATCTGGTATTCAAGAGAGCTAGGACAGCCGAAAGCAGCAACGGATTCGCAAGCAGACTCCGAACCGGCTGATACGAGGAGGATTTATGGCCAAACGCTCTATTATTGTGCTCTCAGCGCTTTGTCTGTTGTTTGTCTTTGCACCCTTGGCGCCCAGCTTTTCAGCAGGTCAGGAAGATACTATCGTTGGTATCGTGGTCAAACACGGGAAGCAATTCATAATCGAAGCCGATGAGGGCGATTACATCGTTAAGGGTAAAGATCTCACCAATATGACGGGCAAGATGGTCGAAGTCACTGGTACGATAAGTGAAAGTGACAAAGGCGACACGATCGAAGTGAAATCGGTCGAGGAGATTCAGGAATAAGCAGCGTGGATCGGGTTGCCTGCAATCCACCCGCCCCCCCCTTTTGAAAAGGGGGAAGTACCTTTAAATCTCCCTATCCCCATTACAATTGCCGCCCGCCTCGCGGATGGGTGGCTGTCGAGATGCCCGGATCGGATCCTCTGGATCAGGTCAGGGGCAGGCTCCGGCCGGCGGTCCCACCGCTCGGGGATTCGGCATCAACTATTCACTGACCACGGCTGCCTTCGTGCGCGCACGGCGTGCGTAAGTGGCTGCCTCCAGGCCGGCGACGCATCCCTCGCCGACCGCTTTGGCTATCTGCCAAGGGGGGCCGCAGATGTCACCTGCGGCGTAGAGGCCGGGCACATTGGTCTCCTGTTTTTTGTTCGCCGCTACGAAGCGCATCGTCTCGGGATCGAGCGCAACTCCCAGACCCGATGCCAGTTCAATCGCGCCCTTGGCCCCAAGTTCGATAAAGACTCCGCTTGTTTCGATTTTTTCCCCGTTGTCGAGCAAAACGGCCTGGACTTCGCTCTCTCCAAGAATCCGGCTCACTGAACGCCCGGGATGGACCTGTATTCTGCTGCTCTCGATCTGATAGCGAAGATGGTCTGATATCTCCAGATTGCCGCAGACAAGATGAGTTTCGCCGGCGATCAGCAGCAGCTTCAGAGCGCCGGAAGCGGCCGCGCTGCCATTGCCTACCACCGTGACCACCTGGTTTCGGAAGAAATTCGCATCGCAGTCAACGCAGTAGCTGACCCCTTTGCCAAGCAGTTCCTTTTCGCCGGGGACGTTTAACCGGTTTCGGGAAATTCCCATGGCGAGAATTATCGTCCAGGAGACAATGGAGTCTCCCGACTCGAGTTTTACCCTGAATCGGCCGCCATCGGCAGATTCAAGATGGAGGACATCCTCATCCAAAAGGACTGCTCCGGACTTTTCCGCCTGAATTCTTCCGTCGTTGAGGATCGTTTCACCGGAAATAGTGTCACTCATACAGCAGTAATTCTCGATGTGAGCTTTATATAAAGAACTGCTCTGCAATTTTCCCAAAACTGCCACCCTGGTCCTGGTCCTCGCGGCATGAATGGCTGCCTGTAAACCGGCGGGACCGCTGCCCAGAATTACGACGTCAAACTCCTTGTCCACCTTTTCGCCTCCATTTTATGTATAATGAGCTTATGTTGAAACTATCTGGAAGCATACAGAGCCGCAGACTCTTTTAAAAGAAAAAAGCATTGGCGGACAGACTTCGCGAGGGCTCCAAACAAAAATCCGAATGCTCTGCCCCCGCGAGGTCCATTTACCAATTCATCTGATAACTGGTCTTACCTGCGTTTTTACGGATTGCCGTATACCGCCTCGACAATGTATTGTAGTATTTGAAAACGGCAGGTCAATCGGGGACGCCTGATCCAGGCGTTATTTATATTTAAATGGTCTCCCTGCTGGAAACGCGGATGATACAGTGGCCTCTCTCCCGATGGACACTATATTGTGTTAAACCGAAAATCCGGTATAGCTGCAGGCGGCTGCATATGCGAGGTCTTGACAGCCCGCCTGTCCGCTCACCCGCGAGGCGGGGGCCTGAAGTCCCTCCTGCAGAGGGGATTTGGAGTGGTTCTTTATTATGTCGCTTACGTGGGATTTTTCAGCCTTGGCCGGAAGCTGCGGGGTGTTTCCGGGATGGGCGCTGGATAGGACTCCACGCCCCGTGAGGTAACTCTATGAAGGTAACCGCGGCCCTGATACCCTCGCAGGGGCGGCTGTTTGTAGCTCAGCGGCCGCCCTGGAAAAGGTTCGGGCTTCTTTGGGAATTTCCTGGCGGCAAGGTGGAACCCGGAGAAGGCCTGGAACAATCGCTGATTCGTGAAATAAGGGAGGAACTGTGCCTGGACATAAAAATTCGCGGCCTGTTCAGGACCATCTGCCAGCAGGACCTGGAGCCGGCAATCGACCTGCACGCGTACTGGTGCGAAATCAGCGGGGGAACACTGTGTCTCAGTGAGCACGTTGCGTTCATGTGGGTGAATGTATCGGAACTTAAACAGATGAATTTCACCAAAGCGGACCGTCTGTTGATTCCATTTTTGGAGAGCCTTTCGGAATTTCCCGATCTTTAGTTTTCGTGAGGAATTGACGGCAATCGGCGCCCGGGTTATCATCTGTGCTTTATTTTTCAATGAATTCCAAAGGATAAAATCTAGAATGCCCAATGATAAAGGCGCCTCGTGGGGCGTGCGGCTCGGGTGGCTCTCATCGCTGAAACTGACGCTGATCCTCTTTTTCGCCCTGGCGGGTGCATCTTTAATAGGGACCCTTCTGCCTCAGGGCTTAAGCCTTGTCGAGCTTAAAAATCACTTCAGTCCCGCAATTGCCTCTTTGATAGATTTGCTGGCGCTGAATAATCTCTACCATTCAGTGTGGTTCAGAATTTTGCTGCTGCTGCTCTGCGCGAACCTGATCGCCTGCACTGTAGACAGGCTCCCGAAAACGGTGCGCCTCATTCGAAGGTTTGAGGACCCCTTTGATTCGCAGAAGCTGTCACGGTTTAGTCTCAGCAGTTCGATCAGCGCCGCCCTCCCCCTGGAAAAGGTGCAATCGCTTGTGAAAAGCGCTGTATGCGAAACTTTCGGCCAGTTGTGCGAAATCCAGTCAGCCGGCTCCTTTTGCGCTGTAAGTGAACAAGGGCGATGGAGCAGGCTGATGGTGTACGGGGTGCATATAAGCGTGCTTGTAGTGCTGGTTGGCGCCCTAACAGGGTCTTATCTGGGGTTCAAGGGGACCATGAACCTCTCTGAGGGCGAGACTTCGGATAAAGTCATATTAGCGGGAGGCGAAAGCGTCCTGGAGCTTCCGTTCATGGTCCGGTGCGACAAGTTCGAGGTCTCCTTCTATGACACGGGGGCCCCGAAGGAGTTTCGATCCGATCTGGCCATAATCGATAAGGGCAGGGAAGTCCTGAAAGAATCCATAATTGTAAACGATCCCCTGACCTATGAAGGGATCACTTTTTACCAGGCCAACTATGGGACCACCCTCAAGGGGGCTGAGATCGAGCTCACTGACCGCGACTCAGGCACAAAGATCCAGATGAGCCTGCCTATGCTGCAGCCTGTGAATATTCCCGGCACCGGCGATCAGCTCGCGATAACCGACTATCGGCAAGATTTGATGCGATTCGGGCAAGCTATCGAGCTCACCTATGCAAAAGCCGGTCAACAATCTTCGTCCCAATGGATTCTGGCTGACCGGCCTTTTCACGGCAACAGAATTGAAAACTACCAGGTCCGGGTTTCTCGAATCGACACGGGGAGATTTACAGGACTCGAGATCAAAAAGGATCCTGGAATCTGGCTGGTATGGGCCGGTTTCATTCTCATGACCGTTGGCATTGGCCTCACGTTCTATTCCAGCCACAGGAAGCTATGGGTCTGCGTCGAACCGGATAAAAAGAGGAAAAAGTCGATCATCACCCTTGCCGGCAGAGCGAGCCGCAATGCGCCTGCTTTCGAAGAAAAGTTCAGGGCGCTTTGCGCACGGCTTGAAAACGAGCTTGTAAATCCACCCGGTCCTCCTTTAGAGAAGAGGGGAAACCAAAAAGATACCAAGGGCGCTAAATGACCAGTTCTCTTCTGCTCAGCCTGACTACTTTCGCCTACCTTCTGTGTACGGTCCTGTACTTGTCTGGAACTGTCTTTCGCTACAGGCCTCTGCTTGGCGCCGGCGCGGTTTCGGGTGCAGCGGCCCTGCTGATGCAGACGGGGGGCATAGGATTGCGCTGGATTGAATCCTACCGCATGGGATACGGCCATGCGCCGCTTTCCAATATGTACGAATCGCTCGTTTTCGCGTCCTGGGCGATAATGGTTATCTATCTGGTATTCGAGTGGCGCACAAAGCAGCGGGCCCTCGGGGTGTTTCCGGCCCTGTTTTCCTTTCTGGCAATGGCTTACGCATCTTTCTCGAAAGACGTCGATTCAAAGATTCAGCCGCTCGTTCCCGCCCTTAAGAGCAACTGGCTCATTGCTCACGTAATGACCTGTTTTCTGGGCTACGCTGCATTTGCCGTGTCGTTTGGGCTTAGCATTGTCTACCTGGTGAAAAAGAGGTCTATTTACGTCGAAAAACCACAAAATCCTAATCCGCATGGCGCCTTGCTGGTCTCTTTGCCCAGCGTTTCGCAGCTCGAATGGTTCAATTACCAGTTGGTACTGTTCGGATTTTTGTGGCTTTCTATCGGAATAATAACCGGGTCCATCTGGGCGAACTCGGCATGGGGTACCTACTGGAGCTGGGACCCCAAGGAGACCTGGTCTCTTATAACCTGGCTCATTTATGCGGCCCTCCTCCACGCGCGCAATATGCAGGGCTGGAAGGGGGAAAGAGTCGCCTGGCTGTCAATAATCGGTTTTGGGTGTGTTCTATTCACCTATTTTGGGGTAAACTTCCTTTTGAGCGGCTTGCATAGCTATGCAAGACAATAAATTATGGAGGGTCCTATGTTGAGTCCTACCGAAATGATCCTTGTCCTTGTGGGTGTCGTCATCCTGGTTGGCGGCAAAAAACTGCCCGAGCTGGGAAGCGGCTTGGGAAAAGGAATCAGTGAATTTAAAAAAGCAATAGGCGGCGACAAATCCGAAGAAGAGCAAAAGCAGATCAAGGAGGGCCAATCCAAATCGGCAGATACAAAACCGGGTGATCCCCAATAAGGGGTGTAGGATTCAGGCAAGGACATCCAGGAGCAATATATGTTTGGAATTGGATTTGAACACATCCTTGTGATTTTGGTTGTCGCCCTTCTGGTGGTAGGACCCAACAAGCTGCCCGATGTTGCCCGGGCGCTTGGACGCGGTTACGCCGAGTTTAAAAGGACAATGGACGAGTTGAGGAGCACAATGGACCAGGACGATACGGTCCGCTCGCTCAGAGAGGAATTCCGCTCGGCTCAGCGGGAGGTGAATCTGAGGAAACACATGGCTCAAAATCTCATCATGGATCAGGGGACCGCTATCAAAGCCGAGGTCTATGATGAACCAAAGAAAGCATTCGAAGCCGCTCAGGTTGAAGAAAAAGCAGAAGCTGCCGGTGATCCTCAGCAATCCGCAGAATCCAAAGTTGCCGAAACCTCGTCTCCCGAGACCGGCGAAATCAAACCGGAAAAATCATAAGTCTAATGCGGCCTGCAAGGGCTCATTTATTGTGAATTGGAATTCCTAAATGTCGGATGAAGTAAACAAGATGCCACTTTTTCAGCATCTGGAGGAACTGCGCACCAGACTGCTGATTTGCTGCCTGGCAGTAGGGGTGGGATTCGTCGCCTCATATTTTTTCAGTGGCAAGATTTTCGAGTTGCTCATGAGGCCATGGATCAACGCAATGCCGCCAGGGCAGTCGGCAAAGCTCATCTACACAGCGCCCCATGAGGCTTTCTTCGTTTATATGAAGGTGTCTCTGATCTCCGGGACGCTTCTTGCCATTCCGGTGATACTCTGGCAGATATGGAGATTCGTGGCCCCCGGCCTGTACGCCAACGAGAAGAAGTATATGCTGCCGGTTATCTTCTGCTCCTGTTTTTGTTTCGTTGCCGGCGTCGCGTTCGGGTACTTCGTGGTCATCCCCGTGGCGTTTAAATTCTTTGCCTCCTTCGCATCCGAATACATCGTGCCCATGTTGCGCACAACGGAGTATCTGGCATTCGCCAATAAAATGCTCCTGTGCTTCGGGCTTGCATTTCAACTGCCCGTATTCGCATTTTTCCTTGCAAAGCTTGGCGTGCTAAGTTCCGGGTTTCTGAAGCGCAAGCGCAAATGGGCCATAGTGCTGATTTTTATTGCAGCCGCGGTGCTTACCCCCAGCCCCGATGTAGTATCTCAGCTTCTAATGGCTGCGCCACTTCTGGTTCTCTACGAAGCGAGCGTGTGGATCGTCCATTTCTTCGGCGCCAAGCCGTTCAAACCGAGCGAAGAAGTCGACCCCTCGGCCTAGAGCCAAGACCCATAACCCTGCCCATGGAAACAAGATGGCCGAACAGATTCTGGTAATCGCTACAAGAAACAAAGGGAAATCTGCGGAAATTAAAGGCGTGCTCAAAGACTTCCCGATCCTGGTCAAGGACTTGAATGATTTCGGTCCGATTCCCGAGCCGGTCGAAGACGGCGCCACCTTCGAAGAAAACGCATACAAGAAGGCCGCCTTTACGGCCAAGATACTCGGTCTGCCGACCCTGGCCGACGATTCCGGGCTCGAAGTGCAAGCCCTCGCTGGCGCCCCGGGTGTCCATTCAGCCCGCTATGCAGGGCTTGGCGCAACCGATCAGGAGAATAACGCAAAACTGCTCGGGGCCATGTCCGGCGAAGCTGACCGCAAAGCGAGGTTTTGCTGCGTGCTGTCCCTGGCCGTGCCTTCCGGCGCCGCCCTGACCTATGAAGGCTTCTGCGAAGGTGTGATTTTGGACTCGGCGCGAGGCCAAAACGGTTTCGGCTACGATCCGCTTTTCCTCTACCCCCCGACGGGAAAGACCTTCGCCGAAATGAGCATGGAGGAAAAGCTGAGCGTCTCTCACAGAGGATGCGCTTTGAACGGGCTGAGAGACGAGTTCGGAAAAGTCCTCAAGTGGCTCGAACTCAGACGGGAAGAAGAGGACCTGCGGCGAGGGGCACATGAGATGTGCTGTGATAAGTGAGCGGGTGAGGCGGTAATACGTCCGGCTCACTGATGATTGGGCGGCGGCTGCACACCGGGCCAGTTTCTATAAAGAGTCTTCAGCCGTTGGAACCTTTCGTGTCCGAGCATCTTTCTCAGCTCCAGTGAATAACTGAAGCGCGTTGCAGCCAGAAGTGTCCTGGTGTTTTCGAGTTTTTTCATCTGCGTGATCGCGGTGCTCTCGTTCAGGTGCTCCTGGTCGAAAGCTTTTATGAGTTCGCTTCTCTCCTGCTCCATTTGCTTTTTGAGTTCTGCAAGTCTGTTCCGATTGTAGTCGAAAAGCTTGTCAAGCTCATCTTTCTGCTCATCGGTGATCTGCAACTGCTCGACAAAATAAGGAACATGCCACCACCTTCCCGGCGGGATATCCTTTGCCCGGCAAATCGCCGGGTAAAGAAACAGAATTATCGCGGCCAGTATTGCCAGGGCATTTTTAAACATCTCGCGATCCACCATCCTGGGTCACACTGTCGTCGTCTCTCATCGTGCCGGGGTTCTGTATCTCCTTATCTTCGTCACCCGGGTCAGTATCCACATAGAAGAGGGGCAGGGGGTTTTCCTCGAGTTTTTCGATTTCAGTCATAAATTTGTCGTCCTGGAGCATCTCCTGGTAGACTGCATCAAGTGTATAAATCCTTTCCCTGTTGAGTGTCAACGGGCTCAGAAGAAGGGCCAGAATCGAAGCGAAAGCCACGCCTATGCCGAGTGAGGGGCGGATTTTCCACACGGGCTTGAACACGCCGGTCCCCAATTCGGATATTGTCGGTTTCCTGAAGTGCTCAGGGGTCCCTTCGCGTGAAATCTTACCGAACCGATCGAGTCCGGCTTGCAGCGCTTTCATTTCGGCGTGGCAGGCGGAGCACTCGAACAGATGGCGACGGAGCCCTGCATCCAGGCCTCTCTCGTCTATCACAGCCTCGATGATCTGTTGTTCATCAAGATGGTTGATCTTTTTCGCCATGCCATTCTCCTTGCAAAAAATCGCTCAGAGCCGAGTCATCTTTGAATTTCTTAATCGCGCGGTAAAGGTGTGTCTTCACCGCGCTCTCGCTCCTATTGAGTGTCTGTGCAATTTCTCTCAGATTTAGATCATCGATAAACCTCAGGGAAAAAACCTCCCTTTCCATCGACGAAAAGCGCTTCGACAATTTTTTAACGTGCGACCAGAACTCCTGTCGAATTACATTATCAAGCGCCCCCGGATCGCGGTGCAGCTCAACGTCCGCCGCATTGGTTTCCCCCCTGTCTTCCGTCATGCCGAAAAAAGCCAGGAATTTGTTTTTCCGGTGGAAGTCATGGACCCGGTTGAGTGCTATTCTGTAAAGCCAGGGGCGGAATCTGTCCGAATCCTTGAGCTGCGGCAGATACCTGAACGCGGACATGAAGATGTCCTGAGTCAGGTCCTCGGAATCCATCCTGGACCGGGTGCGAAAGTATACCAGACGGAAAATCTCGCTCTGATGGATCTCGATAAGCTTCTCGAAGGCATTTCTGTCTCCTTCCCTGGCCTGTACCACAAGCGAGGAAATCTGATTGCCCGGAGCGGCGGTGGCCCGCAGTTCAAAATCATCCGTTGTGTTCATCCCGAATAGAATACACCCTGTTGCGTATGAGATATTATCCCTCCTGCATTCTATTCATTATGATCTAGTTGTCCTCGTTATCAAACAGCCAAATCAACGGTAACTGACTTTTCATCTGGAATAACGGACGAGGTCCCGAATTAGTTTACAAATAGCCGGTTTTTTGTTCAAAACAAAGATCCGGCGGATCTGGGCAGCTCACGTCAAATACAGATGCCTGAGAAAACGCCTCCAGGTGATTATCTTTTATAAAAGCGGCTTAGTTGTCTGTCACGATGCATTTGGCCGCTCAATCATAGGGAGGAATGAAGATGGAAACAAAAAAGGTCCTTTTCCCGGTCGATCTGGCCGGGTCCTCATATAGAATAGTTCCTCAGGTACGCTCTATAGCTGACCAGTTCGACGCCGAGTTACACCTTCTCTTTGTGGTCGGAACGCTTGAGCGATACCACACTTTTTACGTGCCTCACCCGTCGTTGGACATTATGGAAAAGGAGGGCTTGAAGCACGCGCAACGGCAACGCGAAGAATTTGCCGAAAAATATTTCGAAGATCGCCCGAAGGTCGAAACGGTGGTTTTGCGCGGGAATCCCGTTGAGCAAATCCGGAAATATATCGAATCGGCGGGGATCGATATGGTTGTGGTGGCTTCCATAGACCCGCACGGACTCGAGCGCGCGATTTTT
This sequence comes from Syntrophobacteraceae bacterium, assembly GCA_052147195.1. Lineage (GTDB taxonomy): Bacteria > Desulfobacterota > Syntrophobacteria > Syntrophobacterales > Syntrophobacteraceae > SbD1. The sequence continues at coordinate 35,615 of JBKQLC010000147.1, forward strand.
GGCGATATCGCCAAAGAAATCATCCGTACATCGCCGGTACCTGTTACAACTGTCAATCCTTTCGTCCCTGAAAGCGCGCGGGTGCAGCGGCCGGAAATTCACCCGGTGGCCTGATGCGTGGATAAAAGGTGTGCAATACTGGAAAAAGGGCGGGAATTTGATCCCATCCTTTGCATAAGTGTTTGGGTTAGTGTCTTTCCGGAAAATTCCCCATTACCTGGGGCCAAGGCGGGTACTGAAAACCTTCGCCTTTAGGCCCGTTAATTGTTTGCGCTGCTGAATTCCCGGAAATCGGACAGTTGTCTCTTGTCCGCCTGCGTTGAAGCAGCGATCAGAGTCCCTGGTTATTGGACATGGAAGTAGAAAAACGGTAAGCCGATTGAGAAGCCTGGTTCATAGTAGGTATACGGATAAGGTGAATAGTAGCCGTCGTAGTAGGGGTCATAGCCGTATCTGTAGATTGGTCTGTCCCAGTCATGTTCATCTCGCCAATAACGGTCTCGGTGGTATTGGTAGTAGTCAACCGTCCGATAGTAACCGGAAGTCATCAACTGCGCTTGATCGCTCGAGTTTACGAATTCATGCCCATAGGCTATCGACGTGAATCCGGGTGCGGCAAGCAACAGCAATGCCAGTGACAATGCAAATATCAGACGTTTCATGTTGTTACCTCCCTCTTCCACTGCGTTATTCATTCAACGCGTCGATTTTTTTCTCTCCTGCGGCCGTAGCCGGAAAAGCAAAACGGGGTTCAAATAACCCCGCAACTATACTATAATCAACATTTACCACAGCGCAAGTATGCGTAATCGTTAGAATAGCTATCATCTCCACACCGTGGCCCGCACGTAGAATGGAACTCTAAAATGGAAACAATCACACGCTGGTACCACTACTTGGCGTACTTCTTCGGGGGCGCCTTCCTTGCGAACGCTCTGCCTCATCTTGGCAATGGGATCTCTGGCCATGCCTTCCAGAGTCCCTTTGCAACCCCGCCCGGGGTAGGGTTGTCGTCCTCGACGGTCAACGTCGTGTGGGGCATCTTCAACCTTGCTGTCGGCTATCTGCTTGTGTGCCGGGTCGGAAACTTCGAACTGCGCAAGACCAGGCACGTCCTTGTCCTCGGCGCGGGCATTCTGGTCTTTTCGGTCATGCTCGCTCGTGCATTCGGCCGGTTCCATGGGGGGCTGTGAGTCTTGGTCCGGGGTCTGCTTTCAATGTTATCTTTATGGCGCAAGCTGTTTACGAGATCCCGAGGTCCACCTCTGCTATTCGTCGTAAGACGCCACGTTTTGCTCCATTAGATCGGCTATCCGGTCCTTTGTGATCATCCCGACGACATTTCCGGTTGCCAGCGGTTTTCCTTTTGGAACTACGATAGCGGTGTTTGCTTCTTCCGCGCGCATCCGGCGTACGATCTCAAAAAGAGGCGACTCCTCGGAAACCGTGATGTAGTTCTTTTCAACAAGCTCGCCGAGAGTCATACCAGAAGGGGCGTCAAGCGCCTTTAGCGCATCATTTCCCGAGACTATGCCCAAAATCGATTTCTGGTCTTCCACAAGGAAACACGAACCGTCTCCCTGGATAACCAGCTTCGCAAAATCCTCTATTGGCATGGAACCCGGAAGAATTGCAGGTGGACTTTCCATGATGGTTCTTGCATGCTTCAGGGAAGGGAAATTGGTCCTCAGGGCATTTGGCATAAAATGGCCGCGCCGGGCCAGTTTTAATGTGTAGATAGTCTCGCGGGAGAGGACTGCCCTGATGCCGTTGCTGGCGGCAACAGTCACCGTCAACGGGAGAACGGCGTTGTAGTCGAGAGTCATTTCAAAGACCATGACCAGAGCGGTAATCGCTGCCCCTGTCGAGCCGCAAACCATGCCCGCCATTCCTGCAAGCGCAAAAACGGGTGGGCTGACCGGCAGGAACGGAAATATTGCTTTCAGTGCGACCCCATAAGCGCCTCCAGCCATTGCGCCCAAAAAGAGTGCCGGCGAAAAAATGCCGCCCGAGGCCCCTGAGCCAAGCGTAAGAGCAGTAACCAGCAGTTTCAAGACAAATAGAAGGACCAGCAGATTGAATCCTGAGAGTTTTCCGGTAAGCACGTCCTCGATCCCGGCGTAACCAACGCCCTCGATGTAGTAATGCCCCAGGAAAGTCATCGAAAGGTACATCAGAACGCCGACCAACAACATCCCGGTCATATGGCGGAGGTAATAATTCCCTGGCATCTTCTGGTCGAAAATATCCTCTAGAAAGTAGATTGAGCGGATATAAATCGCGGAGCCTATCCCCGTGATGATGCCGACCCCGAAATAAGACCCGATCAGAAGTGGATTCAATAGATGGAAAAAGGGGGTTTGCAATTCCGGAATGACGAAAGCGGGATATACGCCAAAAAAAACCTGGCCGATGTAGGTGGCTGTAGCTGTGGCGATTGCGACGGGAACCAGGATCCTGACGCTGACCTCATGGAGCATGATCTCCACAGCGAAAAGCACTCCCCCAATCGGAGTATTGAAAGTTGCCGCTATGCCGGCTCCGGTTCCCGCCGCAATAAGGGTAATCCGTTGCCATGTCGCCATTGGTATGTACTGGCCAAGAGTCGAA
>JBKQLC010000148.1:0-14073 GCA_052147195.1 Syntrophobacteraceae bacterium
CGTTTCAGAGATTAAGGAAGATGTGCTCAGCAAGCCCGGCCGGTTTAGAACGATCGCCGAAAACCTCCAGGCAAAGGAAGTAATCGTAGGCGATGGGGAGCTCCGTCGCCGGTATACCCTGTGCTACAATCCCCGCGAGGCCGAAAGGGAGCGAAAGCATAGGGAGCAAGTTGTCAAAGAGTTTGAAGAAGAACTCAAAGGTCATCCGGAGCATCAGGCGACTGCCAGATGGGCCATCGATCTTCTCGCCTCCGGCAGCTACAAGCGTTACCTTACAGTCGATAAGCAGGCCCGAATACGGCTGAACCGTGAGGCGATTGAGCAATCGTCAAAGTATGACGGCAAATGGGTGCTCCAGACCAACGACGATACCCTCACTGTTGAAGACGCCGCAGCCGGTTATAAGGGGCTCCTTGTGATCGATCAGGCATTCAGGACCCTTAAGAGCACCAGGATCAAGATGGAGCCGATGTACCACTGGCTGCCCAAACGTATCGAAGCCCACGTGAAGCTTTGTGTCTTCTCGCTTCTCATCGAAAGAGCGGCGGAACTCCAATGCAAGCAGCCCTGGCCGAACATCCGAAGGACGCTTTCAACTCTTCAGGCGACCGAGTTTCACACCCCAAAAAATCAATTCTTTCAGCGCAACGAGCCCACTCGCGAGCTTGTCCACACACTTAAATCCTTAGATATTCCAATGCCTGAGGCCGTCTTGGACATCAAATCGGCACCCTCTCAACCGTAGGCACACGCCAAATTTGACCACCTTATGCAAGTCACTAGATTTACAGCCATTTTATGATTGTGTTTGCCTACCCCGCAAAAACCCGGGCCGGACATGGGCACTCTGTGGAGATCAAGCATGGGAAGGATGAAGGCGGGAAACCCGCTCTAATTGGCATTGAAGCAGGAACGGGGAGTGAGCTGTTGTCTTAAGGGTTGTTTTCTACGCACTCTTCGGAGTTGGGTTTTAAGTGATACTGGCTGACGCCCTACTTGAAGGTGATGCGAATTTTCAACACAGCTCGCCTCCCCGTTGAGTTCTTAAGTGCAGGAATTCACATCTCGTTTGATCTGAAATCTATTTTATCCGACGCTCTGGGCCGATTTGCAGCACAATACCAGCTTATTTCTTCCTGAGCTTTTCAATGAACTCCTCGACCTCCAGCGCGCCCTTCTTGTAGAAGTTTTCTTCTTCGGGTTCGAGCTCTTTAAGAAGCCGCAGGAATTCCCCGGCATGGACCTGTTCTTCCTCTGAAATATCCCGCAATACCGCACTTGCCAGTTCATTGTCCGTAGATTCGGCGAGCTGCATGTACAGTTGGACTGCTTCGTACTCGGCTGCAATCATGTAGCGGATGGCCCGCACCAGTTCCGTCTTGGTAAGTTTCCTGCCACTTGCCATTCCTGAAAAAGCTGTATCGAAATGCGGCATCTTTCCCCTCCTCTTAAGAAAATACCTGACCGAAATTCCAGCATTAAACAGCAAAAAAGAGATAGAATGAAATAATGAACCTTGATGGGTTTACTGTCATTCACACATATAATCCAGAATAAAATGCGTTAACTTAACCAACGGATGCTGAGGCGCCTTTCGCACCAGATTTCATCAGAAAGACTTCTTGGAACACCCGGAAGGCCCATGTAATTATTTCAGATCCATCCCGAACACGCAAGTGGAACGCCAATAAGGCCGGTTTTAGCTATTTCAGGACACACATCTATCCCCTGAATTGGCAGCTCGTTTCCTGCCTGTCCGTGTTGGAGTGGCTCAGGCGAATAGGACGCAGAGTAGTCCCGTTGTACGCCTTGACCTTTGTAATCCTTGAACAGCGGTGTGAATAGCGAACTTTATATACGATACCGCCTTTACGGATCGGTCGATTTTCCTGGCATACTGGATGGTTGCCGTGTTTCCCATTACATGGGTGGGGACCCCTGCTCCGGGTAGGGCCGACAGGTTTAACCGGGGGAATCGGACCGGCCGGAGCCACAGGGCCGCAAGGAACGGCAGGTCTAACCGGGGCTACCGGACCGGCCGGACCTCAGGGTGATACAGGAGCCACAGGGGCAACGGGAACCACCGGGACCGGCTGCAGACATTACAGCCCTTCAAGCCCAGGTTACGGCCTTGACGGCAACAGTTAACAGTCAAGCAGTTCAAAGCTAATTTACAACAAATAACGCAATATATGTCTGTAGACAATTCTACGATAAACGGTCTGGCCGGCCCGCACGTGATCTTTTCGGGGGCTAATGTACATATCGAAAGCGGTGCCGGGGCAAAGAATGATAATGGTTCCCTTACCGGACTCGGTAACCTCGTGATAGGGTATAACGAAATGGCCTTCAACACCTCCGCACAACGGGGCGGCTCGCGTAACCTCATTGTTGGCCCGGAGCACACCTACTCAAGTTATGGCGGATTGGTAGCGGGTTGGTATAATGCCGTGACCGCAGCTTTTACAAGCGTTAGCGGTGGCGAGCAAAACATCGCAAGCGGTGGCGCAGCCAGCGTGTGCGGTGGATCGGGCAATTTGGCAAACGGAAACTATTCCAGCGTGAGCGGTGGAGGGGTTAACACGGCAGTGGGAGAGTACGCCAGCGTGAGCGGTGGGCAGAACAACACGACACAACTACCCGGTGAATGGATAGGATGCAGTACAGTTTCCGGATATTGAGCAGCCATCGATCCATACGGGCTTGTCCATAAAAAAGTGTAGCGGCCCGCAACAGGGGGCCGGCGCACGGCATAGATTCAAAAAGGTTCATGGCGGGGTCAGTTTAAGCGGCCCCGCCTTTTTTGTTTCCGATCAGGAAGTGCTGAACCGTTGAGCTTTCAGAATTCAAGGACCAGGACGCTGCCCCGCGCCACGGCAGACTCTCCGGCAAAGGTGGCGCCATAGTTTTTCGGCACAGCTTCTCCCCGCCCACCATCTCGCGGAGCGTGGCGTTTGTCTCATTGGCGGGCACAATAAGGCCGGCCTACCCTACAAGACTAAAGACCTTTGCAACCTCCCCTGCAGCTCATGTTGCCGCAAAAGCCGCGCGACTCAAATAAACGGGGGCTGGATTTCGTCCAAAACCATCAGATCGGGATCGTGTTGTATTGCAGGCAGTATGATTTCGACATGTTGGGCTGCAGATTCTTTAACCAGGAAGAGAGAGATATAGATTACACACCAAAAATCCGTTCCGCCCAGGCGTCTTCTCTACACACTGGTGTCGGTCGGGGAAGCTGCTGAAAGATCATCAGATTTAACCGATTGTTTCTCAAAGAAAACCTTGTAGTCCTGGTCAAAACCAAGGATGTGATCCCTGTACCAGTCTTCAAGATAGATTATGATCCCCCCAAGTGTCAGCAAACCATCTTCGTCAAGTTCCTGAGCCATGGTAAAAGTTTCTTGAACGAAATTTTCATGTGCCCCTTTTTGGTGCAAATATTTCGGATAGGCATTCTTTTCGAGATAACGTTCTTCCGCAGTGAAGTGTTCTTGGGCATATCTTATCATTGCGTTGAGAAGAGCAAAGCATGTTGCTTTTGACGGGCTTGTATCGACAGCCTCACTTATTTCATTTATTAACTCCAGGAGTTTTAGGTGCTGAGAGTCGAGTTCTTTATTACCAACACTGTAGTTATCTTTCCACTCAATCCTCGGCCTACGTTTGGACATGCTGCTAAGTTGCATACGACCTCTCATTATGACTAAATGGTTTTGCCGGGAAACATTCCGTGATTGACCGGACCTCAGCAGTCTCCATATTTGTTGCGCCGCAAGTGGATGCTTTCCTCGGCTTCCACCAAAGAGCCGAGAAACTCGCCGGCTGTTTACCGGATATTGAGCCCAATTTACGAGATCCCCTTGCCATTGAGAAAAGCACCGTATAGCTTATCGGTTCCCATGATGTGCTTGTCCACCCAGTTTTCGAGAAAATTCATGACTTCAAAAGTGATGGTGGCTTTACCATCCTGATAATTTCTATAAATACCGGCCACCTTCTGAGTCATGCTATAATGTTTAGCTTTATGCACTTCGTATTCAGGATACCCGTTGTCCTTCAACAACCGCTCCTCAGCGGCGAAATGAGTCCGCGTGTACTGGATGAGTTCTTTCAGGATCTTATCCAGAGCCTCTTTTCCTTTTCCCTGGCTCATTGCAGTATGGAGCTGGCTGACGAGTCCAATCAATCTCTTGTGCTGGTCATCTATTTCCCGGACGTTCACACTGTATTTTTCACTCCACGCGAAAACGGACATTCGATCCTCCTATAAAGATTAATATCGGAATGCTGCGGCCTTTGCGTCACTTATATCTACTTGTTGCAGACAATACTCGCAGAAGAACCATGCGACATTTATTTAAGAATCGGTGACGCGTGGGATTTGCTTTAGCGTTTTATCGGAGAAAATAATCAAGGTGCCGTATTTAGCAAAAGTCTCAATCCGCAGCCAGCTCACTCACAGCGAAAGTCAAAGCCTCTTGCCGCCACTATCGGGATGTTCTAGTGGCGATATGATCCAAGGCTCGAGGGCTGACCTGTTGATAAGTACCTGATTTTACGATTGTTTAGCTATAAGCAATTGTGAAGCAGGTTTTTTCTTGACATTTATCTCAAAATATGCCTACGCTTAATCGTAATGGTTGAGGTGCGCCCATGAAAGTGAGAGCTTTGTTTCCAGACGGCTTTCGCACCAGCCAGGCTCCTAACGGGCAGACCGACCAAATCAGCCTCCTGCGCGTATCTTTTTCAAACATCCCCTTTCTTCCCGTTCCCATCAGGTTACCGCATCCCATCTCCAGTGCGCCATTGTCCAATCTTGGTGCGCAAGCCGTCTGGTTGAGAGTTTTTGTTTACCAGGCACTGGATTGTAGGAGGCGAACAAGGCCACTTCGTTGAGGGACTTTCAGAAAGTACACGGTGCCGGCCTAGACTTCAGCCTCGCGGTGATAGATTTCTCCATGCCTCTGGAAAGTACGCCCAGGCGCCTGAAAGGAGGTGCTCCGTTGAAAGCAGCGCTAATTTTCACTGGAAGTGGGCCTATCCTTGTCCTGACCACCTTCGAATCGCTTCAGGCGCCTGACTTTATACAAAAACTAGGCGCCAGAGGCATCTCGAAATTCATTGCTCACGAGGTGTCGCTCGAACTTGTGAAGGAACGTTACGGTACACGTTTTTCGGTAATTATGGGTGATCTGTCTCAAAATGATGACTTGCGCGTCATGGATGTCGACGGTCATCACGTCTTCAAGAGCTTCTCTTTTGAAGAATTGGGACCGCCGGTTTACTCTGTGTCCTTGCAGCCGGGCGCCGATGAAGTGGCTTTGGAAGTTAAGACTGAGAGTGAATGGCTTTGGGCAAAAATTGACGAGTATGGGAGCGTGGTTGAGTCATCGTATCTCCCAATGCTGGGGTCCCGCATCGTCCCTTCAGTTCCGATCGAAGCAGGCGTTGCGGCAAAGCAAGCCCGTTTTAAGATCAACAGCCAAGGAATCATTGTTGATGCAACTCCTCAAAATCTCAATGGCCGCAAACTCGTCCTTCATGGCCGGTCGTCTCCAGCTCTGGGCAGAACCGATACCGTTATACCCGCTAGTATATGGAGGCCAGACGATGAAGGTGGCTGGACCTGCATTTAGATTCTTACTACGAACGAGTGAGAAAGCCGCGCTACGGTCAAAGTTGCCGGCCTGACCGCCGTTATCGCTTCGTGTGCATGCGAGGGTAGACCGCAGGATTTAACCGAACGCGATGGCCTGAGGCTGCCGAAGCCTCGACCTTTTTCTCAATTCGTTCAATTATTGGAGCATAGCCCCATAACAAAGGATTGTGCAGGCGGAGAGGCAATCGGGAACAACAACCACCAACCTGAAAGGAGGACGCCATGAAAGCGGCAATGATCTTTACCGGTAGTGGCCCGATATTGATTCTCACATCTTTCGATTCGCTTGAACATCCCACCCTCACGGAAAAGCTCGGGGCCAGGGGCATAACCAAATACATTGCTTACGAGGTATCGCCGGATAAGGTAAAGAAAGTGTACGGGGCGCGTTTTTCGATAATCCTCGGCGATCTGTCCCAAACCGACGACTTGCGTGTAATGGACATCGATGGCCACCATGTTTTCAACACCTTTTCTTTTGAGGAACTTGCGCCACCGATATATTATCAATCCAAGGAGAAAACCGCGAGGATGTTGTAACGGGCTGAAGAGCGGCTGAAGTGCAAGTATGCGCAAACCGGACCCGTTCAACAGCTATTGGTTTGCTAATGATGGGATCAGCCCAGCTCATTGACGCTGGGCTGAATAATACCGTCTGCATTAGAATTATTCGCATTATGAACTCGCAAATAACGCAAACACCCTAACAAGAGTTACTGTCATTGATTCCAGAAAAAAGAGGCCAAAATAAGCATAGGCCTCTCTTTCAGGTCATGTTGCCGCAGAAGCCGCGAGACTCAAATAAATGATGTCAGGATTTCGGCAAAAGCCACCACATCGGGATCGTGGTGTTTTGCAGGCAGTATGACTTCCACATCTGGAGCTGCGAATTCTTCAACAAAGAGGAGAGCTGCTGACACGACATTTTATGCATCTATTCCAAGTGGTCCAACACTTGTCTGACTTTTACCGCAAAGTCATCGCTGCCGAAAGGTTTCTGAATGAAGTTTAATCCTTCGTCCAGAATGCCCTGATGGGCAATCACGTCGGCAGTATAGCCCGACATATATAGACATTTGAGATTCGGCCGGATGGCGCCAAGTTTTTCTGCCAGCGCTCGGCCATTCATCTCAGGCATCACCACGTCGGTGATCAGCAGGTGAAGTTCACCTGGATGCTCATCGACAAGACGTAAGGCCTGTACCGGGGTTTGCGCAGCAAGCACCGTGTAGCCCAGCATTTCGAGAATCATCTTGCTGAGGGTCAGGATCGCTTCATCGTCCTCCACAAGCAGGATAGTTTCGGTGCCTGCCGGGCGCTTGCCCACTTCATCTTCAGAGTCAACCTCTGCAGTTTCGGCCTGGAACCAAGGCAGGTAGATTTTAAACGTGGTACCTTTCCCCAGTTCGCTGGCAACATGAATAAAACCGTCGTTTTGTTTAACGATGCCGTACACGGTGGACAATCCCAGCCCGGTTCCCTTGCCAACTTCTTTGGTGGTAAAAAAAGGCTCGAAGATATTCTCGCGGACTTCCTTGCTCATACCCGCTCCGGTATCGCTCACGGTCAGCAAAACGTACTCTCCGGGAATGAAGTCGGGGGCAGCCCGATAGGAATCATCTATCACACAGTTCTCGGTCCTAATATTGACAGCACCTACCCCGAAAATGGCATCACGGGCATTGACCACAAGGTTGGCCAGAATCTGGTCCACCTGAGAGGGATCGATTTTGACTCTCCAGAGATCGCGTCCAGGTTGCCACGACAGGTCGATATCTTCGCCGATGAGCCGCCGGAGCATCTTTAGCATGCCCGAGATCGTGTCGTTCAAATCCAGTATCTGCGGGACGGCGGTCTGTTTGCGGGCAAAGGCCAGAAGTTGCCGTGTAAGGTCCGCTGAACGCAGGCCCGCTTTGAGGATCTCCTTGACGTTGTGCTGGAGTTTGTCGGTGGGAACGTCCGGTCCCAGGGCCATTTCCGCCCGGCCGATGATTACGCCCAGCATGTTGTTGAAATCGTGCGCCACGCCGCCGGCCAGCCGCCCTATCCACTCCATCTTCTGAGCCTGGAACAGTTGTTCCTCCAGTTTCTTTCTTTCCTCCTCTGCTCGCGTGCTCTCTGTTATGTCATTGGTAAGGCCCAGGATATACTGCTGCCCGGCCACCTCGATCACCTCCGCCGAGATAAGCACATCCCTGATCTCACCGGATTGCCTGCGGAACCGGGTTCCAAAGTCCTTAATCCTGCCTTGCTCTTCCAGTGTCTGGAGCATCTTCGTCCGGTCTTCGGGATTAGCCCACATTTCCAGCTTCAACGGGTTCCGGCCGATGACCTCCTCGCGCGTGCAGCCTAATAATCCCAGGAACGCATCATTGATGTCGACAAACTGGCCGTTGCGCAAGCTGGTGATACTGGTGCCTATAGGGCTGGCGCGAAAGAATCTTGAGAAACGTTCTTCACTCTCGCGCAACGCATCTTCAGCAAGCTTACGCTTGGGGACATCGCGTATGGATTCAATCGCACCGGCGATATTTCCATTCTCATCAAACAGGGCAGTTGCAACACCCCACAGATATGCTCCCTTTCCTCCATATACCTGCGGCGTATAGACTTCGGCAACTATAGCGCCACCAACCGTTGAAACGAAGTCATAGTACCTGGTTTTCTTTGCCTCACCAGCAAACAAGAGGTCGATCAGCAGCGGCCTCCTGCTCCCGTAAAAAGGTAAGGAATACTCAAAATCGCCCTTCCCGATCATTTCACTCTTCGAAAATCCGGTCATCTCTTCCATGGCGCGATTCCAGGCGATAACTGTTCCTTCGTTATTTATTACGAATGTCGCATCCGGGAGGAATTCAATGATATCAGCAAGTTGCCGCTGGGATCTCCGCAACGCATCATCAGCCCGCTTGCGCTCGGTGATGTCACGAAAACTCCACACCCGCCCCACGATGGTATCGTCAATGCGTTGAGGCTGGGAATAGCGTTCGAATATGCGACCGTCTTTGAAGACCAGTTCGTCTAATGAACTCACATCAGGCGTCTGGTAAAGCGCCCGCACCCTGTCAAGAAACTCATCCGGATACAGAAGCTGATCAAGGACAAACTGGAGCAACGGCTCGTTATCCCGCGTCTCCATAAGGGTCTCGGGAATCCGCCACAGTTCCAGAAAACTTCGGTTAAAGCTGGTCACTTTGCCGGTGGTGCTCACGACCAGAATGCCTTCCGCCGTAGACTCAAGCGTTGCAGCCAACAGTGAATGTGAATTCTGCAGCGCTTCCCCGGCCCGCTTCCGCTCGGTGACGTCACGGGTAATGATGATCATTCTCATTGGGCTGCCGTCAGGAGAATGAATGACCGGACCGTTTACCTCTCCGATAAAGCGGGTCCCATCCTTCCTGACCAGTGTGTATTCTGTAGCTTTGAGTGTTCCTTCCATCAGAAGTCGCCGTATATTCGCAGATGCCTTTTCCTGATCTTCCGGGGCAACCCAGGATAATAGACTGCGTCCAAGGATTTTGTCATCAGGCGAATCTCCAAACATTTCCAGGGCCTCAGGTGAAGCGAAGGTGAGCAGGCCATCCATGTCTGCTACCGAGATAGCGTCAGGGGATAAGCTGACAAGCGTGCGATACAACTCCTCGCTCTCACGTAGCGCTTCTTCCGCTTGCTTTTGCTCTGTAATATTCACACCAATGCTCAGAATTCCCGTGACGCGGTTTTGGTGGTCAAGATCAACTTTGTTGGTCCAGGCAATCCACACCCTCTCGCCGTTGCGGCGCATGTTCTCGTTGACATTGTACTCGAACGCCAGGGGAGCCGCGCAGATTTGGTCCATTAAGTGGCGCAGGTCCCGACCGGTACTCTCGTTTTCGGGGACGATCGTGCCCACGACGTGCCGACCTAAAATCTCTGCTTCCGAGTAACCAAAGAACCGGCGGCCGAACTCATTGAGGAACGTTATTTGGCCGTCCGGAGTCCAATGCAGAATGATGCTGTTGGCGTGTTCGACCAGTTCGCGGTATTTTTCCTCGCTTTTCCGTAGCGCCGTCTCCGCCCGCTTCTTCTCGGTGATATCACGCACAGCGGTAACCCGGACAATGCGACCCCGATATGCGAAGTGCTTGGCTTGCGTTTCAACAACAAATTTGGAGCCATCCTTGCGGAGTGCCCGATTCTCGTAGCAGCCTTCGTATCCGGCTTCCATATTCTACCTGACTGATTCCCAGTCTTCCGGCGCGATCATGTCTGCTACGGGCTTGCCGATGATTTCAGACAGATCGTATCGGAGCATTTGCGCAAGTTGGGAATTGGCGTCGATGACAACGCCGCCGTCAGTAAAGGCAATTCCCTCAAATGAGGCCTGTGATAGAGCTTGAAAACGTTCCTCGCTTTCCTTCAACCCCTCCACTGCACGCCTACGGTCGCTGATGTCCTCAACAACCCCGAGTACTCCGGTTACGTTTCCTTCCGCATCGAAACAAGGCATTTTGATCGTGCGTACCCATCGCTCCATTCCAGCAACCACATACCGCTCATCGCCGTCCTTTAACTTTTTGGTTTCCATAACAGTTTGATCGTCAGCCCGGTGCATTTCAGCCAGCTTCGGCGGATAAAAGGCAAAATCATCTTTGCCGGCGATTTGCTTTGGATCAATTCCGAGGTCCTGCGCATAGAGTGCATTACACGACACATAGACCGACTGGCGGTCTTTTACGAAAATTCGCTGCGGGAGGTGTTCAAGCAAGCTGCGGTTCAGCAGTTCACTCTCCTTTAACAATAGTTCAGCTTCTTTACGGTGCGCAATCTCTAGCTGAGCGCTGGCTAAGGCATCAGACAGGTCGGTGAGGATAAGATATAACGGCGTTATAGTGAGAAAGAGATATATTGAAAAGTGAAACCAGCGTGCTAGAGGTGGAACAGGAAATAGATGCGGAAAGGAGGCGCCGTTGATTTCCAGCACGGCAAATCCCAATACAACTATAGAGTTTAAAATTGCAAGCGCAACGGCCCACCGCACGCTTAACAGGATACCTGCCGTTACAGTTATGGCTATATATAGGCCAAGGGTATGACTGCTTGTACCTGCGATTAGATAAAATGATATGGCAGCCCAAACCAATAGCATACAGATATATAATAGACTAGACATCCTAATATTACCATACCTAGAGCAGATAATTATTATGAGTAAGAATGCGAGCGCAATTAAAAGAATGATTGTTATTATCAATTTTTGTACAAAAATAAATGGCACAGCTATTATCAGTGTCAAAACAATAGCACTTATGAGCGTTATCACTAGCGTATATAATATTCTTGTCAGACGTGTTTTCGCTTCACCGTTTGGAAAAACTGGAATATTAACAAATTGTTTCATAATGTTTAACATAGGCTGATTTCCTATTTGTAGAACTCAGGAAAATCACTACTGTCCGGTTAATTTCAGCAAGAGTTCAGATGGGACTTTTTAGTCCACTATGGAAGATTCCGTGGCCTTCAAACCCGCACCACGCTTAATACGCCCAAAAGAGGCCAAGGCACAGGTCACAAAAACTTAACACCTTGCAGGTTATTTGAATTCAAATCGAAAACGAATGATTGTGTCAAAAAGCAGTATAAATCAATGAGTTGCGGTCATAGGTCCGAATTTAACCGGACACCAGTGCAGGAAAATGATTCAGGGTTTAGATCATTCGGCCTTTTCTTTTAAAAACCAAAAAGTTCGAAAAAGCCCTGGATTCCGGCTTTCGCCGAAATGACGAAGCCCTCGACCCTTTTGCAGCTCTTTTCCCACCAACAGCCCCTCTTTCAGCGTCCCGTTAAACGCTTGATTCGTTTTTTTAACATAGTGATGCTGATCGCAGTTGGCTACCTGAGAGAGGGGATACTTTGCTTCCAAAGGCTTTCAGGAGAGATATCGATGAATTTGCAGGTTTTGACGCCTACAGATAAGGGGCCGGAAACGTAGATCATTGCCTGCCATGTTCATGCATCTACCGCCAAGACTATCTTGCCCCGTTTGTGGGGCTTCCCGGCAAGCATCTCGTGTGCCAGGCGCGCTCTGGTGAGGGGAAGTACCTCACCGACATGAACAGCGATCCGGCCGGAGTCGATCAGTTCGGCAATCTGAGTCAGACTTTCGGATGTCACGTTTACAAGAAAAAAGGTGCCTCGAACACTGTGACGTGCAGCGTTGTCCTGATCAGGCATGGAGACCGAAGAGACGAGAACGCCTCCAGGTTTGAGAACATCGAAAGATCGGTCGAGTGTCTCGCCGCCGATCGTGTCGATGACGACGTCGACATCTTTCACCCGCTCCTCGAAACGAGCCGTCCGCGCGTCAATGACCTGGTCGGCACCGAGGGCATGGACATAATCCAAATCACGTGTGAACGCGGTGGCGACAGTTTCAGCTCCGGCTCGCTTCGCAAACTGGACGGCATAGGCGCCGACATTGCCGGCAGCGCCGTGAACGAGCACCCGCTTCGAGCCATCCACCTGTCCGTGATCGAACACCATCTGCCATGCGGTGCAAGCCACAACCGGGACAGAGGCAGCCTCTACGTAACTCAGCCTCCCCGGCTTGCGCGCGATCATAGCTGAGTCCGCCAGAGCGCACTCAGCATAAGCGCCGGTGAACTGGGAATTCGTTAAACCGAATATGTCATCGCCCGGATGGAAGCTGGTGACGCTCGGACCAACCTCTTCGATAATCCCCGACAGGTCCGATCCCAGAATCAACGGCAACGGTTGAGGAATCGCACTCTTGCCTTCCCTCACCCAGGCATCCCAGGGACCGACTCCCGCCGCCTTGACTCGTACCAACACCTGCCGCTCAGCAGGGACCGGCAGGGGCACCTCCTCACAAACGATAGCGTCAAGCCCGCCGAATTGGTGAATGCGTACTGCTCTCATCACTGAAAGCTGTTCCCTACAATAGTCACGATGCCCTCCACCTGTTAGCTGATTTTACAGAAGCTCATAGAAAAACGATAATCATTATGGTCTTTACAACAAGCAATTGTACCAGTAGGCAATTGTGTCGTTCAAATGCTCCCACCAGTGCCAGCACTAGAGCTTCGCGCCGAATATTCACCTACCTGATCGAGTACAAGTTGGTATTACTCGATATTTAC
This sequence comes from Syntrophobacteraceae bacterium, assembly GCA_052147195.1. GTDB lineage: Bacteria > Desulfobacterota > Syntrophobacteria > Syntrophobacterales > Syntrophobacteraceae > SbD1. Next base: position 12,802 of record JBKQLC010000148.1, read on the forward strand.
GCTATTTAGGCTGGGACTGCGATCTACTGCATCGTTCCGGCAACCGCTCTCCTGGGCACATGCCCGGTCACCGTAATCAATTCACAGGGACAGAGCGTCCTTCCGGGAGCTTTCACTGTCGTCAAGTGATAAGGCTCAAAGTATTCAGAGCACCGGCTAACAGCGCCCATGATCTGCACCACCGCTGTCCGAGTAAAAAAATGAAAATAGGCCTGAAGTCTCATTTTGTAGTATAGTGGTTTTGCGGATAACCCACGAATACAAAAGGGGAGGTTCAAGAGCTTGCGTCAGTACCGCAGCATCAACCGAAGGCAGTAGGGCACGGCGATGATGTTCGCTCAGCTTACTTATTGAATCTTTTATGAAATAATTGGATTTTATCATGACATCCTCAGATTTTTCTCAAGAATCACTACGAGAACTCACTTCTAAATGGTCGTCTCAAAAGCCGGGGCAGCGCTTTAAAGTCTACAAAGATACAACCGATTTTTTCCGTATCGAATATGGCGATATTGTTATCCTTGATGGAAGTCCTTTTCTGATTCGCCATAATGCGAAAGAAGGGCGTTTTGGACTTGATGATGAAGAAAAGTTTTGGGTTAAGCGTTCAATTGATTTACGTTCAGGAATGACAAAAATCATTAAATTTGTGTTTTTCGAGAAGTTTAATGCACGTATTGGCGATATAGAATTTGAATGCTTCCGAAGCCCTCGAAAAGAAGCTCGTATTCTCAATCTAGTAAAAAATCTTCCCAATTTCATGCAAGGTTATTCAGTACAGGATGATCATGAAAACATTGTTCGCATTCTTGAATTTATCTATGGGATATCATTAGCAGAACACATCAGAGAAGTCGCAATGACCATGGATCATGAGACGTATTTTTATCAATATTTTCCAAAGGTATTGGATAATTATATTCTTTGTGCCGAAGGCATTCGTTTTCTTCATGATCATGGTGAAAAACATGGAGACATTCGAAGAGATCATATCCTGATTGACCGAGAAAGCGGACAATATCGATGGATTGATTATGATTACAATTTTCGTCATAGTGAAAATATATATGGCTATGATCTGTTTGGTCTTGGAAATATTTTGATGTATTTAGTAGGCATGGGAGATACTGTATACCAGGACTTAAAAATGTCGAATCACCCTTCACTTTATCAGTTAGTAGAAGATGATTTTAGCATTGTATTTCACAACCGAGTTGCCAACCTTAAAAAGATATATTCTTATATTCCAGATAGTTTAAATAGAATCCTGAT
>JBKQLC010000149.1:0-28708 GCA_052147195.1 Syntrophobacteraceae bacterium
TTTGCTGAAGAACGGTAACGTCGGATGTCGGCACACTTGGCCGGGCGGGACTGGTTAACCGCTGGGTTCTAATGAGAAATTTCGGAGATATTCACCGCCTCCCAATCCCCCACAGGGCGAGTTCACAGCAGACAGATGCTGCCCTTTCTGGTCTGCAGGTACTCGGTTGCCGGATGAACCAAAAATAATCATTTCTCCTGGTCCGCAAAACGACTTTCAAAAGGTCTTCCGGTATCACTGCCACCGAGCGCATGCCTGAAAAGCTCATGGAGCTTCAGGACGCACTTTTTGCTGTCAAATTCCCTTTCTACTCGCTGCCTCGCTCTTTTCGCCCTCTTAAGAGCGGCTTCCGGCTCCAACAATGCCCCGGATATCGCTTGCGCCATTGCAGGAGGGTCTTGCGGAGGAACCAGGAGGCCCGTATCGCCGTCGATTATCAGTTCGGGAACGGCCGATACATTTGTAGCCAGAACAGGCAGACCGCAGGCCATGGCCTCGGCGAGGACGTTGGGAATGCCGTCTCTGTCTCCATTATTTGCAATCTTGCAGGCCAGGACGAAAAGGTGGGACTTGCGGTAATAGGACCTCACCATGTCATGCGAAAGTGTCCCGAGAAAGGTGGTCCTGCCGGCAAGGCCCAGTTCGGCGGCTAAGCGTTTGATCTCAAGGGCGTTTTCCCCGTCTCCGATATGGGTGAAATGAAAAGGGAAGCCGGTATGCTCGAGGATAGCGAGGGCTTTGAGAAGGTCGTCATAGCCTTTTTTGGGCACAAGCCGCCCGACGGAGATGAGCCGGTAGGGAGGCTGCGGTTCTGCAGGCAAACGAAATGCGAAATACTCCGGGTCTATCCCGTGGTAGATGGTGTGAATCGGGGTGGCGCGCCGCCCATTTGCACCGAAATCAGCCAGGCGCGCCAGAAAATCCGCGTTGTAGCGCGTGCAGGTGACCACAAAACTTGCTTTTTCAATTTTGCGAATGAGCTGATCGGGCTCTGACGTATATATGTCTTTGGCGTGCGCGGTGAAGCTGAAAGGTATACCCGTCAACTCAGAGGCGAAAAAGGCGACCGAAGCCGGGGTGTGGCAAAAATGGGCGTGAAGATGTTGCACCCCGGGGGCGGAAAGCTTCGTCTGGACAAGGTGGCCGGCCTGGAGGAAATGCCTGATCGTGGCGGACTTACGCCTCGATAGAGCGCGGGCCACTGCCCCGGCAAAGCATTGAAGGTACCGGGGGCCGAGCCTTTGGAACAGCCGCTTGTTGCTCTTTATAATCGTCCTCAGGCCCGGAAGTATGTATTCGGGAATGTATGTTACCCCGGCCCTGATTTTTCGCACATGCTCGTGGATAATCGTTTCCCTCGGCTGTCTCAGCGAATAGATTTCCAGCTTAATTCCGAGGGATTCCAACAGCAGGATCTCGGAGCTTATGAAACTTTCCGAGATACGCGGGTACCCTTTGAGGATCATTCCGAGGCGGCAGCCAGCGTTTCCCATTGAGAGGTTTCGTCCCTGGCTTGAATTCGCCTGACAATGTGGTCAAGTCCGGTGAGGGGGAACGATGAGAGCTTATCAGAATATTGTTCCCGGTTTTCGAGCAGTCTCAGCACTCGTTCACGCAATACAGGCGCCGTCAGGGTTCTCTGGTCGAGATAATCGCAATACCCTCTCTGGCTGAGAACGCGCGCCCTTATAAGCTGTTCTTCGCGCGGAATGGTCCTAGGCAGCATGAGCAGAGGTTTTCTCTGGCTCATTATTTCACAGACCGTGTTATAGCCTCCCATGCTCACAACGGCGTCCGCCACGCCGATAAGGCGCTCCATGTTGCGGTTGAACCTCTGACACTTAAATCCAAGGATGGAACATTTTTGCGAAATAACCTGGTAATCCCGGGAGGCCATGAAAGGGCCTGCAACAACGATTGCCCTGATCTTTGCGGGCACTCCCCCCAACCGTGGACTAAAAGCGGAAATAAATGAGTCGACAGCATGATACCCGTCTCCGCCACCACCGGTGGTTACCAGTACGACCTTTTCATCTTTCTCGATGCCCAGTGAATTCCGGGCCTCGGAAATCTTGTCTGCGGAAGGAACTTTTCTGTGTATATAGCCTGTAAAATGCGTCTTGAGGGCTACATCTTCAGGTATACGGTATTCCTTGACCGAGTCGTAGAATTCCCTGCATCCGTAAACCCAGATTTCATCATAGAGGTCCCGCATTGCGCCATAAATGTCCTTTTCGGTCCAGTCTTCGATGGTGCTGCCGGAATCATCCATTATGTCGCGAAGACCCAGGACGGTATTGCAGGAAGGAAGGTGGTCTCTGAGCCATAGAAGAGTATCGAGGACCTCCCGCTTCATACCGAGAGGCGCCTTATCCACAATAAAAAATTCCGGTTGGAACCCGGTGGCTGCGGCAAGTATGATTTTTTTTCTGATTTCAAGGACTTCGCTCGATTCGAGCTTCATGGAAACGGGAAAGTAGTCTTCATTTGTCTTCTTTATCATCCCGGGGATACGGACAAAATCGATCCTGTCCGGGACGTTAAATCGCCCGGTAACAATAGACCCGGTTATTATAAGTATATTGGCCGGGATGTGGCGCAGGCATCTGGCTATGGCAAGGCAGCGCCGAATGTGTCCCAATCCGTAAGTATCATGAGAATAGAGCATGATCTTACGAAGGATTGCCTTCGCGGCACGCTTAGGACGTATATGCGGAATGGACGTGGCTGGCATAGCGCTCCGGCAATCATTGTATCCGTGCTCTGGCAGTCGAAACATAGCCAAAGTAATGATTGTTCTTACATGGATAAAGAGGGGCGGCCGAAAATATATATATTGAAATCGGGTCAGAGATACAACAGTGCCCGGTAAAATACAAGCCTGTCCATGCCGCCAATAACACCCGAGTGTAGGATTTTAATACAGCGTATTCATGTATCTAAATACAGACAACCCTGCCAATAATCTACTGCATCGACCGGATTCTGTTTCCTTCGCTATAAGGTTACATTATGAGTGCACTCTAGGAGGAGGAATCTATGACTGTATACCAGATCAGGCGGCTGGTCAGCCTTCACGAAAGGGCCGAGCAGCACGCAAACGAGTACAAGAAGCTATTAACGGACCCGAGCGCACGCTCGAAAGCGTTCTGGCATAAGCGGAAAGCGGAGCAACTTTATTCTCAGGTTTCGGGCCTGATCAGGGCTACTTCGGCCACAGCGTGATCCGGAGTCGATCAAACCCGCGAATTGAAATATTCTGCCCCGGCGGTTCGATGGCGGTAGGTCCGATCCTTGGATATCGCCATCCCCCCCCCCGATCGCCGGGGAGACACAATAACGGCCGCACGTCGTCATAAATCATTCGAGTTGACTGCACAGTAGTGCACTGTCAAAGTCAAACCTCAACCCCCTCCTCGGCGGCATGTGTTACCACCAGTTCGCCATCCTGAACGTCAACTGTTATAGTGGACCCGTCGGTGATTAACCCGGCGATTATGGCCCGTCCAATCCTGGTTTCAACTTCTCGCTGCACAAACCTTTTAAGGGGCCTTGCCCCGTAAACAGGATCGTAACCGGCCCTGGCAATGAACTCGCGGGCATCATCGGTCAGGCGAAGAGTGAGGCGCCTTGCCTTGAGCCGCTGGTTGAGGTCTTCAGTGAGCAGGTCGATTATCTCCTTAATCTCATCCATCGTAAGCGGTTTAAACATGATGATATCATCGACCCGGTTGAGGAACTCGGGCATGAAATGACGTCTGAGAGCGTCCATTACGCTGGCTCTTGCGTCTTCACGAATTTCACCGTTTTGGATCACGCCCTTGAGCAGGTACTCCGAACCGATATTGCTGGTCATAATTATAACCGTGTTCTTGAAGTCAACCGTTCGGCCCTGAGAGTCAGTTAGACGGCCGTCGTCCAGGATCTGGAGCAGGGTGTTGAACACGTCCCTGTGGGCTTTTTCTATTTCGTCAAATAGAATGACGGAATAGGGCTTCCTTCGGACGGCTTCGGTAAGCTGGCCGCCTTCTTCATATCCGACGTATCCGGGAGGCGCTCCAATAAGGCGTGAAACGGTATGGCGCTCCTGGTATTCGCTCATATCGATCCGGATGAGGTTTTCCTCGGTATCGAACAGAGCTTCCGCAAGGGTTTTTGCAAGCTCTGTTTTTCCGACGCCGGTCGGACCAAGAAAGATAAAAGAACCAATTGGCCGCCTCGGGTCCTTTATTCCGGCACGAGCGCGTATGACCGCATCGGCCACCAGTTTCACCGCTTCATCCTGACCGATAACGCGCCGGTGCAGCACCTCATCGAGCCTGAGCAGCTTTTCCCGTTCTCCTTCAACGAGTCTGGTTACCGGGATCCCGGTCCATTTCGACACGATATCGGCGATTTCCTCTTCGGTGACCATCTCGCGCAGCAGTTGGGAGCCCTTCTGCTTGTTTGAAAGCCGATCCTCCTCCTCGCGCAGCTTTTTCTCCAGATCCGGGAGCACTCCATATTTCAACTCAGCCGCTTTCTGGAGGTTGGGTTCACGCTCATACTCTTCGATTTCGTGACGGACCTTCTCGATCTTCTCTCTAATCGCCTGACCTTTTTTGATCGACTCTTTTTCGGCTTCCCATTGGGCTTTCATGGAATCGGACTTGGCCCGAAGATCCGCCAGTTCCTTTCTCAGCGCCTTAAGCCTTTCCTGGCTGGATTTGTCTTGTTCTTTGCGCAGCGCCACCTCCTCGATTTCAAGCTGCCGGATTCGTCTTTCAACTTCGTCCAGCTCGGAAGGCATCGAATCGATTTCCGTTCTGATCATTGCGCAGGCTTCATCAACGAGATCGATTGCCTTATCAGGCAAGAAACGGTCGGTTATATACCGGCTGGACAGCACGGCTGCGGCTACAAGAGCACTGTCCTGAATTGTCACGCCATGGTGAAAACCCTCGAAACGCTCTTTGAGGCCGCGCAGGATAGAGATCGTGTCCTCGACCGAAGGCTGGTCGACAACTACCGGTTGAAAGCGCCGCTCCAGGGCAGCGTCTTTTTCGATATGCTTGCGGTATTCATCGAGTGTGGTCGCACCTATGCAATGCAATTCGCCCCTGGCAAGCATGGGCTTGAGCATGTTGCCCGCATCCATGGAACCTTCGGCCCGCCCTGCGCCAACTATGGTGTGCAACTCGTCGATGAAGAGCAGAATCTGGCCCTGGGCTTCTTTTATCTCCGTCAGGACCGCTTTGAGCCTCTCCTCGAATTCTCCGCGGAATTTCGCCCCTGCGATCAGGGACCCCATATCCAGTGAGAAAATGGACTTGTCCTTCAAACCCTCAGGAACATCTCCTTTGACGATCCGGTGAGCCAGACCCTCCACTATGGCCGTTTTGCCGACTCCCGGCTCGCCGATTAGGACGGGATTGTTTTTCGTCTTGCGGCTGAGAATTCGGATAACCCGCCGTATTTCAGAATCCCTGCCGATAACAGGGTCAAGTTTTTGGTTGCGGGCCTCCTCGACTAGTTCGCGCCCGTATTTCTGAAGGGCCTCATAGGCCGATTCAGGCGTAGCGCTGGTTACCCGCTGGCTTCCGCGGATGGAGGTCAGGGTCTGTAGGAGGGAATCCCTTGTGACGCCGAATTGCTGGAGCACCTGGCCGGCAGGGCTGCTCGTTCCCTCCTGCAAAAAGGCAAGCAGAATATGTTCGGCCGAGACGTACTCGTCTTTTAGTCTCTTTGCCTGCTCCTCCGCGTCGGAAAGCAGCCTGTTCAATCGGTTGGTTATATATATTTTGCCACGTTCGACCCCCGGACCGCTGACCCGTGGCTTCCTGTTCAGCTCATCTTCCAGCCTTTCCCGCATTCTGTCTACGGGCACGTCCATTTTCTGGAAAAGCCTCGATGCCAGCCCGTCGGGCTGTTCGAGCATTGCTAAAAGAAGATGCTCACCGTCAACTTCTATATGGCCGAAGCGTATGGCCTTGGTTTCGGCGGCCTGTAAGGCCTCCTGAGACTTGGTCGTAAATTTGTTGATATCCATGCAAAGAAAATCCTCGTGGGATCATGATTTGTGTTAGCCGGATTTATGGTTTCCCTTTTTCATAGAGGGTCTACAAAATCTGACTCAGTGTGGAGGCGCGCTTTCCAGATCTCGAATCCGTGCTTCCAGGGCCTCAAGCCTGGAAATAAGGTCCAGGATCACTCCAATACCTGCATAATTGACTCCGAGTTCGTTTCGCAGCCTTAAAATTCGCCTGATAAGCGGGATCACTTCCGAATCAAAGAACGGCTCACCATCGTCGCTGTTGCCGGTAAACTCTATCAGACCGAGGCGGACGAACCGGTCGATCAGCTCAGGGTGCAGTCCCGTCCGATACGCCACCTCTGTAAGAGTGTGACCAGAGTAAAACTCACTATCCGTTTTCACCTGAAGCATGAAAAAGTGTCTTTCAGACATAGCGGCTCGGCTCCACCTCGGTTACTCTCTCGGGTTAAAACCGGAGTTTTTTCTCAGTTCTTCAAACAACGCCCGCTCCTTTTCGGAAGGATGTGTCGGGACTTTTACAACCACTGTCACGTATAGATCGCCGGGTGCGTCTTTAGGGTTTGGCATTCCTTTTTCTCGCAGCCGCAGTTTCTGACCGCTCTGCGTGCCGGGAGGAATTTTCAGGTCTATGTTGCCCGAGATCGTGGAAACCCGTACTTCAGAGCCAAGTACGGCTTCCCAGGGTGCAACCGGCACATCCATGTAGAGGTTACGTCCGTTCAGCTTAAAAACCGGGTGCGGTTCAATTTCCACCTTTAAATACAGATCGCCGCTCGGGCCGCCGCCTGTTCCCTCTTCGCCCTGGCCTGTGAGGCGAATCCTTTTGCCGGGCAAAATGCCGGGGGGGATTTTTACCTCATAGCGTCTTTCCTTAACCTCAAGTTGTCCATTTGGATTCATCACCTGGCTTTGGAGGATGATAGGTTTGATCCCGCCGCGAAAGGCCTCCTCAAGGGAAATTCGAATGGTGGTTTCCTGGTCCGACCCCGCCTGACGCCAGACCGTCCCGCGTCCGAAGCCTCCCGGCGAAGTACCTCCACGGGCCTGCCTGAAACCCTTGCCGCCAAACATTGCTTCGAAGAAATCGCTGAACCCACCGGGTCCACCCCACTGGAACTCCGTCTGGCCGCCCCCTCCGCCCTTGCCGAAATTAAACTGGGTCTCCCATCCCGGCGGGGGCCTGAAATCTTGGCCCGATCTCCAGTTCTGCCCCAACTGGTCGTACATTTTCCTTTTTTCGGGGTCCTTCAAGACCTCGTGGGCTTCATTGATTTCCTTGAATTTCTCTTCCGCGTCGGACGCTTTATTGACGTCCGGATGGTATTTGCGCGCAAGCTTGCGGTATGCCCGCTGCACATCGTCCTGGCCGGCATCCCTCTTAATTCCGAGTATCTCGTAGTAGTCCCTGTATTTAACAGCCATAAGGTACTTTCATATTCGTTTAATAATGCGACACGCCGTTATCAGCAGCAAAGGGGAAGAAATCCCCTTTATTTGGTAAAAACTACCACGCGGGGGAAAAGCAGTCGATCAGGGAACCCCGCCAGTGCCCAACTTTACCTGCCTTCCCCACCGGACGACTTTACTTGACCTATCCTGTCGAATTGCAAGCGCTCATCGACCGTTGCAGTCTATGGGACCCGTCAATGTTCGGTAAACTCCGCGTCAATAACATCATCTCCGCCACCTGGAGGCTGTCTGCGTCCTCCCCTGTAATCGTCTTCCCGTCTCTCCTCAGTGCCGGTTCCACGCTCCGCGCCTCCCCCGGCCTGCTGATATGCAGCGGCCGATATCATTTGAGCGGCTTGCTGGAGATCGCTTGCAAGCTGCTGAAAGCGCTCTTTTGTCGTGCTCTCATCCTGAACGGCCTTTCTGGTCTCCTCGATCATAACTTCGGACCGGGCTTTTTCGTTTGACGGGACCTTATCGCCCAGTTCGCGCAGGGAGCGTTCGAGCTGGTAGGCCAGAGTGTCCGCGGTGTTGCGCGCTTCGATCGTCTCGCGCCGGCGCTTGTCTTCTGCGGAGTGAGACTGAGCGTCAGCGACCATTCTCTCAACTGCATCCTTCGCTAAATTGGTGGACTCGGAAATCGTTATGGCCTGCTCTTTTCCTGTTTCCTGATCACGCGCTGTGACGCTGAGGATTCCGTTTGCGTCAATGTCGAACGTAACCTTGACCTGCGGCACTCCACGGGCCCCCGGGCGAATCCCTTCGAGACGGAATTTTCCAAGCACACGGTTGTCCCTGGCCATCTCCCGCTCTCCCTGGAGCACCACGATATCAACAGCAGTCTGGTTATCTTCGGCTGTCGAGAAGATTTCTTCTCGCCTTGCTGGTATTGTAGTGTTTCTCTCGATCAGCCTGGTCATCACTCCACCAAGCGTTTCGACTCCGAGCGAAAGGGGGATGACATCCAGAAGAACGACGTCCTCGACCTCGCCCTTGAGTACCGCTGCCTGTATGGCAGCGCCAACGGCCACCACTTCGTCGGGATTGACGCTCATGTTCGGTTCTTTTCCGCCCGCAAGCTTCTTGACCAGTTCCTGTACGGCAGGCATGCGGGTGGCTCCGCCCACCAGGATCACCTCCTCGAGGTCCTTTGCGCTGAGGCGCGCGTCGGAAAGGGCCTGCTGAACGGGCTGCATGCAGCGCTGCACAAGGTCGTGAGTCAAGTCCTCGAATTTTGCACGCGTAAGCTTCAAAACCAGGTGCTTTGGCCCGGTCGCGTCAGCGGTAACGAAAGGAAGATTGATTTGAGTCTCAGAGGTGCTTGAGATCTCGATCTTTGCCTTTTCTGCCGCCTCAAAGAGCCGCTGAAGCGCCTGGCGGTCGTTTCGCAGGTCTATCGCGTGGTCTTTCCGGAATTCGTCCGCAACGAAGTCAACGATCCGCTTGTCGAAATCGTCGCCGCCAAGATGTGTATCGCCTGATGTGGAACGCACTTCAGCCACCCCGTCCCCGACATCGAGTATGGAAACATCGAATGTGCCCCCGCCCAGGTCAAAAACCATGATTGTCTCGTTCTTCTTTTTTTCGAGCCCATATGAGAGCGCTGCGGCGGTCGGTTCGTTAATGACCCGCAGCACCTTCAGGCCGGCAATCTCACCGGCATTTTTCGTCGCCTGACGCTGGGCGTCGTTAAAATAGGCAGGGCAGGTTATGACCGCCTCCTTCACCTTTTCTCCAAGATACTTGGAAGCGTCGTCCACCAGTTTCCGCAGCACCTGGGCGGAGACTTCTTCAGGCGAGACGAGCTTGCCGCGTATTTCGAAGCGGACCGCGTCATTCGGCCCCTTCACGACTTTGTAAGAGACCATTCTGGACTCTTCGTCGACTTCGCCCCACTTACGGCCGATGAACCTCTTTGCTGAGTATATGGTAGCCGTCGAATTGAGTATAGCTTGACGCCTGGCAACCTGCCCGACAAGCCTCTGGCCGTCTTCCGTGTAGGCTACCACCGAGGGGGTCAGTCGCGACCCTTCGGAATTCGGAATAACTGTGGCTTTGCCCTCTTCCCAGATTGCCACCACAGAGTTGGTAGTGCCAAGATCGATGCCTACTGCTTTAGCCATTTGAACCCCTCCCCAAAATGCTGGATTATGTTAAACCTGCTCTCTTGGGATTGGCGCAGACCCGCCTTATTCCGCCGAGAGCAAGAAGTTGAAGAGAAGATAAGCATGCATGCAGGATGGAACAAGATTCTTGTTAGCAATTAATTGAGTCGAGTGCTAATTTTCCGGGGATGGAGTTTCTACGCGTCTTTTCGTGGCTTCGGATGTCCCGGCGGGACATGAGATACCGTGGTAAATGTCGATTATGGGACAGTGCAATAGCCGCCTCCGTCTGCACAGAATTTCCTGAGCCTGGAAACCTGTTCAGGATTTCCAATGACGACTATTACCGATTGCGGGGTCAGCACTTCATCCTGGGATAGATTGTAGGTGAACTCAGGATCTTCGGGACGTTTCAAGGAAACCGGAATCAGCCCGGTCGTGCTCTGAATCTGGATTTCGCGCAGCGAGTGCCCGATCCACGGCGACCCTTCGCCGATCGTAACTTCCTCGACGCGCATCTCGCCGGTTCCTCTGAGCATCCGGTCGAGAAATGAAACTACATTGGGCCGGATCATCTCACTGGCCATACGCATGCCCCCGATGAAAGAGGGATTGACCACATAATTGGCTCCGGCCCTGTAGAACTTGTCTGCCAGATTATTTTCATGGCATCTCGCGACGATTTTGATCTCAGGGTTGATGAAGCGGGCCTGAACCGTGATAAGCAGATTGTGGCTGTCTTCTCCCAGCACTGCAAGAATACCCGAGGCCCGCTCAATTCCGGCGCGCAAGAGGACATCTTCCTCAGTCGCGTCGCCCTGGATGTAATGAAGCTCCGCGAATTGGTTGGTGATCCATTCGATGCGTTCGGGTTTTATTTCGATATACAGGCACGACTGTTTGGACGTAATCAGCTCTCGTAAAACGTTGACGGCGGTGTGGCCACCCCCGCAGACGATGAAATGGTTTTTGAGCGCGGCGATGCGCTTTTCCATTTTACGCTCCCTCAATATATGAGAAAATTTCCGCTCGACCACAAAACCGGTGATTGTCGATACGGCATAGAGAGCTACCCCCATCCCGGCCCACATCAGGACCATGGCAAAAGAGCGGCCGCTTGTACCGAAGTCCTCGAGTATCTCGCCATAACCGACCGTGGTAAGAGTAATGCTGGTCATATAGGCGCAATCAAATAGGCTCCACTTGCCATCGCCCACAATGAAAAATCCCAGTGTGCCGAATACGAATACAATCAGAAGCAGGGCCGCCGGGAAAACCAGTTGTTGCAGGTAATCGCGGCTCAGAGCATGTTTTGATGACGTGGATTGCAAACGCTGAGCCTTGCCCATGGAGCTCCTTTTTTAAGCACCCGGCGCGCCGAACAGACGGCGCAAACGGGCTGGCGTAAACATCCAACTCTATCGGCGAGCAGCGTGTGCACATAGTTGAGGACGTCTACGGAGAAATTGTTTGGCGAAGCGAATTATTCAGCAAAAAGAATGCAATGTCCAGGATTTCGGTATAGAGAACCGCGATTATGGAAATAGAGAGCCTTTAATCACTGTACGACAAGGCTATCAAAGGAGCAGGATGTGAACCTGTTGAGGACCAGGAGGCTGGCGCCGTGCCTACTGAGGACTATTACAGGATACTGTTCCGGAAGTCGCAAAATACATGATTTACCTCATTCTCTTTTTGCAGGAATATGACTACCATTTTAACCGTTCAGCTATACCATCTCATGTTTCTCTCTTTGGAAGCCAGGTACCTCCCACCTGGCTTTCTCTTTTTGGCGAATCAGCCGCCCAGGGGCCGCAGCGGACATTTTACGGCTTTGGCCCCTCTTGCCCGGTCAACTACAGTCATTGCGGAAACCGTGTTTTTCACCTGCCTTATTTCGTCGCTATTGTCATTTAGGCCATATATTAATATAAGCGGCTGAGCAGAAGGCAGACTCAAAGGGCAGTTTCATTTGGCCTATTTTCCCGGTGGACTTATAATAGATTATTTACGGCCTCCGTTTTGGAGCAGCGTTACTTTTAATTAGAAAACGGTAAAGATATTCAGTGAGAGGCGGTTTAGTAAAAAGAAGTCTGAGTACGGTCTCGAAGGGTTCCAATGGAGAGGGTTCGTGGCGATCGGCCAGACTGCTCAAACCCTACTTCAGACGTCACCTTTTGAGGCTTCTGGGCGGTTTTTCGGCCCTGGTAATAGTTGATCTCCTTCAGCTTTTCATTCCCCGGGTCATAAAGCACGCGGTGGATGCGCTCCAAAAGGGCGTTGCCACCCAGCGCGGCCTTCTGCAGTGCGGGTTGTATATCGTCCTGATCGCGATTGCTATTGCAGGCTTTCGGTACATCTGGCGACAGCTCATCCTAGGATTTTCACGCATTCTGGAAATCGACCTGAGAAACAGGATGTTCTCTCATCTGCTAAGCCTCGATAAGGTTTTCTTCCAGAAAACCACTACGGGTGAGGCCATGGCCCTTGCAACCAACGACCTCACTTCCGTGCAGCTTGCAAGCGGAATGGGGATCGTCGCCTTTGTGGACGCCATTTTCATGGGTATCGCCGCGTTTGGTTTCATGTTGTACATTGACATTCGTCTGACCTTTATAGCCCTTTTGCCGATGCCCATTCTCGCTTTTTTGACAAGGATGCTGTCATCCCGCCTGCATGGAAGGTTCAAAAAAGTCCAGGAACAGTTTTCCCTTCTGACCGAATTTGTCCGCTCAACGCTATCATCAATTCGTCTGGTAAAAGCTTATAACCAGGAGGAGGCTCAAACCCGAATCTTTGCCCAAATGGGTGAAACCTATGTGAGAAATAATCTAAAGGTGGCGTCTATCTACGGGACTCTATTCCCGGTGTCCAGCTTCATTGGGAACTCCAGCATGCTGCTGGTGCTGGTTTTCGGGGGACGTCTGACGATATACGGGACGATCACGGCGGGGGATTTTGTCGCCTTCATCAGCTACCTCTTTATAATGACCTGGCCGATGATGGCAATGGGCTGGGTAGCGGACCTGTTTCAGCGCGGAGTTACATCACTTTCACGAATCGAAGCGCTTCTTAACGAGAAACCTTCTTTAGCCGATCACGACGGCGCACCTGGCGAGGCCTTGAACTCCCTGAGCGGAGAAATCCGGATAAACAACCTGTCTTTCAGGTATCCAGGGCAAGTCGAGCCTAATCTTAAGGGAATAGACCTCCATATTCGCAAGGGAATGTTTCTCGGAATTGTGGGCCGAACGGGAGCAGGGAAAACTACCTTGTGCAATCTGCTGGTGCGGCTCTTTCCGGTCCCGGATGGGACCCTCGTTTTCGATGGCTTCGACGTGAATTCAATTTCGATAAATTCGGTGAGAAGTGCAATAGCATATGTGCCTCAGGATGTGGTTCTGTTTTCGGATACCATAGCCTTCAATATCGCTTTCGGCAAGCCGAATGCCTCCGCCATGGAGATCGAAAAAGTTGCCAGAGCCGCCGCCATTCATGACGAAATTGCTGCCATGCCACAGGGGTATGATACGAGAATAGGGGAAAGAGGAATAAAACTTTCCGGTGGCCAGCGGCAGAGAATTGCGATAGCACGGGCGCTCATTCTGGAAAGGCCGATAGTCATGATCGACGATGGTCTTTCCGCCGTGGATATGGAAACCGAGCACGCGATAATCCGCTCCATCGCTGCCTACCTCGAGGGGCGTACCTGCATTATCGTGTCCCACAGGATAGCCCCTTTGGCCGATGCGAACGAAATTGTAGTAATGGAAAACGGGCGGGTAGTGGATAGAGGGACCCATGAGGAATTAATCGTGCGAAACGCATTTTATTCAAACATCTACAGGCATCAGACTTTGAGTGGGCGCACAGACGATGACGTGACTGGCGGCGGACAATGAATCAAGATCAGGAAGCTTTCGACGAAGAACAGAAACTATACCTGGGAGACTTCAAACTCTGGGGGCGATTGTTCGAGAGCATAGTTCCCCAGTGGAAGTGGGTCCTTGTAGCCGTTGGTCTTGCCTTTATCATCACCGCCTCAAGTCTTATCTGGCCGAGACTGGTCCAGCTGTCCATGGACAAGTATATCCTCAACAACTCACTGCCCGTTGATGTGCGGGTGGACGGAGTGGCCAGGATCGCCGCCGTTTTCCTGGGGGTTATCATCGTCGGGTTTGTTGCCAATTTTTTCCAGGTTATCGCTCTGGAATGGACCGGCCAAAGGATCATGCACTCGTTGCGGCAGCGCCTGTTCAGCCATGTAATCCGCCTGAATCTTTCGTTTTTCAGCGCCCACCGTGTTGGAAGGCTCGTAACCCGGCATACGAACGATATTCAGAACATGTATGAGATGTTCACATCGGTGATCATTACTCTATTCAACGAAGGAATCAAACTCGTGGGGATCCTCGCGATCCTTTTCTGGATGGACTGGAGGCTTTCGTTCCTTCTTGCTCTCACTTTTCCATTGATGATTATAATAACGCTTACTTTCGGCAGCCTCAGCCGGAAGGCTTTTCGGAGAATACGCGCTCACCTCGCAGGAATTAATGCATTCTTGCAGGAGGCGGTCTCGGGGATTTCTGTAATCCAGCTTTTTCTGCGCGAAAATGACGCCCGGGAGCGCTTCTCGATGTTGAACGGAAAGTATTTTAACGCCGCAATGTACCAGATCAGGGTATTCGGTATCTTTGTACCCCTGATCGAGGTCATGAGTTCGGTTGCTCTCGCTTTGATAGTGTGGTACGGCGGCGGCCAGGTTCTAAGAAAATATATGACGCTGGGGGATCTCACGGCCTTCATCGCGTATATGCGTCTTTTTTTCCAGCCTCTTCGAGAATTTTCGCAAAAATACACCATCGTGCAATCCGCGATGTCGTCGGCGGAAAGGATTTTTCAGCTTCTGGAAGAAAAAGATTATATGCCGCAGGTAATAGATCCCGTACCCGTCAGCGGGATCAGCGGGCACATTGAGTTTCGCGATGTCGTGTTCTCATATGAACCCGGCAGGCCGGTTTTGAAGAATATCTCCTTCGAAGTCAAGCCGGGCCATACTCTTGCCATTATCGGGGCGACCGGATCAGGCAAGAGCACTATCATCAATCTACTGGAAAGATTCTATGATCCTCAGCGCGGGAGTATCCTTTTGGACGGCATCGACCTGTGCAGGTTCGAGCCGCACTGGCTGCGTGAACACATTGGGCTTGTGATGCAGGATATCTTTATAGTGCCGGGATCGATCAGGGAAAATATACTGCTTGACCGTGAGCTGCCTGAATCGGAGATTGATCGAATCGTTCAGCTTTCACAGTTAGAAAAACTGATTCGAAGCCTTCCGATGGGACTTGGCACAATAATAGGGGAGGGTGGCATGGACCTCTCAGCAGGGCAGAAACAACTGCTGGCGTTTGCACGAGTTCTTGCCCGTGATCCGAAGATCCTGATTCTCGATGAAGCGACTTCGAATATTGATTCAGAAACGGAAATGCTGATCGAGCAGGCAATCAGGGCGGTAATGGCAAACCGGACGAGCATCATAATCGCCCACCGTCTCTCCACGATCAGACGGGCGAATCAAATCATTATCGTCGATCGGGGACGCATAATTGAGCAGGGGACTCACGAAGACCTGATGGAGAAGGTAGGTTTCTATCATCACCTCCAAATGCTCCAGAACGGAGTCTCTTCGCAGGAGGCGCCGCATTACGGCTCATGACGCCGCACTGATGCGCTGGGCTTTCGTGCTTCGGCACCGGCAAACGGGATGGGAGTGGAGCCGTTTGCAAACAGGTGCGGCCCCGGCCGGATGAACCAACCCGGCAAGGGCTATTTCCAACTGACGACGTCGGCGTTTTCTCCTTCACCGCCTTCTTGTCCGTCGGCGCCCAGGGATACCAGGTCATAGTCACCATGGTCTCCGGGGCATTTATAAAGATAGGGTTTTCCCCATGGGTCCATTGGGACATCTTTTTTGAGGTATGGGCCGTCCCAGAGGTCAAGACCGGGATTTTTTCGAAGGGCATCCATGCCTTCAGCGGTTGTCGGGTACCTTCCCACGCTAAGCCTGAACGAATCCAACGCAGTGCCGAACATTTCAATCTGAGTTTTTGCGGCTTTCTGCTTGGAAGTGCCGATATGCTTGAGAAAGTCAGTTCCAACGAAGGCTGCAAGCAGGCCAAGAATAACCATGACCACCAGCAGTTCTATAAGTGTGAACCCTTTTTGTGAGCAGGCGCGTCCTTGCTGACAGGACTCTCTATTAGCGAGAAACATAAGCTTTCAACTCCGTTGTGGGTGCGCGCGAAACGCCCTTCGACCAATAAAATCGACACTGTCAAAGACAGATTTTGCCTAGATTAACCGTATCTTATAACAGTGTCAATCATGCACCCGGTAATCGGGCGTAATCCCGGACAGGCAAGGAACAGCAAGACGGCAGACCGTGAAAAATCCCTTGGAATCAGCCCCCGTTATCGGGCTCTTGCTCATGTTCGACTATCGCAAGAGAGTTGACCGTAAAACCCGTGGACTCGCCCCGCAGAAAAAGAGTCCCGTCGGCGTCAACTGAAAGGGGAGCTCTATACGGTCTTTTGAATTCCAGGATGAATCTTTCTCCGATCAACCTGGCGGTGACTTTCTCGCCGTTTGGGAGGCAATACATCTGGCCGTCAACGAGGCTCATGAAAACTCCTGTTCAGAGAAAATGAAAATCGGCCGAATCTACTGTTAAGCTCTACAGGACAGAGCCCATAGGATACAACTATTTGCTAGGCGGACAAAGCGAAATTATAATGCGGCCCGTCGGACAATCCGCCCAGTTTTCAAATAGATAGGAATAAGTTCCAGTTTACATAACAAACAAAGATGATTATGTTTTTTGGAAAAATTGCCGTACTGCACCTATGTGAGCGCGGCGTCTTTGTGGAGGAAGGAAGTATGAACTCTGAACAAATTGAGAACCTTGGAGCAAAGCCTTTCGAGATGAATGTTGAGGCCCCCGAGAAACCGGCTGAGTCCTTTGTGGCCGAGCAGACTCAAACGGCGGTCAAGGCCGGCGAAACGCAGGAAGCAGTTCAAAAGCAAAGTGATGAGAAGCTCGATCTCTGGATGAAAAACATAAAAGAATTCATCCGGAATATCGACGTAAAATCGCTGTAGCAGATCCAGTTTTCACAAAAAGCTGAATCAACTGCCTGTGGCTGCGCGGGCATAAAACCCCCTTTTGCAATTCAACTCGTGAAAGGGGTTTTTTTGTGCCCTGCGCGTGCCTATTGTGTAACAACTGAAAATCGGTGCCCGGCTATCGGGTATATCCTGAGGTCGAGATTGATAACACAGCGGATTTTGGGTATAAAAGAAAGCTTTATTCCACTGGAATCTGAAAACCGGCCGGTTTTAGGAGAATTATCGTAGTGAAAATGAAGGCCCTGAAGTCTTTTGCAGTTCTTCTTGTCAACCTGGTCTTTGTGTTCAACTGCCTGGCGCCTCCCGCACGTGCTTTCGAGGAGTTGCAACAGCCAAAAGACAGGGTATTTGGCGACTGGCTGGTCACACAGCTCGGTGCAGAACCTTCAACCCTGAATCCGATTACGTCAACCGACGCTTATGCGGGAGTCATCGACGGCTATATCTATGAATCGCTTCTCAAAAGAGACGAAAAGTATCTGGAAAACGTGCCTGTTCTTGCCGAAAAATGGGAGATCTCGCCGAACCATCTCATGTACACTTTTCACCTCAAAAAGAACATAAAGTGGACCGACGGTCGTCCTTTCACGGCGAGGGATATTCTTTATTCATTCGATCGGATACGAGATCCCAAGGTAGACGCAGCCCACCTGCGCAGCTATTACCAGGATATTGAAAAAATTGAGGCACTTGACGACCATACGGTGCGGTTTCATTACCGGATACCTTATTTTCGCGCCCTCGAGTTCTGTGGTGGCATTCCGATAGTGCCCGCGCACCTGTTCAAAGAAGGAGAAGATTTCAACCAGCATCCGATCGGACGAAATCCCGTGGGCACGGGACCGTACAAGATGCTGCACTGGGAGACGGGGAAAGAAATCGCCCTTGTTCGTAACGAGGACTACTGGGGTGAAAAACCCGCCCTGGACCGGATCATCTTCAAAGTTGTCACCGATTCGACCGTTGCCCTTCAAGTGCTGAAGCAGGGCGGCCTGGATGAGATGAGCCTGAGGCCGATTCAATGGGAGAAGCAGACCCAGACCAAGCGATTCGATGAGAACTTCAAAAAGCTCGCCTATTACCTCCCAAGCTACAGCTATATCGGGTGGAACTCCAACCGGGCGATTTTCTCGGACAAAAGAGTTAGGCGGGCAATGACCATGCTTGTTGACCGGGAATTGATCCTGAAAAAAATCCTCTTTGGGCTCGGAACGATTATCAACGGGCCTTTTTATGTAAACAGCCCGGAATACGATAAGGACATCAAGCCTTATCCATATGACCCTAAAGCTGCCCTGGCCTTGCTCAAATCGGCTGGATGGGCTTACAGCCCGGACGGGGATGTTTTGCTGAAAGACGGAAAACCCTTTGAATTCGAATTTCTGCTCTCGGCAGGTTCCAAGCTTGGCGAGCAGCTAGCGACGATGCTCCAGGAGAACCTGAAGGAGATCGGCATCACGATGTCGATCCGCAAGCTCGAGTGGGCGGTTTTCATTCAGAAGATCGAGGAGCATAATTTCGACGCCTGTACTATGGGGTGGGCGCTCGGATGGGAGACCGATCCCTATCAGATTTGGCATTCTTCCCAGGCCGTTGAGAAAGGTTCAAATTTTGTAGGGTTCAAGGATGCGGAAGCTGACAAATTGATCGAGGAGGCGCGCAAGGAATTCGATCCGGAAAAAAGGCGCCAGATGTATTATCGCCTCCAGGAAATCATTCATGACGAGCAGCCTTACACGTTCCTTTTTACGACAAAGGCGCTGGTAGCAGTATCCAGGAGGTTTCGGAACGTAGAGGTTTACCCCATGGGCATTGCGCCGCTATACTGGTGGGTACCGAAAGAGGATCAAAAATATAAAGGTTAAACGGCAGGCGTGCTTGTGATGGATAATTTTCAAAAGTCCTCGAAAAACATGTTCGTGGCGCAGGGTCTTGAACGTTTGCATGATCGGCGCAAGGACCCGGATTGGATTGATCGGCGGATGCGCGACCCCGCATCGTTTTTCGTGGCTGTGTGGAAATCGAAAATACTGGTTACCGAAGGCGAGGCCCCCAGCCCTGTTCTACTGAAGCGGAAGCAGTTGGAGGGGCACGCCGAAGAAAATTTTGTTTTTTTTCTTGGTGAGAAGAACGGAAACTCTTATTTTGCCGTGGACATAGGTGAAGAAGTGCCCGGCGCTTTTAACACGCCGGGGCGATTCAGGGATCTGCGAGCAGTTGCGCCTTTACTTTCGCGAGAGGATGGAGCGCTTCTCGCTTATGCGAAAACCCTGGTATACTGGCATAAGCGCAATTACTTTTGCGGTGCCTGCGGAAGCAGAAACGAAATGAGGGATGGTGGGCACTGCCGCACGTGTGTGAATCCGCAGTGCGGAGTTGTGCATTTCCCGCGCACCGACCCTGCGATTATCGTTATGATAAGGTCCGGAGAAAAGTGCCTGCTGGGAAGGCAGTCCATTTGGCCTGAGCATATGTACTCTGTTGTGGCGGGGTTCGTCGAACCGGGTGAGAGCGCCGAAGGGGCTGTTGCGCGTGAGGTTTTTGAGGAGGTCGGGCTTCGGGTCAAAAACATCCGGTATCATTCCTCGCAACCTTGGCCGTTTCCGTGCTCGCTGATGCTGGGATTTACGGCTGATACCGAAGATGAGCACATAACCCTTGGCGATAAAGAACTTGAGGACGCGCGCTGGTTTGAGCGCCGCGAACTGCAAAAAGCCGTTGAAAACGGAGTAGTAAAGCTCTCCACGCCGATTTCGATTTCCTATCGGCTGATCGAGGACTGGTTTGACTCCGAAAGCCCGTTCCGTTTACGTGATTTTGCGGGCCGGGGATTTGTGGTTCGAAAAGAAGAATAGACAAGGATGAAATTGACCTAAATGTCAGCTTACCTGATCAAGAGGCTGCTCCAGATCATTCCTACCCTCCTGGGAATTACTTTCATTACGTTTGTTATTATCCAACTGGCGCCCGGAAATCCCGCCATGCTCAAACTCCAGATGGGTCAAGGGCAGGCGGAGCTTGGGGAAAAGACTATTTCCGAGCAGATCATAAAGCAGACAAAAGAGCTCTACGGGTTGGACAAGCCTTTGTATGTCCAATACCTCCTTTGGGTAAAACGCATCTTCACCCTCGATTTCGGTTTTTCGTTTAAAGACCACCGGAATGTGTGGGAAAAAATTTCCGAACGGCTGCCGATTACGATTCAACTAAACCTGATCTCAATTTTTCTGGTCTATCTGATCGCGATACCCTGCGGCATATATTCCTCAACTCACACCGGGTCGTTAACGGATAAGATTTTGACAGTCGGGTTCTTCTTCCTTTACTCGCTTCCGAGTTTCTGGGTGGCCGTACTGCTCATAATGCTTTTCGGAGGAGGGGATTTCTGGGACGTTTTCCCGGTGTACGGCATATCTTCCATCGGGAGCGAAACGATGAGACTGATGCCCTGGCTGCTCGACCGGATGTGGCACCTGGTGCTTCCGGTTGTATGTCTTACCTACGGGGGGCTGGCTTACCTTTCGAGACTGACGCGGGCCAGTATGCTCGAGGTCATCCGGGAAGATTATGTCAGGACGGCAAGGGCAAAAGGACTGAGTGAACGTGTTGTAATCTTCAAACACGCATTCCGCAATGCTTTGCTTCCGCTTATAACCCTTCTTGCTTTTCTTTTGCCTTCCATGTTCGGCGGAAGCGTGATCATTGAAAGCATTTTCTCGGTTCCCGGAATGGGGCAGTTGGGGTTCGAAGCAGTCCTGAGCCGCGATTACCCCGTTATAATGGCGATCACCGCTATCTCGGCGTTTCTCACCCTGATAGGACTGCTGATTTCCGATATCCTCTATGCCGCGCTCGATCCGCGCATCAAGCTGGAATAAATGATATTAAAACTGGTCTGGCAAAATGACTGATCCTGGAAGAAGTCCGGATTTTCAAATTCTGGAAGCACAATCAGAGGTAAAAGGCGAGGTCCCCAATACCTACTGGAAAATGGTCAGCTATCATTTCAAGAAAAGGAAACTGGCCGTCATCGGGCTATGGACAACAATATTTCTATTTTTTGTCGCCATCTTTGCGCCTTTGCTGGCTAACGACAAACCCATCTTTTTCTATCACGGGGGCAAGGTCTATTCTCCCGTCTTTTCGGGTGCTGACAAAATTGGCCCCTTCGTCTGGAAGGACCTGAAGAAAAAAGCTCCCTTCATTTACCAGCACGTTACGGGGAAAGAGGATGCGATAGCCATATGGCCTTTGGTGAAGTATTCCCCGACCGAATACAACCTGCTGGAGTACCTCGCTCCCCCCGACGCCAGGCACTGGTTCGGGACCGACGACAGCGGCCGTGACGTGCTTAGCAGAATGATCTACGGCGCACGCATTTCTCTTTCGGTGGGTTTCGTTGCCGTAGGCATAGCGCTGATCATAGGGATTTGGCTGGGAGCACTGGCGGGTTATTTTGGTGGATTGACAGATATAGTGATCAGCCGTGCAATCGAGATCATGCTCACGATTCCCACATTTTTCCTGATCATCGCTATAATTGCGTTCCTGCCTCCCAGCATATACAACATAATGGTGATAATCGGTCTGACCGGTTGGATGGGCGTCGCACGGTTCGTGCGCGCCGAATTCCTCAAGCTCAAACAACTGGATTTCATAACGGCGCTGCGCGCTCTTGGCGCATCAAACAAGCGAATAATTTTCATGCACATGCTGCCGAACGCGATGGCGCCGGTGCTGGTTTCAGCGGTTTTCGGAATTGCGGGAGCAATTCTTACGGAGTCGAGCTTGAGTTTCCTCGGGTTCGGCGTGCCGCCGCCAACTCCGAGCTGGGGAGACATCCTTTCCCAGAGCCGCGACTATATCGAATTTGCCTGGTGGCTGACCGTCTTCCCGGGGTTTGCGATATTCATGAGTATCACCGCCTACAACCTGGTCGGTGAGGGACTGAGGGATGCGATGGACCCGAGATTGTTCCGGTAAGGTATTTATTGAAGTCTCATCTCGGGAGCCGTGAAGGGCCTGGTTGAACTCTGAAAAGTGAGAATATGCTCCAGTTGCACATCGGAGATGAGAGCGGGATACTCACCGTAAGCAAGCTGAACCAGCAGGTAAAGATGCTGCTGGAGGAGAAGTTCCCGTTTGTCTGGGTCAAAGGAGAGATTTCGAATTTTCGGGTCCCGGCTTCCGGACATTTTTATTTTACTCTAAAGGATGCGAAGAGCCAGATTAATGCGGTTTTTTTTCGGGCACAGAACCGGTTCCTCAGGTTCCTGCCTGAATCGGGAATGCAGGTCATCTGTCAGGCCCGGCTGAGCGTCTATGAACCCAGGGGCGAATACCAGATAATCGTAGAGGTCATGGAGCCTCTTGGGGTCGGCGAGCTGCAGCTTGCTTTCGAGGCCCTAAAAAGGAAGCTGGATGCCGAAGGTCTATTTGACCCGGCCCGGAAAAAAATTCTCCCACTTTGTCCCCAGAATATCTGCCTGATTACTTCAAAGAGCGGCGCAGCAATCAGAGACATTGTCAAGGTTCTCCAGAGAAGCCCTTACCCGGTTACGGTCACCCTTTTTCCGGTAGCGGTACAGGGAAATGAAGCGCGCATTGAAATAGCCCAGGCCATTGAATCGGCTAACATGCTCACATGGAGGCATGAGTGGGATGTGGTGATCGTCGGGCGCGGGGGTGGAAGCCTGGAGGACTTGTGGTCATTTAATGAAGAGATTGTCGCGCGGGCGATTTCCGGATCTTTGATTCCGGTAATTTCGGCCGTCGGCCATGAGATTGATTTTACGATAGCCGATATGACCGCTGACCTTCGTTTGCCCACTCCGACCGCCGCTGCCGAGTGGGTAGTAAAAAGGCTCGAACAGTTCCATCGTGAACTGCACGGCGGCCGCGACCGGATGGTCGAGGTCATGAAGACAAGACTCGAGAATCTCGGCTTAAGAATTCAATATCTGGAGCGCCGGATAACCCATCCGAAAAGGCGGCTCGAGAGCATGCGGCTTACTCTCGACGATCGGCTCGAACGCCTCCGTCTTGCCATCGAAAGGAGTCTGGAGAAGACGCGCATTCGGCATGCCCATCTCGGGCAACGGCTCTTGTATCTCAACCCTGAGGCCAACATACTGAGATGTCGAGCGCAACTGGACCGCCTGTGCAAAGAATTTGCGCTTCATCATCACCGGATTTTAGATGGATACAGGCTCAGATTTGAGCATTACAGCTCGCGTTTGGAGGCGCTGAGTCCGCTTTCGGTTCTTCTGCGCGGATACTCGATTACATATAGAGCAGTGGACAATAAAGTGATCAGGAGCTACACCGAAACCGGCCCCGGAGATCGTGTTCTCGTACGCCTTGCAAACGGCCTGTTGGAGTGCCTGGTCGATAAGGCTCAAGACATTCAGACCGAAAAGGAAAGGTGATTCCGTGGTTAAGAAGAAAAGCGATATGTTCGAGGAGGCTCTGAAAAAGCTTCAGGAGTTGGTGGAGAAGCTAGAAAAGGGGGATTTGCCTCTTGAAGAGGCAATGGAATGCTTCTCCGAAGGGATTCGAATTGCCCAGTTTTGCCACAATAAGTTAGAAGAGGCCGAAAACAAAGTGCAGATGCTTCTTAAAGACCAGCAGGGCGGGTGGGCCTCCGCGCCTTTTGAAGTTGTCAATACAAATGCTGACGAACAGGGTAAATGAATGGATCGAGCCTTCATTTGCATTCAACCCGGCTGCGGCCGGATATTGAGAAAGTTTACTCATTTGGAGTTGGAAGTACTAACTCTTGCGTGTTAGTATTACTAACTTATCTACTTTTGGCAAGTTAACCCTCACTCTGGGCGTTTATGGGTGAATTCGATCTTAAGACTTATTTAAGCCGGCGAAAGCAGCTTATTGAGGACGCGCTGGAAAAAGTCTTTCCCGTGCCCTCGGGGCTTGAAAAGAGGGTAGTTGAAGCCGCGCGCTACAGTCTTTTTGCCGGAGGAAAGAGGCTGCGTCCGATCCTGTGCCTGGCGGCGTCAGAAGTGGTGGGCGGTGATATAGAGCAGGTCCTTCCGGCAGCTTGCGCCCTGGAGATGATGCACACCTATTCTCTCATCCATGACGACCTGCCTGCCATGGACAATGACGATTTCAGGCGCGGGGTTCCCACCAATCACAAGGTATTCGGCGAAGCCATAGCCATCTTGGCTGGAGACGCTCTTTTGACGGAAGCTTTTGAGTATTTTGCGCTCAGCGCGTATAAGGGTGCGAGTTTTGAAAAGTTAGCCGAAGTGATCGGGATTGCCGTCAAAGCGGCCGGCTACAGGGGGATGATAGGTGGACAAGCGATTGACCTGGAGTGCGAAAATAGAAAAGTGGACCTTGCGACCGTAGAGTACATGCACATTCACAAGACTGGGGCTTTGCTGTCGGGCTCACTCGAGATCGGGGCGGTTCTTGGCGGCGGGGATAAAATGCAGATAAAGGCTCTAAAAGCTTACGGCCATCATTTTGGGCTAGCGTTTCAGATTACGGACGATCTGCTTGATGTTGAGGGGGACCCGGCGCTGATGGGCAAAACGCCGGGGTCGGACGCTGCAAAAAACAAAATGACCTATCCTGCTCTGCTGGGTATTGCGCAATCCAGGGAGGCCGCACGGGAGCACGTGGAGAGTTCTTTGGATGCGCTGGTGAGTTTCGGTGGGGCCGCCGAACCTTTGCGGGCAATCGCCGGGTACCTGCTGGAGCGCAAAGGATAGCGCGGTTAAAAGCTCTTGACATATATCCGGATTTTTCATTTATTGGCGGGGAACGGATCAGGGGGGACTTGCCAGGAAATGGAATGAAAGGGTCAAAATTGAAAAACGAAATAAGGGGAACGGGGCTGCTCTCATCTATCGAAACCCCCAGTCAGCTAAAAAGTCTGACTCATCAACAACTTCTCCAACTGGTTGCAGAAATCCGCGCCCGGATCATAGGTACCGTTGCCAAAAACGGCGGGCACCTTGCCCCCAGTCTCGGAGTAGTCGAACTGACGTTGGCTCTTCATTACGTATTCGATGCCGCATATGACCGTTTCATCTGGGATGTTGGCCATCAGGCTTATGCGCACAAACTTTTGACCGGGCGCCAGAAAGAATTTGGTTCCCTGCGCCAGTACGGCGGAATCAGCGGCTTCCCCAAGCGTTCCGAAAGCAGGTATGACGCTTATGGAACAGGCCACTCCAGCACCTCAATTTCGGCAGGCCTTGGAATTGCGGTCGCAAATCATCTCAAGGATAGCTCAGCTCGAACCATTGTAGTAATAGGCGACGGCAGCATGACGGGGGGAATGGCTTTTGAAGGGCTCAATAATGCTGGGGACCTCGCCAGAAACCTCATTGTAGTCCTGAATGACAACGAGATGTCCATCTCTCCGAACGTTGGCGCTCTTTCGTCCTATCTCAGCCGGAAGCTCTCCGGAAAGACGCTGATGTACCTTAAGCGGGAAATGGAAGTTATTCTAAAATCGATTCCTGGAATCGGGGCAAATATTCTACAGGTTTTGAGGCGCAGCGTCGATTCGCTGATCAGTTTTTTCACGCCGGGAATGCTCTTCCAAGCCCTTGAGTTTCAGTATATAGGGCCTATAAACGGACATCGTCTCGACAGATTGATAGAGACATTTGAAATAGCGCGCAATGTGGATGGCCCGGTCCTGATCCATGTGCTGACCAAGAAAGGAAAGGGCTACGAGCCTGCCGAAAAGGACCCCACGAGCTTTCACGGTCTAGGGGCGTTTGATATAGCAACCGGTAAGTGCCTTAACTCCGGATCACTCTCCTATACCAAAGTTTTCGGCAAAGCGATGAAGAAGCTGGCTGACGAAAACCCCAAATTGATCGGCATTACAGCCGCAATGATCGAGGGTACGGGGCTCGACTGCTTCGCTCAGACCTACCCCGACCGGTTTTTCGACGTTGGTATCGCAGAGCAGCACGCTGTAACTTTCGCGGCCGGTCTTGCCACGGAGGGTTTCAAGCCGGTGGTGGCTGTTTACTCAACTTTCCTGCAGCGTGCCTATGACCAGATGCTGCACGATGTCTGTCTTCAGAACCTTCCGGTGGTCTTCTCGATGGATCGAGCCGGGATAGTGGGCGAGGATGGGCCGACGCATCACGGTTTGTTCGATTTGTCCTACCTGCGCTCTATGCCCAATATGGTGGTGATGGCCCCAAAGGATGAAAACGAGCTTCAGCATATGCTGAAGACTGCAGTCGATCACAACGGTCCTGCTGCTGTGCGCTATCCGAGGGGAAACGTCATCGGGGTGGTTCTCGATGACGAACTCCAATCGCTGCAGATCGGGAAGGGTGAGTTGCTGAGGCCTGGGAAAGATTTGGTTATCGTGGCCGTCGGTTCCACGGTGCAAAGTGCGATGGAAGCCGCTGAGCGACTCGATTCGGATGGAGTCGAAGCGGCCGTTATAAACGCCAGGTTCGTCAAGCCCATTGACCGTGAATTGATTATGACCTGGGCTCAAAAAACCGGCAGGGTCATTACTGTCGAAGAGAACATGCTACAGGGTGGTTTTGGGAGCGCTGTCCTTGAAATGTTCGAGGAAGAAGCGTTTTTCCCGAAGTCTTTAAAGCGTCTGGGAGTCTGTGATTTCTTCGTTCCACATGGAGGCCAGGCCGTATTGAGAAATCTCTGTGGTATCGATGCCGACGCGATTGAGAGCGCCGCCCTTAAATTGTTAGATTCCAGCCATGGCAAAGTCCTTCGCGCGATTGGACAAACTGCTTGTCGATAAGGGTTTTGCACCTACTCGAGAACGGGCCCAGTCGCTCGTTCTCGCAGCAAAAGTCCTCGTAAACGGCCAAATTCTGACCAAGGCAGGACAAAAAGTCCAGGAAGACTCTGAGATCCGGATTATAGGAGATGCCATCCCGTATGTCAGCCGGGGCGGCCTCAAGCTCGAACATGCGATCCGTACGTTTTCAATCGAAGTTTCCGGTCGTACTGCAATGGACGTCGGTGCTTCCACAGGAGGGTTTACGGATTGCCTGCTCTCATTTGGAGCGCGGCGGGTCTACGCAGTTGACGTGGGATACGGCCAGCTTGCGCTCAAGCTCAGGAACGACCCCCGGGTGGTTGTGCTCGAAAGAAAAAATATCCGTTACCTGCCCGCGGAACTTGTGCCCGAACCCGTTCAGATCGCTACTGTCGATACATCGTTTATATCCCTCAAGCTGGTAATCCCGGTTGTACTCAAATTTCTGGAAGTCGAAAGCGTGCTTATAGCGCTCATAAAACCTCAGTTCGAAGTTGGCCGTGAACTGGCATCGAAGGGTGGAGGAGTCGTACGGGACGACCGCATACACGAAGAGGTGTGCAGTGTGCTGGCCGAATTTACAGCCGGGCTCGGCTTTGATGTGGTTGGAATAACTCCATTCCCCATACTGGGGCCGAAGGGAAACCGGGAATTCCTGATGGCCGCGATTTCACCGAAAAATCGGTAAGAACGCCATGCGCATTCACCTGGTATTCATCGGCAAAACGGCATTTCGCGATATAGACTCGGCTATTGGCCGTTATATGGAAAGACTTCAGCATTACTGTCCGGTGGAGGTGAACTACGTAAAGGCGGAAAAGATCACCGGGGTGGTTGGGGACCAGGTTGTCCGGGAGCGCGAGAGCGAGCGCATCTTGAAACTGACAGGGCACGGGGGACATCTGATTGTGTGGGACCAAAGAGGGCGAGAACTCGATTCACCCGGACTGTCAAAATTGATGGAAAAACTGATGGCCTCGGGAACATCGGATCTCTGGATGGCGGTAGGCGGACCGGTCGGGGTCTCTCTCCAATTGCTGAAGAGCGCAAGTGATGTGCTCTCATTTTCGAAAATGACCCTTCCACACGACCTTGCCCGCCTGATACTGGTTGAGCAGCTCTATCGAGCTTTTACCATAATAAGAGGTGAGCCTTACAACAGGTGAAAAGTACGCGCGTAAGGCAATAGCAAAACCCCAGGCATGCCCAAAGCCTGATCTCCGATTATGCGCTAAACGGCGACAACTTCGGTGACCTCTGGGACTTCCTGCTTAATGATCCGCTCGATACCCGATTTGAGAGTCATCTGGCTCATAGGGCAACCACGGCAGGCCCCAGTCAGCCGTACTTTTACCACAGAACCATCGACCTCTATCAGATCGACGCTCCCGCCGTCTCTTTCCAGCATCGGTCTTATTTTGGCAAGGGCCTGCTCGACTTTTTCACGCATTTGTCTTCCTCCAGTCAGGATTTATTGTCGGCATCGAATCATGTTGGCGCAAAATAACATATAAGACGAGAGGGGCAAATAAAATCCTGTTCATGTAGCAAGTAGTTCTTTGGATTGTTTCCAGTCTGAAATCTGGTATGCTCCCCGGCGAGCGGCGGAACGTTGGGGCCAGCCTTCTGGGGGCGGGTTGTAGAGATTGGTGCTGCGGAGGCGCCTGTTCAGTGGTTTTGAAGTCCCCTTTTCCTCACGGGTGACTATGGGGGGGATTCAGCTATGCGCTGCTTCAAGATGCTCACCGGCTTTTTCATCTCTTTTCAGGAAACACTTAGGTTGGGAATGGAATTGAAATTCCGTATTGTTTTCAGTAGAATGTCGAGCACGCTCAAAGAGGAATTTTTTTCGACATTGTGGAGAGGGGAGCCTAAATGGCTGATTATCAGCTTCTGGAGCGCATTTCACCTCAGCAACTCGGTAGCTGTGTTGAGCGTTTGGCCGAGCGGATAAATAACGACTGAAGGACGATGTCGAACGGCGCGCGCGCCGGCTGCGGGAGATTATCGAGTGGAAAGGCGGCACGGCCATCAAAATGGGCCAACAGGCCGCCATGCGCATCGATTTGTTGCCCTATGCTTACGCGTTGGAACTTGCCAAGATGCTTGATAAGGTTCCGCCCTTTCCCGTGGAGGCCGCGA
>JBKQLC010000150.1:0-3724 GCA_052147195.1 Syntrophobacteraceae bacterium
TGCAGTTGGGGACAGATTCTTTTAGTTAGTTCTAAGAGGATCATTGCCATATGTTGGAAAAGTTTTTTGTAAAACCAGAGACGCTTGTAAAAATCAGAAAGTCTTGGCTTGGAACTCCAATTGAACGCTATGTAGCATGGCTGGTGGAAAACGGCTATGCGAACAGAAGCGTGTACAAACGTGTTCCGATGCTGATGCAATTCGGCGAGTTCGCTAAAGCAGCAGGAGCCAAGGACCTTATCGATTTGCCAAATCATGCTGAAGCCTTCACCAATCATTGGGTTGCACTCCATGGACAAAACGCCAAAACGCGATCAGCAATTAGGAGTGTGGCTTATGAAGCCAGCAATCCTATTAACCAAATGCTGCGAATATTAATACCAGATTTTGGTAAGAAGCCTTCTGCGCCACAATCCAAACTCGATTGCTTGGTCGGGTTCTTTGAGTTCCTGCGAGAAGAAAGGGGATTGTCTCCAAGAACAATTAGGCTTTACACGCACTGCCTTAAACGGTTCGAGGAATATCTTGCTCGTGTAGGCATTGCCGATCTGGCTCAGCTTTCTCCTCCTGTAATCAGTGCTTTTATAACCGATGCAAGTATTGCTAGTCG
The DNA here is from genome assembly GCA_052147195.1 of Syntrophobacteraceae bacterium. Classification (GTDB taxonomy): domain Bacteria; phylum Desulfobacterota; class Syntrophobacteria; order Syntrophobacterales; family Syntrophobacteraceae; genus SbD1. The sequence goes on from JBKQLC010000150.1 coordinate 611, forward strand.
AAGAGGAGGACCTCAACAAGGGACTTGCAGTGTCATTAGAATCCTCTTGCGCTACCTTCACAGAGAAGGCATACTCCGTCGCGATCTCATCAGTGTTGTTGAACCAGCGCAAAAATACAAATTGGCCGAGATTCCAAGATCTATTTCCTGGGAGCAGGTGCGATTAATGCTGGAAGCGGTAGTTTGCCGGACGGTGGTTGGAAGAAGAGATTACGCCTTCCTGCTCCTTATGGTCACATACGGGCTACGCGCGCGCGAAATAGCCGCATTGACTTTGGATGACATTGATTGGAACTTGAGAGTACCAAATTTGGAAGGCGTTAAATAGCAATGAGAGTGTGCGCAAGGTAGTTGGTCTGGTCACTAACAATGGCTTTGGAGCAGGAATTCCAGCAGTGCTGGGCGGAGCCAACCAAAGCGGTAGCGAAACAAAGCGTCATGGTGACTGACTTTGCGGTGGCATTCCGAACATGGAGCTGTCGGAAACAGGTTAGGCGGCCGCGACAGGAGCAGAATCTTTGCTCTTGCGCTGAAACCGAGTGAGGATTTTCTTCAAAGAATGGCTTTTAGGCGTCCTTGCCAAAAATTCGGGAAGAGCTGCACGTAAGGCTCTCGAGACAGTTTCCTCTGACGGATGTCCACTGGCTGTCCATGTTCGTTGCCAGGGAGCAAAGGCGCGAACCTGATCAGGGAAATATGTCGAGAGATACTGCATAATCCCTTGCGCTATTGCGGCCAGCTGAACAAAGCGGTGGTAGCTATCGAGTTTGTCCACGGCGCTGGCACGGAACTCGGCTGATGCTCGATGCAGGTATTGGTTACCAGAACGGCGCTTGATGGGCTCCATTTCCTTCAGCCAAAAGTGATAGAAGAATCCACCGATGGTCTGGACAAATTGCTTGAAAGACACTTCAATCTTGAAGCGCATGATGTAGAGCGATATGACCGCCAGAGGGTCAAGAGTCATGTCTGTCGAGATAAAGATGCTCTTTCCTTTGTTGGGATATATGACCAGTACAAACCGGACTACTCGCATGACCGGCTTCCATAGAAGATCTATTGAATGGTACTGAACCTCGATTAGCTTGAGTGGTCCCTGAGGCGTCGATGAGCTGATGCCGTCTTCATAGCCGAGAACGATGCCACGGCGAAACTTGGTGCGGTCAGCAAACAAATCCATCAGCTTAATCTTCTCTCCATACTTTCTCGGACGTCCGCGCCCACCGATAGACGCTGCTGGTGGCATGTATGCGACAACATTTGATTTCACTCTGGACACCAAATCGTCGCCCCTTTTGAGCAGCGCCTGAATCATTGGTGCACAAGAGTAGTACGCATCCGCCACCAAATATTTGCGAACTGTCTTTGAAATGCCATCGGCAACCTCCGCAAATAAGTTTGCCAGTTTGTCATACAGCGTTCGCTTGTCCCGATTGCTCAACACCTGCCCTTCGTGAATGCGACAAGCAAGTGGTACCGCCCACACCGCTCTGCCCAGCCGAAACAACAACGATATAGCCTGGAACGAATGCCCCATAATGAACGGTGCTTTGGAATTCGAGTCTGATTCCTGGTGCAGCGACTTGACCGCCGGCATCTTCCGCCCCTCGTGTGCCGCCTTGGTCCCATCTGCCACCAGTACGTACCTGCCGTTGACCTTGTACTGCCCGAAAACCCGCATCACCCACTTAATCCATACCCTCGTTAACCGCTCAACATTCCAGGATTTACTTCGGAAAAGATGCAACAAACTGCGGTAGTACAAGGGGTCAAGATTGAGAGCCCTGACAATACTTGTCACTCCGGCATGGTCAGTCCTGATGCACATCCCTGCCAGTGCAACGACGAACCAGATGAACGTTTGGGACCGAGAAAATGCTGGACGCAAAGCCTCCGCGCAATTCCAGAAGCGAAGCCATAATTCCATAATCACCCTTTCAATGTGTGGTATCGGGTACGGTGCTTCTTCTGTATCATATAGTGGTTAAAAAGGCCATCATGACAACGGTCGAGATGTTCGCGCCAATCGGCTGCTGGTAAGGCTTTCGGAAATGGCTAGAAGTTAATCCCAGGCGGCATCGCCTGTCTCATTTTTTGCTGGGTGTACGCAATCAAAAACCGCCAGAAAGTGTGATAGCTGCTCCAAGCGGCTATCACACTTTCTGACGGAATATTGAAGCTGCAGCCAAAAAGAGTGTGGACAAGGCAACTGTGGCGCTCGTAGTACCACCAGAACCACTGTTCTGTCGTGTGCCACCCCTCTGTGTTCGTGCTAACCTAAACTCGGTTGCCCAAACGAGAAATCTAAGCGGTGTATATGCAAAACGCGCCACCATCGATATATCAACTATGCATCACATTGATAAACAGCGACCCGGCAATATGGCGGCGAATTCTCGTCTCGTCCGATACTACGCTTTACAGGCTTCACCACATTCTGCAGGCGTCAATGGGTTGGGAAAATGATCACCCACATGAGTTTGCCATCTCTAATCGCCTCTGGTTCATTCCCTTTTTTCGGTGGTCCAGATATGGCATTCCCTTTCCCCCTCTCGGACCGAAGGACGATCGAAAGACATCGCTCAAAGACCTTAAAATTACCTCAAAGTCGCTGTTCCTGTACGAGTACGATTTCGGCGACCGCTGGGAACACGAGATCATACTTGAAGACATCCTGCCTAACTCGTCTGTCCACAACCATCCTGTTTGCCTTGCTGGACAGGGGCGTTGCCCTCCCGAGGACTGCGGCGGAATTGAGTCTTACAAAAGTCTCGTTCACGCTCATGCGGATCCATCCAACCCCTACTACAAGCATGCTCGCATGTTGTTCGGGAATCGCTTCAATCCTCACTCTTTTAGCAAGTCCAGAATCAATGGTCGCCTGAAAACTGTCGACAACGCCGATTCCCTCGCTGAGTTTTGCTCCTACCCCTCATAAATCCCATCACGAACTTCGCACTCTCAAGTTTCTCCGTCATCTACAAATAATAAGACGGAATTTTTCAGTCAAGAGTTCAATGTCATAGATTCGGAAAATGTTCTATCACATGACAGCCATAGACCGGCAGGCGTTTCCATGAGCTCGTTTCAGAATTCAACCGATATCGTTTCAAT
>JBKQLC010000151.1:0-22780 GCA_052147195.1 Syntrophobacteraceae bacterium
CGCCGCATGGGAAAACGACCGAAACAACCGGCAAGCAAAGATTCAATGGCAGTTCTCGAATGCCAAGGCGCGGATAAAGCTGAGGCATCTTTATCCGCAACTTTAAGTGTTACGTGGTACTAGTACCGTCTAACATGGAGTGTTTCGCATCGATGCAGGGTGGGCAAAAGCGAAGCGTTGCCCGCCGGATGGCGGGCGCGATGAAACTGTGCCCACAGGACGAGCTTGGAGCCTTTCGGCTGGTGCGTGCTCCGTACAACTCGCCTTTTCCGGACGCGCAACGCAAGAGGCACGTTCACCCTTTTTTTCACTCATTATTCGCAATCAATCCTTCTTCGGCCAGGTCTTCCCGTGAAGTCTTGTTGCCATCGCCTTCCATCTATGTCAATAATATCCACTGATTTAGAACCGTTTTAACCTTTCCGTCGCGAGAACCGCAGGTGACACGGACGACTCGCTGTCCGTGCGCGAACCGCAAGAGGCTTATGAGCAAGGAACACCCGCGGTAGCTTGAAAGACTGGAGGTCGATTATGCTCGAGGGTATCCGCATCGGCGTGCTGGTTTCGAGCAAAGGGAATAAGCTTCAGGCTGTCATAGATGCGTGCAAAACGGGCCTGATAAACGGCAGAGTCGTGTTCGTGTGCTCCGATAACCCCGACGCCTATGCGCTCACCAGGGCTGGAAAGCACGGCATACCCGCTTTTGTCGTTGACTATGCGGAAATCAGGCAACGGTTCCGCCGGGAGCCGCAAGCCCTTCAACTGCCGGCCGACTGCAATTTCGATTACATAATGAGCAGGCAGAGGGTTTTCGACGAATCGCCCGAGAATCTGATGTTTCGCCTCAAAACGCGCGTCATCGCCGAGGAGCAGATGCTTCGCCAAATGGCCGCATATCCATTCGATCTGCTGGTTTTGGCCGGTTTTGTCCGGAAGCTGAGTCCATACTTTATAGAAAAAGTCAATTACGGGTCCGCGATTCCGAGGATAATGAACTTGCACGCAACACTTTGTCCAGCCTTCCCGGGGATAGACGGATACGGGCAGACGCTTCACCACGGCTGCAAAATTGCCGGCTGCACTGTGCATTTTGTCGATTATGGGGTGGACAGCGGCCCGATAATCAACCAGGTCGCCTTCAAAATCGAACCGGATGATACGATTGATTCGGTCAAAGAGAAAGGGCTCAGGTTTGAGTGCTCGATCTATCCGGAATGCATCGGGCTTTTCGCCGAAAAGAGGCTCAGGCTGAGGGAAAGCAAGACGGGAAGAATCGTTGTGGACATCCTGCATTGATGGAGATTTTGCCGCAATCTATCATGCCCCCGCGCGGGGCACCCTGTGAACCATAGTCCAGCCCGTTGTGTATGTGGGCAGCCTTTCCTCAGCAGCATCTCACATCCCCATGGGACACCATGAAAAGACGTAGGATGGGTGGAGCGGAGCGAAACCCATCAACAACCTTTCGCATCTGAGCCCGCAACGTGAGTCCAGCCTTATCGGTTCAGCAGCTTTTTTCGCCCTTTATCCTGCCCCTCAACTGTTCCTGCACCATCACGTGCTTTTCCTTACAACTTTGTTCCAGCAGCCTGATCTCCCCGGTGGATATGGCCGGTTGCTGCAGCGAGTTGCCGGGGAGCAGGCATATATTTGCCCACGCAATGTGGTATGCCCCTCTAACTGCTGCCAGAAAGGATTCTCCAGAAACGAGCAGATCGGAGAGAAGATGCCGCCCGCAACGCTTTCCCACTTCAGAGATAAGTCCCAGCCCCTCACCGGATTGTTTCATGATCTTGACGGGACACTCGACGGCTTTCTCCAATGCATCGGCGAAGTTCTTCCTCCTGCAATCGGTTCGTGCTTCGACAAATTCTATATAAACCCTTCCGTCTTCTTCGATGAGTTGTTCGAGGCCTTTCTCCATTTCATTCGCCTGCTTCATCAAATCTTTCCATAAGGACGTGAGTTCGGCGGAAGTCCTTGAACGCAGCAGTTCCAGGTGAATGACCTTCTTCACAAGGGCAACCCCCAGGCACGCGCTGTAACCGGCGGCAGATCCACCGCCGGGCGAAGGTTCAGGATTGGCAAGAGCGACAAGAAACGGTTCGTTCATGAGTAATCCCCTCGACTAAAGATATCTCGCTATGCATCTAATCATCCTGCTGCATTATGCCAGACTCGCAGCTTATTTCAATTCAGTTTCAAATAAAATGCTGAATAGTTAAGCGGGGGGAAGCCTGATGGCCCAGACAACTTTTGTTCCCTCGGGGGCAAAGCCCGGTAGGCCGCTGTCCCTTTTGCCTGCCTCATGCCCACCGATTCCGGACCATGTCAGCGAATCCATTCCCAGCGGGGGACACCCCTGCACCATGAAAAGTTGCCTGAACGATCGACAACTCGCGTAACCCCGGGAAGTGTTTCGGAGTTACCAGTTGATCCTCACCGTAGTCCAGCCCCCTTGTGGGCGGTCTTTTCCTTTCAGCAATTCCATTAAGAGAGCCGCCCTTTATGATTCACAACCTGCAGTCTGCCCGGCACCGATGCCGTGACCGTTGCAAGCTTCTCAGTTCATTGCTACGGGGCAGATGCCGACCACCAAACTAAAAGAGTTGTGGACTTTCGAATCGAGTTGAGCCAGGGCAGCGTCAAAAGAACCCTGCCTAGCAATATATCCACCCCTCTCGGAGAGCCTCTCTGCGCTTCTTGAGGTGACCGTTTACCAAAACGGAGTTCTTCGATCTCAACCACAAAGAAATTCTGCGAACAGGATCATTTTCCGCAAATGCAGTCCGGGCGTTCCTCCAACCTTCCTGAAGTCCAGTTGGGATGTAACCTCCGTGAAACCTTTCTTTGATATAAAAGATGCAATTTCAAAAGCGTAGCTTGGTCTGCCTTCAGTTGCGCCCCCTTACCGGAGGGAGCGAACAAATGGTTATAGGCGTACAGACAAGCCAATCGCGGCAATCTTTCGCGGGAAAAGTGAACCTCGGATCACCAAGAGAGAATGCCCCGGCGGCAGAGCAAGCCTGTTGGCACCGGCTCAAGCGGTTCATCTATTCTCACACCATTAGCTAGCAGTTTCCGATTCGGAAAGGAGGGATTTTTCGTCTTGGCAAGGAAATCGAGTGATTGCGCGGAGGCGTACATGGGTACGCCGCACAAGGAAGCCTGAAGATTGACACCGCCAGGGCTGAAAAGGACCCTTTCCGGACGGAAACAAGCTACCTAGAGGAAGTGACAGACCTAAAATCAAGGCCTTCTCGCTCATCTGCCTGAGGCGGGCTATGACATCCGCACTATCCAGGAAACCCTCGGGCACAAAGACGTTAACACTACGATGATTTACACCCACATTTTAAACAAAGGAGGCCACGGGTGCGAAGTCTGATCGATGGATTTTGAACCGGTTTATACAGACCCTATAAACCGGAATACTTCTGAGAGGAAAGGGTAGCAGTTGTATGAATGACAAGCGTTATTTGAATGAACAGGAGATCTAGGCAACTTCTTACACAGAAAGAGAGAACCTATATTCGCCGTTTTACAGAGGCTGTAAGATAATACGGTACCCTGATGTATCCTGGTTTTGACCCTGAACCTGTGGACTGCTGGTTTGGGAAAATAACGCGCTCCGCGCTCAATGAGTTTCACGAAAGGCAGTTCAAAGTACCGTTAAAGTCGGTCGCCGGGTTTGAACGTGTATTAAACAATCGAAGCATTGCAGAGGAAATAGCGCAAGAAAGATTCTGAACAATCGCCCGATGAGCTTGTCATCGTGCACAGGTGTCATCCCACGTGATGGAATTGCTGTGAAACCATGAGTCGCGGCGCATTTCTCCAACGGTCCCCGGGTGAAACATCATGATATTTAGAGCCGAATTTCGGTGTCGAAAGCGTGATCTTTAAGAAGTGGCGTAGTTCACGCTTAACGTGTGGTATTTGTTCATATGGGCATCACAAAAGGAGAAAATTATGGCTACTTATGTTTCGCTTCCCGGTAGCAGACGCAATCTGCTGCCAAATTCCCGTCCCGCCGGTCCTGTTGACAAGTCGGAACTTGCCAGCCTTTCGGTTCGCTTGCGCTCCGGTGGAGATTTTGCCGCTCTCGAAAAACAGGTATACGAACAAAGCAAGCGACCGCTCGGTCAAAGGGCCTATCTGAGCCGCGAGGAGTTTGCCCAACAATATGGCTCCAAAGCTGCGGATCTGGATCTCGTCGAGCGACTCGCGCAGGACCATGACCTCATGGTGGTCCATCGCAGCGCGGCGGAGCGTTCGATCGTCCTGAGAGGGAGCCTGGGAGATCTGCTTGCCGCGTTCCCGGCCGATCTCCAAATGTATCATCATTCGACAGGTACATATCGCGGCAGGCAGGGCGGGATACAAATACCCGGGCACCTCGATGGCATCGTTATTGGAGTGTTCGGCTTCGATACGCGCCGGAAACACCGATCCCCCCACAGGCGCAAGATCATGGCCGCGGCGGGCCCGGGCGGCCAAAACGGTGTTGCGGCGACCGATTTCGCCAAACGTTACAACTATCCTACCCAAATCCAGGGTGCAACGCTTGACGGCAGCGGCCAAACCATCGCGATCATCGAGTTGGGCGGAGGCTTCCGGAACAGCGATCTCAAGGTCTTTTTCCAAGAGATTCAAGTCCCGCTGCCCAGCGTGGTCTCCATCCCGGTTGACAAGGCCGGGAATGATCCCACCACGGCGGACTCCGACGACGGCGAAGTCATGCTAGACATAGAGGTTGCGGGCGCGGTGGCGCCCAAGGCCCAGTTTGCCGTCTACTTCGCGCCGAACAACGGCGACCAGGGGTTCATCGACGCTATCAACGCCGCGGTGCACGACGCCCAGCGCAATCCGAGCGTCATTTCGATCAGTTGGGGCGGGCCGGAAGATACCACCGATCAGCAGGGCGTCGACAATTACCACGCTTTGTTCGTGGCGGCTGCCGCAATGGGAGTTACGATCTGCGTCGCCACTGGCGACCACGGCGCCGCCGATATGGATGGACAGCATTGGGACGGCAAAATCCACGTCGATCATCCAGCGGCGGATAACCTTGTACTCGCTTGCGGAGGAACCCAGATCGACAGTAACGGCAATGATGTTGTCTGGAACGACGGAACGCCTTTCGACCCGAACACACCGGGCGGAGGAGGTTGGGCCACCGGAGGTGGAATCAGCGTGATGTTTCCGGTTCCAGACTATCAGGCGAACGCTGGCTTACCCGTTTCCATAGCCACGGGGAAGCCGGGTCGCGGCGTTCCCGATATCGCAATGAGCGCGACGAACTATTTCACGAGGGTGGATCGCTCGGAGGGAGCCTCTGGCGGCACCAGTGCAGTCGCTCCGCTTATGGCCGCGCTGGCCGCGCTGTTGAACCAGGCGAAGGGGAAGAACGTCGGCTTCCTGAATCCGTTCATGTACGCCAACGCCGCCCAGGGCGTGGTTCATGACGTCGTGGTTGGTACAAACGCCATTAGTGGGCAGGTGGGCTATAATGCGGGAGTCGGATGGGATGCGTGCTCAGGGCTCGGAACGCCCGACGGGACCGCAATTTTGAACAATCTGCCCTGAAAAATGGTTGTGGCCGGACTCACGAAAGGGAAAAAATCGTATGCCAAGGATAGTACATCGTTGAAAAATCGGGCATTTGGCACATTGCAGGGTCGAAACCCCCAAAGATGGATTTTTGGTTCAATCTTGAATCCCACGCCCTATGGGCGTGGTTATGCAGACTGGCTAAGCTGGTCCCGAATGGGCTTGGCCGTGAGGCCGCTCACTGCTATCTCCTGTCTCCAGTTGTTGCCGTAACTTCAAGAGGGAGGAGAATGCAGTGAGCAAATCTCGCAAGCTATCAAATAAGGCATGGCACTGCCAGTACCACATCATCCGGGCTCCCGTGTCGCTACCGAGTGCTGGTTGGACCTATTCGAGAAGCAGCATCAGGCCATCTGTGATTATGCAGGTTGTGAAGTTGTCGAATTGAACGTCCAAAGAGATGATTGCGATGATTCCGCCTAACGGCAATATCGGATCTGATGGGACGAGTAAATGCCAAAAGCATGATCGTATTCGCGGCGTCTCCTATATTGCCGACAGTAGTTGTTTATATCGCGAGATAGTGCAGAAGTTCGGTGGCGGCACCCTTTTACTATCGATGCATGGGTTCTGCTGCCGGAACACCTTCACTGCATCTGGACATTCCCCAAGGATGGCTTTGGTTTCTCGGTGCCTTGGAGTCGCATTAAATCAGGCTTTTCAGAACGAACGAGATCCTTATAAGTCGAGGGTTTCCCGTCCCCGTGTTACCAAGTTATTCCGGGTCCTCAGTCTCGCCCCCTAAGTCCTGAAGGTCATTGCCGCCCTCGGCCATCCCTTGCCCTTGCCCGTCGTAACCGGACGATGGCTCCGGCCCGGTTTTTGTTAACCTCAAGCCGAAAGAGCAAAGATGGAGAGTTGAGGCGATCCTGGCAGATAATAGTCGAGAGTCTTGATAGGAGGGTATCCCGCACCCAAACCCTCTCCTTAAGATATCCCTTAATTTGCGAAAGAAAGCATTTAAGCCGTCAGACAGTGTCGGATTACCTCTGATTCTCTGTTTCACCTACTACTTTTCATTCCTACACAATCCTTGATATCACAGATTACGGGTAGAATTGTTCATAAAAAGGCAGGGCCTTTTCTGGCCCCGCCTCTTAGACCCAGTCATCTTGTAAAACAGTAAATAAGCTGCCTTTGAAACTATTTCGATATTGAGACTGAAGGAGGTCCAACAGGAGATTCTGATCTGTTAAATTGATATATTTCGTAGAGCATGTTGAAAACCTCCTTATCCCACCTTAACGGATCGGGCCTAACCCACTGTGATTGCTTTGCTCCTCTTTGGATCCACGGACAGGAAATCCAGAATGATTCTCCTTTGTAGTCGACCTCAATAAACCGGTCTTTCGGGAGTTGGCCCGTCATTTTTGGAGATGAATTAATTGTAAGTGTCAGTGCCGGGTTATCGAGGCATCCAAATGGAAGTTCGTCACTAGCCAACAATTTTTCTGTCAGCGGGCTTGGAGACACGGAATATTCTCTTTCGTATTCGCATTCGTGTTGGTCATTTAGGCTTTCTGCCAAAAACTGTAGCACTTGCGTAACATTCCTCAAGCAAAAATACCCACAAATTGGCCACCGATTTTCTCGGTCACCCCGGACCAGGACTAGAATAACACCCTCATCAAAATTTAAAGTATCATTTAATTCAAGATCTTTTTGAATTTCTTCGATAAGCTTATCTCTAACGTAGGGATTCATCACCGCAAAATCAAAATCAGTCAGAGTGGTGATTCGATAATGTTTTGCAATTATAAGACCTTCAGTCGTCTCTTTCCAGTGAAAATTCTTTTCTAACGCATCAACCGTGTCCTTGATGCCATCGGTATTTAATGCGTTAGTCTTTGTGGTGTCAGTCTCAGTTGTGTCAGTCTTTGTGATCTCTGCCGTGTCGGTATTTGTGGTGTCAGTCTCAGCGGTGTCAGTCTTTGTGTTGTCAGGCTCAGCGGTGTCAGGCTTTGTGGTGTCAGGCTTTGTGGTGTCAGGCTTTGTGATGTCAGGCTTTGTGATGACAGTCTTTGTTGTGTCAGTCTTTGTTGTGACAGGTTCTGCGGTGCCAGTCTTCGTGGTGACAGTCTTTTTGGTGTCAGTCATTATGGTGACAGGCTTTGTGGCGTCAGGCTTTGTGGTCGTTGCCTTTGTGGAGTTACTCTTTGTGGCGTCGGTCTTTGTGGCGTTAGTCTTTGTGCTGTCAGACTTCGTGGCGTTAGTTTTTTTGGTGTCGCTCTTTGTAGTATTGCTCTTTTTAATACTTCTATACGGTACATCTAAGTCCAGAGCAAATATTTGCAAACGATTGGTCAAAGATAATGCTCTTATATGTAATACAATCTTACGGAACAGTTCATAATTTACTTGATCCTTATTCAATTGTGTTCTTTGGGGCTTGTTTGTCGCAACACACAAGCCAACGTCTTTCAATAAACAACTGGCCTCTTCTTCTCCAATATCAGTCAAGCCGGTAAGGTCGGGGTACTTATACTTATCCCCTTTAAAATCCGGTTGCTCGATGCTTTCGAATATTGTCTTGGATTTATCTGGACCGAGCATTGTGAAATCACGACCTATGAGTCTTAGCATTTTATCAATTCGCTTTGCGCCTTGTTGTAGAAAAACCGTATTAACGAAATGAGAGTCTATTGGCCTCAAAAGTCTTTCAGAGTAATCTTTCCCTTGCATAGGTACGATGGTTATTGTAGGACTGTCGCTAATGGTAGTACCAATAGAGACACCATATGCACTTGTGGTGGTGCCAATAGGAGCAACCGTTCCGGTCCCACTGAGGGTGAACGTTGCCTGCACTGCACTTGCTACCGTGAAGTGTGGTGGTTGGTCGTCATGCATTCTAACGATATTGAGAAGGAGTAATTCTTCTTCCGATTGCAACACGTTATTATCGTATTTTATTACTGCATTGTTTAATACTAATGGACCAAAACTGGCACAGCCAGTGAAAGTGAGGCAAAGTGCAATGATAATCCATAAAAATGGTCCACGTTTATTCCGGATCTCGTTTGTTTTTTTCGCTTTCATCTTGATAATCCTCCTTTCTTTCCCGTGATCGTTGAGGTGTCGAAGTAGATTAAGACACGTTTATCCATCCTCCTTTCTTAAGATGCTCAGCTCGGCTCCTTCTGACAATAAATCTGCTTCACAAAATTGGAACTATACTGAATAGATCTACTCACTTGTCGTAAGAGCATTCCCTATTTTTAACTGTACATCTATAACGCAATGTTAGGTTCGATTACCTTTTTATAGGACCTGATAATCACAGCCCTGCCAGGAACGCAACAACACAGTCAGTACGGTGGTGTCACTCTTTGTCGCATATACAGCTCTGGCTTCTAACTTAGTTGTTACCCCGGAGCCAGGCGCATAGGCCGCGCCGACCATAACAGGGTCAAACGAAATGACAACGATCACCCAAATTGCATTACTTATCTTGGGGTCCGCGGGAAGAAACTGTGAAATCACCTCGGGTTGCGGATTCTTCAGTGTTTGCGTAGGATTTGTTTTAAGGCCATAAATGACGTCAGGGTCAGCAAGGGCCTTCGCTGCAATTAGCTCGGCTGAGCGGATCGTTCCTGACATGGCGGCGCCCTTCCAAGTGAGCAATACTCATTGAAAATGGCCTGCGACAAGCTTAGTGAATATGTCGTCAGATCGGTCGCATGTAATATTAGGGTTTACTCTCCCATAAGGAAAATATGGAAAACCAAGCATCTGGAACTGGCACACTTTTGGGAGGGCAGTCCTCCACACCTGAGAGCGTTGATCGGCGTTCGTTACTCGGTTTGTGGGAGATCGATCTTTATCTGCTTGCGCTCCGTGATCGCGTTTACCATTACGAATTTGGGCAAACGGACCAACCCTCGCCGCAGACCCTTTTAGTGCCGGTGCCGGTACGTGAGGCTATCCCGGGCGCCACCTTTCTTGAGTCCGATCAAACCGGCAGGAACCGGGCCGTGAAGATAGACTGTGACGGGTTAACGAACCGGCGTCATGAGAAAGGCGTGGGTTTGCCCTTTGATAAGCCCGTACCCAGTGATCTGTCCCCGGTCATTGATCCCATAACCAGCGAGGAGCGTCCATCGTGACGAGCGGGGCAGCAGGGTATTCAAGTCAATCATCTTCCCGTCACGGTAAAGAAAGGCGTGTTGGCCGGAGTCTCCGGGGATATCGGAGTATCCCGTGACATGTCCCCGGATGTTGATGCTATAACCATAGCTGTTAGTACCGCCGAGGGTCCCGAGATCCTCCATTCCCGTCCACGCTTCATAGAGGAAGGCGTGCACGGGGGCGGAATTGCTTAATCCTGGAGTGCCGGTAGTGGCGGTACTGGACCATCCCGTGACCTGTCCGAAGTTGTTGATGGCCAAGCCATAGCTCCAACTGTAGCCTGGAGCGCCGAGTGTCCCGAGATCTTTCATGACCGTCCCCGGACTGTCGATAAAAGCGTGGTAGTTGGCGGCTTCGCCTGCGTTATCATCATAGTAGACTCCCGCGACCTGTCCTGAATCGTTGATGCCTTGACCCTGACTGAAATCGGTGCCGATGATTCCGAGATCTTCCGTCCCAGTAGACGCGCTGAAAAGAAAGGCGTGATAGGACGAGTCGAAACCATCATAGTATTCTCCGGTGACCTGTCCGAAGTCGTTGATGCTATTACCCCAACTAAAATTGCCGCCGAGGGTTCCGAGATCTACCATCCCCGTCCACCGGCTGAAGAGAAAGGCGTGTGGGGCGGCCTCTCCTGAAATATAGGAGTACCCGGTGACCTGTCCTGAGTTGTTGATGCCGTAACCTCCGGAATCACTGCCGCCGAGGGTTCCGAGATCTTGCATCCCCCCTCTCCGCCCGTATATGAAGGCGTGCACGGCGCCTCCGGCAGTAGAGGCCTCTCCCGTGACCTGTCCGCGGTTGTTGATGCCGTAACCGTAGCTCTCAAGGCCGCCGAGAGTCCCGAGATCTTTGATGGTGTAATGTAGACGATGGGTGCCTGCAGCCGCAACGCCGGCCGTCAGGGCCGGGACCAGCAGCGCCGTTGCTATGAAGACTTTGAACATCCTCCCAAAAATTCCAACGAACTGTTTCACTGTCCCCCCTCCTGCAAAGCAAGCACCAACGGTTAAGAACACTGCATTGACTCACCTGACGAATTGAAGCTTTTCTACTATCCCCGCAACTTCTATGTCTAACGGAGATGGCTTTCCCTCCCCCGTCTCACGGCAGGTTAAGTTTTTTGATCTTGGTACATAATCAGGCTCGTACGGTTAATGTCAAGTAGGATTTTAGAGAGTAGAAATCGGGTAATTATCTATACAAATATCGATTTTTTAGCCGATATTTAACGATGTTGACTTGAATGCGATATCTATTACTAAATGACAGTTCTACCCTGTTGGAGAAACAATCTTTGTCCGGGTGAGAAAATCAAATTTTGCCGGTGGGCGCTCCTCCTCCCTGGTCATCGGCGCGGCAAGTAAGATCCCAAACGGAAGATGAACAGCGCTGAACCCAGTGAGACCGACGATTCAGGAGGCACTCTAAAGCTTCCTTCAAAATGTTCGGGATACCTGTAAGATCTAACGGGGGCCGGGCCATTCCGAATCCTCGGAATTAATCGAGACGCAAACCCGCTTCGCCCCTTGCGAATCACGAGCCTATTGTCTTGGAAAGTGACCGGGGAAGAGTTACTCTCTATACTACTAACGTAGAGTTTTTTGAAATTTTGGCAAACATATGAGCCTAATCCGTTGTTTTCTCAGCGTCTTTCTCAGCGATCTCTGCGTTCTCTGCGGTGAATCGCTTTTTGCCTTTCGATTGAGGCCCGGGGGTGCTCAGCGTTCTCCGCGCCTCCGCGTGAAATGAATTTCGCCTTTCGGAATACGGGACGGCTCTAACTGCCCCCGTGGACTCGATAAGGCGGAGACGACGACATGAAGATCCTCCTTTGCAGCAAGGCCTTCCCCCAGGTTTTTGAATTTTTGAAGGTGCTCCTGCCCGATGAAGATATTTTCAGTTGCGCCGGAGAAGATGTGGTCAGGCTCGGCATGGGGGCTGACGTTCTCATCCCCCTGATGCACGGGTTGGAACCCGAATTGATCGAAGGCACTGCTGCTGAATTGATCCACCAATGGGGGGTGGGGCTCGAAGGCGTCGATATCGCTGCTGCAACTGCACGTGGCATAATGGTTTGCAACGTTCCCGGAGATACCACCGCCAATGCCGATTCTACAGCCGAACACGCTCTTTTTCTGATGCTTGCCGTTGCCAGACGCATCCACGAATGTTTCAGCGCTTTCCATCAGGGTCTCTGGGGGACTCCTTTGGGTCAGGCTTTGGGAGGCCGTACCGCTCTCATTGTGGGACTGGGAAGAGTCGGCAAAGCCCTGGCTCGGAAACTTGTGGCGCTCGGCATGAAAGTGCAGGCACTGCGGCGAACTGCGGACATTGAAACGGAAGCGGCCATAGGACTGGTTGGCGCAGGTGATATGTCCCGGCTCTACGAGATGGCCTCTTCAGCCGATTTCGTCATTTCCACCATTGCACTGACCGATCACACAAGAGCGCTATTCAACCGGGACCTGTTCCGCGTGATGAAACCTTCAGCTTTCGTAATCAATGTTTCACGGGGACCTGTGATCGATGAAGCAGACCTTGTAGAAGCTTTGCAGACCGGCGAGATTGCGGGTGCGGGGCTGGATGTTTACGAACAGGAACCTCTTGATCCAAATAATCCGCTTCTGATCCTGCCAAACGTTGTTGCAACACCGCACATCGCCGGAGTGACGGTACAGAATTACGACGGAATAGCGAGAATCGTTACCGGCAACATCTTGCGCGTGAAGCGCGGCGAGGTGCCCATGTATTGTGTAAATGAAACCGCATTGAAGGCCCGGAGGACCTTCTGACGACAACTCGCTAAAGGCAATCCATGGGCAGCAATTCCAGGAGCCCGTTCCCCGCAGCCGAAGATCTTCGATCGTACGTTTTTTCCAGGTGAGTCAGCCCTTTGCCCGCTCTTGCAAGTGCTCTCTTTTATGCGCTTCCGGCCCGATTCGGGGCCCCCGCGGTCCGGAAATCCATTACGACCCTGGCGGTGGTTTTCGGGCCCTGCTTCTGGCATAATTTGCCCACGTATTCAAGCGGGAGGCCCTGATATGGGGATAAAAGGTAACCTTAATTCATTATCCAATGATAAATATCTTGAATTACCGCTTGTACTATTCCACTTGATTGGTCAAATTACCAAATTTCTACCCTCCGAATCCCCCTTGTAATCAACGATCGGCGTGCTAGAAAGGACGAAAGTGAGGTATTTCATTTTTTACGAGTAAATCGATTGGGAATGTCATATACTGCAGATGGTCTGGGCAGGCAGGTACCGGGGGGTCGGGAGCGCGTAGCCGGCATTCCATTGCTGCCCGCAAACTCACATTGCTACACTGTCCGGGGGAAGAGGTGAAACTGACAAGCCGCAGTGAATATGCGTTGCTTGCCCTGATCTACCTGGCACGCAACCAGAGCAGAGAATACATCCCTGTACAGACGATTGCCTCAGTCCAGCAAATACCCCCTAGGTTTCTCGAACAGATCCTCCTCACCCTCAGGCGCGCCAATTACGTTCACAGCACAAGAGGAAAGGGAGGCGGTTTCCTGCTGTCTAAATCTCCGGACGAGATCTCTCTTGCCGAAATCATCCGGCTTTTCGACGGTGCCCTGGCCCCCACGGAGTCGGTGAGCAAATACTTCTATGGCGCCACCCCGATCGAGAAGGAGGGGCGACTCCTGGGAATATTCCAGGAACTGCGGGATTATATCGCGGAAAAGATGGAGAAAACTCATCTGGCAGATGTGATTTGAAAATTCTTTAGGGAGAAAAATTGACCAATCCGGTCGGGATACTTTTTTTGGTGACAAAAATGAGAGATAATATGACTAATTCAATCGACTTAGTTAACTATACCAATCTGCCATTTGAAAAAAGGTGATGCGTATGAGCGATCGAATGATATACCTGGATAATGCTGCCACTTCTTTTCCGAAGCCGCGCGAAGTGATGGACAAGATGCTGCAGAGGTACCTCGAGTTCGGGGTTTCGCCCGGGAGAGGAAGTTATGATCTGGCAATGCAGGTGGCTGAGCTGGTGGTGGAGGCCCGCATCAAGCTGGCCGGCTTCTTCGGAGCGCCGGAGGCGAGTCGCGTAGTCTTTGCCGCCAATGCTACGGACGCATTAAATCTGGCTTTCCACGGGTTGGTGGAGCCGGGAGATCATGTTGTGGCGACGCGGCTTGAGCACAATTCCGTGTTGCGGCCTCTCTGGCACTTTCGGGAGCTGGGTTGGATCACCTATGATCTGGTGCCCTTCGACCGCCGGGGTTTTGTGGATCCGGACGAAATAGCCCGGCACATCAAAGTCAACACGCGCTTGGTGGTTGTCAACCATGCCTCCAACGTGCTGGGCACTGTTCAGCCCGTGGCGGAAATTGGGCGGATATGCGCTCAGCGAGGCGTACCGCTCATCATAGACGCATCTCAGACTGCGGGCGTGGTTCCTATCGATATGTCAGCGTGGCAAGTATCGGCGTTAGCGTTTACCGGCCACAAATCCTTGTACGGGCCGACTGGAATCGGAGGTCTGGCGATTCACCCCGAATTGGATATCAAGGCCAGCCGCTTTGGCGGGACCGGAGTGGATTCGAAGAGTCCTCTCCACACGCAGAGTTTTCCCTATCGCCTCGAGGCCGGCACCCTGAACCTGCTCGGAATCCTGGGGCTATCGGCAGGAGTAGACTATCTTACGGCAAAGGGGCTGCAGGCCATGCACAGCCAGGAAATGGCCTTGTTGGAGAGGTTGCGGGATGGGCTTTCCGAGCTTGAACACGTTGAGCTCTACGGTGCTGAGGATTTTTCCGACCATGTTGCCGTGCTGAGCGCCAATGTTGACGGGGTTAGTGCAGATTATGCCGGAGCCATCCTGGATGGCGACTTTAATATCGCCGTTCGCGTGGGGCTCCACTGTGCACCGCTGGTTCACGAGGATCTGGGGACAGCCAACCGTGGTGCGGTGCGTTTCAGTCTGGGGTTGTTCAACACCCGGGAGGATATCGACGAGGCGGTCAGGGCCATGGCCTCCATGGGTTGATCCGCGGCTGCAGTCATAGGAACTCCCTGAGCGTGCTTTTGCTCACTCCTTTTCCCAGAGAGATCAAGAAGTTCCCCCTAATAATTAAATCCTGCTGGAAGACCGCCTGGCGGAGGGCGGGATAATCGCCAGGCGGCCACTGCCATAAGTTTGATGCCTCAGAACTTTTGGCGTCATCTTATTAAGACTGTTACGCTAACGCTTTTTAAGTTCCAGTTCTTGAACCTTGGCTTCGAGTGCGGCTATCTTGTTAAGTTGCTCCTGCTCCTTGAATTTGGCTGCCTCTATAACCGGGTCCAAGAGCGAACATGGAAGACGGTGAAAGCCGGGACATACCTTGTAGAACTCCACCGAGAATTCCTTGAGAACCTTGGTGAGCCTGTATCCGGTAAACAAATGATTCGAAAAACGGTGAAGATTTTGGCGCCCGATTTCTCAAGGCGGAGAAAAGACTTATTCAATCTCTTTCCCCATTTCCCAGGCTTCACCTGGCGCACTGTGTGTGTGCCCCTATTCTTTCGCCATGATCCTCCAGTCAACTTCATGACTGAAGAATTGAACTTCCCCCCGCTCCCATGCCCTCTTGTGGTGTCTGAAGCCCTCCTTTAGGCTGGTGCTCGTGTAGTTTTCCATTCCGGCCTGAGTTACCTGCGGCCCTTCTTCCTGAATCCGCTTCCGGCTATTCTCGTGAGGACGCACGATGGCTATGTGGCCGCTCCGCTCCAGGGCCCGCTCTTTGTAGACTGCAACGACCAAGATTCCTCGATTTGCCAACCGCTGCGCTTCTTCGGCCGTCCCCACGGCTCGCCATCCATTTTCCTTGCCCTGTCTCAACAGCCAATCGGCTTGGGGATTTGCCAGCATGGCGGCCGAGTGTTCGGGAGGCCGCAAGATGTAGATGTTCAATTTTGCCGCCGCTGCAGCAACAAAGGGACTACAGTGGGTATGAGGTTTGCTGTCGGACACAGGCTTATCCTTAGGGCGCCCTGTACGCCAATCAACATGTTGATGCGCAAGCCACAAGTGTTCAACATCCATGCTGTCGAGCAACTTGGCGAGCCGCTTTCCTTGTTCGGTAATCTCCTGTGCGTCACTGGAACCAAAGAAACACAGGATCACCATGGACCCAAGGAACAACCAGACCCAGAGGCTTTCATGGATTCGTTTAGGCAATCGGGTTTCAGTCATGACATTGGTTACTCCCAGTGAAAAGGCAGACACACTGCTTCCCTATGTAGACGAACATACAGGAGGTTTGGGACCAGACCGGCTTTTTCTTCCAGGAGCACCTATACAGGAAAAGGCAAATAACAGGGTAAAATCAATGCCCGCACGCCCGCTTTTGTGGCTCACGGTTTCCTTTATGCTGGGGATTTTGGCGGATCGCCTGTTTGGGGAGAGCCTGCCGGTCCCAACGCACTATTTCGCGTTAGCGCCCTCATTCTCATCGCCGCTATAGCTGCCACACTGTTGCTTCGCAGCCGTATGGGAGGACGGGAGGCGGATGCCATTCACCCATTTACCTATTCACTATTCACCATTCACTATTCACCAATTCTGCCCTCCCTGCCCTGCTGTTCGACATCTTCGGAATGTGGGCGTCAAAAGGCTGCGGCCCCCCGGTTTCCTCAGGCACTCGAACAATATCTCAACGGTAAGCCGGCAACATTTATTGCAGAGGTAACCGGCTCACCTGAATACATCAGGTCAACGGTTGCGATGATTCCTGCATGAATATAACCGTGCAGCCGGTGCATACGCCGTTCAGACGCTTAAGGTTTAGAGTCCAGCGCCGGTTGCCGCACGGTCTTGCCCCATTCGGCGGCGGACCAAAACGGCTTTATAACCAGAGAGGTGGTTGCGCAGTTTGCATGCAGATTGGCTACCGTCCTTATAGGATCGGTGATCGGGTCGATTGCGAGAAGCAGGACGATTGCCGGTCCTACCGGCAATCCCAGGGGGTCGAGCAAGATAGATATCATTGAAATAGTGACCAGCCCCGGCGCCCCCGAACTGGCCATTCCAGCCACTACCGCCCCTATCAGGATGATCATACACTGTTGTAAACCGATAGGCATTCCATAGAACTGCGAAAAGAAGATCGCCGCCAGGGTGAGGTTCATTACTCCGGCGCAACGGCAAAGCGTTATACTAAGCGGGACAATCAGGTTCACCTGCCCCTGGTCCAGTCCGAGCCCTTCGTGCAGCCCGCGGAGGGCCGCAGGCATGGCAGCAAGACTGCTTCGAGTTCCAAAGCCTATGATTAGAGTTTCACGAACCGCTTTGAACGGCCTTAGAGTTGAACCTCGGGTCGATATCCATAAAATAACGGCGCTGATGATGCAAATCAGGAAGGACCCAAAGTATACGGCCGAAATGAATCGTAACATGGCCAGCATGACCTGGGACCCCACCCGGGAAATCTGATCGGCAAGCAGACAGCACAGGCCAAAAGGCAATGCATACATGGCCCACTCTGTCACTTTTTCGAATGCCTTGAAAATCGCCGAGAAGAACGAGAGGACACTCTCGCACAGGGCGGGCGGGATAAACGCGGTCGCCAGGCCAAAGACTATGGAGAAAAAAAGTATCTTAAGAGTCCGTCCCTCACTCAGGGCAGCGAATACATTAGCCGGGACCAATTCAGCCATAAAGTCGCCCAGTCCCTTTGCGGGTTTTTCCGCATTGCCGGATACCGATATTTCGGATTCCACTGCGAAAGTGGAGTCTTGCCCCGACTCGGAAGCTGTCAGCATCCTCCCCAGAGTAGCCCTTGCCTGATTATCCAATCCCGAGCCGATTCCTCCTGCCAGACCAATGGTAATGCCTAGAGCGCCCGAGCCGAAAAGGGCGATAATAAACATACAACCCATCCGCGCGAGGAGCTTATTGGACGTTTGTGATCTGAGCAAGTTGCCAAAGCTGGATGTGATAGCTCCAAGCATTATGGGCATAACGCACATCTGAAGGAAAGCCAGATAGAGGTTGCCCGCCGGGGCCAGCCGCACGGCGAGGTTTTTGTCAATTAATCCTATCGCTGTCCCCAGGACCATGCCTGCAAGTACTGCCTTGGAACTCAAAAGCCATCTGAAACGCCTGCTATCGGGCAATGTCACGAACTCCTCATAATAACGGATACGCCGGTCTGCTTCAAAACCGTCATCCGGGGTTGGGCATAAAGCTTTGCGAGTACTCTTTCAGAATGCCTTCCACGGTTAACTTCCCGCCCAATGAATCAAGGTAGAGATTGAGCCATGAAAGGAGGTTGACGCTGTCCCACGGCACCGCTATCGCAATGGGATCGGATGTGTCTTTCAAAACAACAGTCTGAAGGTCTAAGGCAACTTCAGGCCTTGCCGCAATGAGTTTTCGGACCTCTACTTCATCACCGATTACCGCTACTACCTCACCTTTCATTACTGCATCCACAGCATCTTCCCATTCCGGATATTCGCGGATGACCGCGCGTGAGAAACGCTCCCGCGCGGAGGCCTCGTGCGAGGTCCCCCCTTGGACCCCGATTGCCGTATCAGGAACCTGGAGTATTTCCATGATCCCGGAACCATGCTTTTGCCGGGCGGCCGCGACACGATTTATCAGCAAACCCTGATGCAGGACAATGTAAGGTTTGGTAAAAGACACACGCTTCGCGCGCTCAAGTGTGCAACTCAACGAACCCATTCCTATATCCGCCTCATGGCGCGCGACAGTATCCACTACTTCGTTGAACGTCGTGGGATGGCAGTTGAATTCGACTTTGACCCCTAATTTGGCAGCTATCTCCTCAGTTAAACGGATATCAACTCCATACAACCCGCCCTGTGAATCGCGCATGAAAAAGGGCGCCATATCATTATGGTATACTGCCACAATCAGCTTGCCTCGATCGATTATTTTGCGGATATCGGGGGGATAGTCCTGGGCAACCGTCATATCGCAGAAGGCGCCAAGCAGCAGGGCGACGGCCGTAAAAAACCTGACATATTTGATCACTTGGCGCGCTTTCAATTGATGGCTCTTTTTCAGAAGCATCTGCTTTATCTCAAAAGTGCCGGACTCACGCTCGGCACAAACCCCGTGTCAACGCGGCAATCATAAAAACGGCTGCTGTCCGGTGTCGAAAGTGAAACTCTCCTGTCCTGCAGCTTGTCTCTTTCTATTTTGTCATATAGTCGGAAAGATCGGATCGGTACTTTAGAGTAAAGGAATGCAAGTCTGGCGTTGCCTGAAGAGCGGCGTACGCGCAACTCAAAGACAGCCCGCATGCCCGGACCAAACCAATGATTTGAATTTGTTTAAATCCTTACAATAAGGAGCTTCTATTTTCTTCAGAACCGCCTTTTACCCGCCAAAATGATGTTCCTTGCAGAAAAACGCCAGGATGACTTGTGCTTCGAGTAAATTGCCCCCCTTGGAATGTGACAGACCCAGCGAGTATCGTTGCCATCCTTATAGTTTTGTGTCAATAATGTCCCCCGTTTTCAAACTGCTCCCGAAATTGTT
Source organism: Syntrophobacteraceae bacterium (assembly GCA_052147195.1). Taxonomy (GTDB): domain Bacteria; phylum Desulfobacterota; class Syntrophobacteria; order Syntrophobacterales; family Syntrophobacteraceae; genus SbD1. The sequence continues at coordinate 19,271 of JBKQLC010000151.1, forward strand.
GGGTAAAATCGATGCCCGCACGCCCGCTTTTTTGGCTCACGGTTTTCTTTATGCTGGGGATTTTGGCGGATCGCCTGTTTGGGGAGGGCCTGCCGGTCCCAATGTACTATTTCGCATTTGCAGCCCTGATCCTCATTGCCGCTATGGCTGCCACCCTGTGGTTCCGCAGCCGCACCGAAGCACCGAAGGCGGAGGACGTTCACCCATCCACCCCGGATCAAGCCTGTCTCCGGGGCAGGCTCTATTCACCCGTTCACCTACTCACCCATTCACCCATTCACCTACTCACCAATTTTTTCGCCCTCCCTGCCCTGCTCTTCATCATCTTCGGGATGTGGTCATCAAGAATTGCGACCCCCCAATTTCCGCAGGGCCTCGAACAATATCTCAACGGTAAGCCGGCAACATTTATCGCAGAGGTAACCGGCTCGCCTGAATATATCAGGCAGCAGGCAGCACCGAAAATAGCTGGAGAAGTTTCGGTCTCGCCCGAAGGTACTACGCGGCGAAAAGGATCGAAAACAGTTGAAGAAGCCTCGGCGTCACCCGAATACTCTTCGGGCAAAATCCAAATCCAGCTCCGCCTCCTCAGCTCAATAACCGGCGACAGGCAGACTCCTCTGGAGGGGGGAGTACAGCTTAGCTTTCCGAGAAAGGACCCCGCAAATCCCGGCGCCTTTTCCTTGCCGCCGCAGGCAGCGGCGAACCGGGCGGGCGGTCCCACCGCCTTTTTTCTCCCCGGCGATCGGGTGCTCTTCCGGGGCGCTCTCAAACGCTTCCACAGCTTCAGAAATCCGGGCGGCTTCGATTACGTGCTTTATCAAGCCGGGAAAGGTCTCTACGCCCATTGTTTTTTGAAGGACCAACGGCTCCTGATAAAGCTCGCACCCGGATCAGGGACCCGTCATTCCGGCAGTGCTTTTGAGCCGGGATCCAGGATGTTGAATGCGGTAAGAGGCCGAATCGAGATCTTCCGGCAAAAGACGCTCCTGTGGGCCCAAAGATCGCTGGACCCGGAACCGGCGGCTTTTTATGCGGCGATGATACTCGGGTACAAAATGTTGCTGGACAAGAACTGGCAGGACCATATCCACCAAACGGGCCTTAATCACCTGCTCTCGGTTTCGGGCCTGCACATCGGAATGGTCGCCATGTTCGTCTTCTGGCTCGTTCGCTTTGCGGTTCGTTTTTTGTGCCCGTCAATTCTCAACAGAGTAAGCGACAAGCAGATAGCAGTTTGGCCCGCCCTTTCAAGCGCTGTCTTCTATGCGTTTCTGGCTGGATTCGGGGCGCCCACGATCTGGAGATCCATTCTCACCCTGGCGGTGTTTTTCGGGGCAAGCTTCTGGTACAGGGCGGCCGACTCATTGACGGTCTTGGCCCTGGCAGCCCTCGTAATTTTGATCCCGGCCCCAAACAACCTCTGGCTGATTCCCTTCCAACTGACGTTTGCATGTGTTCTTGCAATCATTGTCATCTATCCCAGATTGCGCGGAATCAGGCTCTACAAGGTCTTTCCAGCCCTGGAGCCCGACAGGCTCGCAGGCAGGATAATATCCCCGTTCGAAGACGCTTTCTGGGTTTCGATAGCGGTCAACATCCTGCTGCTTCCGCTAATAATTTTCTATTTCGATGGGTTTGCGCTGACAGGATTTATCGCAAATATCTTTCTGACACCCTATCTGGGGTTCGTGGTTCTGCCGTTGGGCCTTTTGAGCGTACTCCTGTTCGCGATCAGCCAGACCCTGGCCTATCCGGTTATCTGGATCGTAAACTACCTCCTCCGGGTCTGTCTGCGGATGATAGAATGGTTTGCCGGTTTTTCCTGGAGCTATTTCTGGACCGGCAGCATTTCGCCCGCATGGCTCCTGGTGGTTTATGCGTCCATGGGCCTTTTGCTCGCCCCTTTTTCCCGGAAAATCAAGATAGCCGGTCTGAGCGGAATGGCTGTGCTTATCTGCGCCGGCCTGGTGCTGAGCAGCTACGCGGGATCGAACAATACTGGGACATTGAGGGTAGACGTTATCGACGTGGGACAGGGGACGTCCACTCTAGTCAGGCTGCCCACGGGCGAGACGATGCTTGACGACGGCGGAGGGATCCCCGATGATTCCTATGACACCGGCCGTTCGGTAGTAGCCCCGTATCTTTGGCACGAAGGAATCCGCAGGCTGGACTACGTGGTTCTCTCGCACTATCACCCCGACCATGCGCTTGGGCTTCGCTTCATCCTTCGCAATTTCGACGTGGGGTCCTTCTGGACGAGCGAAATCACCGGGGACGACCCTGCGGCCGGGGAGATTCGTCGCGGCCTCGATGAAATCGCGTCGAAGCGAAAGATAAAAATCCGGACCTTTCCCGAACTGCTCGCCGATCTGCAAATCGGCCAGACCCGAATACGGCTGCTCCACCCAGGCCTTAGGGCCATAAAAGACCTGCAGGGCAACCTGAACGAAACCTCGCTCGTGCTGGAGATATCTTTCGGCGAAACCAGGGTGATCCTGCCGGGCGATGCCGGCCAGACCGCCGAAGACTTGATTATTCCTGCCCTGGGGGGCCGGACGACGACACTGCTGATCGCTGGCCACCACGGCAGCCGTTACTCGAGCAGCGAAGAATTTCTGGACGCGCTCAAACCCCGGGCCATCGTTTGTAGCTGCGGCTATGACAACCAGTTCGGCTTTCCGGCCAAGGCGGTAATCGAGCGCTGCGCGGAGCGAAACATACCGATGTACAGGACTGACTTGCAAGGGACGGTGCACGCCGTATCCGACGGGCTCAAATGGGCAATAACTACAGAAACGGACAGGGACATCAATGCCCAAAAGAACCGAGAAGGCTCCCCGCTCACGCCCAACGCGAGATAGACGCACGAAGGGTCGCCTTCCGCGCTACGCGGGGTATATCGCTAAGTGATGCGCAATAGAAATGATGTTCTTCTTAGCAGTGTTATATATAGTCTCTCTTACGAGGTAGAAAGTACCACAACTGAAAATCAAACAACGAATTCTGGGGCTTGGAACGCCTGCTTCTGAACTTAAAGCCGGTGAGCAAACCTGCCGCACTGGAGATTTCTCCGGCATTTTAGTAGCGCGGAAAGGAACTTCTAAGGTGGGATTCTAAAGCAAATCATATCTTGAAAAATCGAAAAGTTACCACGTTGGCAAGGAAGGTTAACTTTCGCGAAGCCTGAGCAGATGCGGACTTTCGAGGATTTATTACGTACAGTGGCAAGATGGCAAGAGGATATCAACAACGAACAATCCTCTGCCCAAAGTTATCGCATCTGTCAAAAATACATGGAATTTTCATGCTAATGGACATGGCTTTGTACGAAGCCAAAAAAGCCGGGCGAAACCGTTCGGTGATCTTTTAGCGTCCAGAGAGTTCGTTTAGACCGGAATAATGTACCAACTTCAGCGCCAAGCATCCCATTTTGTTGTCGCGAAGCCCCAACTATAGTCGATGCCCCCTTAAACCGAAGTTCCCCGGAAAATCCGACTACAAAAT
>JBKQLC010000152.1:0-74411 GCA_052147195.1 Syntrophobacteraceae bacterium
GGTAAGAACTGGTTCTTGTTGGCGTCACAACCCCAGGGTGGCGCTCCTCTGACCCTGGGCTATTATATGCAGCCCCCTCTCGGGGCAAAAAACCGACCACAGGTACTCATTTGCCGGAAGACCCAAAAACAAATTGGCGCTCCTCATAAGGAAAGTTCTAAAGCCCCAACCTCCCAGGGCATCGTATTACAAAGAGTTACCCTTTGCAGGAAGAGAATGTTAGAAAGGGCCGAATCTCTATAGCTCGCTCGGCGCTGCTTTCCGAACTTGTAGAGATCCGAACCTCCCTGTAGTATGTAACGGTGGAGGCGCCTGCCTGCGCGCCATGTGCTGAACAAATGCATCACCTCCAAAATCCGTCTTGGGAAGAAGCCTCATGGGAAACAGCAAGAGCGGTGACGACACTTTGCGAAGGAAAGCCGAAGAGAGGCTGCGGTCTCAAACGGACCTGCCCGATGATATTTCTCCCGAAGATGCGAATGAACTTATCCATGAGCTGCGGGTTCACCAGATTGAGCTTGAGATGCAAAACGACGAGCTTCGCCGGAGCCAAGTCCAGCTCGATGAATCCCGCGCGCGTTATGCAGACCTCTACGATTTTGCCCCCGTTGGCTATTTGACCTTCGATAGGGAAGGCCTCGTAATTGAAGCCAATCTCACCGCCGCAAAGCAGTTGGGCAAGGAAAGAGCCCGTATCCTCGAAAAGCCTTTTTCCTTGTACGTTCTTGACAGAGACAGGGACGCCTTTCATTTGCACCTCGCGAAGGTCTTCAAGACCGGGGAGCCCCAGACCTGCGAGGTGAGGCTGAGGGCAATGGGTAGTGAGGAGTTTTACGCCCGGTTGGAAAGCATTCCCGTAGAGACTGCGGACGGAAGATGCATCTGCAGAACCTCAATTATCGATATTTCCCAAGCCAAGCTTGCTGAGCAAGAGTTGCAGCGGGCTCATGACGAACTGGAAAAGCGGGTTGAGGAGCGCACGGCCGAACTTGCCGGCGCAAACGAACTCCTGAAACAGGAGATTGCCGAGCGCAAGCGCGCGGAAGAAAACCTCAAAAACGGCATGGAAAAGCTGGAACAAAGCAGCCGGGAATTGCAGGACTTTGCCTTTTCCGCTTCCCACGACATGCAGGAGCCGCTTCGGAAGATCCAGACATTCGGCAATATGCTCAATAATAGATCCGCCTATATTCTTGACGATCAGGGACGCGATTATCTGGAGAGGGTGCTCAATTCGGCCCGGCGAATGTCCGACATGGTCACTGGGCTGCTTACCTACTCGCGGGTACATACCGGGGAGGAGCGTTCCACACCCGTTGAACTGACCGGGGTGGCTCAGGAGGCCGCTGACAGCATGAGGCGGCTCGTCAGGGACGTGGATGCGACTTTTGAAATCGGAAACCTGCCGATACTCGATGCCGATCCGGATCAGATGCTCCTGCTATTTAAGAATCTTATCGAGAACGCGATTAAATTTCGCAGCGAGAAGAAACCTCTAATTAGGATCTACGCAAAGAACGTTGATGATCCTGAACGGAGAGGGATACGTGCAGGTAAGCAATACTTTGACATCTTTGTCGAAGATAACGGCATGGGCTTTGAAGAACGATATATTGACCGCATCTTCTCCCTTTTCCGGCGTCTGCACGGCCGGAACGCCTATCAGGGAACGGGGATGGGACTTCCCGTTTGCCGCAGGATTGTTGAGAGGCATAATGGGACGATTACGGCAACGAGTACTCCGGGAAAAGGAACAACATTCATTATCACGCTGCCCTCAAAAAAAGCTGAATAGTCGTTACGGTCAAGCATAAGCGAAGGCCGGTAGGGTGGGCACAGTAAGGGGGGCTGTTGCTCAAATGCACTTTCTGACCATGAGCGCCATACGCGATAATATTTGACTTCCCGAGAGATTTCCATAACCGTCATTCCGGCAGGGCTTTTGAGCCGGAATCCAGAGGCATTAGGAAAATTGATTGTCAATCCGGCATCTTAATCAACACACTGGATTCCGGCTCAAAAGCCCTGCCGGAGTGACGAAATGAGAATTTTTCTCACCGTCAGGGTGTTTTCTGGTGTGCATGCTTTGAGCAACAGCCCCTAAGGCCGCGCCCACCCTACAAGACGTTCAATAAATGCTTCTCATTTCCACAATGAATGATATAGAGGTCTAGTTTCAGGATACTCTAAGGTTTTTCGGAGACAAACTTTTCACTCGATAAGAAGTAAAAGCAACATCATAACAGGTTGGCCATGGGGAGAGCGGGGCCGGCGACGAGGTCGATGACTCTCTCTTAGTTCAAACAGGGGAATGTCATGATATGGGATAGAACAAACCGTCCGGTATGGCTCCGCTGTATAGTGGGTGTTCTTGTCGCAGTCCTCGCCGCTGTTATCCGGTTGCAGTTCCTGGAAGTCCTTGAGCTCCGTGCCGCATTCCTGACCTTCTACCCCGCCGTGGCGGTTGCGGCGATATATGGGGGACTTGAGGCCGGGTTGGTTGCAACAGTCGTCTCAGCCTTCCTTGCCGATTATTTCTGGATAGAGCCGGTCGGCCATTTCGCTATCACCAATTCCGGCGACCTGATAAGCATGGCCGTTTTTCTCGCCAGTTGCACCCTGATCTCCTATCTGGCCGAAGCGGCGTTTCGCGCCCAGGCAAGAGCGTACAAAGCAGAGGAACAGGCAAGGGTTGCCGCCCAACGCAAGCAGGCTGAGGTATTGCTGCAACGCCAGGCCGAACTGCTCCATCTATCCTATGATGCGATTATCGTTTGGCAGCTCGGAGGCCGTATCGAGAGCTGGAACAAAGGAGCGGAAGAGCTTTACGGCTATTCGCAGGAAGAAGCCGTGGGCCAGGTCACCCACGATTTGCCGAAAACGGTCCCCCTTGAGCCGTGGCCTCAGATGGAGGCCAAGCTTCGCGAGAGCAAATTCTGGGAAGGGGAACTAAAACACCGCACCCGCGACGGGCGGGAAGTCATCGTTTCGGCCCGCCTGCAGCTTGTGCGTAGCGAAGACGGCGTGGAACGCGTTCTGGAGACAAACCGCGACATCACCGAACGCAAGCAGGCTGAGGTACTGCTGCAACGCCAGGCCGAGCTGCTCCATCTATCCTATGATGCCATTATCGTTTGGCAGCTCGGAGGCGGTATCGAGAGCTGGAACAAGGGGGCGGAAGAGCTTTACGGCTATTCGCAGGGAGAAGCCGTGGGCCGGGTCACCCACGATTTGCTGAAAACGGTCCACCCTGAGCCGTGGCCTCAGATGGAGGCCAAGCTTCGCGAGAGCAAATTCTGGGAAGGGGAACTCAAACACCGCACCCGCGACGGGCGGGAGGTCGTCGTTTCGGCCCGCCTGCAGCTTGTGCGCGGCGCAGACGGCGTGGATCGAGTTCTGGAGACAAACCGCGACATCACCGAACGCAAGCGGGCCGAAGAGGAACTGCGCCGGAGTCGGGAATGGTTAGGGGTAACTCTCAGCAGCATCGGCGATGCGGTGATAGCGACCGACGCCTCCGGCAATGTCTCCTTCCTCAACCTCGTTGCTGCTGCACTGACAGGCTGGCAGTCTGAAGAGGCATTCGGTCAGCCGATCCAGAGCGTTTTCCGGATCATCAACGAGCGAACACGCAAGCCTACCGAGAACATCATCGAGCGCGTTTTGCGCGAAGGCAATATAGTAGCCCTGGCCAACCACACCGCCCTGATCACCCGCGAAGGGCGGGAGGTCCCCATCGAGGACAGCGCAGCGCCCATCAAAGACGGCAGCGGGAAGGTAATCGGGGTTGTCCTCGTCTTTCATGACGTCACCGAGAAACGCAGAGCGCGGGAGGCATTGCGCGAAAGTGAGGAACGGCTGCGCCTCTTTATAGAGCACGCGCCCGCGTCGCTGGCAATGTTCGATCGTGAAATGCGCTATCTCAGCGCCAGCCGCCGATGGCTTACTGGCTACAATCTCGAACAAACGGACCTGACCGGACTTTCGCACTACGAAGTCTTCCCTGAAATTCCGGAGTACTGGAAGGAAGTGCATCGCCGGGGGCTTGCGGGTGAGGTGGTGAGTGCCGATTCCGACCGGTTCGACCGGGCGGACGGCTCCGTTCAGTGGATTCGCTGGGAGGTACGGCCCTGGTATGACGCCGCAGGTGATGTAGGCGGCATCGTGATCTTCACCGAGGATATCACCGAGCGCCAGCAGTTGCTCGAGAAGATTGAAAGTGCTGCACGGTTTCCGGATGAAAACCCAAGCCCGGTCCTCAGAATATCCAGTGACGGCAAACTGCTGTATGCCAACAGGAGTAGTGCCGCTCTTTTGAAATCTTTAGCTTGGAAACCGGGCGAAACACTTTCAGATGATTGGAAGCAACATGCGCTGCAAGCGCTCAGTTCCGGCAGTTCCAAAGAAATGGAACTGACATGCGAAGAAGTGGTTTACTCACTGCTGCTGGTACCTGTGAGCGACCTGGGGTATCTCAATATCTATGGGCGCGACATCACCGACCGCAAGTTGGCTGAGGCGGCATTAAGCCTGCGGGAATCTTACCTGACAGCCATATTAGAAAATCAGCCGGGCCTGGTTTGGCTCAAAGATAAAGAGAGCCGCTTTCTCGCCGTAAACCAGGCCTTCGCTCGGTCTTGCGGCATGGAGAGGCCGGAAGAAGTTTTGGGAAAAACCGATTTGGACATCTGGCCAAAAGAACTCGCGGAAAAATACTTAAACGACGATAAGGCGGTGCTGAGGAAAGGTGCCTCCATTGTTGTAGAAGAGGCCATCAGTGACCGGGGGGAGATGAAATGGTTCGAGACATTTAAGACACCCGTGCTTAACGAAGACGGCCAGATTCTTGGCACCAGTGGTTATGCCCGCGACATCACCGAGCGCAAGCAGATGGAAGAGGAACTGCGCGAGAGCGAGGAGCGTTTCCGGAGCATGGCCAATGCCATTCCACAACTTGCGTGGATTGCGGAAGCTGACGGATATATCTTCTGGTACAACCGGCGCTGGTATGATTATACGGGAACGACACCCGAACAGATGCAAGGCTGGGGCTGGCAGAGCGTGCACAACCCTGGAACTCTGCCGGATGTTTTGGAGCAGTGGAAGGACTCTATTGCTACCGGCAAGCCGTTCGACATGGTCTTTCCATTGCGAGGCGCCGACGGTAGCTTCCGCGAGTTTTTGACCCGCGTCATGCCGGTGAAAAACGCGAATGGCGATGTCGTCCAATGGTGTGGGACCAACACCGACATAACCGAGCGGAAAATGATGGAGGCGGAGCTTCGCAAATCACGCGATGAGCTTGAATTACGTGTCCAGGAACGCACCGCCGAGCTGAATAGCTATATGGCAAGGCTCGAACAAAGCAACCAGGCCCTTCAGGACTTTGCCGCCATTGCCTCACATGATCTTCAGGAGCCTCTGCGGAAAGTAACGGCCTTCGGGAATATGCTCAAACAGAAGTGTGGCAGCTCACTTGGAGAGCAGGGGAACGATTACATGGCGCGGATACTCAAGGCCAATCAGCGCATGCAGTCCCTGCTCACGGCCCTTCTGGAATATTCGAGACTTTCAACGAAAACTAATCCCTTCGTAGAGGTTAATCTTTCCAATCTCATCGGCGAAGTTCTGTCGGACCTGGAGATAAGAATAGCAAAGACCGGCGGCCAAGTTCATGTTGGGATACTTCCGGTCATTTCAGCCGATCCAACACAAATGCGGCAGCTTTTTCAAAACCTTATCGGGAATGCCCTGAAGTTTCACAAAGAAGGAGAGAAGCCTCTCATTAAAATACAGAGTTCGACAAATAAACAGATGATCCGGATCAGTGTCGAGGATAACGGTATTGGTTTCGATGAGAAGCACCTCGAAAGGATTTTCGCCCCCTTCCAGAGACTGCATGGACGGAGCGAATACGAGGGGACCGGCATGGGACTGGCCATCTGCAAGAAGATAGTGGAGCGGCACGGCGGGAGCATCACGGCAAAGAGTACGCCGGGTAAAGGCTCACTTTTTGTTATCGATCTTCCTTTAAGGCAAGCAGGGTCATAGGTAAAATCGGCAGACCGCATTAAGTAACAGGGATCTCAGGAATGGGAAAACCACAGGAATAGACGATCCGATGAACCATAGACGATCAATGGGTCAAACCAAAGGAACCGGCATGCGGAGGGCCGGCGTGGCGGCGGTGGCGCTGATCGTCGGCGCCCTGATCGCCTGGTGGATGGTGGATCAGGCGAGTGCGCAACCGGTCGGCGGGGATGCCGGGGAGCGCCCGGTTTTGCTCCTGGGCAATGAGTCGCTGCCGCCTATCAGCTTTATTGAAAACGGCAAGCCGACCGGCATAGTGATTGACCTTGCCGATGCGATGGCGAACCATATGCATCGTCCCGTGGAAATCCGGCTCATGAACTGGGCCGAAGCGCAACAACTCGTTCTGGAGGGCCGGGCGGACGCCTTGCTGCAAATCAACCCCAATCCGGAACGCCTGAAAATCTACGACTTCTCGGAACCCTTGCTGACCTCGGAATTCACGATATTCACTTCCGCTGAACGTCTTGGCATCACTTCCATGAGCGATCTGCGCGGATTGAAGGTCGGCGTCGAGGAAAAAGGGCTGCCGATTTTTTTACTGCAAAAAGACCCTCGGATCATCGTGAAAATCATTCCGGATTTCGTCCAAGGCTTCGGAATGCTGGCGACGGGCGCCTTGGATGCGGTGGTGACGGATCGGTGGGTGGGGAGCTATGTGCTGGCGGAAAACAACATCCGGGGCGTGAGGTTGATCGAGGGACCCATCGACCGAAGCGACTCGGCGATTGCCGTGAAAAAAGGGAATGAAAATCTGCTCGGAGAGATCAACGCGGCCCTTGCGGACATCCGGCGAGATGGTACCTACGACACGATTATCAAGTCTTGGCGGTCCAAGGAAGTTGTGTTCAAGACGCGAGAGCAATTGCGCCAACAGGCGTGGTTGATTGCGGCCATGTCGGTGGCATTGATCGCGGCTTTGGTTGGCGTTGCAGCGCTGGTCATGGAAATCCGGCGGCGCAAGCGCGTCGAGGAAGAGCTGCGCGAGAGCGAGGCAAAATACAGGACCCTGTTCGAGAACATGGCAGAAGAGGTGCACTTCTGGCAGGTGGTCCGCGATGAAGCGGGTCGGATCAAAACCTGGCGGCTGGTGGACGCCAACCCCCCGACGCTCGATACCTGGGGCCGGACCTCTCTCAACGAACTCAAGGAAAAGACTACGGACGAGATCTTTGGCCCCGGTGCTACGGAACATTACATGCCGGTCGTGCAAAAGATCATGACCGAAGGTGTTCCGTATTCTTTCGAGGACTATTTCCCCAATCTCGACAAATATTTCCGATTTATCAGCGTCCCCCTGAGGGACCACTTCATCACAACCGGCGCGGATATCACCAGCGTCAAAAAGGCCGAGCAGGCGCTCAGGGAGAGCGAGGAGCGCTTGCAGGCTCTCATGAAGGCATTGCCCGTAGGGGTCAGTTTCTCAGACGATCAAACCTGCCAGAGAATTACCGGAAACCTGGCCGTGCTGGCTCAGTTCGAAATCGGGCCGCAGGACAACCTCTCTGCCTCGGCCCCGGACAGCAATGCGCCAGGTAGACAGGTTCGTTTTTTCAAAGACGGACGTGAAACCAGCGGTATCGAACTTCCCCTCCAGCGGGCCGTCGCCGAGAACCGGGAAATTGCTCCGATGGAACTTGAAGTTTTACTGCCGAGCGGGCGGCGCTGGTTTTCAGAAGCTTCGGGAGCACCCATCCGCAATGCTGAAGGCAAGGTTATTGGCGGCGTAGCTGTGACCGTGGACATCACCGAGCGCAAACGGGCCGAGGAGGCTTTGCGGGAGAGTGAGGCGCGGCTCAATCTGGCGTTGCGGTCTGCCGGCATGGGGGCATGGCATTGGGATATCACCGCGAACAGACGCCACTTTAGCGACCAGGCCTGTCATCTCCTGGGAATCGATCCCACAGTGTTCACCGGGGTCGCAGAAGAGTTTTTCGAGGTTGTACATCCGGACGACCGTGAGACGATTAGAACGGCACTGGCTCGAACTCTGGAGCAGGATGTGCCGTACGAGACAAACTACCGTGTGCCGTGGCCGGATGGGGATGTCCATTACATCACGGCCCGCGGGAAATTGGTTCGGGATGACGAAGGCCGGCCGGTAAGGCTCAACGGCATCATCTGGGACGTTTCCGAGCAAAAACGGGCGGAAGAGACCCTCCGAACCACCGTGCAGCGCTTTCATGAAATCTTATCCAACATCTTCTCCGGCATTTTGGTTGTAACCGAAGATGATCGAATCGAATTTGCAAATCAAAACCTTTGTGACCAGTTTGATATCGCTGAAGCTCCATCAGATTTGATCGGATTGACGGCTAAGGAAATGTTGCAGAAAGTGTTGCCTGCCTATGCCGAGCCCGAAGGATATTCAGCTCGCATCCAACAAATTCTCTCGCAGGGACAGCGTATCGAGGATGAAGAGGTCCTCATGCACGACGGGCAGGTGCTTTTGAGAGATTACATTCCGATTCTGGTTGATGGAAAGCCACGCGGCCGCATGTGGCAACATCGCGACATCACCGAGCGCAAGCGGGCGGAGGAAGAGCTCCGCAAGGCACATGACGAACTGGAATTGCGCGTCCAGGAACGCACCGCCGAACTTGTAAGCGCCAACGAGGATTTGAGGAAGCAGGCTGCACTTCTCGATTTGTCGCACGATGCTATCTTCGTAGCGGATTCCGCCGACGTGGTCAGTTTCTGGAACAAAGGGGCAGAAGATTTGTACGGGTTCACCAGGGAACAGGCTATCGGAAATACAGCCTGCGAATTCCTGCAGACAAGGTTCCCGGAATCTCTCGAACGTGTCGTATCCCAGGTTATCGATATGGGTCAGTGGGCCGGAGAGTTGAGACAGACCACTTCCAGGGGGAAAGAATTGGTGGTCGAGAGCCGTTGGGCCTTACAGCCGGGGAAGGATGGCGAGCCGGCGGGATTCCTCGAAGTAAACCGGGATATTACTTCCAGAAAAATTGTCGAGGAAAGATTTCGGAAGGCCGACAGGGCATACAGGACGCTTAGTGAGTGCAACCAGGCAGTGATACGACAAGCAGAGGAAAGTGAACTTCTCCATCACATCTGTCGGATCGTGGTCGAAGTAGGCGGATACCGAATGGCTTGGGTCGGGTTTGCAGAACATGACGAGAAAAAAACGGTTCGCCCCGTTGCACATGCCGGGTACGACGACGGATATCTCTATAAGGCAGGCATCACCTGGGCCGACGAGGAAAAAGGGAGGGGGCCGACCGGAACCGCGATTCGAACTGGGGAGACTTGTATCTCCAAAAATGCTTTCCAAAACCCGCTCTTCGAACCCTGGCGGATGGACGCGTATCAGAGGGGCTTTGCTTCCTCAATCGCGCTTCCGCTTGCCATTGAGGGGAAGACCGCAGGTGCGCTTACGATCTATGCTCCTGAGCCGGACGCTTTCGACGAACGGGAGGTGCTTTTCCTGAAAAATCTTTCCGAAAACCTGGCGTACGGGATAACATCCATACGGAGCACTACCGAGCGCAGGCGGTCGGAAGAAGCACTCAAGGTCTATACGGCAAGACTTGAGCTGGTAAATGTCGAGCTTCAGGATTTTGCTTTTGTCGCCGCCCACGATCTCCAGGAGCCGTTGCGCAAGATACAGACTTTCTGCGACATGACCGTAAAAAGATGCACCCCGGTTTTAGACAGTACCAGCAAGGATTACCTGGATCGGGTCATCAAGTCGGCGTCGCGCATGCGGCAACTTCTGAGCGACTTGCTCCAATTCTCACAGGTAGCTACGAAACCTGCGCCGTTAGAAAAAATAGACCTCGTCAAGATAGTGCGGGTGGCTGTGGATGTCTTTGAAGAAACGGTCAAAAATACGGGCGCTCTGGTCGACATCGAAAACATGCCGTCCATAGAGGCAGATGAAAGCCAAATGCTGCGCCTCTTTCAAAACCTGATTGGTAATGCCCTGAAATTCCACAGCGGCGAGACCCCTCACATCAAGGTTTATGGTAAACTTGACAGGAAGGGGATATGTGAGATCTTTGTAAAAGACAACGGCATCGGGTTTGACCCGAAGTTTGGCGAACGTATTTTCAAGCCTTTCCAGAGATTGCATGGCCGCGGCGAATATGACGGAACCGGTATGGGACTTTCCATATGCCGCAAAATAGTTGAGCGGCATGGGGGGACTATCGGGGCCGAGAGTGAGCCGGGGAAAGGCTCGACATTCATAATCAGGCTGCCCGTAAAGCAAGGCAGATGGGAGGGTATGTAGTGGCAGGAGAGCATCAACAGGCGGTTTTGATGGCTGACGACGATGCAGAGGACTGCCTGCTCGCTACGGAAGCTTTTGCAGAAAGCGGGGCCGGAGCTGCTTTTTCGTGCGTTGAGAACGGCATCGAACTCATGGACTATCTTCTGGAGCGTGCCCGTTCCAGTCCCGGGGAACTGCCTCGACTGATCTTGCTCGATCTAAACATGCCGCGAAAGGATGGCCGCGAAGCCCTCGTCGAAATCAAAGCCGAACCCGCTCTCCAAAATATTCCAATAATTATTCTGACCACATCTCAAAATGAAAAGGACATCGCTTTCACAATGAAGGAGGGTGCGGAGTCATTCATCACCAAACCGGCGACCTTCGATGAATGGGTCAAGATAATGAAATCCCTTGTTAAGAGTTGGCTCGTACGATAATTAGATGAGTAATTAGTTGGGCATAAAAGCACATAATCTGAATATTCTTTTCAGGCGATAGAATATTGACCCAACACTGTTAAGATTAAATTAAATCCCTAAATTACCAAATCTACTTACGTGCCGCATCCAACCCTGCCCGGCAGCAATACAACTTCACACCAATATTTACCGATTATATCCACTATATGTTCTAACTGGCTAAATGACATTGGCTTTCGAATATACGAATTTGCTCCTGAGCAGTAACTCTTCGCTACAGTCTCTTCATCATCTGATGTTGTTAGAACTATGATCGGGATGTCTTTCAACTTATCATTTGATTTGATTTTTTCCACCGCTTCAATACCACCCATCTTTGGCATATTCAGGTCGATTAAGATAAGGCATGGCTTTGATACTTCAGTTTTCGTTAAATACTCCAAAAGCTCTACTCCATCGTGTGTAAAATGCAGAGTTAAACATTGACAATTGGCTCGGAAGGCTTCCGCTATTAAAAGCCTGTCGTCTTCATCGTCTTCTGCTACAACAACTGTGATCGGTACTTGTACTCCGCAACTTTCCATTGTAAATGTGCCCCTTACGTCCCATCCCCGCCGTCGAATCTTTTGGGGTAAGAATAAAGATGAAAAGAACGCCTTTCGCTATAACCAAACCCGTTTTTGTCAAGGTCAATTCGAATGCCTTAACGCCTGTTTATTATAGCTTTTTCCAGGCAGAGGTTTCAAGCGCTGTTTTGCGGACAGTCGGCACGAAGCATACGAAATCGTACCCGTTCACCGCAGAGACGCAGAGGAGACCATTATTGTCTTATTCTTGTTATATTTCGGTGACTTGAACATTGGAGCCTCAATGTTTGTGAAAACAGTATGAGCAAAAAAGTTTTCTGCTTTTTGCCGCTTCTGGTTGCCGTTTCTCGTTACCGCTTCTGGTTGCCGTTTCTGGTTGCCGTTTGATAACTGCGCCCGCCGCGATGTATCCTATTCGAGAAATGGAGGGATTAAGGGATTGAGGAATTAAGGGATTGAGGAATTAAGGAATTGAGGGATTGAGGAATTGAGGGATTGAGGAATTTAGGAATTTAATTTCTCAATCTCTTAAATTCGTCAATCCTTCAATTAGTAATCGGTTAATTCGTTTCTATGGTAAGGAGGCCATGGCATGAAGTGTCAACACTGCAGCAATGAACTGGATTTACTGGAGATTTTCGAGAAGGGTCGGGTCTACGAGTGCTCGGGGTGCGCCTACACAATCACGCTCAAAAGGGGATTCGCGCCAAAGATCCTCTATAGCGGTCCTCCGCCTATTGATCTCTACTATCACGATTAGCAGGCGGGAGAAACTGCCCACCGATTGATAACTCAAAAAATCCCGCGATGCGTACGCGGGGGGCGGTTGTTCTTGAGAGACGCAGAGAGCACAGAGAAGGCCAGTTGAAGGAACAGACAAAACTTAAAGTCAGGTCCCAGTTTGCTTCATGTTTTTTCCTGAATGCCATTGTCTTTCCTCTGCGCTCTCTGTGTCTCAGTGGTGAATACTTTTGGAGAAAAAATGGCACGGAAGGCAAAACACATTGAGAATATGTCCGAGCGCACGGAGCAAAGCCTCTTTAAGCGGATCGAGGGCTACTTCTACGAGGAGAAAACCGAGGAACTGCGCAAGGTCGAAGAACTTGACCCTATAACGGGCGAAACCGTCACAGTGGATAGGCACGTTGTTGTAAAAATAGTCCACAAACATGTGCCGCCGGATACAAGGTCGATAATTTTCGCGGCTAAGTGCCTCATGCCGGATAAGTACAAGGAGAGCCACGAGGCCCCAATCTCGGGGATCGCCGAATTTATGACTGAACTCGAGGAGGCGCGAAAGCGTG
Organism: Syntrophobacteraceae bacterium; assembly: GCA_052147195.1. Taxonomy (GTDB): domain Bacteria; phylum Desulfobacterota; class Syntrophobacteria; order Syntrophobacterales; family Syntrophobacteraceae; genus SbD1. Next base: position 12,638 of record JBKQLC010000152.1, read on the forward strand.
CGAGCAAACGTCATCCCTGTCATCCCGGCGAAAGCCGGGACGAATCATAAGAAACTGGCAGCCGATCTTGCCGGCTATGCTTTGGACCCTTACGGCTGGGTGCTCTTTGCGTTTGGTTGGGGCAAGGGGGAGCTTGAGGGTTTTGATGGTCCCGACCAGTGGCAGCGCGAGCAGCTCGAAGAGATCGGGGCTAAACTTCGGGCGGTGGGAGCGCCGGCCGAGAGCGCCACTCAAACCAAGGGCGGCGGCTGGGGAAACGCCCATTCTGAGGGCTCCGACGACGCGGCCGGTGTGATCATCCGCGAGGCGATAGCAAGCGGGCACGGGATAGGCAAATCCGCTTTTGTCGCATGGTTGATCCTGTGGGCTATGAGTACGTTTAAGGACACAAAAGGCGTAGTTACTGCGAACACCGAGACGCAGCTCAAGACGAAAACCTGGGCCGAGCTTGCCAAGTGGTTTCGGCTTTGCTGGTTTGGCTCGCAGTTGTTCGAGCTGACGGCAACCGCCATTTTCTCGGTTAGTCCCGACCATCGCAAGACCTGGCGAATCGACATGGTGCCGTGGAGCGAGCGAAACACCGAGGCTTTTGCGGGCCTTCACAACAAGGGCAAGCGCATCCTTTTGATATTTGACGAAGCGAGCGCGATTCCCGACGTGGTCTGGGAGGTTTCGGAAGGGGCGCTCACTGACGAGGGCACACAGATTATCTGGTGTGTGTTCGGCAACCCCACGCGAAATACCGGGCGCTTTAAAGACTGCTTCACCGGCAAGAGGCGGCATCGTTGGAATACAAGGCAGATCGATTCGCGCACCAGCGTATTCGTTAACCGCGGCCAGATCGACGAATGGATCGGCGACTACGGAATTGACTCCGATTTCGTCAAAGTCCGCATGCGCGGCATGTTCCCGGCCATGTCGGCCCGGCAGTTCATAAGCGTGGCCGATGTGGATGCGGCTTTCGGGCGCCATCTTCGGCCGGAGCAATACGGTTTTGCGCCGAAAATTCTCACTTGTGACCCGGCCTGGGAAGGCGACGACGAACTGGTGATAGGACTGCGCCAGGGGCTTGCGTTCAAAATTTTAAGGACCATCCCGAAAAACGATAACGATATCCAGGTAGCCGGTATTATTGCGAACCTGGAGGACTCGGAAGGGGCCGACGCGGTTTTTATCGATGCAGGATACGGGACTGGCATCGTTTCGGCCGGCAGAACTCTCGGGAGATCTTGGCAGCTCGTCTGGTTTGCCGGTGAATCGGCAGATCCGGGGTGCCTCAACAAGCGCGCAGAGATGTGGAAGCTCATGCGGGACTGGCTGAAAGGAGGCGGGGCCATTCCTGCGGACCAGAGACTCTACAATGACCTGATCGGCCCCGAGACGGTCGGCAGGGTGGACGGCAAAATTCAGATCGAGGCCAAGGCGGATATGAAACGGCGCGGACTGCCCAGCCCCAACCGGGCGGATTCACTAGCGATCTCATTTGCCTGGCCGGTATCAGTGAGGTCGGCTCGGGCGGCAAAACCCGCCTTTGCCCTGACTGAATATGATCCGTTCGGCGAGGGGCCTCAGAACCAGGTCCACGGACCAGGTCCGGGGCAGGCAATGTTTGACTATGATCCGCTACGCTGAACTTTCACGAAGAAGGGCAATTTTTTTCCTTGCCTGCTTTTTGCCGCTTCTGGTTGCCGTTTCTGGTTACCGCTTCTGGTTGCCGCTTCTGGTTGCCGTTTGATAACGCCCGCTCCGTCGCGGTATCCTATTGTCGTTTGAGAATCGGGGAATTCAGGAATTGGCTAAGTGGACAGAAGAATTGAGGAATTGAGGAATTGAGGAATTCCTAAATCCCTAAATTGGAGATTTTAAGCTATGTGTTTCGGTTCAGCACCTTCGGTTCCAGCGCCTCCACCGGCTCCAGCGCCGCCTCCGAGTCTGCCGGATAGCGGCGTCCAGGGCGCGGGGGCAAATCAGCGCAATCTTGCTGCTGCAGCGTACGGGGCGAGCCAGACGATTTTGACCGGCCCTCAGGGGCTGCAAACGCCTGCGAATACGACCGCGAGCGGCAAGACGCTTTTAGGAGCATAAAAACTTACTCACCACAGAGCCACGGAGAACACAGAGGAAAAGCTAATGACCCAGATAGGATAACAGGAAAAATGGATTACCGGCAGACAGGCCGGCAGCCTAAAGGCGTTTTTAAATCCTGTAATCCTGCAATCCTGTAAATCCTGTCTAAAGGGTTTTTCCTCTGTGCTCTCTGTGCCTCTGTGGTGAATTTTAAAGGACGCTAATGGGTGATCTCATACCGATAACCGCTTCACGGCCAAGTTTTTCGAGGACAAAAGAAATCCAGGACCTTCGAAAATACGTCGACAGGCGCCTGGTCGGCCTTCGCACCGACCGCTGGAGCTACTGGCAGCATTGGAGGCAGCTCTCCGACTTCATTTTGCCCCGGCGCGGCCGCTATCTGCAGACGCCCAACCAGGCAACAAGGGGCGACCCGGTTGGATCGAGGATAATAAACGAGACGCCGACGTTATCTGCTCGCACGCTATCAGCCGGACTCATGGCCGGACTCACTTCTCCTGCCCGGCCCTGGTTCAGGTTATCTATCCGCGATCTCGACGTTTCGGACAATACCCCCGTGCGGTTGTGGCTCGATGAGGTCACGAAGCGCATGCTGACGGTACTCTCCCAGAGTAACGCCTACAACGCTCTGCACGTGATCTACGAGGAACTTGGGGTATTTGGCACCGGGTGCGTGCTGATCGAGGAGGACTACGACGATGTTATCCGCTGCCAGACGCTTACTGCCGGTGAGTATTACCTGGCCTCGTCCGGACGCAACCAGATCGATACGCTCTATCGAGAGTATGTCCTGACCTGCGGCCAGGTTGTGGAAAGGTTTGGCAAAGCCAATTGCAGCGCCCAGGTGCAAGGGCTCTGGGCCTCCGGACAACTGGACAAGGAAGTTAACGTCGCTCAGGCAATCGAGCCAAACGACGACCGCGCGCCCCAAATTCCGGGCCTTAAAGGGCGCAAATACCGATCCGTGATCTGGGAGTGGGGACAGAGCCAAAATCTGATACTCGAGCTTAAAGGCTACTTTGAAATGCCCTTTTGCGCACCCCGCTGGCACGTGATCGGAAACGACTCCTACGGGCGGGGTCCCGGCATGGAGTGCCTGGCAACATCCAAGTCGCTCCAGCAGCTCGAAAAGCGAACAGCGCAGGCGATAGACAAGGTGCTAAATCCTCCCATGGTTGCCGATGTAAACATGAAAAACGAGCCTGCGTCTCTTTTGCCCGGTGGCGTAACGTACGTGGCAAATCTTGGGGCATCCGGATTTAAGCCTGCCTACACGGTGCCTCCGGACATCCGTGGGGCTGAGGAAAAGATCGCCAAGGCCGAAGAGCGCATAAAGAGCACCTTTTTTGCCGATCTCTTCCTTATGATCTCTCAGCTTGACAGCGTGCGGACGGCAACCGAGATCATCGAGCGAAAGCAGGAAAAGATGCTGATGCTGGGTCCGTTTTTGGAACGCTCGCAATTCGAGTTGATAAATCCCTTCATCAAGCGGCTCTTTGCGGTGATGCACCGTGCGGGGCTTGTGCCTGCCCCGCCTCACGAGATACGCGGGCGAGCCCTTGACATCGAGTGCGTCTCAACTTTGGCCGACGCCCAGAAGTCAACGGCTACAACCGGGATCGAGCGGCTTGTGGCCTTTGTCGGAAACCTGGCTGCAGCAAAGCCCGATGCCCTCGATAATGTCGATTTCGATGAAACGGTCCGGGAATACGCGGACCTGATCGGGGTCACCCAAAAGCTCATCGTGGCGCAGCAAAAGAGGGACGCCATAAGAAAACAACGGGCGCAACAGGCAGCACAGCAGCAAGCCGCACAAATGAGCTTGGCGGGCGTTCAGGGGGCGAAGACGCTGAGCGAAACCGATGTGGGTGGCGGACAGAACGCACTTATGAAGATGATTGGAGCTGCTGGACAATGATCACGTTTATGACCCAGCATTTTGACGCGGTCGTCGGAACCTGGGCACTGATTCTGCTCATCACGCTTTTATGGTTCGCGGCGGAAGCGTACAAACTCTGGCCGCTTTCAAGAAACGGCGACGGAAAGGATTCTAAATAATGGCAACACCAACCAGGCTTGTTCAAGGTGTCGATGGAAACGGGTATCCGCTTGTCGCTGGAATTCCGCAAAGTAACACGATCAATGCCATGGACTTTACAGGCGCCGGGACGAAGAGCCAGAACGTGCCTGCGGGAGCAAACTTCGTTTTGATCTCTGCGAGCCAGAATGTGGATGTATTCGTTCTAATGAACGGGGCAGCAGCGGTACCTTCAGGGGACGTCACTAACGGCTCGGCATCGGAGGCCAATCCGCCTCTGCGGCAACTGTACGGCGTCACCACGATTGGCGTTGCGGTAAACGCTGCCTGCATCGTGACCCTGGCATATTACAGTTAAAAGGTGCCCGATGGCCGAAGAGAAAACCCCGTACAACGCCGGCGACGCAAACCATGTCGCACAGCGGCAGAAGAGCAAGAAGACGCGCGATCTGCAGGCGAGAACGGCGCTGCGGGATTTGCTGAGCACGCCAGGTGGCAGGATCTGGATGTGGGATCTACTCGCTCTTTGCGGGGCCTTTCGTCTTTCGTTTTCGACCGACGCCTTGGTCATGGCCTTCAATGAAGGGCGGCGCGACGTAGGAAATCATCTCATCGGTGAAATCAACCGGCTCAGTCCGGAGTTTTATATGAAGATGGCCCTGGAGAACCAGGAGAAGACGGAATAAGCGTTTAAAAACTGAGGGAGGGGGTCCGCTTTAGCCCGGCCAGGCGAGAGCGGCGAAGAAATAAGGAAGGCGCAGTTGGGTGCCCAACCACTCAACGTGCGCCTTTTTTATTGCCCCCGAGGAGAGCCTGGATGCAGCGACACCTTCGGATTGTAACAGACGCAATTAAGCATCAACGCCACGTGACGCTGGTCCGAGACCTGGCCGCCGGCAAGCCGGCGCATCTTCGCTCTCCGGAGTGGCAGCGTGTCCGGAAAGCGCACCTGGTTGAAGAGCCGTGCTGCAGATGGTGTGGGGGGACCACGGACCTCCAAGTGCACCATAAGCATCCGTTCCACCTGGCGCCGGCCCTTGAGCTCGATCCCAAGAACCTGATCACTCTTTGCGAGACCGGAGGGTTTTTGAGCTGCCATCTGTGGCACGGCCACAACGGCGACTGGCAGTCTTTCAACGACGAGATCGAGGAGCAGTGCGCAGCTCACCTATGCACGCCCAACCACGATCTTGTGGAACGGATACGACGTGAGGACCCGGAGCTCTATGAGTTCCTGACGAATGCACGAAGAGCGAGAGAAGGGGAATAGTTATGGCTGAAGGAACAGGCGAAAGCACCGGCAACGCAACGAGCACCGCGGGCGCAACCAGCGGCGAGACAAGCGCAGGCACCACGGGCGTAACGATGCCCGACCGGATCCTTGGCGGGGAAACTTCTTCGTCGACAAAAGAGACCGAGGGTACCGAAAAGAGCGCCTCGGTGGAAGAAGGCGCTACCGGCCAGGCGAAGACAAAAGAAGGCGCTACCGGGGAGAAGAAGACAGAGGGGGAGCCCAAATACGACAAAGATGGATTTGAGCTTGACGCCGAAGGAAAGCAAAAACTGGACGGCGAGGGCAAGCCGATCAAAAAGCCGGATACCGAAAAGCCGGCGACGAAGGCTCCGGAGGAGTACGCGGAGTTTAAGCTTCCTGAAGGAACAACGCTGGACGAGCAGAGCGCAACTGAGTTCAAGGGGCTGGCAAAAGAGCTGGACCTGACTCAGGAGCAGGCCCAGAAGCTCCTGGATTTCGGCGGCGGCAAGATCCGGGCACAGATTGAGGCGCCATACAAGTTGTGGGCTGAGACCCAGACCAAATGGCAGGCCGAGGTGAAAGCCGATCCCGAGATCGGCGGGACCAAGTTTGAGAGCTCGATTGCGGCAGCGAGCCAGGTGTTCGTGCCGGGCGAGTCAAACCCGTTTGTGAAAGACGCCAAAGAGGCGACGGCCTTAAAAGAGGCGCCAACATGACCGGGGCCGGCAATAACCCGGCGATCGTCAAGATGTTCGTGAAGATGGGAAATCTTCTCAAGGAACCGGGAAGCCTGACCGGAAATCCCGTGAAGGATACCGGGGCAACGCTTCTCGAAAACATGTACCCAACAATGAAAAGTGAACAGTGAGCAGTGAGCAGTGAACAGTGAAAACGGGTTCATGCTTCACGCTTTGGAAGGAGTGAATAGATGTCTCAAACGACTATCGGACCTGCAGCGCTCACATTGGCTGACTGGGCAAAACGCATAGACGATGACGGCAAGATCGCCGAAATCATCAATCTTTTGTCCCAGACCAATGAAATCTTGGACGACATGCTCTGGATCGAAGGAAACCTTCCGACCGGGCACAAAACCACAATCAGAACCGGACTGCCGATCGCCTACTGGCGCTTGCTCAATCAAGGCGTGCCCAGGGGCAAATCGACCACCGCGCAGATCACCGAATCCTGCGGCATGCTCGAGACCTACTCGGACATCGACGTGGACCTGGTGGCCCTTTCCGGAAACGACCGCGCCTTCAGGCTGTCTGAAGAACTTGCGTTCCTCGAGGGCATGAACCAGCAGATGGCGCAAACGATCTTCTACAATAACGTTACGACTACTCCGGCGGCCTTCATGGGACTGGCCCCGAGGTATCCGAGCGTACTCACCACCAACGCCCAGACCGCCAATAACGTAATCGACGCGGGCGGAGTCAACAGCACGAACACCTCTATCTGGCTCATCCACTGGGGGCCGATGTCGGTTCACGGGATATTCCCCAAGGGACAAAAAGCCGGTTTTCGGCAGGAAGACATGGGGAAAACCCCGGTCTACGATTCGAACAATAACCCCTATTACGCCTGGCGGACCCATTACAAGTGGGACGCGGGCCTTGTGGTGAAAGACTGGAGATATGCGGTCAGAATCGCCAATGTGGACGTGACCACCTTAAGCGGCGGCACGCCTCCCAACCTGATCAATCTCATGATTCGGGCGATCCACCGGCTTCCGACCCAACCCGCGAGGGCCGGCAACGTTCAAACAAGCGACGCTCCGAGGCTCACCTTGGGGCAGGCCGGCTTTTACTGCAACCGCGCCATTTCCACCTGGCTCGACATCCAGGCGCTGAACAAGCAAAACGTGCTGCTCCGGATGGATGAGTTCGACGGAAAGCCCGTCACGAGCTTTCGGGGCATTCCCATCCGGACATGCGACCAGTTGCTGAACACTGAGGCACGGGTGGTTTAACAGGACATTGTCACGCGGAGACGCGGAGGCGCGGAGCAAAAAACAGAAAATCTTCATTCTTTAGGGATCAAGATTTGTCTTTTCTCCGCGTTCTCCGCGTGAGCTGAAAAAGGAGATTTGAGATGATAATGGACAATTTTTTAATGCTGGACGGCTCCAACTCCGCCGCGGGAGTTTTTACGGGCACCGCGGTGAACCCCACAAACACTTTCACGTCGGGTACCCCCACAGCCTCGGCGAACGCGATCGACCTCAGCCAGCTTGCAAGCTCCGCAAAGGGTTACGGCCGGGATATCGGCGTTGGTGACGATATCGAGCTGGTCTGCATGGTCACAACCACTTTCCTGGGGTCGAGCTCGACGCTTCAGGTCCAGGTGCAATATACGCGCCTGATAACGGATCGGGAGGGCCGGGAACGTACGTCACGGTTGCCCAGAGCATCGCCTACGCGTTGAGCGCGCTTACGGCGGGATCGGAACTTTTGCGGATCAAGGTTCCTCCGATGACCCCAACGAGCAGTTTTGGTTCAGCGCTTCCGAAGTTCATGCAGATGAATTACGTGGTCGGCACGGCGAACATGACTGCCGGCGCAATCGCGTCTTTTATCGTGATCGACAAGACGTCCCTTGGTCCGCAAATGGGTTACCAGAGCGGATACAGTAACCAGTACCTGTAAGAGCAGTGAGCAGTGAACAGTGAGCAGTGAGGAGCAAGGCGGCCATGGCAGCCTGCAAGCCCCATCTGACGAAAGCGGAAATCTGGCGCATGTGCGGACGAAAGACTCGTTTCAGCGCGCGTCTGGCCAACGCTTTTATCGAAAAAAGGGAGCTTGAGGGCTGCCGGGACGAACTGCGTAAACACGAGTGCCCGTTTTGCGATTGAACCCTCACTTCGCTCGGATTCGCGTTTAGCGTGCCAAAGGGAAGTGAAACCATTCAAGTTCGGCGTCCGATCTTTTGTGAGGACGCACCACGTAACCAAATCAGGAGATGAAGATGGCCAAGTACAGGTTACTCGAAAAGGCGTTCATAAACGAACGGCTCTGGGAGGCCGGCGAAGAGATCACGCTGCCCGATGACGTTATCCCTGGTCCGCACATGCTGCCGATGGACAGCGCAGCCCGCAAAGCCATTAAAGAGGCGGGAGTTGTAAACGGTCCGATACCGGACCCTGTCGACGAACTCACCAGGGATCCGACAAACTTTGCCGAAACGTATGGCGCTTCGCCCCAGGGCGTAAAAGCCGGGATGAATGCCAGCGCATAAGACAAACGTAGCGAGAAGCGAGTAGCGGGAAGCGGGAATCTTCGTGCTCCCTGCTTCACTTTTGCTTCTTGCTTCACAAGGAGAGCGAAAGACGCCTGCGAATTTTCAATCAAACGTGTTCCCTCCGGGGATGCCTCAGGGGCAGTACAACAACACGCTCCAGTCCCTTTTGCCCGGGCAGGTGCAACCATTCCAGCTCGATCAGAGCGGACGCGTGCAGATCACAGAAGAAGGCCTGAAGTACTGCTACCGGGCCTGCACGATTGCACAAACGTTTTATTCCACTGCGGCTGCCGTCATGTTCGAGATCGTCGGATCGGCGACTATGACCATCCGCATTAAGAAGATCACCGTCTGGGCTCAGTGCGCCACCAAGTTTTACGCGGAGTTGACCCTCGGACGCGCTACGGCGGTCTCTGGGTCGGGTGGCGCTACGGCTCTGACTGCCGGAAAGAACGACAAGAACGACCCAGCCGCAACCGCTACGATCAACTATTACACCGCGGCTGCTGTGTCGGGCGCTGGCTTTGCTGTTATGGGCGGGAAGATTTTAGGCCTCGCCGCGCCTTCGGCCAGCATGATCGCACAGCCCTGCATATGGGATTTCTGTATCAATAACGAGAAGCCCCTGATCCTTCGCGGGACCGGCGACGTGCTCGAAATCTACAACAACACGACAGCCCTGGGCACCGGGACCTTTGGTTTTGATGTGCTTTGGGAGGAAGACAACTCTTAAGTAAGAGTGAGCAGTCAGCAACCGCGCTGCGCTCCAACAGTGAACAGCGAAGGGTGAGAATCTTCACCCTTCCAGCTTCAAAAACAGGGAGACGGAAAATGGCCGACGAAGAAGCTGTAAAAGCAGCGGAGGCACCCGAGGCAGCAGCACCAGAGATTCACCCGTTGACGCTTTTCGCAAAGATTACCGAGGCGCTGCGCCTGCATCACAACGCAGGAAACGGCGTCCACACGGAGCTGCTCGCACAGGCGGACGCTTTTATGAAGGAGCACCAGGCGGAGTCCTGCGACTACGCGGTGTAGGGCAGAGATTGCCGCCGTGGAAGACGGCGCTACCGGTCCGGAGAGCAGGGCGCTCGTTTCGGATCTGAACCGAACCAAAATCCAAGAAGGAAAAAGAGATGAAAAGGATCGCGGTATTCGTAATGGCGGGTTTGTTTCTTGTTTTTAGCGGCCTGGTGGGCTGTACCACTCTCAAAGCTGATTTCGCCAAAGTGGAAACCAAGGTTGAATCGATCGACTGGGCTGCAGTGTCCGATTACTGGACCAAGTTCGACGCAGGGCTGCAGAAGGCCATGCCGGTAATCGAGGCTTTGTTTCCCGGCTCGAAGTCCACAATCGACAAGGTTGTCGCGCCCGTGCTGGCCGATTCGAACACGGCGGTGACCACCTTCACCACAACTGTCGCGGCTTACAAGGCCGGGACTCTCAGCGCCACGCAGATCCAGGCTGCCGCCGAAGAGGTGCAGTCGAGCGTGACGGCGGCAAGCGCCGTGGTCGGACAGGCGTTGAAGGGGAAGGTGGGTGTGGCCGCGGCGGCGGCTCCCGCGAAGGCGGCTGCGCCGGTCCCTTTGAGGTAGGCGAAGGCTATCCGGCCTGGCTCTTTAAGGTCGATTGTGACAATCCATCCGTACGGGGTGGTGATGACTGCCCCGTGTGGTACGGGATCGACGAGGGGGAATATAGCCTTTTGCCTCAATCGGACGCGAAGCACAAGGTCCTGTATCTGCAGTGGACGTGGAGTTTTTGAGATGAGCTTTCATGTCGAATTTACCGCACAATCGCGGGCAGACGCCGAGAAAATCCTCGCCGAAGAGAAGCTGCCCGAATGCGTTAGCGCTTTCATTTCGCAGGCGCTCAAGGGCTGCCATGACCGTCCGGTCTATGTCAAAGCGCTCGGCCATCTCTTTACCGAAGAGCCCAGCAGCTACAACGTCAGTAATTGCGAGATTTTCGTGAGGAACATGGTCTTCCGGGAACCGAAGAAATGAGGTGGGGCTATGGTCTACCCAATCTTTAAGACCCACAAGAGTTTCTTTTTCGACAACTCGCCGCCGCATCCGCACAGGGGGTGGACGCTCGCGGCCTTCCAGGATTATTGCCGGGAGGAAATGATTGAGGCCGGCTTTGATCTCACCCGGAAGATTTTATGCCGGTACGATCCCCGCAGCGGAAATGTCGTGTTCTGGCAAGAACCCGCAGCCAAAGACGAGGATGAGGAACTGGTGTTTTTCTACAACCGCAATTGAGGGCTTTTTTCCTTCGTGTCTTCTTCGCGTGCTTCGTGACCAAAAGGGCTTTGAAGCACGCTTTGACCGGAGAGCAAAAGCCTCTCACGAAGAGCACGAAGAAGTCACGAAGAGCACCGAGGAGGACTAACTGATGGATCTCATAAAGAAGCTGATCGAGCTCGCTTACTACTACAGAAGCGACCAGGGCGCAGGAAAGCCGTACTGGACTGATCCGACCGCGATCGCCCTGGTGGTGTCGCTGATCGCAATGGCGCTGGTCAAGGCCGTTGGAATCACTCTTGACGCCGATCTGCAGCTAAAGATTGTAGGCGCCGTCACCGGGATCGGGGCACTGCTCTCGCCGCATACCGGGGTGGTCCAGCATCCGGCAAGTAAGGCAGCGGAGGCGGCCAAGGCGGTGCAGGAACACAATTTGAGTAATCTGAGCTGATGGCGCGCTGCAACTGGGGGCCCAGGACCGGCCCATCCAAACCCAGAAAGGAAAAGCCGATGCCCGATTTCCCGGAGGACTTCAAAAAGGCCTGCGACGATCTGATAGACAACTGGGAGGGGGGCTACGTTAACGACCCTCACGACGCCGGCGGCGAGACGAACATGGGGATCTCCAAGCGCAGCTATCCTGATGTCGATATCAAGCATTTGACGCGCGAAGACGCCGAGGAAATCTACTACAGGGATTTCTGGATGCGGCCCGGCGTGCAGGCTATCTCCGATCCTATGATGCGCGCCAAGGTCTTTAACATGGGCGTCCTCATGGGGCCGGGCGTGGCAGAGCATCTAGAGATCGGCTGCAACAATATTTCCCAATACCGGCTTGTCTGCAAGCGGCACTTCGAGGCCATTGTCATTAAAAATCCCGACTGCGGCAGATATCTGGCCGGCTGGACAAGGAGAGCGCTCGCATGAACCCAATGGATCACGCGGGGTGGACGATTGTGGGCTATGTCGTGAGCGCTATTATCGGAGCGGCTCTCCATTGGGTGCTGCAGAAGGATAATTGTAAGACTTGCGGCGTCTCCGAGAAATACGAGGAACTCAAAGTCGAAATAGCGCGGCTTTGCAACGTCGTGGAGCTGCTCGCCGAGAAAGTAGGTTTGACCGTTAGAGAGCGCAAGGAAATCGAAAGCTACCATGGAGGGCCGATTTGATGGCAAAAGCCACCGTAGTAAAAAGTGACAAAGACTGGGAAGCCGAAAGCGACGCGCACACGCTGGCCCGGGCGAAGGAAATCATGGCCGATGAGAAGCGTCTCAAGGCGGCGATCGCCGCGGCCAAAAGACTCGCCGATGAGCTGGAGAAAGAGCACAAGCACATCAAGGAAGTGGGCGGCGGGGACCTGACCGCCAAGATGTATCCGAAGATGAAGGATACGGATAAGGACGGGAAATAATGGGCGCGAAACTCTACCTCCCGTTGGGAGACCGGATAGAGCTGATGAAGGTGGCGGCCGAGTTTGCGCCGGTGAACCAGATGAAGCCGATCCAGTTCTTCAACGCCATGGCTGCCGCTGTTGCCGAAGAGCCGGAACCGGAGGTGAAGCAATGAGCAGGTCATCGGGAAGCTCCGGATCTTCGAAGAGCGGCAAGTCGAGCATTCACATCAAGCCAGCAAATAAGGGCAAATTCACCGCGGACGCGAAAGCCCATGGGGAGAGCGTTCAGCAGCGGGCCAAAGAAGTCCTGAAGCCGGGGAGCAAGGCATCTCCAAAGGGAAAGCAACGGGCAAACTTCGCCCGCAATGCGGCCAAGTGGAACAAGGGTAAGAAGGATAAGTAGATGCCTGCTCCGGTAGGCAACATTTCGACACGAAGGAACCCTCATTTCGTTCGGGTTCGCGTTTAACGTACCAAACTGACGTGAAACCGTTCAAGTTCGGCGTCCGATCTTTTGTGAGGACGCACGAAGAAGTCACGAAGGGAAAGAAGAAAACCCCTTGATTAAAACGCTTTTCATTCGTGTGTTTCGTGAATTCTTCGTGTCCTTCGTGTCCTCTAGCAATGCCTTAAAGGTGTCCTCAAGCAAGGGAGAATAAACATGCCTGCTCAAGTCGATATCTGCAACCGTGCCCTCTCGGTTATCGGAACACGTTCAACTATTGCCTCGATGACCGAATCGACTCCGGAGGCCCAGGCGTGCACAACGCATTTCGAGGCCGTGACGCGGGCAACTCTGCGGCTTGCTCCCTGGAGTTTTGCAAGGGCCGTTTTGCCGGGGGCACTGCTTGCCGCAGCTCCGGGCACGCCTGAAAACCCCAACGGCACGGCGCCGCTGCCGCTTGTGCCGATCAGCGCGGCCAATCCGGCCGGGAGTACGCCCAATCAGATCGTGGGCTGGCAATATGAGTACGCGTGGCCACAAAATTGCGTGAGACTCAGGCAAGTGAAGTATCCTTTCAACACGTCGCAGGTTTGCGGTTCTGCGCCCTTATGGCCCGGCGTGGTGCAGGCGCCTCCGTTTCTTTCCGGCTTCATGGGCACGGAAAACCGCGTGCCTTATCAAATCTGCCTCGACGCCGACGCAAGCGGAAATCAGATCAAGGTCATTCTTACAAACATCGAGGGCGCGTTGATTATCTACACGGCCCTGGTCGATAACCCCAACCTCTGGGATGACGAGTTTTCGGAGGCCATGGTTTTCCTGCTGGCCTCGCACCTGGTGGGCGCACTGGTCGGCGACAAGCAGATGGACAAGGCGCTCTACGAAAAGGCGGTAAACGCCGCCACAACGGCACGCGCGGTCGATGCAAACGAGCAGCCCGTTAGCCCCAGCCATACGCCGGACTGGATCAAGGTGAGAGGATACTACCCGGTGCCCGGCGATCTGCCCTACCTGATGGATGACGATATGGGAGACTCCGGAGGCTGGGGCGGCTCTGTATGGTAGGCAACTTTTCGACACGAAGGAACCCTCATTTCGTTCGGGTTCGCGTTTAACGTACCAAACTGACGTGAAACCGTTCAAGCTCGGCGTCCGATCTTTTGTGAGGACGCACGAAGAAGTCACGAAGGAAAAGAAGAAAAAACTTAAAGGATTAACTGCAAATGCTGACCACGAACCAGAGCTATACGACCTACCAGGGGAACGGCGCCGCGAATGTTTTTGGTTTTGGCTTTTTAATCCCTTCGGTGAGTCAATTGGTCGTAAGTCTCACGAACAACAACGTGAGCCCTGCGCTGACAACCATCCTGGTTCCGACTCAGTACACCGTCGCTGGAATCGGGAGCACAAGCGGCGGCACTGTCACTTATCCGACCTCCGGCGTCCCCTTGCCGCTGGGGTGGTCGATCACGATTCAAAGAGTAGTGCCGTATCAGCAACCAACGAGCCTCACCAACCAGGGCGCCTTTTATCCTCAGGTGGTCGAAGCCGCGCTCGATTTGCTCACCATGCAGACGCAACAACTCGCAGCCCAGATCTCCGGGGCCGTTCCTTCTGTTATCCCTGTTGGAATAAATTGGCAGGGCGCGTGGAACTCGTTGACTTATTACAACCAGGGTGACGGGGTGGCCCTTGGGACTCAGGTCTATGTTGCTTTGGCGGCAAATAATAACGCAGTGCCAACCAGCAACCCTTCTTTGTGGACTGCAATCGCGCAAGGCCCTCCAGGGCCATCGGGCGCAACGGGCGCGACCGGAGCAACTGGACCTCAGGGAATCCAGGGACCTCCCGGGGGCGTCAACTGGCGTGGGAACTGGAGTGCGACCACCACCTATAACCAGGGGGACGGCTGTACTTATTCGGGCACCCTCTATGTGGCCGTTCAAACAACGCTGAACGAACAGCCGCCAAACGCCAGCTATTGGGAGGTGATTAGCGGAGCAACCGGACCTCCTGGGCCGACCGGCTCAACTGGCGCAACCGGAGCGACGGGCGCGACGGGGGCAACGGGAGCGCAGGGAATCCAGGGACCTCCTGGGCCGGCGACGTTTCAGACAGTCGGCGGTGGAAATGGATTCGCTGGGACCGGCATCGGGCTTAACTCTGTGTATTACAACCCTTCGGCGACTCTCCCCATGTTCGTTAGTGTCTGGGCATCTACTCCCAGCGGCAAAAACGGGTATCTGATTGCCTACATCAATGGAGCGATCATTGGAGATTGCCAAAACGGCGGTCCGTGTGTTCTGCCACTTTCCTTTATTGTGCCTCCTAGCGGGGGCTGGTACGTCGAGGGCACAAACTTAAGCGGCTGTTGGGCAACCACCATACAGTAAGGCAAACCCATGACGACACTTTTGACGATCGGCGCGAACAGTTACACCGGGACGGTGACGATTCCACCCACCACGATCCCCACAGGCTACACCAATTTCCTTGTTGATATTGGGTGCGCATTGTGGGCCGACCCAACCAGTTCCGCCGAGGTGAGCCTTGAGATTTCTTACGATGGTGGCAATACGTGGATGCCTTGGTTCTCAGCGATGCTCTATGGAGGGACGCTCAATAGACATGGTCAACCACTTTCAGACGCGCTCGTGGGAACGACCGCACCGCAAGGTTCGTCGCTCCTATTCCAAGGGACTGCGGTAATTACCGGTACTTTGATCACGTCCGGCATCACAATAGTGGGGTCATAAATGAGCTGGGCCTTAACCTCTACAGGCAATAACGCCGGGTCAACGGGGCAAATTGGGAGCTGTCAACTGAAAGCGGCTGCAACCAATGGAAGCCTGTTGAGTGTCTGGGTGGCTGGGTCCTATGTCGGCTCGTCTACGCCGTCCGGGGATGTTTCTCTTTCGGACGGCCATAATAGCTGGGCAAGCCCGATAGTTTCATACTGGGACAATTATTACAGCAACCAATGGGCCTATATAGCGTGTTTCCAAGTCCAAAATGTCAGTGCCACGCAGCTCACGATCAGCATTAACTATTCAGGCCAGAACGTCTCCACGACAGGGACGGTCATATACATCGATGAGTTTACCGGTATTTCCGGGTCCGGAAGTTTTGTTGACGGCACTCCGACTATCGCTTGGGTCAAGGAGATGTCAACCGGCTCACAGACAGTACTGGGGAACGCGATCACAGAGACGAGCGGTGACCTTATCAGCACATTCATCTACGATACCGACTATTGGAGCGTGGCTATCACCGCGCTGGCTGCGTCAAGCGGCTGGACAATAGCGCAAAACGGGTTGACCAACCCTGGCGCCGTCTCCGGCACGGCCTATCAGGTGTCGTCAAGCGGGAGCGTCACGCCTTCGTGGAATCCTACATTCACCGGTACTCCCGGGACCTACGGCGATTTCGTCGGAGTGGGTGGTGCCGCATTCAAGCCTACGGGCAGCGGATCAGGCGGTATGAACCAGGTTCAAGAAGCCTGTTGGTGGCGTAACCCTTGTCTCATTTAAGGATCACTGAAGATGCCTTACTTATCCGTCCCAGCGGGAACCACGTCGAAGCTGATCGAGTTTCCCGTTTACGATTCGAGCAGTTCTGTCGGTGCGCTGAAATCGGGCCTTACCTATAGCAATTTCACAGCGTTTTTCGACCTGTGGGGCGCCTCCGGCTCGGCCAATTCAATCTCGCTGGTCACAATGACAAAGGGGACTTGGGCAAGTGGAGGGCTGGTCGCCGTCGATGGGACGAACATGCCAGGCATCTACCAGCTCGGCATTCCGAACGCGGCTCTCACGGGCGCTCAAGGCGTGACCATCCAGATCACCGGAACCGGGATTGTCCCTGTCATCATTTCTATCGAGCTTACCGCGACGAGCAATCAGGACGGCGTTCACGGCGGAATGAGCGCACTTCCGAACGCGGCGGCGGGGGCCTCGGGTGGCGTGCCTACGGTTGACGCAAATAACGGCGTAAAGATTTCAAGCGGGACCGGGGCAAATCAGCTCAGCCTCTCTTCCGGCGCGGTCCTCCTCCAGGCCACACAGACAGGTGTCACGATTCCCACGGTTACAAATTTGACCAATGCACCCGGAGCCGGCGATTTCACCGCGGCCATGAAAACGAGCCTGAACAATTCGACTCCGGCGAGCATTACGGGCGCGGTCGGATCTGTCGCGGGGGCGGTGGGCTCAGTTACAGGCGGCGTGACGGTTTCGACCAATAACGACAAAACCGGCTACGCGCTTACCGCGGCTGAGCACACCTTGATTTCCGGGACGGACGTCCCCAACGCGATGAATGCAACTATCCCGGCTTCGCCTACGGCAGGCAGTATCTTTCAGTACATCCAAGCCTTGAAGTGGGGCCTTCTTAACAAGCTGGCCATAACCGATTCGAACGGAAACGCGACCGGCTACAAGGACGATGACGCCACAACGGCGTTCAATATAAGCGGCATGTTTACGGATAACGCAACGACAACCATGAGACTGAGGCCGTTATGATAATCCCTGATTTTGAAAAGCTCTTTGAACCTTACACCGAGCACGGCTGTACCCTGGAAATGACAAGAAAATGGCTTGTGAAGAAAGCTGCTCAACTCGGCATCCCCGAGCAGATAGCAGACCAGGCTATAACGGAAACCATGCTCGAACTCGCAGACGGAAAGACCTTCATGGAAGTGTGTCCCTGCTGCAACCACGAGGGCGAAGTCCACAACGCCATCAATCACTACATGCGCGACAAGATGATTGCCCTCCACGAGCAGGGCGCGAAGCTCATGATCGATTTTCTCCAGGAGAGTTTGCGGGCCGCAATGCTCGCGCACATCGCGGCGGAGAACGCGGCATTTACAGCGAAGCAAATGAGGCCCGGGAGGTTTAAGCGCCTCTGGGCGCGGCTGTGGGACTCTGAACGATGAGCATAGACACAAGGGCTGTAGCTTCATGGGGAATGTTTCCAGACGCCGTCTTAACGACTAAGGCGCCCTTCGCGGCAACCTGGGGGCTCAAAGGGGCGCTGGCGGCTCCTCCGGTTATCAGCCGGATCAAAGCGATTTATTTAAACGTCTGGGCTATGTGGACGGGCAGCCCGAAGTCGAAAGGATATTAATTGAGTGAGCAGTGAACAACCACGCTGCGCTCCAGCAGTGAGCAGGAACCGGTCACGAAGAGCACGAAGCATACACGAAGAGCACAGAGGAAAAGAAAGGTAGGGGCGCCTGGTGGCGGTTAATTTCATTCAGCCGACTTTCGCGAGCGGTGAGATTTGTCCGAATCTTTACGCCCGGGTCGATCTCGCTAAATATCACGCGGCCGCAAAGCTGCTCAGGAATTTCTTCGTGCTGCCTCAGGGTGGTGCGGCCAACCGCGCGGGTTTGATGTTTGTGGGAAGGGGCAAGAACTCTCTCGCCTCAACGGGCTGCCCGACCAATCCATCGACGGGGTTGCCTTACGCGGCTCACGTCATCCCGTTCCAGTTTAATCTTTTGCAGGCGTACGTGCTCGAATTCGGCCATCTCTACATGCGCGTTATTATGAACGGCGGGTATGTACTCGAAACCCCCGTGAACAATACCTCCGGTATTCCCATCACCGGGATGACAAACGCCAACCCGGGCGTCATAACGGTCAACTACGCAGCCGCCAATTATCCAACCAGCGAGGCCTACGGACCGTTCAATAACGGCGACCAGGTGTTCATCGCGGGGACCGGCACGGCGCTTGATTCAACTCCGGGGAGGCAATACCTTGTTGCTAACGCTACCTCAAGCACATTTACTCTGACAGACCTTGACGGAAACGTTATCAACACTACGAATTACGGGTCGATTACCGGGAGCACTCCAACCGTCGCCAGGGTTTTTACGCTGGCCACTCCGTACGCCGGAACCGATGTGCAGCTCATCAAGTGGACCCAGAGCGCGGATACCCTCACCCTTTGCCATCCGTCCTATCCGCCCCAGGACCTCACCAGAACGCAGCACTGGATCTGGACGCTCACGCAGATCGCGTTCTCGCCGGTTATTGCGCCACCTACGAGCGTAACGGCGACGGCCGACACGAGCGGTGGAACGCAGTGGAATTACGCCTATGTGGTCACGGCGATCAGCGCCGCGCCTCCGGATGAATCGTTTGCTTCGCCCGTTGCGACCTTGACCGGCCCTCAGTTGAATTCGACCAGCGGAGCCTACAACTCGATCTCCTGGACGCCGATAACAGGCGCGGTTATGTACCGGGTTTACAAGGCCAATCCGGTTACACATGAGTCCGTGCCATCTGGCGCCATGTTCGGCTACATCGGGACAACGACAGGGACCTCCTTTGTCGATGTGGAAATAGGCCCCGACTTCACGCAAACCCCTCCGCAGGGGACCGATCCGTTCAACTCCGGACCCATCGGGGCCGTGAACGTTGATAACGGCGGCAGCGGCTACGATGCCAATACGACCCTCACCGTAACTGATATGAGCGGAACGGGCGCTATTCTCAGCCCCACCATCTCAGGCGGCGTCATAACATCGGTGCAAGTGGTCCAAGCCGGCCAGAACTATCAGAACCCGACCATCCAAATCGGAAATGAGGGAAGCGGCGCAGTTGGACATATCAACGTGCATTACGGAACCGGTTTCGATCCGACCGTGATAACAGCCACCGTCACATCACACGGCCAGAATTATTACGGCAAGGTAAGCGTCACGGCTTCCGGAGCGGGGACGGGCTGTACCTTTACGGCCGTCATTGCCAACGGGTCGATCAGGTCCGTAACAGTCAAGGGGCACCCGTCCGGATACGTGAACGGCGAGGCGCTTGTCTTTACTCAGCTCTCGGGAACGGGGGCGGCCTTTGATATATCGGTCAACCCGAGCGGCAATTATCCCAGTTGCGCGACCTACTTCCAGCAGAGGAAAACCTTTGCGGGGTCCAATCAGCAACCGCAAACGCTTTGGATGACGCGGCCGGCCGATTTCAAAAACATGGATGTGAGCAACCCTTCCCAGGCAACGGACGCCATAGTCGCCACAATCGCGGCAACCCAGGTGAACGCCATCAAGTGGCTGATCCCCATGAATAACCTCGTGATGCTGAGCTCCGGGGGCGCGTGGCTGCTTATCGGGGGACCGACCATCACGAGTCCGCAGGCGGTGACGCCTTCAAATACTATCGTCATTCCGCAAAACTATATCGGATCTGCGGACCTCATGCCGCTGGTGATCAATTACGATATTTTGTACGTCCAGGCCAAGGGCTCCATTGTTCGGGACCTCGCCTATAACTTCTGGGTGAACGTCTACACCGGAAACGACATTTCCGTCCTTTCGAGCCATCTTTTCTTCGGGCATAACCTGGAGCGCTGGTGTTACGCCGAGCAGCCTTTCTATCAAGTCTGGGCCGTAAGGGATGACGGGATTCTCTTGTCTCTCACCTACTTAAAAGAGCAGGACGTCAATGCCTGGGCTCACCATGACTCTTTCGGCAATTCCGGGACCGACAAGTTTTTGAGCGTGGCATCGATTCCAGAGCAGCAGATTGCCGGGTTAAACGTCGATTCGGTCTACTTTGTTTTGCAGCGGACGATTCCGGGGATAAACGGCGGCCAGCCCGTTCAGTACATCGAGCGCATGAACTGCAGAAACTATTTAACGAACGGTGTGGCCGACGTCACGAAGGCGTGGTTCGTGGACTGCGGCCTTCAGTATACCGGGAACCCGGTGAGTGCAGGGGGGAACGGCGGAGGCGCTGTGAGCACCGTGAGCGGGCTCGACCATTTGAACGGCGCGACGGTTTCCATCCTTGCGGACGGGAGCGTTTCGCCTCAGCAGGTTGTGGTGGGGGGATCGATTACGCTGCCTTACCCGGCGACGATGATCACCGTGGGACTGCCGTATCAGAGCCAGCTCCAGACCCTTTGCATGGAACCGGAAGGCATGGCCATGCAGGTGCAGGACTACAGGAAGAAGATTTCGGCGGTAGCGGTCCGGGTGGCCGACACAAGGGGCCTTAAAGTGGGGCCCAACTTCGGGGACCTGACGGAAATAAAGGAAAGGTCGGCGCTGGTGAGCATGGGGAGCGCGATTCCTCTTTTTACCGGAGATGAGCGCGTGGTGATAGACAATGAGTACCTGGTCGATGACGACGTGTGCATCGAGCAGGATAACCCGCTTCCGTGCACGATTTTGGGGGTGATACCGGAGGTGAGCATCGGGGACTCGCCGGGGTAAAGGGTCTCACGCGGAGACCGGTCGTGGACGGGGCAGGGACAGGGCGCGGAGAGATCAAAAGTGGGATCACGCGAAGGCGCGAAGGCGCGAAGAATGACTAAAGAGAAGATGCCGCCAAAGAGTCCTGCTTCAGTAAGACAATCGTTTCCTTTCGGCCTTCGCGTCTTCGCTCCTTCGCCTGAAATCTTCACTCTGCGCTCTCTGCGGTGAAATTTTCTGCGTCTCCGCGGTGAAAGGTTTTTATGGCTAAAATAATCGTTCCCGCCCACAGGGATCACGTTCCCTGGCTAGCGGAAAACATGGCTAAAGCCGACGTCGAAGAAGTCGCGGCAGCGGTCGGCATGGGGCCGTATCGGGCGCTCGAAGACAGTCTCGACAGATCCGCCGTCGCGTGGACGGGGCTTGTGGATGAGCGGCCTGTTTGTATGTTCGGCGTCTCTCCGATTGACATCCTCGGCGGAGTCGGGTCTCCCTGGCTTCTGGGAACCGGCGAGATCCGCAAACACGCCAAAACCTTCCTGAAGCTGAATAAACTTTATGTGCCGAAGATGCTGGAACTTTTCCCACATCTCATGAACTACGTTGATGCCAGGCACGAGGTGGCTATCCGGTGGTTGAAATGGCTCGGGTTCCGGTTTGATCCCGAACCGGTTCCATACGGAATGTGGGAGATGGACTTTTACAGGTTTTGGATGGAAAGGAAATAATAATGGGTCCAGCAGCAGTTGTCCCTTTGATGGTCGCCAGTATTGTCACCAGTGTCGCCGGCGCCGGCATGAGCGCGTACTCGCAGATGCAGAGCGCAAACTATAACGCCCAGGTCGCAAAAAACAACCAGACCATCGCGAACCAGAACGCGAGCATTGCGCTTCAGCAGGGGCAACAGCAGGAAGAGAATAAGCGCATACAGACGGGCGAGATGCTCGGAGCAATAGAGTCCGGAGAAGCCGCAAGCGGGGTGAACCCGAACACGGGATCGGCTCTAAATGTTCGAGCTTCAGAAGCGGAGACAGGTGAGCTGGATGCCCGGACGATACGCTACAACTCAAACCTCCAGGCGCGAAATCTAGCCTACCAGGGCGCGATGTTCGGCTCACAGGCTCAGCTCGACCAGGCACAGGGCGAATGGGGAGTGGCGAGCTCGATACTCGGCGGGGCATCCTCGGTATCCGACAAGTGGTTGAAGTATCAGATGTCGGGAGTACCGGGATTTGGCAATAGCGGCGGCGGGGGCGGTGATTTCTCCAACAGTTTCAACACAAATGCCGGCAACCTTGGCATGTGGGGGACACTCTAATGCAAGTCCCAACAGATTTCGTTCAAGATGTCATGCCGCAAGGCTTGCAAGGCTATAACTCAATCGACCGGGCAACGCCTGAGAATTTCGGCGGGCAGGTGGGGCAGTCGCTCGACCAGGCCGGTAATATGCTTCAGCAAAACGCCCTTCAGCGGCAGCAACTCGCTAACGAAACCAACGTGAACGATGTTTACGCAAATCAGTTCTCGCCGGCAGCGCGCGACATCTACCAGAATTATATGAAGCTCGAAGGCAAGGACGCCGAGGCCCGCTTTCCCGAATTCCAGCAGCAGATGAACGACCTCCGAACGCAGGTCCGCGCCGGCCTCCCGAACACGATGCAGCAAAAGGCCTTCGACGAAGCGAGCACGCGCCGGGTTGAAATGGACCTCGACGGGATGGCTAGATACGCCGCTGCCCAAACCAGGGCGTGGGAGTGGAATACCCACACGGCGGTTATGGCCGACCTTACCAACGAGGCCGAGGCGAACTGGAATAATCCGCAGCGCCTTCAAAACGTACGCGACCGGATAGACGACGAGACAGCCGATTACGGCATGAAGCATGGCTGGAGTTCGGAAGTTTTCAGGTATCAGTTGGGCGAAAATAACGACAAGCTCTGGAGCGCCGTCATAAAGCGTCAGGCGCTCTCCGGCGATTTCACCGGGGCGATGAAGACCTACCGGGATCAGGTATCGGCCGGCCGCATTTCGGGAAGCGCCCAGGGCGATCTCGAAAAATTCTTTAAACCCATCCAGGACCTGCAGTCAGCTCAAAACGCTTACGGCAAAGTCACGGGCGGGGCGATGGCGCAGCAGATAGCAGGCGAAGCGCAGCGCCAGGGAGTCGATCCGGGCACGGCGCTAACCATCTGGAGCGCTGAAGGCGGCGTGACCAATCCGGCCACGAAGAACCGCAGCTCATCGGCCACGGGGATCTTCCAGCACCTTGATAGTACCTGGGCGGATCAAGGCGGCACGGACCAAGATCGATTCGACAGCAACCGCCAGGTACAACTCGGCGTAGCCCTGGCAAAGCAAAATACGGCCGCTTTAGCCAAAGACCTTGGCCGCCAGCCTCAGCCGTGGGAAGTCTACCTTGCACATCAGCAGGGACTTTCAGGTGCGACGGCACTTTTACATGCCGATCCGAACGCGAGCGCGGCGGGGGCTCTTGGCGGCGGCACCGACAAGCTCACATTAAACGGCATACCCGCGGACGCCACGGCGGGGCAGGCGCTGGGATACATCAAAAACTATGTCGATAAGCACGCGCAGATGTATGAGCCAAACGGCGTGCCGAGCGCTCAAAATATCGCCGGGAATTACAGTGCTCAATTGCAGGGCGTAGCCGATCAGGCGCAAAGGGATTTCCCCGGCGATCCCGGGATGCAGCAACTATACGTGAACCATTACCAACAGCAGGCGGGGCAGGCGATTCGCGCTCAGCAAATGACGGACCGCGCCAACAATTCAGTCGTATTCAATGCTCTAACCGGTCCAAATCCCGTATCGTCCTGGCCCGAATTTAACAGCGATCCCCAAAGAAAGGCGGCCTTTGACGCTCTCTATAAAACCGATGCCTCGATTCATGACAGGGTGGACCGGGCGATCAACGTAAATGCCTGGAAAGCCTGGGACCCGCCGGCAACTCAGGAGACAAGTAATCTCTACAATCAGCTTAACGGCATGAGCGCCACGGACCGGGAGGCTTTCTCGAAACTAAATCTCATGCAGTATTACGGCGCCATGCCCGTGTCGCAGTTCAACGATCTGGCAGATACACAGAAGAAGATTCACGCCGGCGACGCGGCGCAGGCGGCTAAAAGCATTGACCTGCAAGCCTCTCTTAGTGCCGTCAAAGACCTGGCGAAAATGGCTTTTGCCGATCCCGGCAGTCCGCTTTATCAGGTGATGCCCGAACCAACTTCTTTGCCCGACCAGCAGAAGTGGAACGGGTTCGTCAGTAAATTTGGGCAGGCGCTCGAAGACTGGCGGCAAAATAATAACGGCAAAATCCCCACCGATATGCAGAAGCGCCAGATCGCACAGGGAATTCTTTTCCCTCAACCGCCTGGACAGCAGCCAAGCCCGGCAGGGTCGCCGGCAGAGATCGCCACCCTCCGCGACAGGGACGCTTCTCCCGTTCGATCATCGGATTCGTCTGAGTTCGGAGCGATAATAATTCCACCTGCGCAGGATGCAAATACCAGTAAAGATGCCGACGCAGATACAAATGTGGTAGATTCTAACAGTAAACCCGATCAGATGGTTTCTGAGCAGGACGCCGTCAAGAAAGTAGACGCAGCGCCAGGGACCTCGCAGGAGAATAAGGGGCCTACAGCTCCGCGCGTCGATATATTGGTCATCCCCCGCAGCGATAAAGGTTATGACTTTGTGGCTATGGATAACGGTGACAATCCGAAGGCGGTTCGAGGTCAATTCAATGTGACGACTACGAACGACACCGGCAAAGTTCGACCGGGTGAGTATACGCTTTCTTTTCGTCCCCATATCGATGAGAAGAGCGGTATCGCGGGTATAAAGCAAGAGATTGGCGCAATGCTGTCAGGCAACTTCTCGTTAGACGTCAACAAGCACAAGGGCAATCCGACCTTGTCAAATACCGATGACTGGAACACTATAAGGTACAAGGACGGTACGGTGCTGGGGGGAGTAATGATCCATCCGGGCCTAGACAAAGCCACGGGCCAGGGCGGGGCTACTTGGGGGTGCTTTGTTACCGACAAGCCTACATATGAACAGTTGAACCAGATGCTGCTGGAAAACAGCAATAATGATGGCAATGCCTATTTTCATTTACTGCCTCGAAAGGTATCGCAATGAATGCACGACGGTATCTTCATCTGCTCCTGGTTGTGTTTGGGCTGGTCTTGGCCCCGCAGCTTGCATCGTGTCAGGTCCCCACGCTCTGGTCGAAATGTCAAGCAGCGGCATTTAACAATTTTGTGATCTCGTGGCGGGCGGTCGAGGAAGAGATTGTGGGTGCTTCCAAGCATGAAATAGAGGAGTTCGTCACATGGAGCCCTAAACTTGCGGCGATCAGGGGAGACGACGAAGATATTTTCTTATTCATCTGGGCAAGGCTCGACGACAGAGGGCAAGTCAATATTCGGGACCTCGAATCCAAGAAGCTCCCTTGGCCCGATAACGGCTCTCCTGCTTTTATAAAGCTCAGAATGACCCAGGACCACGACCTGCTCCTGCGTTTTTTCCGGAGCATCGAATCCGACGGCCATCCGGATCCATTCGACTTTGGAGTCATCCGCTGTCTGGGACTGGTCCCAGTCCGGTATATCGATGAAACGATTTCCGAGTTAAGGAAGTACTGTCGCGAAACCAACCCGGAGTTGAGAAAATACTGCGACCCATCCTCACAGAAGCGCGAAGCCACAGGTATCTACGCCGAAGAGATGGCGGAAATTCAAGATATGCTGGAGTACAGGAAAATGGAGGCATCCCCCGCTTCTTCCAAGAGGCGATGACAGCGGGTTTTTGACACTTGCCTGATAGTGTTTGATTACCTATGCCCTCGCTTACATCGCTTCCGGTAAGCAGGTGCTCTTAGCTCCTCCTTGTGCAAATCGGCAGGCGCCGGACGGTAACGGTTTCGTGTTTGTTAAACCTAACTCAATAACAGACCCACACCATTCCGTAACCACCAACTCAAGACAAGAATGGGACAAGATCGACCCTAACACCAGATACAAAGAGGTAGCTCACGCCCACACACACGGGACGCAGAATAAGACAGAGGGTTCCATGCATCGAAGCCCGGACGATTATGAATATCCCATTGCCGAAGAACCTCCTGAAATCGATTATATGATAAACTCAAAGATGGAGCATCGTTTCTTTTTTCCCGGTAAAGACGATCATGTCTATGTGATCAAGCTTCAATAGGCTGGAACGAGGCGCTTTACATTACAGGTTTTCTTCAGGTCAGCGTTGCAACGGTCATTGCATTTTGCATCGGCGTTATCGTAAAAGTGGAGGACTTTGTCCGATTATTCGGGTTTTTCCGGAACATACATCTTTATACTCTTTAAGTAGTACCCTTTGTAAAACTCAACGACTGAAACACCTGGACACATCCCGACCAGTACCCTGTTTCCCGCTTGAACGGCGCTGTTGGGCAGAAGGTTTTCCCAGAGGGGATGATGAGAGATTATGTTTAAGTATTCATTGCTGATAGTTAATGATAGAAGGCTCTCATTGGTGATAATGATAAAGTCTGCCTCTTTATATCGGGAATCCTGCAAGGCAAGAGGGTCTCCAGGCAACAATGTTAGTTTTGAAACTTCCGGCTCCTTTTCGAAATTGGAAATCCTGTAGACTGCTCCCCTATCGAAATTGTGGCGTAAGCCAGTAAAAACATACAGGAATTCTCCAACCTGGATAATCGAGCTTATGTTTTCTCTAAGAAGTACTTTCTTGTGTTTATTCGGCCAAATTACAAACAGTTTGCCGCCAAACTCCCCTTGATTAATCCATACGTATTTTATGTTCCTGGTCGAAAACTCGGGCTTCGGCTTATCAGTAAGTGATTTTCGAACTATACGTATCGAGCCTTCGTGCCGTTCAACTACGTAAGAGTCACTGTCTCCACTGCTGCATTTTTCCCAATAAGCTCTAAGATCGGGCTTCATGTTTTCTATAAAACCGGCCCGAGCCAGAGCTTCGTCGATGGCGTCCGCGTGACTCGGTACGGGTAAAAGTAAAGCAATAAAAAGAACGATGAGTTGCAGCATATCCTGCTCCTTTTCCCTGTTGTGCCGGCCGAATTGATCAGATTCAAACGCATTAGACTCTAGCACGTAGATATTTGCGTTAATAGCCTGCTGGTATTTATCTCGACACCCCGGCGCAGCGGGGCCGGCGCGCCGCGCGGAGCATAGAGGTCCCTCCGGCAGTGGCGTCAACTCGGCGCCCTCTCGGAAGCCGGCATAATAAAAAATCCAGCTCAGCAGAATATAAATACCGGGAGAAAGGTAAACACAGATATAAATGTGTTAGATTCTAACGGAAAACGCAAGCAGAGATGTATGCGGCAATGCCTATGCGCCGCTATGGCTTCCGGTTATTACATGCTGTCACGAAAGGGGCTCGAAAAGTTGCCAATATGGCTGCCATATTCCGTCGAAAATGACTTACACGATAAACTCGAAGGGAGAGCCTGGTTCTATGTCTCTGATAAACCGGATCACGTTTAAGCCGCCATGCTTCCATAAGACCGGAAGGGAGATGCGTCTCATGCGAAGGAGAAGGAATAGTTGTTGTGTTGCAGGACTGCTGATTGGCGCCTGCGCGATCCTGGTAATTGGCTGCATAAATGCCGAGGCAGGCCGGTGGACGCGGCATGACACGATGGTTACGAGGATTCAGTATTCCTCTGTTTGGGGGACATCGGGGTCCGATGTCTACGCCGTGGGAGATAAAGGCGCCATTGTCCACTACGATGGAAAGAGCTGGTCCTACATGACAAGCGGTACGACGCAAAACCTCCACTCCGTTTGGGGAAGCTCGGAGTCCGATGTCTTTGCCGCAGGAGAAGCCGGCACAATTCTCCACTACGATGGAAAGAGTTGGTCCGCCATGACGAGCGGTACAACGCAAAACCTCCACTCCGTTTGGGGAAGCTCGGGGTCCGATGTCTTTGCTACAGGAGATGACGGCACAATTCTCCACTACGATGGAAAGGGCTGGGCCATGTCAGGCGGTACACCGGAATGGCTCGCATCCGTCTGGGGAAGCTCGGGGTCCGATGTCTTTGCCGTTGGCGGAGACGGCGCCGTTGTCCACTACGATGGAAAGTCCTGGTCTCCCATGACAGGCGCCACAACGGAGGGTCTCTTATCCGTCTGGGGAAGCTCGGGGTCGGATGTCTTTGCCGTAGGCAGAGACGGCGCCATTGTCCACTACGATGGAAAGAGCTGGTCTGAAATGCCCAACGATTCATTGCAGGACTTCTCCTGCGTCTGGGGAAGCTCGCGGTCGGATGTCTTCGCCATGGGAGATAGCGGCGCCATTTTCCACTACGATGGGAAGAGCTGGTCTCCCATGCCAGGCGCCACAACGGTGGAATTCCAGTCCGTTTGGGGAAGCTCGGGGTCTGATGTCTTTGCCGTGGGACTAAGCGGCGTCATTGTCCACTACGATGGAAAGAGCTGGTCCGCTATGGCGGGCGGCGCAAGGGGGCACCTGTCATCGGTCTGGGGAAGCTCGGGCGCAGATGTCTTTGCGGTTGGAGGCCATGGCGCCATTATCCACTACGATGGAAAGAGCTGGTCCCCCATGTCTGGCGGCAAAGGAGTGTTTCCCTTATCGGTTTCTGGCAGTTCAGCGACAGATGTCTTTGCCGTGGGAATAGACAGCACACTTCTCCACTACGATGGAACAAGCTGGTCCCTTATGGCAAGCGATGCAGCGTGGGACGTCCGTTCTGTTTGGGCTGGTTCGGGATCCGAGGTCTTTGCAGTGACATACCTAGGCGCTATTTTTCATTATAGTGATGCGCCAACTGTGAAATAGAGGGGTAAGCCTGCACTCTTTACTTATCAGAGACTGACCTTCTTTGTCGGACGCTCTTAAAACCGGCCCTTACGATGGAATAGAAGGTTCGCACATATACCATCCCTTCCGCCCTCACTCACGTGACAAGGTAGACAAGGCGATCAACTTAAACGCCTGGAAAGCCTGGGACCCGCCGGCAACTCAGGAGACAAGTAATCTTTACAATCAGCTTAACGGCATGAGCGCCACGGACCGGGAGGCTTTCTCGAAACTAAATCTCATGCAGTATTACGGCGCCATGCCCGTGTCGCAATTCAATGACCTGGTGGATAGGGATAGTGGACAGTGAGCAGAGAACTGGATGCTTCACCTCGCGTCGCGTGAAGTCTTTTTCAGCTCACTGTTCACTGTTTCTCACGTGGCGACAGGACCGATAGAAATTATTGTCTTTTTCTTTTTCTGTTCACTGTTCACCGCTCACTGTTCACTATCCACCGGTGCTGCCCGAATCAACCTCTTTGCCCGACCAGCAGAAGTGGAACGGGTTCGTAAGTAAATTCGGCCAGGCGCTCGACGACTGGCGGCAAAATAATAACGGCAAAATCCCCACCGACACGCAGAAGCGCGAGATCGCACAGGGAATCCTTTTCCCTCAGCCGCCCGAACAGCAGGCGAACCCGGCAGGGCCGTCGGCCGAGACCTCCACCCTCCGGGACAGGGACGCTTCGCCCGCTCCAGCACCCGATTCACCCGAAGTCGGCGCAATAAAAAATCAACCTCTGGAGGATACAAATACCAGTAGGAATAACAACGCAGATATGGATGTGTTAGATTCTAACGGAAAATCCGATCAGCCGAGGATCACGGAAGTCCTGACGTTCGATCCCGTGGGATACCTTAGGTCGTCATTTGGACACACGGCTATCAATATAAATGGCACCACATACACCTTCACCGAAAAAGGTTGGGACGAAGGGATAGAGACCACAAAGTACCTAGCGAAGAATAACTTCCGGGACGCTGTCGGGCAGGAACTGGATCTAACACCTGAGGAACAGGCTCTGCTGGTGAAAGTAATCAAGCAGGATAAGGCGGACAATCCAAAGTGGAGTCCTGAAAATAGTTGCGTCACGAAAATCCGGGATGCCTTGGAGCAGGCCACCGGTCGAATGTTTGGGATTCGACCTCAGCCACCTGTCATCTCTCCATTGGATTTCCGAGACAACCTGGATAGGTTCGGGTACGTTGTCAAAAAGAACTGGTACCCACGCACACGTGACAAATGGCCATTTGATTTGGATTCTAATCCTACGCCGTGATGGTGTTCTCTCGCCGGCCTCGGTGGTTCCGACAAGGCGGACCGTGGAGTAGTTGATGAAGCTCAAACCCATACTAATAATCGGTACCCTTACAGCGGCGGCGGTTGGCTACGTCGTTTTGTTCCTGTTCCTAGATCATGACATTGCCTTTTACCAGGAGGTGCTCGTCTCGTCAGGAATGACCTTGACGCCTCAGTGGCTGGAAGTAAAACCGGAAAAGCCCATGATAACGGCCTCCGATTGGAGCGAGCTGTTCATAGAAGTGTTTGGATTGCCTTTCGATCAAGATAAGGCGGGCCTTTTCCTGCTCGCCGACGGCTCCCGGTTTGAAGTCGAAGGCTATCTTACAACTGACAAAGGGGAGAGAATCTACCTGGACCATATCAGCGTGTGCGGGTCGCCGGATGAAAGATATTTAAATTTATCAAGTAAAGTTCTGGAATGGAAAAGCAAAAATTATCGTTTCCGAAGTCTCACGCTCCGCTCAAGCAGGGTCCTCACCACTGGAAGGGCCGCCTGGATTTCGTATGATCCTCGTGCGACGAAGGGTGGTACCGCTTTTCCAGACCTGCTGAGGGTAGCGCCAAAAGGTAAATGAGTGAGACCCGCTTCCCTTCGCTCTTTGAGAAATGCTGGCGTTACCGAATGACCAAGACCAGCACCGGCTCGGTAAGATTGAGGAGCAACACCCAGCCGCCGAATTCGGCCGATTGGCGAGCTAGTCTCTTGATTATCTGGTAAAATGCTTTTGAATGTCGTATTTGATAAAGTGAAAGGGATAGAATACAGGACGCAAACATTGAAAACGGGCGTTATAAAATTCATTGCCGGTGAACAGTGCGCTTAGAATATTGACGGCCTATTATAAAAAGGTTGCGGGAACCCTCGCAATCGGCGAAGGGCTATTGTCCTGTGCAGCTTATATTTAATACACCCTCAAAAGTTTCCGCCGCAGTTGAAGCGTTGGCCACGCAGGGAGGAATCGAAGCGCGTGGTGCCATTTTTACACGCGTCGAAGTTGTCGATTTCATCCTTGATCTTATTGGATACACAGAGGATCAGCCGCTTTATCAAAGGCGCCTTTTAGAACCATCTTGCGGAGCAGGGGATTTCCTGCTTCCGGTCGTGGACCGGCTGCTTGGCAGTTGGCAAGCCGCAAAAAACAAAGAATCAATCGTTGATGGCCTGAGCGGGGCTCTCAGAGCCGTGGAGCTGCACCGGGAAACTTTCGCCGCGACACGTCGAGCCGTTATTGAACGGGTCAAACACGAGGGGATTGCAGCCGGCTCCGCAGCCGCTCTTGCGGATCGCTGGCTTATGCAGGGTGATTTCCTTCTTAAACCGCCTGAAGGTTACTTTGATTTTATTGTCGGCAATCCCCCTTATGTGCGTCAGGAGCTGATACCAGCGCCGTTGCTGGCCGAGTACCGGCGCCAGTACCCTACCATGTATGACCGGGCAGACCTCTATATCCCATTTATTGAGCGCTCGTTATTGATGCTCGCCGAAGGCGGGAGTCTGGGCTTCATCTGCGCGGACCGTTGGATGAAAAACCGCTACGGTGGACCTCTGAGAAACCTTGTATCCGAGAAGTTCCATTTAAAAATATATGTCAATATGGTGGACACACCTGCCTTTCATAAAGAGGTGATCGCCTATCCGGCAATCACGATCATCAGCCGGAAAAAACCGGGCGCGACGCGCGTCGCGCATCGTCCTTCGATTGACCGTGCGACGCTCGCAAGGCTTGCCGAAGAACTGCGGGCCAACAAGTTGCCAATAGAGAGCAGGGCGGTGCGCGAGATGCCGCGCGTCACGAACGGGACGGAACCATGGTTGCTTGAATCGCCGGATCAGATGGCGCTCATCCGGCGCCTTGAACAACGCTACCCAACTCTTGAGGGAGCGGCCTGCAAGGTCGGCATTGGCGTTGCGACCGGGGCGGATAAGGCTTTCATCGGAGATTTCGAAGCGCTTGATGTGGAACCGGATCGCAAGTTGCCCCTGGTGACAACCCGCGACATCCTGTCGGGTGAGGTGAGGTGGAGGGGGCAGGGCGTTATCAACCCCTTTACGAATGACGGCCCTCTCGTCGATCTCCGAAACTACCCGCGCCTGCGGCGTTATCTCGAGGCGCGAAAGGCGATAATAGCCGGACGTCACTGCGCGCAAAAAGCCCCGTCGAACTGGTACCGCACCATTGACCGCATCACCCCGTCAATCGCCAAAAAACAAAAACTTCTCATCCCTGACATCAAGGGCGAAGCGCATATCGTTTTCGAGCCCGGCAAGCTATACCCGCACCATAACCTGTACTACGTCACGTCCGAAGCGTGGGACCTTCGTGCTTTGCAAGCGGTGCTTCTTTCAGGTGTCACCCGGCTTTTTGTGGCGACGTACTCGACTAAAATGCACGGGGGATTCTTGCGCTTTCAAGCGCAATATCTGAGGCGCATCCGGCTTCCTCATTGGCATGACGTGCCCGATGGGCTGCGGAAGGAATTGAAAGAAGCGGCCGAAAAGCGGGATTTGCCGGCCTGCAACCAGGCCGCCTTTAAGCTGTATGGACTGAGCAGCGGCGAACGCGCGGCCCTGGGAGGCAATGGGGAATAGATGGCTCTTGATCTTGTCGATTATGAACGCAAGGCCCGCGAGGCCGTGCAAGCCTTTTGGGGAAACCGTGAAGCCGCCCGGCAAAAGCAGATCGAATCCGGCAAAGCCGACCAGGGCGAGCGGGCAGGGGTCACGGCCGGCAAAAATATGGACGGCTTTATAGCCTTGGTGCGCGACATTGTACGCGCGAACGGACTTGCTCACGCCGCGATCTACCAGAAACGCGCCGTGCTGACTCTTCCGGGCTACTTCCGGCCGACAAAACTATGGGACCTTCTCGTAATCCACAAAGGCGAGCTGATCGCGGTCATTGAGCTGAAAAGCCAAGTCGGCCCATCCTTCGGGAAGAATTTCAACAACCGGACCGAAGAGGCTATTGGCTCGGCGCACGATCTCTGGACGGCATACCGGGAAGAGGCTTTCGGCAAACAGCCGCGCCCCTTTGTCGGTTGGCTGATGCTGGTTGAAGATGCTCCCAAGTCTCGAGCGGCGGTCAAAGACAGGTCGCCGCACTTCCCGATATTCAAGGAATTCATAGGCGCATCCTACCTCAAGCGGTACGATCTTCTGTGTCAAAGGCTCGTGCAAGAACAGCTCTACACGACCGCCTCAATTCTCGCATCTCCCCGGAGCGCTGCCCAAACGGGCGAGGTTTCCGCGCTGTCGTCCATGACCGACCTCAAGACCTTTGTCACGGCACTTGCCGGACATGTTGCCGCTGAAGCTGCAAGGCTTGCGTAAATGGATCTCTTGAAAAGATTGTTTAAAAAACTCTGGCATGATCCCGTCTGGAGCAAAGTAATTGCTTCATTAATAATAGCAACGCCCAGCGCCTACTTTTTAGGACTGTTCCCCATACTTGCTGACGCGTTTCGAGGCATTATAAACTTTTTATCCAAATCCACGAATGTCTATAATTGGATACTTGTATGTTTGATTATTATTTCATTTGTAGCAGTTATTATAGCCGCCAAGATAATTCATCAGAAAGCATTCGGAGTATCCCGTGTTCTGCGTTTTGTGCCGCTTTATCGGCAACGCTGGTGGCATTTAGCGAAGCAGCAAGACGGAAGCTGTTGTTCACAAATAGTTGTTGATATTCAAGTGACTAATATTGTAAATGCTCCCATCCAAATTGTTAAGGTCAGTCTCATAAAACCGAAAGTTAGGATTATACGCGCCGAAGCAAGTCTTCCTGTAGAAGGAACTTCTTACCACAGCTCTAAACATCCAGTGCAACCTCATGGAACAACTACGGCATCAATACATATAATGACGCGCGGCAAACTAGCGGATCAGGGCAATCCAATATGCATCACGCTTGGTATCACAGATCAATTCGGCAATGAATATAGGATTAATAACATTATTATCGAAACACCTGATAAACCCATCCGCAAAACCACCTTTCTAAATCTATTGCGAAGTTTGAAAAGTGGCGACTTCAGCTTTTTCAGGCAGCGTGGCCACACCGATCCTCAAGCTCCGATTATGCAATGGACATACACACCTGGGTTAAAATCCATTGACGCTTGTGAGGCGATTCTGAAAGAAGAAAAGCGGAACTATGCGGCTTGTGGACGAGACCGGGGCGGCTTGGGAAGTCTAAACGTTGGACTTCAAAGCGAGCCCAATTATGGTGTGACGCAAGTTGGCAAAGTGCCGGAACTCTTGTGGAGAAAAGACCAGGGGGAACATATATCATCCCCCAACTTGGAACGCTTGGTCAGGACCTATGAGGCCCTGACCGGCCCTGATAAAGACAACCTGGAGCAATATTTGCTGAGCCATTTGCGTAAGGACTCTCCGTTTGCAGATGTTGCTTACTTTGTATTTCTCGCGCTTCACCGCATGGGGAGAACCATAGATGCACTGAGGACCGCGCGCGGGTTTCTGGCGGGAGATAAGTTTTATGGATACAGCAATCTCTTGGGAACCCTGTCGGCACTCGTATCACATGAGCATTTTGCTATTGAGCCAAGTTTATATCCGCAGATTTTAGATGTCCTAGAGGGCGATCAGGAACCCGATTTTAGGCTGAGGGAAAAACTCAATCTCGCTAGACTGGCACGTCTCGACGATGCCCCCTAGGAAGCAACTCAAACATAGGTTAAGGGAGATATTATGGCTCGGCGCACAACGTATCGGGAACCCAAGATGGCAGTCCTGACTATGGAAAAAATGCAATATGGCATTGTCCGCCTCGAAAAACTCATTGAAGAAATTCAAGCGTTCGATCCTCAAACCGTTCAAAAACGCTGGAGTAATGAAGTTAAAGCCCTGGAAATCAATATTGAAGGGGTACTGTCGTCAGTTTTCGGACACGGTACGGTTGAGTACAACAGGTACAAACGTGCAGCTGAACTTGATAACGGCCCTGTCACGGTGCGGATGGCACCAGACTGGGGCGGTAGGGGCGGTTCCGGGTATCATGATGATACACTCGAGGCACGCGAATATGTGAGCGAAGGCAAAGACCAGTCTATCCAAATCTTGCGCCAAGCTGTTGCCTGGTTACAGTCCGAAATTACTGCGCACGGGCAATCTGTGTCAGGTGTGGGTGCGGAAACCACGGCCCAAACGATCTCTCGAAAGGCTTTCATTGTTCACGGCCATGACGACGGCGCTCGGGAAGCAGTCGCTCGGTTTCTTGAGAAAATTGGCTTCCAGGCCATTATTTTACACGAACAGCCGAGTCAAGGTCGAACAATCATCGAAAAGGTCGAGGCTCACGGTGAAGTTGGTTTTGCAATTGTTCTGCTAACGCCGGACGACACGGGTTGTAAAATTGGGGATACGCCAAGACCTCGGCCCCGTCAGAATGTTCTTTTGGAACTTGGGTATTTCATTGGACGTCTTGGCCGTGCCAAGGTTTGCACGTTGATTACTGATAATACGATGGAACTACCGACTGATTTTGCTGGTGTGGTATGGCAAGCCTTCGATAGTTCCGGGGGATGGAAACAAGCCCTTGGTCGAGAGCTAGAAGCGGCAGGCTTTGACATAGATTGGAACAAGGTCATGAAAGCATAACCTTGTTCCAAGCATAGCACATCGACCTTGGTAGCATTTTAATAGTCTGTCAACTTTATGTATGATAAAGGACGTTATCATACAGAAAACCAATGGCGTACGGCGGTGGCTCATGCCATAGTTTAAAAGCCGTGACAATTACTCGATAGTACCGATATACTTCAGTAGCCCGTCACAGTAAGCAATTGAAATAACAGGACCAATATTTGATTTTTGAGGTCATTTTTCCGTGGGTGGCCCAGACGACTTGTTGACTGGGTCCGGCGGACAGGAGAGTCGGTTATGTTTTCTGACTCTCTGCTCCAGTTCTTACCGATACCGACTACATACGGGGGACGAAGGGAAATGACAAAAGTTGAACGCATAATAGCTGTGCTGTCTGGCACGATAACAATAGTTATTGTCATTTGGAATACTGTGTCAGCGATCAGGAGTAAACCAATACCATTCTGGCTATACGCAGTCTCGACTCTTGCCGCCTTGGTGCTTGGCTCCCTTCTCGGGCGCATCGGCCGCCTTCGTAGGAAAACCGCTGCCCGTTATCGACTCGGAATACTAAGCTTTGACTACCTTCCCGCCTCGCCTGGCGAACACGGGTGGCATATCCGTACCCAAGGCGAGAACGGTAAAGCACCTGCATTCTCTATGTCGACGGATGCGCCGGAACCCGGGGCTTTGCGAATCATTCACTCCGACCGGTACTTTATGGACTTCACGGTTGACCAAACACTTAGCCTAAGCAATTTCGCAGAGTTCTTCATTCGCTTTGCTAATGAGAGTCTTTTTTACCTTAGAGTTGGGTTGTCGACTCGGGACGGAGCTGGACAACGGGAGGCATGGCTTTGCTACAAACCTTACGGCGGTGCCCCGGGAAAAACCAGCGATGACGAATGGTCGGTTGCCATTTCGGGAGATGTAAGGACCGATGGGTGGATCCATGCACGAATCTCGATCGCTGATGATGTTGCCAGTACGTATGGAACCGAAGGGTGGCTGTACGCTGGGCTCAGACGTATCCGCCTCAGAGGTTCTCTGTCTCTGTCGAGCATTACATTCTGGAGAGTCGAAATGCCCAACGACGAGGTGGATGCGACTCGGTAACCGCGAGCCTTACTTTCAGTGGTTGGCGTGCCTGCTACAAGGATATGCATGAGTGATTTTTCGTTATATTCCTGAAAAGGGCTCACCCCGAGACAATTACTCGATACTTCCGAGAATTGGAAACTTTTCTTCTCACACCCGCCTATTCACCCATTCACCTGCTTTTCTTCACGGTAAGTAATTGAAATAACGGGACCAACATTTGATTTTTCGATAATGAGGCGACTTGTAAAGGTTGGCGCAAGAGCGGTCTACCTTGCACGAAAGTGGTACGTGCATGTTGCGTCAGCTTTTTCACTCGCCCGTTACTATCGCATCATCTTCGCCTGAGCCTCCCCAACACCATGAGGGGCGGGAAGCGAGCTATTAACTGCGGAGATGGTGGTATGTCCTCAAATTGCCCAAATTGGTCTGATCGGCATTTTTTCTTGTGGGTTTTGATTGGAATGTCATATGATTTACGGACATTCGTCATTCCAAGAGCTTTTTCGGATGGAATCCGACCCGGAAATGCGGTTCGGCTCCTGTTGGGGGTCAAGTTGAAGCATTATTCCGGGTAAGGCAGTTTGGTTCGTCTGGATATTTCTTTGGAGGCCACTGTGAAAAATCATCGATACATAAGCCTGGCCTTGCTACTTTTCGGTTTGGTTGTACTTACTGCTGTAGTTATTATGTCAATCCAGTTTTATGCCGAAGGTCAAATTATGACAATTAAACTGAACGATGGCCTGGAGGCGGTAATAGATCCGATAGAGCACGGGAGCGACATAGATATAAATGTCACGCTGACTCTCTATAATAGAGGAGAAAAAACATTTTATCTCGCACACATTGGCCCACCAAAGGTGCAGGATGGCACGGACGGCGATTATGAATGTATTTATACCAGTGAAGGAGGCCACATCGAGCTAGGCGACATCGCTAATATATCTCAATGGTCAAATTATGGGGATCGGGATAAGATAAAAAAGATTCAAGAATTTACGCAAATTGCCCCCCAAACTCATTCAAATAGCATCCTCTTCACCTTTAGAAAAAAGAATGGGAAGAGCAAAGGATCTCATGTGTCATTTTCTACTGTCCTGGCCGCACGGAGTGTCGATAATTCGATCGCTGACAAGACACTCGGTGAAGACAAGAAAATAAGGGATGTATATTTGATGAATGTCGATTTTCGCTCAGTACGCGTGCATAAGCTGCCGCCGAAACTTTGGTGACTGTAGACGGCAGGAATGTGTTGCGTCCGGACTTGGGGCAATCCTGATTTTGGTCCCACTTTATTTGACGCTGAAAACCGCACTTCTGCTGAGTAACCCTGTGTTGCAATCATCGGTTGGAAAAATGTTTGGATTTGCCCGGCAAGGGAGATTTAAGCATGTGAATCTCAACAAAGAAAAAAAGCGAAGTGTCCAGAATGCGGGAGCCAGAATGGGAGATCCAAGCTATCCTTTACCAACATCGTTGCGTGGGTGGTGAAATTACTCGGTAGATACCGCATAAACCGGGGGTAAAAAGGGCCTCTATTTTCTTTAGAACCGCATTTCTCCCACCAGGATATTCCTTTCAAAAAAACCGCCACTAAGTCTCGTGCTTCGAGAAAATAGCCTCCAAACCGGAATCTGACCGCGGTCGTGCAGATCTTCTGACCGCCGAAATCCGATCTCCCAACGATAACTTACTTAAAGCCGCACTATGCTCTTACCGATTACACTCTGGAGGCATTAAAGACCCTGATGTCATGGTCGAAATGCTCCTGGGAGGGGGGGGTGCGGGATGCCTTCATTTTACGGCAAGCACAAGACACGATCTCCCGGTGTGGTATCCGTGATGGCGCATGCCTTTCATAAGCCCGTTTTCGCATCGCGCGGGGGCGTTCAATTGGATAGTGCATGCGCCGTTGCTAAACTCTCAGCGTGGAACTATGGCTGCTCTACCATCATCATTATCGATGCCGATGATAGAAGGCCATAACTTATAACCACAAACGGACGGAGTGAACATGGCAAGACCTTGTTTTGGACTATCGATCGTTTTGACTGCTTTAGCGGCATTTCTACTCTTTTCCAAAGGCGATGCCTGTACGCGCATTTTTTGGAATAACAATGGCCAGGCGATGCTCGTAGCGCGCAATATGGACCTGGCAACGGACGATCTTGCGACGTTCTATGTCTTTCCGAAAGGAATCAGGAAAAACGGCTACGCCGGCGCCGGTTCGGCTAATTGGACTTCCAGGTACGGCAGTGTCGTCGTCGGAGCGGGCACACCTTATTATTCCAGCGATGGGATCAACACACGGGGATTAGCCTTTCACTGCCTCTATCTATACGGCACGGAGTACGAGACTCGAGATCAAAGGCCGGGGGTCTCCCTGGGACAATATGGAGAGTTTCTTCTCGACAACGCGGCTAATGTTTCAGAAGCTTTGAATCTCATGGGGCAATTCCAGTTGGTGCCTGAGAGCCTCGTGGGTACTATATGGCCAATACACATTGCCATTGAGGATGCGAGTGGCGACTCAGCGGTGATCGAGTTTGTCAACAGCCAGATGACGGTCTATCACGGGTCCACCCCGACCACAGTTCTTACCAACGAACCTACCCTGGATATCCAGTTGCAATACCTGCCGTACTACATGTACTTTGGAAACGCAATTGGCTACCCGTTGCCTGGCGACGTCGACCCCGTGAGCCGCTTTGTGAGAGCTTCGGCATTTCTGCTAACCTTGCCCAAGCCATCCAGCCTCGCCGATGCCGTCTCTTACCTGTTAAGCGCAATCCGCTGCGAGGTTGAACCATTTGGCTCCGTAGCGCCTTCACCCGATGGTGCTTTACCTGGTTGGCCAACCCTCTGGACATCCCTTTACGATCTTACAAACAAAAGGATCTATTTGGACCACACCGTCCCAAGGAACAACTTTTGGATCAACATGAAAAAGCTCGATTTCTCAAAAGGCGCTCCCGTGCTTCGTCTGAATGCGGAAAAACCCGGTTTGACAGGAGAGGTGTCGGGATTGTTCAAACCGGTAACTTACAGGTAGTCCAATGGCTTTGAGTTGTGAAAAGTTGAAAAGGGCTCGGGCAGGGACAATTCTTCATACTATCGAGAATTGGAAACTTTTATTCACGCACACACCTGTTCACCTATTCACCTGCTTTTCTTCACGGTAAGCAGTTGAAATAACAGGGCCAAAATTTGATTTTCGGGGTCATTTTCCCCCTTCCCTGGCAGGAGTTGCCCGTAGTGCGCAGAGACGCAACTTTTGAGGCGGGTCATGGAAAATGTTGACGGTTGTTTAGGTGGTTGACGTCTGAATGGGTGAATCTGAAAAAACAATATTTGTCACCGCGCGCCATGCGTCTCCCGCTCTCTTGTGCCCACTCGCCCACTCACCCACTCACCCACTCACCTATTCACCAATTCCCCGCCCCTGTTCTCCTCCCCCAGCGCAACACCCGGCTCGTCATTTTCGGAGACAGCGCATTCAGCAGGAAAAGGAACCTGAAGACACGCGGCAATACGATCAGGGGGGATTCCCTTTCAACGGCTGCAGCAACCGCATGCGCCGCCTGCTGTGTTGTCAGCGTGGGTAAATACGCATTTACCTTGGGAAGCCGTTCCTCGCTGCCGGGGTTATGCTCCCAATAGGTACTGGCCACCTTGCCGAACATCGCGAGAGTAACGTGTATCCCCGACCCATGAGTTTCAGTCTCCAGGGTCTTGCTAAAAGCGGCCATAGCGGCGCGCGCCGCTGTATATCCTGCGGCCCCGGGCCAGATCAGGCGGCCTGCTGCGGAAACGATATTGACTATATGGCCGCTGCCTTGCCGGCGCATGTGCGGCAGCAATTCCCGCGTGAGGTTGAACGCGGCGAAATAGGGCAGGGCCATCATTTGTTCGAGTTCACGAGCACCGGTTTCCTCAATCGTCAGCCAGCGGCCGGCCCCTGCGTTGTTGACCAGGATATCTACAGTTCCTGCGTCACGGACGATTTTGGAGGCGAGTTCGCCCACGGCATCTGGTATCGCCAGGTCCACCGGATAGTAATCAGCCCGGCCTCCCGACGCGGAAATGTCAGAGGCAACCTGCTGCAGGCGGGATGCCGACCGAGCCACGAGAATGACTCGCCCCCCTTTACTTGCGAACTCTTTTGCCGTGGCTTCCCCTATTCCGCTGGAGGCCCCCGTTATCAATGCCAGCTTCCCTTTAATCACCATAATGTATAGCCTCCTTAACGGGATTTTGCCCGGTCTTGTTTCGACAGCCGCTCTAAGGTATCGCTAAAATATATATCGTAACGATATATGTCAATGAAAAAATTTAATGCGGAGGGGGGGATCGGTGATGGAGAGAAGTGGTGATGCGGAAGAGAGAGCCTCGTATCACAATCCACTTGCCGTACGTGTATATCCTGATCTTGCTTACTATATTCAGAGAGTCGGATTTTTGGCAGGGGTTAGGTCGAGAAATTGGCTTGCAGACGGTAAATCCGGGTTCGCATGACCTGTCGAAGTCGTATAATTGCGTAAATCGGCTCAATTGGCGTTTGCCCCTCATGGAAATCCGCGCTTTGCATATAGTTCTGTGCTTTATGCCCTTCAGCCCATAAGCGTGTTAAAGTATCGATGTAAACATGGTTTGGAAATCCTCCGCATTGTTCGAATGGTCTCAAACAATGCGGAGTCTGCCATGTCCACTTGTTGTTTTCAATTATCCTGGTACGCGTTTGCCGGAAGACCCTTGAATGTCAAATCGCAAGAGAAAATAAGCCCCTTAATCAGCGGGAGTACTCAATTCCTTTCTTGACTTGATCGATTGCGCTGTCAATAAGTTCAATTGCACGTTCTCGGTGACCACCTTTGTTGTGTTCCGCGATCTCAAGTTGATGCCTTGCATCCCGAAGGGACGCCAGGGCAGCCTGCATATGAGGCTGGTCCGCACGAACGGTAGCACATCCGAGGACGAACGCACCGACGATCAACGAAATCACTACAACATTGCAGATGAAGGTCTTGGGTCTGAGCATGTTGATCTCCTTTCTTCTGGGGAACAGCAACGCGAGATCGGAAGCGAGTAAATAAGCGTCGCCGCTGTTCGCCGATGACTGTGGGTGACCGGTTCCTGCTTGCGCACGTTATTGTATGATGTCTGTGTATTGCCAGAACGCCGCAAGTTCTCCAAGTTTCCAACGCGCAAATGGGTACTCTAACCTGCGGGCGTCCGATGGCGTCACGAACTCCCACATCGAGAGGTTATTTCAATATATTAAGCAAAGATAGTTGACAAGTCTTTTCTGATTTACCTGGTCCGTTGATCTTTGGTAATTGGTAAACGGAAAAAAAGAGCAACTCATATTTTGCAAATGTCGTGAGGCGAAGTTCAAAACCATATCGGTAGGCCATCTGTATATTGCATCCGAGTTTGGTAGGGAGAAGCATTAAGAACCCAGCGATCATCGGGTGATGCGCAGATCAAGACAAAGCCATGCTGGTTTAAATGTTTAAAAAGCCCAAGCGCAATACCTGATATTTCAACGTGGTGAATTAGGATCGTGTGCCAAGTAAAATCAATCGCTTATGCATCTCTGGAGAAGAAAACTCCATTCCGTTCCGCAAACACGAATGCTTCCTGATCCTCTTATTGGGAAGTGAGAAATAGTCGTCACCTGCTTGCGGACTGAGAAAAACCAGGGACACTGGGTGCCCACATCTTGCCATAAAATGTTGCTTCCAAAAAAACGCCGGGACGACACGTGCGTCGAGAAGATAGCCTTCAAACCAGGAATTTGACCGGCCCAGCGAGTATCGTTGCTATCCTATTGCTTTTATGCCGATAATATCCGGGTCCTGTTTTCAGGCGCCCGCTCTGCGCCCATTCACCTATTTCACCCATTCAGATTATTTTGCTCCTGCCCTGGTGAGTAGCTCCCGTACCTCTTTGTGGCCATTCTTGGACGCATATGTCAACGCGGTTGAGCCGTCATTCATTTTTGCATTGACGTCGGCCCCCTTGGCAATCAGCAACTCCACGATCGCTTTGCGGCCCTTCCCGGAGGCAACCAGCAACGCGGTTGTACCGTCATTTCCCTTTGCATTGACGTCGGCCCCCCTGGCGAGCAGCAACTCCACGACCTCTTTGTGGCCTTTCTCAGAGGCGACCATCAACGCGGTTACGCCGTCATCCATTTTTGCATTGACATCGGTTCCATTGGCAATGAAGCTTTTAACGGCAGGCAGATCGCCGCGCTTTGCCGCTTCGAAGAAATCTGCATTCGCACCCCGTTCCATTGCATCGGCATTGTCCTTTGGCACACCTTTACCGCTCGCGTACAACGCTGCAAGATCTTTTTGCGCTTGAGCATTGCCCTGCTCAGCCGCTTTGCGGTACCACTTCACCGCCTCGGCATAATCCTGTGGCACGCCCAGACCCTTATCGTGCATCACTCCGAGATTATATTGCCCCAAAGCATTCCCCTGTTCCGCCGCCTTGCGGTACCACTTCACCGCCTCGGCATAGTCCTTCGGGACACCATGGCCGGCATAGTACAAATATCCCAGATCATTTTGCGCAACGGCATTTCCCTGCTCGGCCGCCTTGCGGTACCATTTCAACGCTTCGGCATAGTCCTTCGGTACGCCTCTACCATATGCGTACATGACCCCCAGGCTATATTGCCCAAAGGCATGCCCCTGTTCCGCCGCCTTGCGGGTCCACTTCAGTGCCTCTCCGTAGTTCTGCGGCACGCCCTGGCCGTTATAGTACAACCTTCCCAGATTGTTTTGCGCCTTGATATCTCCCTGCTCAGCCGCCTTGAGATACCATTTTAATGCTTCGGCATAATCCTTCGGCACGCCTTCGCCGTTAGCGTACATCACTCCCAGATTATATTGCCCCGAAGCGAGTCCCTGGTCCGCCGCCTTGCGAAACCATTTCATCGCTTCGGCATAGTCCCTCGGCACACCTTCACCGTTAACGTACATATTTCCCAGATTAGTTTGTGCCTCGGGATCTCCCTGGTCCGTAGCCTTGCGGGTCCACTTCAGTGCCTCGGCATAGTCCTTCGGCACGCCCTGGCCAAACA
Source organism: Syntrophobacteraceae bacterium (assembly GCA_052147195.1). Lineage (GTDB taxonomy): Bacteria > Desulfobacterota > Syntrophobacteria > Syntrophobacterales > Syntrophobacteraceae > SbD1. The sequence continues at coordinate 56,553 of JBKQLC010000152.1, forward strand.
GGTACATTTTGCCAAGGTCTTTTTGCGCGCCGGGATCCCCCTGTTCGGCGGCCATGCGGTACCATTTCGCCGCCTCGGCATAGTCCTGCGGCACACCATGGCCGAGATGGTACATCAATCCCAGATTATATTGCCCCAAAACATGTCCCTGGTCGGCCGCCATGCGGTACCACTTCAGCGCCTCTCCGTAGTTCCGCGGCACGCCCCGGCCTCTCTCGTACAACGCTCCCAGATTTACCTGTGCCATGGCAAGTCCCTGGGCCGCCGCCTTGCGGGTCCAATTCAATGCCTCTCCGTAGTCTTGCGGCACGCCCTGGCCGTTATAGTACATCCTTCCCAGATAGAATTGTGCCATGGCATGTCCCTGGTCCGCCGCTTTGAGATACCATTTCAATGCTTCGGCATAGTCCTTCGGCACGCCATTGCCGCCGGCGTACATATATCCCAGAGTAACTTGCGCATCAGCATGTCCCTGTTCGGCCGCCTTGCGATACCACTTTGCGGCTTCGGCTTCGTCCTTGGGTATGCCTTCGCCTTTATAGTACATCCTTCCCAGATTAACCTGCGCACAAGCAAGTCCCTGGCCCGCCGCCTTGATGAACCATTTCATCGCTTCGGCATAGTCCTTCGGCACGCCCTGGCCGGCGGCGTACATTGCTCCAAGATAGTTTTGCGCATCGGCATTCTCTTGTTCCGCCAGGGTCTTGAACTCTTCGAAGGCTTTGGCATAGTCACCTTTGTCATAAGCCGCTTTACCTTCATCGAAACCGGCATATGCAATAGCAGAAGATCCGGCGAGCACGGCAAGTACAAGCAGCAATTTGAATTTTTTCATTTACGCCTCCTCGATCCGGCGGGCATCAATGGAAGGAGGCAAAGCAGATGAACCTGATGTTGAAAACATATTACAGTCACATTCCTGTTTCGCAAGGAATTTTCGGTAGTGGATCGAGGCGCCAGGTGCTGAGACATATCCGCCGTTTATCTCAGTTTGTCCGCTCAGACTCGGGCGCGCCCACCCGTCCGGATTCTACAGCAGTACGCCGGGGTAGCTGTAGTGCTTCGAGAGGCTTTGGAAGAGGGCGCGGATTTCCATGGTACTCTCGTCACGCGGGTCGGCCTGAAAGCGAGCCCTATTCATTGCACTCCCTTATGTCTGTAATCGTTCTTGCCTTTGCAGCGATTATGTATACAAATGATTCGGAAACGGCGGATGCAGATGTCTGAACGGAAGCTTGCTTCAGGAGATGCGCAAATACGAATCCTGGGGACCGAGTGCGGATCGAAAAACAAGGAAATATGAGGAAAATCCCGGATGAACAAGGCTTTTCTTGCCGTGTTATTAGCACTTGCGGCAATAGTGACGATGACGTCCTATACGCATGCCGCAGCGGTAGACCTGCTGGACGCCGTTAAGGCAGGAGACATTGCTGCAGTCCGCCGGCTCCTGGAGCAGGGCGCGAACGTAAATGCCAGGGACGAGAACCGGGAGACGCCGTTGCATCATGCCGCTTATCGGGGCAAGACCGAGGTGGCGGCATTGCTCATTCAGAAAGGCGCAAAAGTAAATGCGAGGGATGTGTACGAAGAGACGCCGTTGCATCATGCCGCTTACTGGGGCAAGACCGAGGTTGCGGCATTGCTCATTCAGAAAGGCGCAGACGTAAATGCCAGGGACGAGAACCTCGAGACGCCGTTGCATCATGCCGCTGAGGACCAGACCGATGTGGCCGCATTGCTCATTCAGAAAGGCGCAAACGTAAACGCCAGGGACGATTACCAGGAGACGCCGTTGCATCATGCCGCTTCCCGGGGCATGACCGGGATTGCGGCATTGCTCATTCAAAGAGGCGCAGACGTAAATGCCGGGAACGAGGACCAATGGACGCCGTTGCATCATGCCGCTTTTGCGGGCAACACCGAGGTTGCGGCATTGCTCATTGAGAAAGGCGCAAAAGTAAATGCCAGGGGCGTGAACCAAAAGACGCCGTTGCATTGGGCCGCTTTTGCGGGCAACACCGAGGTTTCGGCGTTGCTAATTGAGAAAGGCGCAGTCGTAAATGCCAGGGACATGAACCAAAAGACGCCGTTGCATTGGGCCGCTTTTGCGGGAAACACCGAGGTTTCGGCGTTGCTAATTGAGAAAGGCGCAGACGTAAATGCCAGGGACGTGAACCAAAAGACGCCGTTGGATTGGGCCTCTGCTCAGGGCAACACCGAGGTCGTGGCATTGCTGGTTGAGAAAGGCGCACACGTAGATGCCTTAAATGGGAAACATTGAATCTGCCTTCTGCGGTCGGTCTTTTGTCTGCAGGACCGGCGCTGCTGTTGCACAGTCTGCCGGCAAGACCCGCAAATATCACCTCTTAAAGGGATGTTTTCAAATGAGAATCCCCAAAAGAAATTTCTTTTCGCAAGGACTGATTCTCCTTGTTTTTTCCGGCTTTCTTTTCTCTTCATATACTCTTTGCTGGCCGGAGTCCGAGACCGGTGGAAATACACCAACGGGTGACGTGCTTTTATGCCGCCAGGCCTCTTACGCACAATCCGCCGCGCTTATTGCAGGCATTCGCAGTCCGCAGAGCACCCTGGCGCCTTTTGAAAGCGGACCGGTTTGGACCGAATTCGCCAAGTCCTTCGACCACGACTGGGAGAAATACGACAAGATGCACTTGGCGCCAATGAGGGCGTGGGCGGCCGGGGAGCTGCCCAAATCATTGTCTTCCGGGTTCACCGTATTTTATCCATTCAGTGGGCCGGATTTTGTCAACCCGTACACAGTTTTCCCCGGCGCAGGGACCTATATCCTGATGGCGTTGGAACCCGTCGGCGAGGTCCCTGATTTCCAGGCCATGAGCCGGACGGACTTCGATTCTTTTTTTGGGGACATCCGGAAGTCGCTCCATGATCTTCTGAGCATCGACTATTTCATCAGTTCACACATGCACACAGGCATGGAAAGCAAAGAACTCAACGGTGTTCTCCCTTTTCTCCTGTTCTTCATGGCGAGGGAAAAGACCCGTATCCTCAATGTCGAATATTGGTTCATGGAGCCGGACGGAACGATTCAGAAAGTCCCGGGCTTTGAGAGTGGCAAGCCCGGTCCGGCAGGCGCCATTCCAGGAGTGCGGATTGTCTTTGAAAGCGCAGGCTCACCGGGAAATAAGCCCCAGACACTTTACTACTTTCGGCTGAATCTTTCTAACCGCACCTTCCGGCGCAACAGCCATTTTATTACTTTTCTGCAGAACTTTGGACCACTCATTACCTTTATGAAATCGGCGGCTTATGTGATGTCCGATCCAAAGGCCTCGATCGCGAGGCAGTTCGTTCTCGATCAAAGCCGCTATGTTCTGCAGGAAGATTCGGGAATCCCGTTCAGGTACTTTGATCCTTCCGTCTGGGCTTTACAGTTTTACGGCACATACAGCGCGCCCATATCGATTTTCAAACATGAATACCAGGCGGATCTTGCCAAGATATACAAAACCGGCAGGGACGTAAAACCGCTGCCCTTCGGAATAGGCTATCACTTCCAGGTGGACACGGCCAACCTGATGTTTGCGATCAAAAAATGACAGTGGTTTTTTCCGATTCACCTATTCGCCTTGTATCCGCTCTTGTTCAATGCCCGCCCGTCCGTTTGGCTAACGGTTTCCTTCATCCCCAGGATTTCGGTATACTACCTACCCCCACCTCGAAATAAGGAAAACCCTACCAGGAATTTACTGTATTGGCCGGATTCCATTTTCTTTGCAACTCGGCTTTACTAGGCCCAGCTTCATCCAGAGGAGGAGTTTATGACCTCCTGTCAGAACCGCCGACTGGTTCGCCTTCGCGAAAAGGCCATGCGACACTCAGAGAACCATAAGAAGCTTTCAGGGGACCTGAGCGCACAATCGTAAGCGCTCGATCATCTAAGGAAAGCGGAACGGCTTTATTGTCGGATTTCGGTCATCATAGGGGGATATCGACTCGGCTCGGGCATGAATCGGTCATAGCGGTACTGGATGAGGCAATTTCAAACAATACGATTCACCAGGGCGATCTGGCCGTTACATTTGCTTTTGGAGGCGGTTTGTCCTGGGGAGCCTTGTTTGAGATAATCATCGTCCGGCGAAGCTGTGGGTCCGGACAAAAAAATGAGGCCGGTTCCTGCTTGGAGATGAAGAGGTGGGGTCCTGGCAACCTGTCAAAAACAGTCGAGAACGCGCGGGAATTTTCGCGTGACTGCACATTTTCCAAGAAAGGAGATTGTCCCATGTTAGAAGTTCTTCAAACAATCAGAGAAGGAATTCCGGGTCTTTTCCCTGACGCGATGGGTTTTCCGATAGAACCGGAGACTCCACTGAACCACATTCCGGAATGGGATTCGATGTCATCGGTCAATTTCAAAGTCTTCCTGGAAGAAACATTCAAGGTGAAGATTCCCGATGATCTGCTGGAAGGAGGCTCAACCATAAGTGAGGTAATAAGCTTCATCAGAAGTGCAAACTAATGAACTCATTGGGCATGCCCTCCGATCCGTTTGGAATTGCGTTCCTTTTCCAAAATCCACCAGGCCTGGCCTCTATGCCGGGAAAGCGGTCCCTCTGGGTATGGCTGATCCTTCAAACTCATCTTGGGTTATATAATTAAAGAAAAATATACCGCCACAAATACTGAACAAAGCATCTTGATTGAGGTGGAGGTTAAGCTTGGAGAAGACAAATTCTGAGATGGCCGGTCGATCGCAATCCCTTCCCGATTTGCGTATCAAACAAACCTCGGTATTTTCTCCGCAACAACTCTTGACGCTCAACGCTGATTTGCTGGAGACATTCTTGAATGCATCGAGGATGAGATGGTTCCAGCTTCTGGGCACGATGCGCTATGCTGCCTGTTTCGTGGCTCCATTGTGGACCTTTTTGAGCAATGCGCCCGACGTTAAGGACAAGGGTTCGAACGTCGGCTCAACATGGGGCAGGTCCCTTGATTTTATGGAACTTCTGCTGTTCGAGGTGGAACTCGCCTCCAAGGGCGCCTGGGCGGACATGTCCGCAATGAGCCATTATTACGTCCGCGAGATGTCGGATGTGATGGCCGCGATAAAGAACACTCTTCTCCGTAAAAGAGATGACGACCTGGTCCGTTACTCCGAAAGGCAGCTCAGGCTGATGGATATGGTGGTCAATGTCTATCCTGAGGCTGTTCGCGAAATCGAATCAGAGTTTGGATTTCATCTTGAGACGAGCGGATATGTCAAGGTTGGCGAGACGGATCGGTTTGACCTCTACCAGGTGCTGCCAACTGACAAGAAAACAGAGGTTCGTGACAATGGCAAGCCCACCCTGATTATCCCTCCGTATGTTCTCGGCGCTAACATATTGGCCTTTCTGCCCGGTGAGAACAGAAGCTATGTTCACGCATTCGCGAACCGCGGAATTCCCACTTACATTCGTCTGGTCAAAGACATAGACAAAAATCCGGCCGTGCAGCTCATGAGAGGCGAAGATGATGTTCTGGACACACGCTACTTCTGCGAAAAACTATTAGAGAGGCATGGAAGGCCGGCGACACTGAATGGGTATTGCCAGGGGGGATTCATGGCCGCGCTTGGCATCATGTCGGGAGAGTTGGACGGCCTGGTCGACGCTCTCATCACATGCGTGGCGCCGATGGACGGTTCGCGCAGCAAGGGGCTTATCGAATACATTGAGCATTTGCCGCATCGTTTCAGGAACCTGGGCTACGCCATCAAGACCATGCCGAATGGAAACGGGGTCGTCGACGGAAAACTTATGAGTTGGGTCTTTAAGCTTAAGAGTATCGAAAAAGAGTCCCCCCTGTTCACATTTTACCGAGACGTCGGGATGTTTGATGCCGGTACTAAAAAAGCGCCTAAGGTCAGCAAGATAGCTGCAGCTATGACCCATTGGCTGACTTATGATATTACAAATATCCCGGTTGAGATTACCAGGCTGAGCGTTTCTTCTTACACAAAACCCGTCGCCGGGGACGGTACCTTGCCGATAAAACTGTTCGGGCGCAGCCTCAATTTCAAGCGGTTCAAGGAGAAAGGGATCAAGTGGCTTCTCTGTATCGCCGAAAGGGACGAACTTGTGGATGAAGCCGCGGCCCTGGCGCCGTTGGACTATATAGATGCCGAAGTAACGAGGTTTCCAAAAGGGCACACGTCGGTTGCGGTCACATGGGCTTGGCCTACTTCCGAATGCGCACTCCAAATGAAGTACGACAAAGCGCCGTGCGCTACCGATAACTCACGCGGCCCGGTGCGCTTTCAATTGGACCTGGAAGAAGCGGAATCTCCGGAGCCTGCCATTAAAGGCGCTGTAGCGGCGCTGAAGAAGCCGTCTAAGCCCGGCGCCCGAGCGCGCCGGCCTGTGGGCTAAACCCTTTGAAAAGGGGTCGTGCCGAGACAATTACTCGATGCTCCCGGCGTACTTCCGATGTCCATCACGGTAAGTAGTTGAAATAACAGGACCAACATTTGGTATTGGGGGTCTTTTTTCCCCTTCTGAGGGAGGGGTTGCCAGTGCCCGCGGACTGGCGCGCTGCTCCTCCATGGTGATTAGCTCACACCCGGTTCAATCATCGCCGCAATGGAAACCGGACAATTCGTAAATTTTCCGGTTACTTCAAGCCACCCCAACGCTAACTGATAACAGGCCCTTATCCCGGGAGTCGCAGTCTCGGGCGATGCGGAAATTTCCCGCCTGCCCGAGTGCAGACCTTCCTGTCACTTCGCAACTCGTATGCTCACAGTCTTGGAACTCGTTCCCCCGGGCCCATACACAGTAAGCTTTGCCGTGTAGGTCTTTGGACTGTTGTAGGTGTGCTCCGGGTTCTCATCCGTGCTGGTCGCGCCATCTCCGAAGCTCCACAGCCAACTTGCGACGGCACCGCTGGATTCATTGGTAAAATTTACCGGCAGTGGAGCTTTCCCCGAACTGGGCGAGGCAGAAAAGTTTGCCTTGGGGGCATCGTAAACCATGATGTAGTCAGGTTGAGTACAGGTGCTTGTTCCCCCGGCTCCTGTCACGGTAAGCGTCACCGTGTATGCGCCGGCCTTACTGTAGGTATGGCTCGGGTTCCGGACTGTGCTCGTCTTGCCGTCTCCAAAGTTCCAGAACCACTTTGTGATGCTTCCGACGGAGCTGTCGGTGAAATGTACTGTCACGGGTGCTTTGCCACTGGTAGCACTCGCAGTAAAACCAGCTACAAAGACGGGTGCATATGTCCCGGTTGCGGAAGCGGTCTGCCCGTTCGAGATGTTTGCCGTATGACCGGATGGTATGTTCCAGCCAGTGATATTATTGAAAGCCACAGCGTGCGATCCGGCTGTGATGCCTGAAACGGTTGTACCGCTGGCTTGCCAGCTTCCCCCGTCTACATTCCACATCGCGCCATCGGCCACAGCGCCGGCCGGGCTGATCGTAACCATGATGGAGCCGGTCTGTTGCACGTAGGCGCCGCTAAGGGAAGCGGTTGTTCCGTTTGTGATGTTTGCCGTCTGGCTGGATGGTGTGGTCCAGCCTGCTACATTATTATTGAAAGCCACCGTGTGCGATCCGACCGTGATTCCTGAAACGGTTGTCCCGCTCACTTGCCAGCCTCCGCCGTCAACGTTCCACGTCGCGCCTGCGCTCACTGCGCCTGCCGGGCTGATCGTAACCGTAAGGGAGCCGGCCTGTTGCACATATGCGCCGCTAAGAGATGTGGTTTGACCGTTCGAGATATTGAACGTCTGGCTGGCAGGTGTGGTCCAGCCGCTGATATTATTGAAAGCTACCGTGTGCGGTCCCACGCTCAGGTTGGATACCGTCGCTCCGCTTGCCTGCCATGCTCCACCGTCGACACTCCACATCGCACCGGCGCTCGCTGCAGCACCCGGGCTGATCGTGACTGTCAGGGAGCCGGCAGCGCTTTTCGTGAAGATCTCGATAAAGTCATTGATGCTGCTTTGTGCCGTGGTCACCATGACCGTCTTGTCCGCGGCCATGTCTCCAAGTGTGATAGACTGTGAAGATCCGGGATTGACGATAAGGGTTATGGCCCCATAGGGTGAAAGTGTACAGGTCCTGGTAATGTTATTATTTGTTGAGCCGTCATTTGCAGTAGAGGACATCGTAAACGTACCATCCTCGTTGATCGTCAGGGTGTCCCTTTCCCACGTCCACATCGACAAAGAGTTGCCTTGCCACGTGCCGGCCAAATCAGCCGGCAAATAGGAAGCGGCTTGTTTTGCGTAAACACCGAGCACGGCAGGGGAGGTGTTCGCACCGCTTGTTGCAACCATGACCGTCTTGTCTGCGCCCAGGCCTCCACTGAATGTTGAATCGGAAGGGTTGGTTATCACCCCGGTTGATGAAATCGACCAGGCCCCGGTTCCCCCGGTAGTGGAATCTGTCCATGTTCCATTGGGGTTGATCGTAAGGGAATCTGTTTCCGCCGCGCCGGAAGCTTGCCCCGAAGATGTTAGGAAATTGCCTTCCCATGCACCGGTCAAATCAGCCAATGAACAGGAAGCGGCTTGTTTCGTGAAAATCAGGAGCCGGGGAGAGCCATTGGACAAGTCGCTTTGCGTGCATGCGATGACTGTATTGCCTGAATCTATCTGGCACAGGATGTTGTTCGGTTGACCGGTGGTCAAAAATAACCCGGCGGGAGAACTCCAGAAAGCAGTAGCACCGTTGTTGATAACCTGATCGGGATTGCCGTCGTCGTCCGTTATGGAAACGCCGCTGAATGTTCCGTCCTGATTGACGGTCACCGTGCCTCTTTCCCACTCGGGTGCATCGGAACCTGAAACGATAAAGTTAGCGTTCCAGGTACCGGCAAGGGCGGTAACATATGAGGGCGGAACTGCGTAAGGCGTTACGCTGTTGGAAGGATCTGAGGGAGAACCGGTCCCGATCGGGTTTGTCGCCGTTACCGTAAATGTATAGGCAGTGCCGTTGGTCAGGCCCTGCATGATTATCGGGCTTCCAGAGCCTGTGGCCTTTATGCTGCCGGGGTTCGAGGTCACGGTGTAGGAGCTGACGGGGGGACCGCCGGCCGGGGCCGAGAAGCTGACCGCTGCCTGTGCGATGCCGGCCGCTGCCGTTACCCCTGTCGGCGCGCCGGGAACTGAAGGCGTGTCGCTGACGGAGAAAATCGTGCCTTTGCTGTAGACGCCTCCCCCAAAGGCCGTCCCGTAAAGCGTGGACCCCACTAGCGTGAGGGAGCCGTTAGGACCGCACCCGTCGATTGCAGGACTGCCGAAGTCGTACAGCGTCTGATATCCGGTACCGTCCGTGTTTATCTGGAAAATCGTGCCCAGGCCGTAGGCGCCTCCGCCGCCGCCGGTTCTGGTCATCCCGTAGAGCGTGGACCCCGAGAGGGTGAGGGAGCTGAGCGGATAGTATCCATCGTTTGGATATCCCGCGAAGCTGTACAGCACCTGGTATCCGGCGCCGCTCGTGTTTATCTGGAAAATTGTGCCGAAGCCGCCGGTGCCTCCTACCTCGGTCATCCCGTAGAGCGTAGACCCCGAGAGCGTGAGGGAGCCAAAAGGAGCGTACCCATCGTTTGCAACATTGTCGAAGCTGTACAGCACCTGGTACCCTGTGCCGTCCGTGTTTATCCGGAAAATCGTGCCGTAGGCGCCGTAGGCGCCTCCATCCGAGGTCATCCCGTAGAGCGTGGTCCCCGAGAGCGTGAGGGAGCCGTAAGGATAGCACCCATCGCTTGCAACACTGCCGAAGCTGTAGAGCACCTGGTACCCGGTGCCGTCTGTGTTTATCTGCCCTTGTTGTAAGCGCCTCCTGCCTCGGTCATCCCGTAAAGCGTGGACCCGGAGAGCGTGAGGGAGGCGTAAGGAGAGTACCCATCGTTTAGAACAGTGCCGAAGCTGTGCAGCACCTGATACCCGGTACCGTCCATATTTATCTTGAAAATCGTGCCGGACAGCATGGCGCCTCCCCCAAGCGTCATCCCGTAGAGGGTAGACCCCGAGAGGGTGAGGTCGCCATGAGGATTAGTACCGTTGTTTACAACGCCGAAGTTGTACAGCGTCTGATACCCGGTACCGTCCGTGTTTACCTTGAAAATCGTGCCGGAGCTGTCGGCGTAGTCCCCGATCCCGGAAGTCATACCGTAGAACGTAGACCCTGAGGGCGTGAGGGAGCCCAGAGGATAAGCCCCATCGTTTGCGACACTGCCGAAGCTGTACAGGACGGAAAAGTCGTCTGTATTGGGTGGCGGAGTTGCATGAGCGTGGCCCGGCAAGAAGCCCGCTATGCAAATGAAGACGGCGATGCCGATAACCAACCCAACCACGAATCCCTTTTCTCTTCTCATTTTCGCACCTTTCATCCGGGCCGGAAATAATGCACCCTGAAACCCGGTGTTACTGATACTTGGAAAGACCACGGAGAGAGTGATCAACGCCCCCGTTTTGGATCGATCGGGCAGCGCGCTGTTATCGCAATGGAGCAACGAATGTACCAATGCGGTACTCTTCTCTGTCAGTGATCCAAACCCTGTGATTTTGCGCTATTGAAGGGGATAGACGGGACTCGGGAATGTAAGAGTTTCTTTGCGGAAATGACAAAGTTTGTCACTGGTGTGACTAGATCCGCTCTATTTGGATCGTCTGTGTGGTAGGCATTTTGCGTATTCTACCTGGAAGATTGGTATGTCGGCCATGTGTTGGGTATCGACCGGGAATACAAGCAATGCGTTTCGAGCAAGATGGCAGATGATGTAAAGGTCGTTTCTGTTGAAGCCAGTGAAGAAGCCGCTGGTTGATCATCGCCAAAATGGAAACCGGACAATTTGTCAATTGTCCGGTTAATTCAAGCAACCCAAATGCTGTCTGATAACAAGCCCTTATACCGGGAGTCGCAGTCTCGGGCGATGCGGAAATTACCCGCCTGCGCGAGTCCTGACCTTCCGATCACTTCTTCACCAGTATACTCACAGTCTTGGAACCGGCTCCCCCTGGCCCGTATACAGTAAGCTTTGCCGTGTAGGTCCGGGGACTCTCGTAGATGTGAGTCGGGTTCTCATCCGTGCTCGTCGTGCCATCTCCGAAGTTCCACAGCCAACGGTGTGCGATCCCACGCTCAGGTTCGGTACAACCGCACTGCTAGCATACCAGGTGCTTCCCCCGTCTACGTTCCACATCGCGCCCGCCGTCACGGCGCCGGCCGGACTGATCGTAACCACGAGAGAGCCGGTCTGTTGCCCGTAGGTACCGCTAAGAGAGGCGGTTATTCCGTTCGTGATGTTTGCCGTCTGGCTGGAAGGCGTGGTCCAGGCGCTGATATTATTGAAAGCCACGGTGTGCGATCCCACGCTCAGGTTCGGTACAACCGCACCGCTGGCATACCAGGTGGTCCCCCCGTCTACGTTCCACATCGCGCCCGCCGTCACAGCCCCGGACGGGCTGATCGTGACCGTAAGGGAGCCGGTCTGTTGCACGTAGGCGCCGCTAAGAGACGTGGTTGTTCCGTTCGAGATGTTTGCCGTCTGACCGGATGGTGTGGTCCAGCCGGCGACATCTTTGAAAGCCACAGCGTGTGTTCCGACTGTGATTCCTGAAACGATTGTCCCGCTGGCCTGCCAGCTTCCCCCGTCCACGTTCCACATCGCGCCTGCGGTCAGAGCGCCGGCCGGGCTGATCGTGACCGTGAGAGAGCCGGTCTGTTGCACATAGGCGCCGCTAAGGGAGGCGGTTGTTCCGTTCGAGATGTTTGCCGTCTGGCTGGATGGCGTGGTCCAGCCGCTGATATTATTGAAAGCCACGGTGTGCGATCCCACGCTCAGGTTCGGTACAACCGCACCGCTGGCATACCAGGTGGTCCCCCCGTCCACGTTCCACATCGCGCCTGCGCTCACGGCGCCGGCGGGGCCGATCGTGACCGTGAGGGAGCCGGTCTGTTGCACGTAGGCGCCGCTTAAGGAGGTGGTTGTCCCGTTCGAGATGGTTGCCGTCTGACCGGATGGCGTGGTCCAGCCTGCGATATTATTGAAAGCCACCGTGTGCGATCCGACCGTGATTCCTGAAACGGTTGTCCCGCTGGCCTGCCAGCTTCCCCCGTCCACGTTCCACATCGCGCCTGCCGTCGCAGCGCCGGCCGGGCTGATCGAGACTGTCAGGGAGCCGGTCTGTTTCACATATGCGCCGCTCAGGGAGGTGGTCGTCCCGTTCGAGATGGTTGCCGTCAGGCTGGAAGGCGTGGTCCAGCCGCTGATATTATTGAAAGCTACCGCGTGTGATCCGACTGCGATTGCTGTAACGGTTGTCCCGCTCGCCTGCCAGCTTCCCCCGTCTACGTTCCACATCGCGCCTGCGGTCACAGCATCAGCCGGGCTGATCGTGACCGTAAGGGAGCCGGTCTGTTGCACGTAGGCGCCGCTAAGAGAGGTGGTTGTCCCGGTCGTGATGTTCGCAGTCTGACCGGATGGCGCGGTCCAGCCGCTGATATTATTGAAAGCTACCGTGTGCGATCCCACGCTCAGGTTCGGTACAACCGCACCGCTGGCATACCAGGTGGTCCCCCCGTCCACGTTCCACATCGCGCCTGCAGTCACAGCATCAGCCGGGCTGATGGCGACTGTCAGAGAGTCGGTCTGTTGCACGTAGGCGCCGCTAAGAGAGGCGGTTGTCCCGTTCGAGATGTTGAACGTCTGGCTGGAAGGTGTGGTCCAGCCGCTGATATTATTGAAAGCTACAGTGTGCTGTCCCACGCTCAGGTTGGATATAGTCGATCCGCTTGCCTGCCATGCTTCGCCATCGACACTCCACATCGCACCGGCGCTCACCGCAGCATCGGGGCTGATTGTGACCGTCAGGGAACCGGCGGCGCTTTTCGTGAAGATCTCGATATAGTCATAGATGCTGCTTAGTGCCGTGGTCACCATGACCGTCTTGTCTGCGGCCATGTCTCCATATATGATAGACTGTGAAGATCCGGGATCGACGATAAGGGTTATCGCCCCACCGGGTGAAAGTGTAACGGTCCCGGTAGTGTTATTATTTGTTGAACCGTCACTTCCAGTAGAGGACATTGTAAACGTTCCGTCCTGGTTGATCGTCAGAGTGTCCCTTTCCCACGAGTACATCGACAAAGAGTTTCCCTGCCACGTGCCGGCCAGATCCTCCGGCAAATAGGTAGCGGCTTGTTTTGCGCAAACACTGAGTACGGCAGGGGAGATGCTACCTGAGGAGGGGTCGGTATACCCCCCGCTTGTTGTAACCATGACCGTCTTGTCTGCGCCCAAGACTCCACTGAATGTTGAATCGGAGGGGTTGGTTGTCACCCCGGTTGATGAAATCGACCAGGTCCCGGTATCCCCGAAAGCGGAATCTGTCCATGTTCCATTCGGGTTGATCGTAACAAAAGCTGTGTACGCCGCTCCGGCCCCGTTCCCCGAATATGTTAGGAAATTGCCTTCCCACGCTCCGGTCACATCGGCCAAAGAACATGTAGAGGCTTGTCTTGTGAAAATCAAGAGGCGGGGAGAGCCATTGGACAAGACGGTTTGTGTGCATGCGATGACGGTATTGCCCGAATCTATCTGGCACAGGATGTTGTTCGGTTGACCGGTGGTCAAAAATAACCCGGCGGGAGAACTCCAGAAAGCACTGGCACCGTTGTTGATAACCTGATCGGGATTGCCGTTGTTGTCCGTTATGGAAACGCCGCTGAATGTTCCGTCCGGGTTGACGGTCACCGTGCCTCTTTCCCACTCGGGTGCGACGGAATCTGAAACAATAAAGTTAGCGTTCCAGGTACCGGCAAGGGCGGCAATATATGAAGGCGGAACCGCGTAAGGTGTTACGCTGTTGGAAGGACCTGAGGGCGGACCGGTCCCGATCGGGTTTGTCGCCGTTACCGTAAATGTATAGGCAGTGCCGTTGGTAAGGCCCTCCACGATTATCGGGCTTCCCGAGCCTGTGGCAGTTATGCCGCCGGGGTTCGAGGTCACGGTGTAGGAACTGACGGGGGGGCCGCTGGCCGGGGCCGTGAAGCTGACCGCTGCCTGGGCAATGCCGGCCGCTGCCGTTACCCCTGTCGGCGCGCCGGGAACTGCAGGCGCGCCGCCGACGGAGAAAATCGTGCCTTTGCCGTGTATGCCTCCCGCATAGGCCATCCCGTAGAGCGTGGACCCCAAGAGCGTGGGGGAGCCGTTAGGAATGGACCCATCGTTTGCAGAACTGCCGAAGTCGTACAGCGTTTGATATCCGGTCCCGTCCGTGTTTATCTGGAAAATCGTACCCAGGCCGTAGCCGCCCCAGCCCCCGCTGCCGCCGTAGCAGGTCATCCCGTAGAGCGTGGACCCGGAGAGGGTGAGGGAGCTGAAAGGCCAAGCCCCATCGTTTGGATATCCTGCGAAGCTGTAGAGCACCTGGTACCCGCCGCCGCTCGTGTTTATCTGGAAAATCGTGCCCCAGTTGGCGGCGCCTCCACCCTCGGTCACTCCGTAGAGCGTGGAGCCCGAGACGATGAAGGCACCCTGAGGATTATACCCATCATATGGAGATCCGCCGTAGCTGTACAGCACCTGGTACCCAGTGCCATCCGTGTTTATCTGGAAAATCGTGCCGGCGCGGTAGGCGCCCCCATACGCTGTCATCCCGTAGAGCGTGGTCCCCGAGAGCGTGAGGGAGCCGTAAGGAGAGGACCCATCGTTTGCAACACCGAAGCTGTGCAGCACCTGGTACCCGGTACCATCGGTGTTTATCTGGAAAATCGTGCCGGTGCCGTAGGCGCCTGCCCCATAGGTCATCCCGTAGATCGTAGACCCCGAGATGGTGAGATTGCCCATAGGATTAGCACCATTATTTATACTGCCGATGCCGAAGCTGTGCAGCACCTGGTATCCAGTGCCGTCCGTGTTTATCCGGAAAATCGTGCTGTTGCCGTCGACGTTGTCCCCAAGTCCGAAAGTCTTGTAGTAAACTCCGGCAGTCATCCCGTAGAATGTAGACCCCGAGAGCGTGAGGGAGCCCAGAGGATAAGCCCCGTCGTTTGCAACGCTGCCGAAGCTATGGAGGACGGAAAAGCCGTCCGTAGTCTGTTGCACGTAGGAGCCGCTAAGAAAGGTGGTTGTCCCGTTCGAGATGTTTGCCGTCTGGCTGGAAGGCGTCGGCCAGCCGCTGATATTATTGAAAGCCACGGTGTGCGATCCAACTGTGATTCCTGAAACGGTTGTCCCGCTGGCTTGCCAGCCTCCCCCGTCCACATTCCACATCGCGCCCGCCGTCACGGCCCCGGACGGGCTGATCGTGACCGTGAGAGAGCCGGTCTGTTGCGCGTAGGTACCGCTAAGAGAGGCGGTTGTTCCGTTCGCGATGTTCGCAGTCTGCCCGGATGGTGTGGTCCAGCCGCTGATATTATTGAAAGCCACAGCGTGTGTTCCGGCCGTGATTCCTGAAACGGTTGTCCCGCTGGCCTGCCAGCCTCCCCCGTCCACGTTCCACATCGCGCCCGCTGTCACGGCCCCGGACGGGCCGATCGTGACTGTGAGGGAGCCGGTCTGTTGCACGTAGGCGCCGCTAAGAGAGGTGGTTGTCCCGTTCATGATGGTTGCCGTCTGGCTGGAAGGTGCGGTCCAGCCGCTGATATTATTGAAAGCCACGGTGTGCGATCCGGCTGTCATTCCCGAAACGGTTGTCCCGCTGGCTTGCCAACTTCCCCCGTCCACGTTCCACATCGCGCCTGCGGTCACCACATCAGCCGGGCTGATCGCGACTGTCAGAGAGCCGGTCTGTTGCACGTAGGTACCGCTAAGAGAGGTGGTTTTCCCGTTCGAGATGTTGAACGTTTGGCTGGAGGGCGTGGTCCAGCCCTGCACATTGTTAAAGCCGATAGTGTGCATACTCACGCTCAGATTCGACACAACCGCACCGCTAACATACCAGGTGCTTCCCCCGTCCACGTCCCACATCGCTCCTGCGGTCACGGCGCCGGCTGGGCCGATCGTAACCGTCAGGGAGCCGGTCTGTGGTATCTGCACATAGCTGCCTACAAGAGAGGTGGTTTGCCCGTCCGAGATGTTTGCCGTCTGGTTGGGAGGCGTGGTCCAGCCTGCGATATTATTGAACGCCACCGTGTGCGATCCGACTGTGATTCCTGAAACGGTTGTCCCGCTCGTCCGCCAGCTTCCCCCGTCCACGTTCCACATCGCTCCGGCATTCACCGCGACGGAGGGGCCGATCGTGACTGTCAGAGAGCCGCTCTGCACGTACACGTAGGCCGCCCCCTGGTTCGTATTGGCGCCAACCGTAGTATTGTATGCCCCTATGAGGGCGGTGTTGCCGTCTGCGCTAAGCGACACTGAGCAGCCAAACTCATAACCTGCCGCACCGTCCGAGGAGGTGAGTTTTTGCTGTTGGCTCCAGGTCCCGCCACTATTAACAAATACATAGGCGGCCCCCTGGGAGGTATTGCCGCCAGCCGTAGCACCGTTTGCCCCGATGAGGGCGGTGTTGCCGTCAGTGCTAAGCGACACTGAGCAGCCAAGAAGAGCACCTGCGGCACCATCCGAGGCTGTGAGCTTTTGCTGCTGGCTCCAGGTCCCGCCGCTTAAAACAAATACATAGGCCGCCCCCTGGAAGCTATTGGTGCCAACCGTAGCCCCTGACGCCCCGATCAGGGCGGTGCTACCGTCAGCGCTAAGCGACACTGACCAGCCAAACTGATCAGTCATTCCACCATCAGAGGCGGTGAGCTTTTCCTGCTCGCTCCAGGTCTCGCCGCTTCTAACAAATACATATGCGGCCCCCAGAGCAGAATGGGTGCCAACCTTAGCACTGTCTGCCCCGATCAGGGCGGTGTTGCCATCTGCGCTAAGCGACACTGAGCACCCAAAGCTATCATCTGCCGCACCGTCCGAGGCGGTGAGTTCTTGCTGCTGGCTCCAGGTCCCGCCACTATTAACAAATACATAGGCGGCCCCCTGGTAGGCATTCGCGCCGACCGTAGCACCGTTTGCCCCGATGAGGGCGGTGTTGCCGTCAGTGCTAAGCGACACTGAGTTTCCAAAGCCAGCACCTGCGGCACCATCCGAGGCTGTGAGCTTTTGCTGCTGGCTCCAGGTCCCGCCGCTTAAAACAAATACATAGGCCGCCCCCTGGCCCGGATTGGCGCCAACCATATCACTGTACGCCCCGATGAAGGCGGTGCTGCCGTCAGCGCTAAGGGATACCGAATGGCCAAAATTATTATATCCCGCACCGTCCGAGGAGGTGAGTTTTTGCTGCTGACTCCAGGTCCCGCCGCTTCTAATAAATACATAGGCGGCCCCCTGGTAATAATTGGAGCCTACCGTAGCAAGGTCGGCCCCGATCAGGGCGGTGTTGCCATCACCGCTAAGCGACACTGAAAAGCCAAAGGTATCATTAGCCGCACCATCGGAGGCTGTGAGCTTTTGATCCTGGATCAAGGGATCGATCACCACTGGATATGTTGCTTCACGGTCGTCCACCCGGAGCAGTATGGCGGCCCCGCGCTGTTCCAGCCAGGTGCGAAGGCCCCTTCCCGAAGCGTCACGGGCGCTAAGGCCGCTAAAGCGCAAGACCGGTTCGCCCGCAAAATTCGACACCACGGCCGCGCTTTGCTCCTCGACCTGGACCCGCGCTTCCCCGGACCAGGCCAGACGCACGGTAAGGGCGCCGCCTGAAGAAGTCCCCTTGGGCGGTGACAACACCGTAAAACCCTGCTCGATCCCCAGTGGACCATTTACGTACCACTCGGTCAGACCGCTCCGGTGGTATTCCACGCGGTGCTCGTTCGCCTGTGGGAGCGCACGTCCCGCAGGCGCCAGTTCGTCGCCGTAGCCCCAGGCTTCCAGCCGTAACCCCCAGGT
>JBKQLC010000153.1:0-47400 GCA_052147195.1 Syntrophobacteraceae bacterium
AGACTGGCGCTAATTTGCCCAAAACTAAAGCCGGTTCTGGCTTAGCACTGCATGTTATGGGGCGTTATGCACCCCAATGCGAGAGAGGGGAAGTGTGACGCGCCGTAAAAAGTCCCGTAATTCTGTCCATTTTTGAATGAGAACAAATTTACCCTGAGCCATGCGGGAAAATGGGCAGTTTACACGCGAAGCCGCGAAGTCGCGAAGTCGCGAAGAAAAGCAAAAGATTCACCACAGAGAGCACGGAGGAAAGCAAAAAGTGAGAAAAGAGCTTCAAAAGACCAGCAAACCCGGACGCGACCGCCGCCGTAGCGGGACTAATTCCTTTTAGTTGTATCGCCATACGACTGAAGTCTTAGTTTCTCCGTGCCCTCTAAAGATCGACCGCGCCCCTCGAAGTAGGGCACTGGATTTTTGGAATTGTCGAACGCCTCTGTGGTGGATTTTGTTTCCTCTTCGCGGCTTCGCGGCTTCGCGTGAAGATATTGGAGGTACTCGTTTGCCGGATGGACACCAACCGATATCCGGTTATGATAACTATAATGACCACCCGGGTCATTCATTCACGAAAAAAGGAATTGGACAAGAATGGCGCTGATCGGCATGCGTGACGTGTGCATTGGGTTCGGAGAACCTTTATTGCTAGATCGTGTTAATTTTCATATCGAGCGCAGGGAGCGTGTCTGTCTCCTCGGGAGAAACGGGGCCGGTAAATCCACATTGTTGAGCCTGTTAAGCGGTGAGATCGCCCCGGATGAGGGCGAAATCGTGTATCTGCAGGGGGTGCGGGTCTCTCTTCTACCCCAGGAGGTACCGCAGGAAGTGACCGGGACCGTATCGGCAATTGTGGCCGCCGGATTGGACGGGCCGCAAGCAGGGCCCTCCGATAGCGGGAGCAGGCTCAATCGCGTAGAGAAAACAATCTCGCGTATGGAACTGGACCCCGGCGAGCGGTTCGAAACCCTTTCGGCGGGGCTCAAGCGCAGAGTGATGCTTGCCCGGGGACTGGTGAGCGAGCCGGACGTGCTGCTGCTCGATGAGCCTACCAATCACCTCGACATCGATGCCATAGGCTGGATGGAAGAATTCCTGCTGCGCTTTGAGGGCGCCTTGCTCTTTGTTACACATGACAGGAGATTTCTCCAAAAGCTTGCAACGCGCACCGTTGAACTCGATCGAGGGCGGTTGATAGACTGGTCATGTGACTACGAAACCTTCCAGAAGCGAAAAGAGGCTGCCCTTGCAGTTGAAGCCGGACACCGGCAGAAGTTCGACGATAAACTGGCCCGGGAAGAGGCGTGGATCAGGCAGGGCGTCAAGGCGAGAAGAACACGAAATGAGGGCAGGGTTCGAGAACTCGAGAAATTGCGCGAAGCCAGACGCGCGCGCCGGGAACTCATCGGCTCCGTGCGCATGAGAACCCAGGATGCGGCCAGGTCCGGGAAACTGGTTATCGAGGCGCAGGGAGTAAGCTATGGCTACAGCGGGCAAAAGCCTATAATCGACGACTTCTCGACCATCATCATGCGCGGCGACAAAACCGGGATAATAGGACCGAACGGTTCCGGCAAGACCACTTTGCTGCGAGTACTCTTAGGGGACTTGCCCCCGGAAAGGGGAGAGCTGCGGCACGGTGTAAATCTCGAGACGGTTTACTTCGACCAGCTTCGGGCCCAACTCGATGAAAATAAATCAGTGGCCGAAAACGTAGGCGACGGCAACGACACAATCCTGTTTAACGGCAGGCCCCGGCACATAATGGGCTACCTGCAGGATTTCCTGTTTTCGCCGGAACGCGCCAGGTCCCCCGTCAGCACGCTTTCCGGGGGAGAGCGCAACCGGCTTCTGCTGGCGCGCCTGTTTACCAAACCGTCGAACCTGCTCGTACTCGATGAGCCGACAAACGACCTGGATATGGAAACCCTGGAACTGCTCGAAGACCTGCTTCTCGATTACCCCGGCACGCTGCTGCTGGTAAGCCACGACCGGACTTTTTTGAACAATGTGGTGACGAGTACGCTGGTGCTCGAGGGCGAAGGCAGGGTCGGCGAGTACGTGGGCGGCTATGACGATTGGGTGCGCCAACGCAGACCGGAGAGCGCGGTCAATCCCGCAAAGCCCCCTGTCATACCGGAAAAGCAGCGGCCAAAACGCGAATGCAAGCAGACGATCAGCTTCAAAGAAAAGCGCGAACTCCAGGATCTGCCGGGAGTAATCGAACTTCTCGAAGCAGAACAGAACGAGCTGTATCGATCCATGTCCGATCCAACATGGTACCAGAAGAGCGGTCCTGAGATAGCCGCCGCCAAAGCCAGGCTCAAGGAGATCGAACAGGAACTCGATGAGGCATACCAGCGCTGGGAAGCCCTGGACATGAAGGCCAGGGACGCGGAAACCGTTCGCTGACGAAGAAGCAATTCAAACCACCAAACATCTAAACCACGGATATCACGGATGACCACGGAAAAAGTGATTCATAGGGAATTGAGCGAGTCTATCATCGGGGCGGCTATGAAGGTCCTGAACACCCACAAGCCGGGTCTGACTGAGAGGGCTTATGAGAATGCTCTCGTCGTCGAGTTGACGAAACGTGGCCACACGGTACAACAACAGCGGCGGTTCGAGGTACGCTACGAGGGAATCCTGGTCGACAGTTTCGTGCCGGATCTCATTGTGGAGGACGCCGTAATCGCCGACACCAATGTCGTTTCCCAATACGATACCCATATTGCGCAGATGATCGGCTATCTGGCCATTACGGACTTGCATCTGGCGCTTCTACTCAACTTCAAGCACAAAGATCTGCGCTGGAAGCGTGTGGTGCGCTGATGACCGAAAGCACAATCCGTGATATTCGTGAAATCCGTGGTCGCCTGCTCTTACAGATTTTCAGCACCCTGCTAGATCGGCTCGGGCTTGTGCTTTCCGGGATCGAAAGCTTCCTTTCCCTTGTGCTGGAGACCTTCGTGACCCGTATCGAGATCGAGGAGCTGAAATCCACGCGGTTCATCAGGAGAATCGGCAAAACCGATCACATCGTCCTTTTCCCCGGTGGACCTGCGATCCCGCCCGGTAAGGACTCCGTACAGGATCAGGCTAAGGCCGGCAAGAGAGACAACCGCGCATAGCAGTGTCATATATAATCGAGTCATACAAAACTCCTCGGCTTGGTGTTCCATCGGTTGCCCGGATAGATTTTCACCTCGATGACATAGTAACCCGAGTAACGCCGGGAAGCGACCCGGCGCTCGAACGGATACATCGTTTCCAGCTTTAAAACGGCGCCCTGCGGTGAATTGAGACTCCTCGAACAAGTGAAATAAACCCGCCGGCCCACATATCCCACCTGCCGCACCTTCACCCTTATTTTATCACCCAGATGCACCCGCGCCACATCGAGGCGGCGATCCCGCGCCGGATCAAACTTGAACCTGATCACAACGGGTTTCGTGGTTTGAGCCGGTGCTGCATTGTGGGCATACCGTCTCGATTCGTATTCGTTATAGCGTTTAGATTCTGATTTGCGCTCCGCTTGCCTGCGCTCCCTGTCAATCTCGGCGCTTCTCGGGGTGGTCCGGGGTTGCTCACCCTGAGCCTGTCCCGAATACTGGCGCTCGCCTTTTCCAGCAGGAGGAACCGCACCAGGTTTTGGGGTCCCCAGGTCTGCAGAAGGCGCCTGCCCGGATCGAGACGGCGGCGCGGGCTGCTGCGCAGGGGCGCCGGCCGCTCCAGGCGCCTGTTGCCCGCTTTCCGGCAGCGGCTCGGGCGAGGTAACTTCGGGCAGGCTCAAAGGGCCGACCGATGCCGGCGGATAAATCACCCCGGTCTGCAAAAGCGCCAGACCCGTGAGGCCACCGGCCAGGATAACACTTCCAATGAAGATAATGACACCGCGCTTTATCACGTGAGCCCTCCCCCCGTGAGCTTAGGTTATTAATGAATAATATTCCTGAACGATTAGTTATATTTCTTCAGACGTTTAAGGCAAGATTTTAGTCGACGGGTATAAAAAAAAGCCACACCTCGCAGAGCTTGAATGCTGAAATCTCCACGCTCCGCGAGGTGCTTCGCAGGCTTACTTTCACTTTGCTCCCGCTTTGACCAGCAGTTTTTTCACGTCGCTGTGGCCTCCCCGGGAGGCAAGCATCAACGCGGTTGTGCCTTCATTGTCCTTGATATTGACGAGGGCCTTCTTCGCGAGCAGCAATTGCACGACTTCGCGGTAGCCATCCGTAGAGGCAAGCATCAGGGCTGTGCGGCCGTTCTTGTCACGGGCATTGACGTCGGCCTTTTTGGAGAGCAGTAACCGCACTACATCCTTGTGCCCATACCGCGAGGCATGCTGCAGCGCCGCTGTGCCGTCACTGTCTTTGGCATTGACCTCCGCCCCTTTCGCGAGCAGCACCTTGACGACTTCCTGGCGGCCATTGCGCGAGGCAAGCATCAGGGCGGTAACGCCCTTATTGTCCCTGACATTGACTTCGGCCCCCCTGGCCAGCAGAAGATCCAGGACCTCCTTGCGGCCATCCTGCGCAGCCAGCATCAACGAGGTCACACCGTCATCCTTTTTGGCACTGACTTCGGCCCCTCTATCGAGCAGCGTCTGCACGACTTCGCGGTAGCCACCCTGCGAGGCAACCATCAGCGGGGTGAAACCTTCATCCATTCTCACGTTGATCTCAGCCCCCCTGTCAAGCAGCGCCAGCACAACCTCGTGGTTGCCGCTCCCCGAGGCAATCATCAGCGCGGTTTCGCCGTCATTTGCCCTGGCATTGACCTCGGCCCCCTTGTCGATAAGGGCCTGAACAATATCGCGCTCGTCATTCCAGGAAGCCGCCATCAACGCGGTCCGGTCGCCATCCCTCTTTGCCTTGACATCGGCTCCCCTGTCGAGCAACAACTGCACAACGTCCTTGTGGCCATTCTGACAAGCAAGCATGAGCGCGGTCACGCCCTCCTTGTCTTTGGCGTCGATCTCGGCCCCTCTTGCGAGCAGCACCTCGGCGACCTCGCGGTGACCATCCTGGCAGGCAATCATAAGAGGGGTATTGCCGCCATTATTAGCCGCAGAGACCTTGGCCCCTTTATCGAGAAGCGCCTGTACGATCTCCAGGTTACTGTTCTGTGAGGCCACCATCAGCGCGGTCTGGCCGTCTTCGGCCTCGGCATTGACATCGGCGCCGGCGGCGAGCAGAGCTTCCACAACTTTGGCAAAACTCTTCATACAGGCGAACATGAGCGGGGTCGCGCCGTTCTTAAACCTCGAGTTGATGTCCGCCCCCCTGTCGAGAAGCGCCTGCACGGTCTCAAGGCGGCCATACCGGGAGGCAATCAACAAAGCGCTGTCACCGTTGTCATCCCTGGCATTGACGTCAACGTCCTTTCCGGCGAGCAGGACATCCACGACATCCCGGTGGCCAAACCGTGAGGCAAGAGCCAGCGCGGTCGCGCCCTCCTTGTCTTTGACATTGGCATCGGCCCTATGGGCAAGCAGCGCCTGCACGACCTCGCTATTCCCCTTTACGGCTGCCAGAGCTAATGCGGTAGCGCCGTCGTTGCTGTTCCTGGCATTGACATCCGCACCCTTTGCGAGCAGCACCTCAACGATTTCCCTGTGGCCGTTCCATGAGGCGGTCGACAACGCAGTCCAGTCTTCTTTGTTTACTGCATTGACATCAGCCCCCTTATCGAGCAGCGCCGTCACGATCTCGCCGTACCCATTCTGGGAGGCAATCATCAATGGGGTTATGCCGCTGTCGTTGGCGGCACCGACGTCGGCCCCTTTATCCAGCAGCACCTTCACGACCTGCAGTTGACCGCTCTGGGAGGCAAGCATCAACGCGGTCCAACCGGATTTGTCTCTGGCGTTGACTTTGGCCCCCTTGGCGATCAGGCCCTGGACCGCAGCCACATCGCCGCGCATTACCGCCGCACCTAAGTCTTCATTGACTCCGGCACCGGCGCAGGCCGCCCAAAGGACGATTAGCGCCATAACGGATATCATCGTTGCCACCCTATAGCCTGCCATGTTTTCGCCGCCCCGTGAGATGATCATTTCCGGACACCCTCCTGCCAGTCTAAAGGAAAAAAATCTTAATCAAAGCAGATCTCTTTCATATACATCCTCATAAGCAATGTTAAAACCTGCCGCAACAGGAAAAAGCCTCAACAAGCCAACATCATTTGTCTTGAATCATCAATAGAGTAATCGATTTATTATACAACAGGTTTGGGTCATTGATTCTATTTTACTTGAAACTCAGCGAGAACCGCAGGATACTCGAAACCCCGCTCGGAGCAACTCGCGGGGATTGACTTGAGAACGGTTTCCACGACCGGTTGGCGGAATGAAAAACGAGGGAGACGATCATGGGAAAAAGATGGCGAAGCTCAGCATCTGCGGCTGTATGTCTGGTTTGCATTCTTTTCGGGGCCGGCCTGGCCCTGGGGGCCGTTGACATTCCGGACAAATTGAAGGACATACCCCTTTATCAAGGCTCCAAAGTTCAACAGGCGATCAACATGGATAACCATGCCATGATCATAGCCACTGTCAAGGCGAAGGCCGATGCCATTGCCGATTTCTACAAAAACTTAATGGCGGGAAACGGTTGGAAGCTCGCTTTTCAGTCAGATCAGGAAGATGCAAAGATCCTTCATTTCCAGAAGGATAAACAGGTCTTCCAGCTAACCGTTAGCAGCGAAAAGAAATCAGAAGAGATAACATATACTCTGATGGTCACTTCGCAGTAGAGGAAAAGCGAAATACTCAGGCTATTTTGAATCCCCGCCTGAAGAGGGCCAATGGTGCGGCCAGGGAGTGACTTGGTATCAATACAGGATTGCTATCGGAGATCCCAAATCCCCACAGGCCCCCTTTTGAAAAAGGGGGCCTTCAAGCACCCGCCTCGCGGAGCATAATTATCCATCGCCGGCCCGAGAGAGGGTTTCGCCGATGGTCCGTCCGTCGATTCCCCTCTTTGCAGGGGAGGAATTGAAGGCAAATTCCCCTCATCATTAACCCTTGGCGTCTTTTTTGGACTTCTTTTCGGCCCTTTTTTCCTTCACGGTCTTGGCGGGTTTTTTCTTGTTATCCTTCTTGGTATCCATGCTTTTGCCCATGATGTTCACCTCTGTTTTTTCAGCAGGAGCAGGAAGCATTGAGGAGGCTACGCACTGCGAACACACGCCGGTGCTGAAACAGAAAGACCCGGGAATGTGGTGTTTTGTCACCTCATATCCGTGTCTTCGCGACCCGGCACAGGCGCCCCGCGATGTCCCTGCATCGATAGAGAATCAAAACGTTCTTCTTGGCCATAAATCAGAATCGGAAATATAAAGTACCTCATTCTGTGTTCCCGCGCCAGTTTATACTTTCATCGATCCAGTTACAAGCGGGATTGGCGGTGCAGTGGATGAACACGGATAAAGCGATTCATATTCAAGGAGAAAGATCTGCGCTGCAAGGGTTGGTGCGCTGGTGATGCTAAGAGGCCAATCCGTGATACTCGTGAAATCCGTGGTTTCCTGTATTGGCTTTTAAAGATCTAAACCACGGATATCACGGATGACCACGGATAAAAACTGATGAACACGAAAATACTTCCGGGTAAAGAGGGTAGCTCAAGACCGGGCGGGGATAAACCCCGCCCTTACGGCATTGCCGCGCGGCTCATTCGTAGGGGAGGGCTTTATGCACTCCTGAAGCACCCGACTTGAACGCGTCTTGGTATGAGAAGCCATGGGACCGGGAAAAGTAGCGTATTCGACAAAGAAACGATACAGCATCGTGAATGCGATTTAAGACCAGGAACAGGCCGCCTTCGCTGTAAAAGGCGGGCCGGAATGGATATATACCGCTAGATCGTGGCGGCCCGTGAACAGTTGCCCCCTAACTTTGGACTACTCCGGAAACTTCAGAACGACTTCCTCCCCGCCGCCGTCATGTCCGAGCTTGACTTCGAGCTCTATGCTGCTGTCCCGGATGCCGATCACAACAGGGGTCTTTCCACTATCTCCTTCGATATGCGTAATCCCCTTTATCACATCGAAAACTTTCTGCCCGATCGGCGCCGGTGGCCTGGGCAGTTCAGATTCACGGTACTTTGCTGTTACCGAAATCCCACCATCGGCGGTGCGGCGAAGGGAAATTTTTTTAGCGTTTCTGTCGATTCCATGCAAAACAGCCAGGGCAATCCATTTAAGGGCGCCATCTTCGGAATCGTGCTCTTTGCTCAGACCCGCCATTTCACCGAGCAGGTCGGTAGTGGCAAAGCAGTCGCAATGTTCCTGAACCTTCATGTGCAGCGTTCGTTTATCAAGCATCGAAAACCCCTCCTAAGAAAATCGGGAATAAGATCATCGGACGCAGACCTTTGCCGCGATCCGATCTTCGTAAAGGTAATTATCCCCGACCTTAAATCCAGTCAGGCAGTCTGAATTTTGCTGAAATCGGCCACCCTGGAAAAAAGTACCCGGATTCGGGTAAGCAGCGCAAGCCTGTTACGCCGCACAGAGTCATCCTTGTCCATAACGAGTACGGAATCGAAGAACGAATCGATCAGCGGTTTAAGTTGAGCGGTGGACTCGAGAGCTCCGGCGAAATCCGATTGGGCCAGACAGGCCCCGGCGGCCGATTCGGTCTCGACCAGTCCCTTGAGGAGGAGTTGTTCTGCGGTGCTTTTGAAAAGAGATTCATTGACGGGCGCCGTCTCGGGTTCCTTGATTATATTGGCCACACGCTTAAAGGCGGTCGCGATGGCGCCGAAGTCTGGCCTCGCGGTAAAGTCGGCAAGCGCCTTGGTCCTGGCCACAGCATCGAGCAGATCGTCGATGCCGGCTGAGAGCGCGGCATCAATCACATCGGGGCTGAGGCCCTCCCCGCTTGCCAGGTAATTGTGAAGCCGTCCTTCAAAAAAGCCCAGAATATCCTGTTTTACATTTTCCGCGGGCTGTGAGAGTTTTTTCGACAGCAGTACAAGCGCCCTGTCTATGATCTCGCCGAGCGAAATCCGCAGAGGCGTTTCCAGCACGATGCGAATGATCCCCAACGTCTGACGCCTCAGGGCAAACGGGTCGGCCGTGCCGGTGGGAAGCATGCCGGCTCCGAAGCAGGCCGCGATGGTATCGATTTTGTCGGAGATACTTATAAGCGAGCCTTCGATTCGCTCAGGGATCGGCCCGCCTGAGCGATTCGGCAGGTAGTGCTCGTAAATGGCTTGTGCGACGGCTTCGGGCTCGCCCTGGAGCCGCGCGTAGGTCCTGCCCATCATTCCCTGGAGTTCGGGGAATTCGCTCACAACGCCCGACACGAGATCGGCCTTGCACAGCAAAGCCGCACGGCGAACCTCAGTCACCCGCTCCGGTGCAACCCGCTCCGCAAGCGTTACGGCCAACTCACTGAAGCGCTCCATTTTTTCGTAGCTCGTTCCAATCTTAGAGTGGAAAACCACCCCCTTGAGCTGCTCGACCCGGTCGTCCAGGCGCACCTTCTGATCTTCCCTGTAATAGAATCTGGCATCCTCGAGCCGCGCCCTCACGACCCTCGCGTTGCCCGCCGCCACCACAGCGAAATCTCTAGGGATTACGTTGGAAATGGTGACGAAATACGGGAGCAGCGCCCCGTTGCCCTTCGTTATGGCAAAGTAGCGCTGGTGCTTCTTTATAACTGTGATCAGCAGTTCGGGGGGAAGCTCGAGATACTTGTCTTCGAACTGCCCGACGAGCGGCTGAGGGTACTCGACCAGTTCGGTTACTTCATCCAAAAGCTCATCGTCCGGGATGATCCGGCCCCCTAACCCTTCGGCAGCCGCTTGCGCTCCCTGCCGAATGAGTTCCCTCCTTTCGGCTATGTCCAAAATAACGTGGTTCTTCCTGAGATTTTCACGATGGCTATCCAGGTCTTTTACCTCGATCCATACGGGGTTCATGAACCGATGCCCCATTGACATCTTTCCGGAACGCACGTGGGCGTATTCGAACTCCAGGACCTTTTGCCCGAGCAGGGCCACGATCCATTGAACCGGCCTGGCGAAAGCCACACTATAGGCCGACCAGCGCATGGACTTGGGAAAGGGAATCTTCGCAATGAATTCCGGAAGCATCTTCTCAATGAGTTCACCGGCCGCAAGACCGGCCTCATCCCGCAGAACGCACAAATATTCACCCTTGGGCGTCTGCTTTATCGTAATGTCTTCGACCCTTACGCCCTGCCCTTTCGCAAACCCTTCGGCAGCCTTGGAAGGCTTTCCGTCAGCATCGTATGCGACGCTCCTGGGCGGCCCGATGACCTCCGTTGTCACAGGTTGCTGCGAAAGCGCCACATTCGGTATATTCAAAACCAGGCGGCGAGGCGTGCCAGCGACAATGGGATCGCCTCGCGCTATGCGGTTTTCATCCAGAAACCGGCTCATCCGCACAGACATCGCTTCCAGGGCGGGTACGATGTAGCTTGCCGGTATCTCTTCGGTTCCAATTTCTAAATATAGAGTCTGCCCCATTGCCAAAGCCTCCTGAAACTCAATCACCTCGCCGAGGTGGGATATCTCACGCTACGTGTGGTTAACTGATGACAGCGCCTTTTTTATTCAAAAGCGGGAATCCCATTTCCTCGCGCTGGGCGCAATAGGCCTGCGCAACAAGGCGCGCCATGTTCCTGACCCTGGCGATATAGTTGGTTCTCTCAGTTACGCTGATCGCCCCGCGCGCGTCCAGCAAATTGAACACGTGGGAGCATTTGAGCGTATAATCATAGCTCGGCAGGACCAGTCCACGCTCGTTCATGCGTAACGATTCGGCCTCATACATGCCGAAGAGTTTCAACAGCATGTCCACGTCGGCTTCTTCGAAATTGTAGTGTGACCATTCCACCTCTCCCTGGTGGTGCACATCGCCATAAGTGACGCTGCCGCTCCAGATGAGGTCATAGACGGAGTTAACACCCTGCAGGTACATCGCGATTCTCTCCAGACCGTAAGTCAGCTCCAGGCTGACCGGACCCAGAGCAATCCCTCCGACCTGCTGAAAATAGGTGAACTGCGTTATCTCCATCCCATCGAGCCAGACTTCCCAGCCCAGACCCGAGGCCCCCAGGGTGGGCGATTCCCAATCATCTTCGACAAAGCGGATATCGTGGTCCAGAGGGTCGACCCCAAAGCTTTTGAGGCTCTCCAGATAGAGTCCCTGCGAATCGGCCGGGGAAGGCTTTAAAATAACCTGGTACTGATAATAATGTTGGAGCCGGTTCGGGTTTTCCCCATAACGGCCGTCCGTAGGCCTCCGGGAAGGCTCGACGTAAGCCACACTATACGGCTCAGGCCCCAGCACCCTCAAAAAGGTGGCGGGATTGAACGTGCCTGCGCCAACCTCGAGGTCGTAGGGCTGCTGGATCACGCATCCCCTGTCGGACCAGAACTTATTTAGCGCAAGTATGAGTTCCTGGAATGTCATTTTTGCTCCTCTCGGGTCCGGCATAACGGGTCAAAGCCCGACTCTCGCCACGCGGCTCTCGACTCGACCCTGTAGCTCACTTCGCCGGGTTATCGATCAGGTCGATGCGCTTCTTATGACGGCCGCCCTCGAAGGGCTCCATCATCCATTCGCGTACGATTTCCAGTGCCAGGTCACGCCCTGTAAAACGCGACCCGAGACACAAAATGTTGCTGTCATTGTGACGCCTGCTCATGCGCGCCCCGAACGGCTCATATCCATTCACCGCCCGCACCCCCGGGACCCTGTTGGCGGCCATGCACATACCGATCCCGCTGCCGCACACCAGGATGCCTCGCTGGGCCTGCCCTCCGCCCACCGCACGCGCGACCAGAAAAGCATAGGTAGGATAATCGACCGAATCGGGACCATTTGTGCCGACGTCAACGACCTCGATGCCAACCTCCCTGAGAGTAGAAGCGACAAGGTCCTTCAATTCCCAACCGGCGTGATCGGCCCCAACGTAAATTTTCATAAATAACTCCACGCCCAGCCTCGCTGGTTCGCGAGCGGACTGTCGAGATCTCCGGATCGTATCCCCCGGATCAAGTCCGGGGCAAGCTTGGCAGGCGGTCCCACCGCAGCGCCCGAACTCTATATGAAAAACAAGTGCGCGAAAACCAAAAAATCACACGCAAAGCTCGAAAGAGCAGGTGAATGATTCTTCAGTTGAAGATTTGCCGCACCTCCCACTGATTCTTATACAAGCTTACGCGTGCGGCCGAGTGCTCGGCGCCGCAAAAACGGGTTGCCCCCCGGGACTTTCGACCCTTATCCGAAAACGAGACCTGCGAATGCAGGTCGAAACGACCATGGCCAAAGCGACAAAGATAAGAATAAACTTCACGGGCCCGCTGATTCGCATGGAGTCACCTTTTCGGATTTTTTCAGATGCCGCTTTTTACCTGCCATTATAACATTTTACCTGGTGAGCATGGAAAAACTCCACGGGGTAATGTGCCGATCATTATATATGAGCTGCTCTTCAAGACTAAGAAATATTCTCTATCAGTGAGTAGTATCTTCTTCAGGTGATCAGGCTTTCTCAGGGTTGTTCTAAGCAAGACATCCAGGCAGCAGGTGGCGGACCGTTTGCTGAATTGGTGTTTTACCAGGTATATCAGGCTTGCATGACATTGATTCCTGGAGGTGCCAGCAGGGCTGAGTCGGCAATTCCTGAATTCAGGAGTCCATATCGTTGTCGGTTTCTTTCAAACTCCTGCGGCGTCTCCTGGCTACAAACCAGACGTAATAAAAGAGCAGAAAAGGGAAAGTTATATAGGCCCCTTCAAAGTCTCCCCTGTAAAGGCTGAGTGTGCCATAGATAATAATACCCGACACAATTGCAAGCTGAATTATCGTAAGGGCCTTTTTCACGAATGCTCCACAAAAAAAACCCGCTTTTGGCGGGCTGTAAAAAAACCTGATTGGGGCCTGGGTAAAGCCCTCAAAAGATTTTTGCGTTTGCAGCGCTAAACACAGAATGGGTCTCACTCCAGCGTCCTGCTGCAACCAAGCGGATAGATAAACCATGGCGCAGCGGCAGTCAAGGATATTTTTATATCAGATAAAGAATTGGCTGCTCTTAAGCGGCGGCTGATACCGTGGTAAATCCCTGGAAGTAATACAGAATCGTACCGAATACTGAAAATCCCCCCTTTCCCCGGCAGTAAAAAGCGGGGGCAAACCTACGGGAAGAAATATGAACAATTGCGATCAGCGCTATTCCATTAGAGGCCGCGTTGGTTTACAATGCATTTCGTTCACCCGGATTGGTCAGATAAGGGGTTGCCAAACCTCACTGCAGCACGCCGGTAACGGGCTTCTGGTTCCTTGAACAGTTCCATTTAACGCGGCACTTCCCAATAGCGATCGATTTTCAGAATCAACCGGGATTACATTAAGGACAGCCCGCAACTGTGAAAAACCACTCAGCCAGGCACGAGGAAATGTCCGTGCGCATTGCCAATTCACTCGCCTTCAGGCTCTTCTGCCTGCTGCTGCTTGTCAGCGCAATTGTTTTTATTTCCCTGACTACCTTCATCATCCGGGCCAATACGCAGCATGTTATGGAGGAAATAATCCTCTCGGCCAAACGCACCAACGAACTGCTCCTGCGATCCATGCGCCAGAGTATGTTACTCAACCGACTCGAAGACGTCGCACAGACGATCAGTACCTTGAGCAGCGCACCAGGGATTGAGGGCATTAGAATCTACGGCAAAAAAGGAAGTGTAGTTTTCAGCACCAGCACCCAGGAAATCGGGCAAAAGTCCGACATGGACATCAAGGCCGAACAGTGTATCGTGTGCCACCGCGGCGAAACGCCTCTTGACCATATTCCTGAAGCCGTTCGGTCTCGGATTTACGATTCTCCGAATGGCTACCGGGTCCTCGGAGTTTTAAAGACAATTCGCAATGAGCCCGCCTGCGCCGCACCAAGCTGCCATCCGCCGCCTTCCAAACAACAAGTACTGGGCGTGCTGGACTCCCAGTTCAACCTCACGCAAGTGGACCGGAATATCCTTAACAGCCGCAACCTGATGATTCTCTACTCCATCTGCGCCATTCTGGTAATCGAGTTTTTTGCAGGGCTTTTCATAATGCATATGGTTCACAGGCGTGTGGTCAAACTTGCCGAGGGCCCGCGCGAGGTCAAGAAGGGCAATCTGGATTTCAGCATCCAGGTCGAAGGAAACGACGAAATAGCCGAGCTGGCGAGTTCATTTAACAGCATGGTAGCGAGCCTGAAAAAGGCGGAAGCTGAAAACAAGGACATGTCCCGCAGCATGGTCAACGTCGCCAAAATGGCTTCCATGGGTAAGCTCGCCGCCACCGTGGCTCATGAAATCAATAACCCTCTTGGCGGGATTCTCACTTACGCCAAGCTGATCTCGCGCCAAATCAGCGCGGGGCCCATGACGGATGAAGAAAGGAAAGCAGCACTGGGGTACCTTGAAGAAGCTATTAGCGAGATCAAGCGCTGTGGAAATATCGTAAGAAATCTGCTCCATTTTTCCAAGAGTTCCGAATCTGTCATGGAAAGGGTTGACATCCACAATCTTATCCAGAAGAGTATTTCAATAACCAACCATCATTTCGAAATCAACGGGATCAGCACGGTAACTAATCTGAACGCGAACGACCCATACTTCATAAGCAATGCAAACCAGATAGTGCAGGTGTTCATCGCGCTGTTCATGAACGCCGTTGACGCCATGTCCCGTGGCGGAGTTCTTAGTATCACTACCGAGGATGTGTTCGACCCGGACGCCATTCGCATCAGCGTCTCAGATACCGGCAAGGGTATTCCCCAGGAAATCAGGTCGAGCATATTCGAGCCGTTCTTCACCACAAAGGGGGACGGACACAGCGTAGGTCTGGGGCTGTCGATCGTTTACGGCATCATGATGAGACACCAGGGGAAAATCGAGGTCGAATCGGAACCGGGACGTGGAACGACATTTATCCTCACATTGCCAAGAGAGATGAAAACAGAGAAAGAAGAGGAACCCATTTTAGCGGGACCTGAAGTTTGGGTTTTGTGATCGCAAGTCTTGCGGGGGTCAGTTTGCAAAACGCTTTGAAATATGCCGGAGATTGATAAAAATGACAGAACAGGTGTCAATGCTCATTGTGGACGATGAGCGCTCGGTCCGTGAATCTCTCATGCACTGGTTCCTCCCGGAGGGCTACCGCGTGGAGACCGCGGCTGAAGCGATGGAAGCTCTGGACAAAATGAAAGATTCAAGCTTCGACGTCGTGCTGCTCGACATAAAGATGCCAGGAATGGACGGAATCGAGCTCCAACAGCGTTTGAAGGAAATCGACAGCCAAATGGCGGTCATAATAATGACCGCCTACGCCACGGTGGACACCGCAATACAGGCCTTGAAGCAGGGCGCCTACGACTACATAACCAAACCCGTCGATCCGGACGACCTGAGCAGACTCATTCGCAACGCGGTCGTACAGCGCCGGCTGGTCCGCGAAAACCTCAGCCTGAAAGAAGGAATCCGGTCACTGATCTCCGTTGAGCAGATCGTCGGCGAAAGCCGTCAGATAAAGGAGATCCTCGAGCTGATTCAGACCGTCGCCCAGTCGGACGTTACGGTTATGATACAGGGCCCTTCCGGTACGGGCAAGGAGCTTGTCGCCAGGGCCATCCACTTCAACAGCAACCGCAGGCATTTCCCGCTGATCGCCATCAACTGCGGCGCTTTGACCGACACGCTGGTGGAGAGCGAGCTTTTCGGCCACGAGAAAGGGGCTTTCACCGGCGCTCAGTATCGGCGCAAGGGTAAGCTCGAAATGGCTCACAAAGGCGCCATTTTCTTCGACGAAATAGGCAACATCGGCCCAAAGACTCAGATGGATTTGTTGCGTGTCATCGAAACAAAGCGATTCACGCGGCTTGGCGGAAACCAGGTCGTCGAAGTGGACTTCCGGATAATCTCTGCAACGAATAAGAACCTGGAAGATGCGGTAAAGGACGGGACATTCAGAGAAGACCTGTACTACCGATTGAACGTGTTCAACATTCAGTTGCCCGCTCTCAAAGAAAGGGCTTCCGACATCCCGCCGCTGGTGGACCATTTTGTACGCAAGTTCGCCATAGCCATGAACAAGCCTTTTACGGGCGTTGACCCGCAGACAATGGAATGGCTGAAACAACAACCATGGCCCGGAAATGTGAGGGAGCTCCAGAACGCGATTGAAAGAGCCGTTGTTGTGGGAAAGCCTCCCTTGATCACCCTGGCGGACCTTCCCTGCCCTACCGGCTGGCGGGCGTCTTCGGAATCAGTCACCGATGAGGTGCTGCCCCTTGCGGAGATCGAGAAACGCCACATCCAACTCGCATTGAACAAGACCGGGGGGAACGTGTCGCTGGCCGCCCAGTTGCTCGAAGTTGACAGAGCAACGGTATACAACAAAGTCAAGAAATACAGCCTGAGCTATTAGAACCTTGAGGTTCGGAATTGGTCATTTTCCATTTCTATGAGTTCTGTCGACAGTTGATATTCGAAAATTCAGATTATTTATAATGATGCTGCTGGTTACCATTGAGTTCGCGGGTAAGCGCGAAATAGGGCGCCTGTGCGATCAACTCGAAGCCCGATTTCATACAGAGGTGAAAGTTACACGGTGTGCGTTCGATTCTCGCGCCTTCTTTGATCTTGCCAGGAACCAGTACTACTCTTCTGCGATTATCGAACGGTTGGAACAGGATCTTCAAACGGCGGATTCCAAGGTACTCGCTGTTACCGGATTGGATTTGTACATTCCCATCCTGACCTTCGTTTTCGGTGAAGCGCGATTAAACGGCCGATGCGCCCTTGTCAGTACTTACCGCCTGGATAACAAGTTTTACGGTCTGCCCGCCAATCCCGCGCTTCTCCAGGAACGCCTCCTCAAAGAGTCCATCCACGAGCTGGGTCACAGCTACGGTCTGCTCCACTGTCACAATCAGGAATGTGTTATGAAATCATCTACCTACGTGGAAGAAATCGATTTCAAAAGCAGCCGGTTTTGTGATAAATGCAGGGCTCAATTAGTGAAATAATAATAGTGCATGGTTTTTCTTCTCCCCGCCGTCAAATCTTCGCGTAAAAAAATCCCCCCCGCCGGATGCGGGGGGGATTTCTCCAGGTTCTCACGCGTTCGTTTACCTAATTTCGAGGGCAATCTTTCCGGGTTCAGGCATTCTCCGCCTCCGCCGCCCACAGATCTTTCAGGGTATTGGCTCCAACGGCAGGTTTATCTGTAGACATCACCGGCAATCGATTGACTAACCATCTGAACACCCAGACTCCCATAGTCACCAGGGCCAACGAAACCGTCACTTCCATCCAGCTCGGCCTGTAATGAGGGCTGATTTGCCAGTTCATCGCAATCATCGATACGTTGAACCGGTTGAAAAGTATCCCCAAAACAGTCCACGCCCCGGCTATCCTCACCGCCTTTACATTCCGGGTCCTCACTCCGAATACATACAGAGCGCACGGCACCGCGACAAAACCGATAATCTCCAGCAGGTAAAGATGACCATATGGTGTATTGAGCAGATCCCAGTGATTGCCATCGGCCAGACCGATAAGCTTCAAGAAGAAGTAGGCATAGAGCACGGCGGCGGCGGCTTTTCCAAGTCCGAGCGTCAGCTCGTCAAGATCGAAATGCGAAGAAGCCGAAAGTCTGTAAGCGAAAAGTCTATGGGATAGCGCGCTTTCCACGATCACCATCGAAAGTCCGGCAACAATGCTCGATATGAAGAAAAAAAGCGGCAGGTACATCGAATACCACAGTGGGTGCAGTTTTGTCGGCGCTATCAGGAAAAGGGAGCCAAGGCTGGATTGATGCAGAGTGCTCAGCACTACTCCCAGGATTGCCAACCATACCGTCAGCCGGCTCCAGAACCGCCTGACCTTGTCCCATCCAAGCCACTCCCAGAAAGCGGGCACGAATTCAAGCATCTGAACGGTAAGGTAGGCAGCCACGCACATACCGACTTCGAAGAGCACCGAAGTCACGCCTCTGGGGAATAGCATGATAAACGGCATACGCCACGGCTGGCCAAGGTCCAGAACGAGCCCCACGACGACAAGGATGTAACCCAGAAGCCCGGTCAGAATTGCAGGTCTTACCAGAGGCTCCCAATTTTTCAGCCCGAACAGGTGCACCGTGGCCGCAATGGTGTAGCCGCCAGCCGCCAGTGCCACCCCGGTCATAACGTCAAACCCGATCCACAGGCCCCAGGGGGTCGTCTGGCTAAGATTTGTTACGGCGCCGAGTCCTTTGAACAGTCTCAGCCCGATCAGGACCAGCCCTACTACGATAATCAGTCCACTTATCAGATTGAACGGAGTGAACACTTTCTTAGGATCGCCTATCATCAGATATATTAGCTTTTTCATTATCGATATCCTCAGCGTGAATCATGACGGTGCGAGCACTCTTCATGAGCCTCGTCTTTGCCGTGTGAAAAATAATGGAACCCCATGAGCAGCGCAGGCCACAACAGCATCACGGCCGGCACGGTTCCCATGGCGCCTGCCGTAAGCTCAGGGTAGTCTTTCTCGCTAAGCTGGGGCAGACCAAGATTTTCAAACGGGGTGCTTGCGAGGTAGAGCCAACTTGTGCCGCCAACCTCGTGTTCACCGTAAATATGATGCACGTATGCGTCCGGGGTATCGTGAATACGCTTCCTGGCCTCTTCGATAAGTTCCGAGCGTCGTCCGAATTTCAGAGCCTCTACGGGGCACGCCTCGACGCAACCCGGCTGTTCGCCCTGCTTCTGCCGCTCAAAACAAAAAGTGCACTTCTTGATAAGCGGCGACGCCTTTGAAAATTCGAACTTGGGAACGTTGAACGGGCAGGCAACCATGCAGTAGCGGCAACCCAGGCAAAGATCGGCTCGATATGTAACTGCACCGTTCGATCGCTTTTCCATGGCTCTTATGATGCACGCCGAAGAGCAGGCCGGCTCCACGCAGTGCATGCACTGCTGCTTTCTGGTAATCTCAACGCCATTGCCTACCGTGTACTTGTTTACCACCGTGTATGCGGTGGGAGAAGTATCCCGGACTTCTTCGAGGACGGAATCGTCGTCGAAAGACCGGTCCGGCTTGGGCAACCCGTTTACCTTATTGCAGGCAGCTTCGCAGGAGCGGCATCCGACACATAACGTGGTGTCCACGAGAACGCCCATGCTGTCGTCTCTGCTCAGGCCGGCGACCTCAGTTGCCTGCGCCGGATTTGCGCCCAGCAGAGCCATCGCGCCTCCCGCTCCGACAAGTTTGAGAAAACTGCGCCTGCTGCAGTTCCTGCTACCTTCATCATCGTTACTTGACCCAGTTACCTTTTTGCTCATTTGTCTTTCCTTGATATGTTTCCAGCCGGTTGAGAGAGATTTTCCTCTTTAGTGCTCACCCGGAAACAACTGATGATTCACTGGCAATTTACGATCCGTAAAAGAGGAATATGACGTTTAGGCCGGCAAGTCGATCGGTTGCGCTTTAAGGCGAAATGAGCTCGAAGATAGAGACCATGAGAGTGAATAGGATTCTTGCCCGACAAAAGCTGTTTAGTGCGTGAAAACTCCCCGGCCATGACCAGGATGGAACATGGTGCTGTCCGGGATAACAAAGCCGGCGATGCGCGTGTTCTCAACCGCCTTCGGGGTCAGGAAGCGCCACGCAAGCCCCAGTACGGGGATGCCGACGAAAATGCCGATCACAGGAAGAAGACTAACCCCGAGGACCATGAAACCAACTCCGACCACAGTCAGGGCAGCTGCGATAATCATGCCAGCTATTCTGTCCGATACGCTTATTGTCTTCTCCATGTCTGACTCCTTCTTATCGGCGCCGGTCAGGTCTTGAGAGCCGGAGGGCCAATCAATCTTTCGCGGCGGCCTACGATTATTTCGTAAGGAAAAACTCTCTGGCGAGATCGTCCCATCCTTCAGGATCAACCACTTTGGCGAAGCCCCGGACAGGCTCACCACCGTCTGCGAACAGCGGAGCTGCACCTGGAGCCAGCCCACGGTTGGAGAGGTTTTGGCGAACGTTTTCAAACCATTCCCCGACCATGCTGCTGGGAATCATGTTCTTCAAATTGGAATTCAGATTGGTACTCTTTACTTTGAACAGCCATCCGTCGCCGTAAGGATCTTCAAAAGCAGCGTTGGGTGAGTTGGCCACAGTGTCGTTGACCGCCACAATTTCGCCTTCCACCGGAGAGAGCATGTGAATAACCCTGGAATCGGTCTTGAATCCCCAGCCCAAAAATCCCTGCTTCACCTTGGACCCCAATTTGGGCAAGGAAATCGAATCCGCCGAACCGAGAAGCCGTGCCGCAAAATCGTCCATGCCTACCGCAACGGTGTCCATGTCCTCCACCCTCGCCCAGGCATGACCGGGATGGAACACAACGTCTGCAGGGGCAAGAAAGCCGGCGAAACGCGTGTTCACAATTGCCTTGGGGGTCAGGAAGCGCCACGCAAGCCCCAGTACGGGAATGCCCACCAAAATGCCGATCACAGGAAGAAAACTAACCCCGAGAACCATGAAGCCGACTCCGACCACGGTCAGGGCAACAGCGATGATTAAGCCCGCGATTCTGTCCGATATGCTTATTGTCCTTTTCATTCTCAACTCCTTCTTGTCTTCACCGGTAAAGTCTTGAGAGCCAAGGGGCCCATCAATCTTTTGCGCGGCCTCGGATTACTTCGTGAGGAAGAACTCTCTAACGAGATCGTCCCATCCTTCGGGGTCTACTGCTTTGGCAAAGCCCCGGACGGGCTCACCGCCGTCTGCATAAAGCGGGGCTGAAGCTGCAGCCAACCCACGGTTGGTGAGGGTTTGGCGAACGTTTTCAAACCAATCCCCGACCATGTTGCTGGGAATCATATTTTTCAAATTGGAATTCAGATTGGTGCTCCTTACTTTGCACAGCCATCCTTTGCCGTAAGGATCTTCAAAGGCCGCGCTGGGGGAGTTGACCACAGCGTCGTTGACAGCCACAATTTCGCCTTCGACCGGAGAGAGCATGTGAATCACTCGGGAATCGGTTTTGAATCCCCAGCCCAAAAATCCCTGCTTCACCCGGGACCCCAATTTGGGCAGAGAAATCGAATCCGCCGAACCGAGAAGGCGTGCCGCAAAATCGTCCATGCCTACCGTGACGGTGTCCATGTCCTCCACCCTCGCCCAGGCGTGACCGGGATGGAACACAACGTCTGTGGGGGCAAGAAAGCCGGCGAAACGCTTAACAAAAGTCCTGGCAACTTCCCTGACTTGCGTCGCAACTTTAGGACCGTTCAGCACACGCCAAAAGACGATAAAGCCGAAAAGACCGATTAGCGCGATAATGTACTCAGCTTGTCTTGCTTCTACGAAATGGGCTAAGATTCTCATGTTGTCCTCACTCCTCGTAACACTCGTTGTTGATTCAAGTTGCCTGTACCAATACTCAAATATCGTGCCATTCCGAAAAACGAAGCCACGGTGAGCAAAATATATTTATATATCAATATGTTACGAGGTATATTCCCCAATAGGCGCCGAGCTGCTGCCCGGACTCGCAAGAGCAGGTGTAGAAATTATCGACACAACAGGGATAAAGGCCGTTGAAAATTTCGAATCGCACGGAAGGACTGCAGAAATTTTCGACAAACTGTCATGGATCGCCCGGAGAGACCATTGCTATTTTTTGAGATATGGCTCCCCAGGCCGGTTTTTGCGTATGATTGTCACATCATTAAATAAGAGAGAAAAAACCAGGGCGGGATCAATCCCGCCGGCTCTTTCGAGCGCAGGACAAATTGAACAGTTCAACTGTGACTGCTCAGGTGGGTTTCATTGTTCAAGGGGTTGATTGCGAGGTCTTAGGCGGGGCAATCGAAAGCAGCCCATCAGGAAGATGTTTCCCTCGAGGGTTCGCTGGTGAAATAGGGCTACCCTTATTTGATTTGTGTATAGTGGACAGATCGGCCAGTTTAGTCTTCCTCGCGGGGCGTGCGGTCTAAGAGCTTCCCGTCCGGCCAACTATGTCCGGTGCCGCCAACTCTGTCTTACAGACAACGAGCCGCTGCCACACCCCGGCCTGCATTCCTTTGGCAGGACGGCCCGACGATGATACGGAGGCGCGGTGATACAGGTATGCGGTGATACCCTCATCCACCCCTCACTCCATCTCCCTCTCCGGGCACATCCAGGCAAACCATTTGTACGGCCCGAATAAGAGTATCCCTCTGCCATTAGTTATCGTGGTAAGAAAACAGTGTTACCTGGAATCAGCCACCCATCTTTGTTACGCGAACCGCTTGAGGTCCCTTGGCCCCCTGTTCGACTTCGAAACTGACGGTGTC
Source organism: Syntrophobacteraceae bacterium (assembly GCA_052147195.1). GTDB lineage: Bacteria > Desulfobacterota > Syntrophobacteria > Syntrophobacterales > Syntrophobacteraceae > SbD1. Next base: position 22,355 of record JBKQLC010000153.1, read on the forward strand.
GCCTTCCTGCAGACTCTTGAATCCAGTACCTTCTATGGCGCTATGGTGGACAAAATATTCTTTCCCGGAATCATCCGCGATAAAACCATAGCCCTTCTGATCATTGAACCATTTTACTTTACCCTGCATCGACCCAAATCCCTGTCAGCAATTATTTTCCTAAAAACTCAAAATAAACGAAACATCTAACTCGAACATAGTTTCTAAAATCAAAAACGCAAGATGCGTTAACAGGTGAAGCGGAGCTTGTCCATACTTGGCAATCCGCAAGGTGTGAAGACCGCAAGAAAACCCAAACCTTCGACTCTTCCATCTCTACCGTAGCGCGAGGTTTTATTTCAGGTCAAAAAACAGGTAAAATTCGCAGAAATTCGCAATTTTTGAGAGTTCGCTCTGTGGACCGATAAATTTCAATCCGATTTCGGTTGCAACTTTGTCTTTGATGCGGCTGATCCTTGCGACCACCGCTTGAAGCGCGCTTATAAGGGCCTCGTTCGGAAGACTGAATGTCAGGGAAATGTTGGTTCCTTTAATCATGGGGACTCGGCGCTGGTTTATGTTGACGCAGCACCCACCGCGGCTGATGTCTGTCAAGTCCACTAAAAATGAGCTGGAAGTGTCGGAAACAACCAATTTTGTTTCAATGTTGACCCTGATCCTGCGATATTTCCTGATCCGACGGACTTCCACCTTTCCGGGATACTCTATGCACATGACATCGTTTGCAAAGTACCTCAGGCATCGGCTTTGGAATACATACATATTGCCGCCGCTGGAGCAGGAACATAAAAAGCCCTCATCGAGAACAGCTCCATCCCCTTCATTTATCCTTACAGCCGGCTCTGTAATCAGGATGTACTCTCCCACCTTTGCGCCTATTATCCTGGCTTTGGCAATGTGCGCCGTATTGGTAAGGGAGCGCAATATCATCTCCTCGTCTATCTTGAGAGGAATTCTCATAGGCGCGTATGAATCGCCGCGCAGGTCCGGTTTCCCAGCTTCGCACTCGACCTGATCGTCCACCATCGTTTCAGGTAACTCGTCGAACCGCATGCTGTTCCTTCTTGCACAACCGTCCGGCTGCCCTCAGGTTTTTGCATTCAAGCCTGTCTCGTCACTGATCCAGACCCGAACAGCACCCGATCCGGGGCCAGAGAAGGCAATTCAGTCCAGATGTCATGTACTCTACATCGTCATAGACTCAGGGAACATTAAGGGAAGTTTTTGCCGGCGCTCATCGCACTTCGCACATAATCTTATTCGCCACGAAGAAGGAGCGCAACAGGGTGAAGCATGCCCAGGCGAAAGCCCGGGAGCACAAAGAAGATGGAAATCAAGGCTAAAAGGTTTTCCTTCCCGGTCTTGGCCCAACCGCCCTAACTAGGGCAGAATGCTCCCGCCTCAGGTGAACCCGGGGCCTGCGGTGCAGGCATAGCAATGGTTGTCGACCGCGATGGGCGTCCCTTCCGGGGGCAGTTCGGCAAGTTCCGAGATGTGTTTTCGGATCTTGGAATGCTGAAGTCCGGCCGCCAGATTGAAATCGCAGTCGTAGAGAAAGCCCTGCCAATCGACCGAGATCATGGTGCGGCACATCAGTTGGGGGATAGTGCAGGGATTGAAGCTGTCTTCTAGCTTTTTGAGATAGGCGCCCAGGTTGCCCGAACCCTCCAGCCAGGCGCGGAAGCGCCCGAGAGGGACATTGGCAAAGGTGAACAGGTTGGTGAAGGTTAGGTCGTGTTTGAGTGCGAGGTCGCGCTTGAACTTTCGTTCTGCCTGCGCCTGATCGGCGGGGAGAAAAGCCCCGGCTGGGTTGGCCACCAGATCCAGTGTCAGCCCCGTACCTTCCCTGCCATATCCAAGCTCATTTAGCAGCTTGAGCGCGGCGATGCTTTTCTCACAGACTCCAGCGCCTCGCTGCGCATCGGTCTGGACAGGGCTGGTCGAAGGCAAAGAGGCAACTATCGATATCCGGTGGCGCCTGTAGAGTTCGATCAGTTCGGTAAATTCTGGACGTGCAATGGCAACCAGATTGGTCCGCACGATCAGTTTCGGCGTCAGGGGAGCAAGGCCGGTAATCAGCCGGGAAAGATCGGGCAGCAACTCCGGCGAACCGCCCGTGATATCTATGATCCGGAAAGGCAGACGGCGGGCGCAGGCGATGACCGCATCGATTGTCTGAGCGTTCATGAGTTCCGGCCGTTCAGGCCCGGCCTCCAGATGACAGTGGCGGCAGACGAGGTTGCACTTGAACCCTACGTTTATCTGCAAAGTGTTGGCTATGGCACGCCGCAATACGAGTCCGTGATTTTCGAGCTTTTCCCTGAAGGTCATAACCAAACCTTTTGCAAGAAGAATTAGTGTCCATTCGGAAATGCCGGATGAGACACTACCAGTTTTAGACTCGCATTCTTCGACGTCAAGGTTTTTCGACATAAAATGTTGCGGCGTAAAAGAAGATTTTTCGTCCCGGCAGCGAAATCGAGGGGTTCCCACCTTCCCCCCTTTTCTAAGTGGGGGAAGGTGGTATTTCGTGCTCTTAAGCCTTTCTAACTTTTGGAGGATTAGACTCGATTTACCGCTATTTATCAGCAGACGCAATTTCAAGGACCGGATTTTGCCACAGGTTAAGATAGGTCGTAACTGCCGCGATCACCATCGGGACCACGCCAAGTGCTATGAAGACTGCATCCCCGGGGAGGCGTGCCCATTCGAGGAGCTTCACAAACTCCTGATTCAAGTAGTCAAGCCCCCGTGCATGCCAGTATCCGTGGCTCAGTACATCATAGAATTGCATAACGCCCCCGGGGAAAAGACTTCCTGCAAGCATCAGCGCCAAACCGGCATTCAAGCCCCAAAATGATACACGCACGTATCTTTCGGTGCGTGCCCACTGTGCGTCCGAGGACACCTGGCGAAAGGCCAGGACCATCAGGGCAACCGCCTCCATGCCGAAGGCCCCCATGAGCGCGGCATGGCCGTGATTCGGCGTGAGCATCGTGCCAATCTCGAAATAACTCACGATGGGCAGGTTGATCAGAAACCCGAAGACGCCGGCCCCGACGAAATTCCAGAACCCCACCGCCATAAGGAAATAGAAGGTCCATTTATGAGGGATGGAAACAGGCTTACCGTGGGGGTCTCGCCGGCCCCGGGTCAGTTTGATGAAATCCCAGGCATCCAGTGTAAGAAGCGTCAAGGGCACGACTTCCATAGCCGAGAATATGGAAGAGAGGGCAAGATTGACATTTGTCTGGCCGGTCCAATACCAGTGATGCCCGGTGCCGATAATTCCGGCGCCCAGAAATAGAATGGCGTCCAGGTAGATGATTCGTGTCGCGGTGAGGCGGGAAACCACGCCCAGCCGGTAAAAAATGACGGCCACCATTACTGTGACAAAGAGTTCAAAAAAGCCTTCGACCCAGAGATGGATGATCCAGAAGCGCCAGTTGTCAACGATGGAATATTCTGTTGTGCTGCCGAAAAAGAAAGCCGGCAGGTAAAAAATAGGAATCGTCAGGGCCGAGAGCATAAAAAGCCACGAAATCTCTTTGCGTTCCGGGTCGCGCATGGCAGAGGCAAGCCCTCGAAACAGCAAAACAACCCAGAGCACCAGTCCCAGTGCGAGCAAGACCTGCCAGCCCCGGCCAAGATCGAGATATTCCCATCCCTGGTGTCCGAACCAGAACCAGAGGTCGCCGAGGAGTTGATTGATACCGAGGAATTCCCCCAGAAGACTCCCTGCCACGACGGCCACCAAGGCCCAAAACAGCAGGTTGATTCCGAACACCTGCCCCTTGGGTTCCGTTTCCCCCAAGGCTCGTGTCAAAAGCAAACCACCGCCTACGTAGGAGGTTGCAATCCAGAAAAGGGCCAACTGCAGATGCCAGGTGCGCAAAATATTACTAGGAAATACCTGGTTGAGGTCGATTCCGTAAAAGCTCCCCGGTTCGGCCCGGAAGTGCGCGGTGGCCCCGCCCACCAGGACCTGCGCCAGGAAAAGAAGCGCCACCACGAGGAAGTACTTGATGGTCGCTTTCTGGCTCTCACTTCCTGTGCCGGGCAACATGTGCGGATGGATGGCCGGGGCCGATCCTTTCCAGCCCAGGTAGTCGAATTTGCCGAAAGCAAACAATACCAGTCCCGTGCCCACCAGGAGCGTGATCAGGCTGATGGCGCTCCACAGCACGGCGTCGCCGGAAGGGGTATTGCCCACCAGCTTGTCGTATGGAAAATTGTTCGTGTAAGTTTGGGACTTGCCGGGACGATTGGCAACCGAGGCCCAGGCTGCCCAGGCAAAAAATGAGGTCAGTTGCTTCAGTTCCTTGGGATCGCTGATATATTTCTTCTTTAAGCCGCCGTTTAGGGCAGGTCGTGAAAAGTAGTCGGCCCAGTTGGTTATCTGCTTTTGGTAGGAAGCCGCTTCCGGTCCCGTGAAGACAAGCGTCTTGCTTGCAGGGTCGTAGCGATTTTGTTTCAGGAGGAGCCGGACTTCCTCCTCGACTGTCCCCTGTTCCCCACGGGTCAATTGGTTCATGCCGCGGCCGAAGAGTTTTTGGGATTGAGCTTCGGCGGCATCGACGCCCAAGGTGTGCAGGTAGGCGGCGGAAAAATCAGGTCCGAGGTAGGCCCCGTGTCCCCATACTGTGCCGTTTTCCATGAGTCCATATTTGAGAAATACTTCTTGCCCCCCCATGATATCCTGCCCGGTCAACAAGGTTTCCCCCGAAGAGGACACAACTTTTTCGGGAATGGGGGGAGCGTCTCGGTAGGCAAGCACTGACACAAGGATCAGAACTGTAAAACCGATCAACATCGTAATAACGACCGCTCGCTTCCACCAAGGCGATAATTCCTGCGCCGCTTTCTCTTCGGGTGTCATATTCTCTCTACCCCCGTCCGCCGGTTCGTCCGCGCCCGTATGCATTTTGAGGCGACCAAAGCATCCGGGGCGTCCTCATTTCATTGAGAGTATCGCCCCGGAATGCTGATGAGATTAACCCAGGATAGCTTTAAGGTCTTCGTCCGGCGTCGTGATCGGCTTGATGTCGAAGGTTTTCACCAACACGTCCAGTACCGCGGGGGTAAGAAACGCGGGAAGAGACGGGCCGAGCCGGATGTTCTTTATTCCCAGGTGGAGCAGGGTAAGCAGAATGGCCACCGCTTTCTGCTCGTACCAGGAAAGGATCATCGAGAGCGGCAGGTCGTTTACCCCGATGTCGAAGGCCTTGGCCAGGGCCACGGCAATCTGGATCGCCGAATAGGCGTCATTGCACTGGCCGACGTCCATCAGGCGCGGAAGCCCTCCGATGGTGCCCAGGTCCTTGTCGAAGAAGCGGTATTTTCCGCATGCAAGGGTCAGGACAATGCAGTCTTTGGGGACCTTTTCTACAAACTCGGTGTAGTAGTTGCGCCCGGGTTTTGCACCATCACACCCGGCCACCAGGAAGAAATGGCGGATTTGCTTGCCCTTGACCGCTTCGATCACCTTGCCGGCAACCCCCAGCACGGTATTGCGTGCAAAGCCGACCATTACGCTCTTCCCGTTGGAATCTTCTGTAAAGCCGGGAAGCGCCAGCGCTTTTGCGATTACCGGGGAAAAGTCGCCGGTTTCGATGTGCTGCACACCCGGCCACCGGACGCATCCGCACGTAAAGAGATTATCCGAGTACACCTGTGCCGGCCTCTGGATGCAGTTGGTGGTCATCAGGATTGCGCCCGGGAAGGCCGGGAATTCTTTTTGCTGGTTCTGCCAGGCCGTCCCGTAATGGCCGAAGAAATGAGGGTATTTCTTGAGCTGAGGGTAGCCGTGGGTGGGGAGCATCTCGCCATGAGTATAGATGTAGATTCCCTTGCCTTCGGTTTGCTTAAGAAGTCCGTCCAGGTCTTTGAGGTCGTGCCCAGAAATGAGAATCGCCTTGCCTTTCTTGTGCCCGAGAGGGACCGTGGTCGGAACGGGATGGCCGTAGTTGCCGGTATTTCCGGCATCGAGCAGTTCCATGGCCCTGAGGTTCACCTCGCCGCACTTGAGAACAAGCCCGATCCAGTCGTTGAGGCCAATGTCATTTTTGGTCAGCGCCGTAAGGGCATCGTGAACGAATGCGTAGACGGCGTCGTCTTCCTGGCCCAGAATCTGGGCATGGTCCGCATAGGCGCATATTCCCTTGATGCCGAACTGCAGTGTGTGTTTGAGTGACTGGATATCGGGATTTTCACTCGTGTCCGCTTTGAGCCCCACTGTGGCTGCCTGGGAGAGGAGCCCCTCGATTGTCTGTGCGGGCGTGAAGGTTGCCGCAGGCGCCGTAAAGCCGGTCTTGCCGCCAGCAGCGGAGACTTTCTTCTTGAGATCTTCCCGCAGTTTGACGGTCTGCGCGATCACTTCGAGAAAATATTTCTCGTCGAAATTTACGTTGGTGAGGGTCGAAAAGAGAGATTTAACGGTAAAGACATTCACTGCATTGTCGGTGATCCCCACTCGACGGCCTTCAGCCGCAACCATGGCAAGCCCTTTGAGAGCATAAATCAGCAGGTCCTGCAAATCAGCCACTTCAGGCTGTTTCCCGCATACGCCGATCTTGGTGCAACCCTCACCTTTTGCCGTTTGTTCGCACTGATAACAAAACATTTGTATCTCCTTTTATCGGATTTGATTTTCATCCAGTTAATACTGAATTCTATTGAGCCACCGAGGCTCAGCCTTGTTCACTTGTCGGGCAGTCTACACGAAGACCCTGAGAAGAACATTGACCCAAGTCAAGAGGAGCAGATTTTGTGCGATTTTTTGTGCGGAGTTCTCACACGCTCGTCTCATTTTAACCGAATCGCAAGGCGGCATCCAACAAGCGGGACGAAGGCGCAGTGCTGGTATCCCGCGAAAGTCCATACCTCCACCATGGGGAAACCTCACGATCCAATGTGTCCAGCCTTTGCGCCTGCATATGCTCCTCCTGCTTCAAGTCGCCTTCCTAAAACATATCCTGAAGATTCATGGGGTCCTTGATTTCTATCGCAGGCTCACCCTTTAGCTTCTTCCCGCCCCTGTCATCGAGGTATTTGGCCATCTCCAGCGGGACCTTCATGGGCTCATCGATGCCGGCCTTGGCCAGGATCTGTCTCAGAAACGCCTCGGACTTCACGGCAAAAGCGATGGCGTCGCCGAGCACGCGCATGGCTTCAGGCGGGTTGTGAAACCCGACCGAATTTTCGGCCCCGATAAAAACGGTGCGATAGAAGGCCTCTTCGTAGAAGTCCACGGCCTTCTTGTAGAGCTCCTCGTCAATTGGTTTTCCCTGTTCCCTGGCCTTGTGGACGGTCTCGAACAGCTTGGCCGCAGTAGCCGTGGCGTATCCGGCGCGCAGCATGAGAGAGACGGTCCTGTCCTGGATCTCGACCACCCGTTCCTTGAGCCACTCGGGGCCTTCGGGATGGCACTGGGCGCACGCCCGCATATCGTTTTTGAGAGGGCTCATGACGCGATGGTCTGAAATCTTGTGCACCCCCACCCGCGTGTAGGGCATGTGGCAGTCGGCGCAAGCGGCCCCGGCCTTCCAGTGTATACTGTGGTTCGAGAAGAGTTCGAATTCAGGGTGGCGGATGAAGGCCAGTTTGAAACCGGTCACCGTCTGCTTCCACTCCCTGTACGAGTCGTCGCTGCGCAATTTCTTTATGATATTCTCGATGGTGATGTCGCCCCACTTGCTGCCCTGCCAGGGAAAGTAAAGGTCAATGGAGTGCATATCCTTGTCCTTGGCGATACTGTAGGTTACGTGGCATTGAGCGCAAACGGCAGACCGCATCTCCTGGCGGGAAAGCTTGCCGGGATCGACGCTCATTGCGTTGAGTGCTTCCACCAGAGTGAAACCCCGCGAGAGCTTCAGGGACATGTCCTTGTTATCATGACAGTCGATGCAGGCCACGCCGAGGTTTTTATCCTTTTCGGGGATTTTTGCGAGGACATCGTTATACGGCAGCCTGTAGTAATCCAACCCCAATTCTTTCCGGAGCCTCGGCGCATAAGGCGTCTTGCAGGATAAACATACGCCGCCGGCCTTCAGCCGCGATGAATCCACAGCCAGTTGATCGCGCACCATATTGGCGTGGCCCCTTGGCTCGTTGTATTCCACACCGAAGCCCCAACCGCTGAACAGGAGGGCCATGTAAGGGTACTCGGCCAACCTGTCGTAAGTCGGCCGATCGGCGTCGAAACCTCTCTTGTACTTGCTCTTGCCCGCAGGCTCCGGCTCTTCCGTCTTTTTCCAGAGGTTGTACTCGTCCGGGTAGGCCTTGCCCCAGATTTCCGGGTCGATTTCACCGTCGGGAATAACGACGGTCTTTACCGGTTCTGGCTTTGACGGCTGACATCCGCACAACGCGAGCCCGAAAAAGATAAAAACCGGGAACAAGAAACCGGTGAGAATACCCCGCACAATTGTGTCTTTCCTGGATTTCATCCGCATAGTACTCCCCCGCATTAATCTCTTATTTTTTTGGAAAAACCCTTATCGTGTCGCTATGGAACCGCTTCTCAAGTGCATCAGCCGGCGATGGCAGCTCCAGCACTGCCGATCGTTATCAATCATTTCAACTGAAGTTTCATGACAGCGGATACAGTTTGACTGCAAGACGTGTTGTGCGTGATCCGAAGCCTCGATGAATTCGGGAACTCTCCCGGAATAGAAAACCACCATATCCTTTAAGCCGTCTATTGATTTCCAGATGTAGTGGGCAGCAACGTTGTTGTGAGGAAGATGACAGTCGACACAGTTTATCCTGCGGTGCGCCCCTTCGTGAAACCAAGCCTCATATTCCGCCTCCATGACATGGCATGAGGCGCAGAAGTCCGGCATTTCGGATTTGGCCAGCAACCTCGGGAGCCCCAGCATGAGGAAGATTCCCACAGCTAAGCCGATCGATGCAATTACCAGGAAATACTTAAGGTTCCACAGCCTGGCTAACGCCATTTACTCACCTCGTTTTAGCTGCCCGCGCATCATGCAGAAAAGTACTGACTGCTCTGGTAGGACCTGAGAGCTGCTTCGCTCCGTGCAAGGCCCATAAGATATGCATCTCCAAACCAATTGGTACAATTTTGATGAAATATTTTTTGAACAACGTTTTTTAGAGACAAATATGTAAGGTTTTCAATTTGTCACGCGGTCCCTTGGGCGCACTCAGAGTCTTCTGACGATTATCAGAGGAGCAACAACTGCCGGCACCAGCATAAAATTCTGCAGGCTGAAAGAATGAGCCGCAGGGATGAAAGTGCTCATAATGACGGCAGGAACCAAAAGACATCGTTGCATCCACCTTTGCATATTCAGGATAACGGGAAAAAGGAGGGTATGCTTTGACTTATGTCAAATCGGCATGTTTTTTCAAAGGTGAGGCTTACCATGTCCGATTAAGCGCCGTTCTAGGCGGACCGCGACAAACAAGAGAGCAAATATAGCGTCATGGTGCCGGGACGCTATGGCAGGAGAAGCGCCCGCCTCGAGGCGGGATGGGTATTGAAAGGTCTGACTTGACAGCAGGAACCCGTCACGTTATAGGTGATAGATGATCGTTCGCTTTCGGCATAAGGGGTTAGAGCGACTGTTCACGAGGGGGGACACTAGCGGAGTGTCCGCACAGCATGTGCGAAAACTTCAGCAGGCGCTTGCCTTTCTGAACGTCAGCCAGGAACCCGCCGACATGAATCTGCCGGGGTTTCGGCTCCATCCGTTGAAAGGCGAGCGCAAAGGACAATGGGCGGTGTCCGTAACGGGTAATTTGCGGATCGTGTTTGAATTCGAGGGCGAGAACGCCACAAACGTCGATCTGCTTGATTACCACTGACCGCCGGAAAGGAAGAAACCTATGAAGATGCACAACCCGCCGCACCCCGGCCAAATCATCCGCGAGCAGTGCATTGAGCCGCTCGGCTTGACGATCACGGCGGCGGCCAAGGGACTCGGCGTCACGCGCAAGGCGCTGTCAGAGCTGGTGAACGGGCATAGCGGCGTATCGCCGGAAATGGCGATACGCCTGTCCAAAGCCTTCGGGGGCAATCCCGAGACCTGGCTGCGCCTGCAACTGCAATATGATCTCTGGCACGCCGAACAGCGCGCCGGCAGCATTAATGTGACGCGTTTCGCGGAACACGCGCCGGCCTGAGGAAAAACCATGAGCTGCGCGCACAAGCGGGGTGGCGAGCGGCAAGCCACAAGTTTCTAGAAGAGTCCCTCTAGCGGCTGAATTTCTTTTTCGACAAACCGGCTATCGAACTCAGGCACTGGCTGAAATCGGCATCCAGTACAGTCAGCACAGAGGATGAGGGAAGAAAAAACCAGGCACCTCTATCCGCTCCAGCCCACAGCCTCACAGCGTTTTCGTCTATCGGAGCGCAGTGGACTGGAAGCAGTTGGCCTGAATTCCTCAATTGCTCGATTCGCCCCTACATCGACAGCTTTTCCGCAATTTTCCGCATCTGCACTCCGTGCACCAGGGATGCTCCGCCGCGTATGGCGTTTGTCACATGGACCGCCTCGGTCATTTCATCGAGATTTGAGCCCTTCTCAAGGCAGGCAACGGTGTAGGCGTCGATACAATAAGGGCACTGAACGGCATGCGCCACAGCCAGGGCGATCAGCGCCTTTTCGCGCTCTGTCAACGCCCCCTCGGCGAAGACCGCGCCGTAGTAGTCGAAAAACTTCTTAGCCAGTTCGGGGGCATTTTTCCCAATTTCTTCGAATTTTGCCAAGTCTTGCGGGTCGTAGTAAGTTTTCATCCGTCCATTCTCCCTAGGTAAGTAATGTCCGTTATACGCGCCATCCTCGTCCTGCCGGGCGTACCAGGCAAGAAAGCCCGCGCCGGACGGCGCGGGCTTTCTGATGTCTATGAGCCGATCGTTATTTCAACCAGCCATTATGAATCAGGAGACCTCCGGACGAGACACCGGCGGTTTCCGGACGAAAACAAACCAACCTGTTCAGCGCGCGAAGCGTTGAGTTATGCCCCTACTTCTTCCTTGACCGAAACGGCTATTTTATAGAGCACGGTCAGAACGAAGAAACCAGTTGCCCATATCCCGAGCGCAATCATCAGCTCGGGGATGCTCGGCGCGTATTCGCGAACCTGGTCGAACGGGTTTGGAATAAAACCGGCCACGATCAAGCCAACGCCCTTTTCAATGTACATGGAGAAAAAGACGCAGGCGGCTGCGGTCAGGAGCATTTTTTCATTCTTTCGCACATCCGGATGAAGCAGGAGCGCAACCCCGGCTATGGCCAGTATGGTAAAAAGCCACATGAACGGAACCAGGTTGTGGTGCCCTTCAAGGCCGACGAAGAGGTACTTCAAAGCGTCCATATGGCCTGGAATATTGCTGTAGAACGCCGTGAAGAACTCGAGGCCGACGAAGAAAACACTTATCAGCATGGCGTAGGTCATGATCGTCGTCAGCTTGTCTATGGCTTCCTTGCCCGGATCGAACTTGGAGTATTTTTTCACCAGGTATGAAAGCATGATCAGCAGGGCGGGACCCGAACAGAAGGCTGAGGCAAGAAAGCGGGCGGCCATGATCGCGGTGAGCCAGTAGTGCCTTGCTGGAAGACCGGCGTAGAGGAAGGCCGTAACCGTGTGAATGCTCACTGCCCAGGGGATCGAAATATAGATGAGCGGCGTTACCCACTTTGGATAATGGGTCCCCTTGCGCTCGGCTTCAAGAACGTTCCAGCCGATAAGCAGGTTTAGCAGCAGGTAGCCGTTCAAAACGATCATGTCCCAGAAAAGGACCGAATTGGGCGTCGGATAGAGCAAAACGTTCAAAAGGCGCATCGGTTTACCAAGATCGACCACGATAAACAGAAGACACATGGTGACCGAGGCTATGGCCAGGAATTCGCCCAGAATGGTGATTTTTCCAAACGCTTTCACATCGTGCAGGTAATAGGGAAGCACGACCATGACCGCCGAGGCCGCCACGCCGACCAGGAAAGTCATCTGCGCAATGTAGATTCCCCAGGAAACGTCCCTGCTCAAACCGGTGATCGTAAGACCCCGGTTCCACTGAGTGAGGTAAGCCGCGAAACCAAGCCCCATAAAGATGAGCAGGACCCCAAGCAGCTTGTAGTATCGTGTGGTTCCAGTTAGTGCTCTTTCAAGCATATCCCACCCCTTAAGATCGGGAGCAGGGAGCAGCCGGAAGGAAGCAAAAACCGCTTTTCGCTCCCCCCCTTCCCGCTTCCCGCTTCTGTTAGATTATGTAGTAAACGCCGGGATTGGTCCCGAGCTCAGGTTTGCGCCTCAACGAAAATTTAGAGGCAAGGGCCTTTCGAACATCGGAGTCCGGATTTTCGAGATCTCCGAAGGAGAGGGCCTTGCACTTGCACGCCTCAACGCAGGCCGGGATTTTCCCGGCATCGAGCCGTTCCTCGCAAAAATTGCACTTCTCGACAACTCCGCGCTCCCTGGTGGGGAAAGCTGTGTTGAGTTCCGTCTTGATATAGGGACGCGGGTCTCTGAAATTGAAGCTTCTGGCGCCGTAGGGGCAACCGGCCATACAGTACCGGCAGCCGATGCAGCGGTGATAGTCCATCACGGTGATTCCGTCCGCCCTCTTAAAGGTGGCTTTGGTAGGGCAAACCCGCGTGCAGGGGGCATTCGTGCAGTGATTGCAAAGGACCATGAAGGGCTTTTCCCTTACTTCTTCAGGTTCCATGCCGCTTTCCTGCCCGGGGAAGACGTTCTCATACTTTTCGTCCCAGATCCATTTGATCTCTTCTTTCTGAGTCCCGATATCCGGAACGTTATGAGTCACGTGGCAGGCCAGGACGCAATCTTTGCAGCCGGGTGTCCCCTTTTCCCAGCACTTCTTCATGTCGATCGCCATGGCCCATCTTTTGGCGGTGAGCCCCTGGACATTTGGCATGAATTTGGGCTCCTGCGTGTTGGCAACCGCATCCAAAACCTTAAGGGAACTAAACCCCAGCGCGCACAGGCCTCCGATCTTCAGAAAATTCCTTCTGCCAGTTTCCATTAATTGTTCTCCTTTGGAGCAATGTGACAATTCCAGCAGTAGGGGTCGGACCCATGCTCTAACCCGGCATAGTCATGACACTTGTCACAGAATTGAGACTTATTCGAGTGGCACCTGACGCACTCGTTCTGAAGACTCATTTCATAGGTCTTGCCGTCGCTTGCCACATACATTCGCATGTTGTTCCGGACTACCTCGGTCCTCCACTCGTTAAGCAGCTTCATATGCCCGGTGATCATTTCTTCCTTCGGCAACACGCACTGCTTGTTGACCATCTGGCTGATGACCGGGGTATCGAGCTTGAGCTCCGGCGCAGGAGCAGCCTTGCCGTGATTGAACCAAATCGGGAAGGTCACTAAAACGATGAATATGACCAGGCCGACAAGGATATTCTTTCCATCATATATCTTCATTCTCAGTATCCTCCATTCCAGGCAGAGGCTCGCTGCGAAGGTCTGTGGTCCTCTCAGTCTCGCCTTCCATCACCAGGGCGTTGCCAACCAGTTCGTGAACTCCGTAGACGGTCACATCCGGGACCCAGTAATTCATCGAGGCGGTAAGCACCGCGCGGTCGATTGCGCAGATAGTCGCAAGGGTGTTTACCCCGTACTTCTCGTGTACGTGGCTCACCGCATTGGCCCTGGGCAACCCGCCCCGCATTCTCATTTCCATGAACTCGTCGTTGTTTAAACCCGACCCCGACCCGCAGCAGAAGGTCTGCTCCCGGATGGTGTTGGGCGGCATTTCATAGAAGTTATTGCACACGTTTTTGATCACGTAGCGCGGCTCTTCGAAAAAGCCCATGCCGCGCGCAGGGTTGCAGGAGTCATGGAAGGTCGTCACCAGGTTGTCGTTGCGGCTTGGGTCGAGTTTTAGCTTTCCGTTTTTGATCAGGTCCGCGGTAAATTCGACAATATGTATCATCTTGGTAGAAGCGGCGTTGTCGAATTTCGTGCCGGTAATGGGGGACACGGGCACTTCGAGAAAATCGGCGGGGCCGTTCATCGTGTCCATGTACTGGTTAATGACCCGCCACATGTGGCCGCACTCGCCTCCGATAATGTATTTTACTCCGAGCCTTTTGGCCTCGGCATACATCTTGGCGTTCAGGCGCTTCATCATCTCGTGGGAGGTGAACATGCCGAAGTTTCCACCCTCGGAGGCGTAAGTGCTCCAGGTGTAATCGAGTCCGATCTCATGGAAAAGCATCAGGTATCCCATGAGAGTGTAGGTCCCGGGGTCCGCGAAAACGTCTCCCGAAGGGGTGATAAAAAGAATTTCGGCCCCCTTGCGGTTGAAAGTCGGCTCGCACCTGATCCCGTTTACGGCCTCGATTTCGTCTACGAAAAACTCGATCATATCCTTGAAGGCGTGAGGTTGAATCCCAAGGTGGTTTCCGTTATTGTAGCAGTTGGCCACGGGGCCGACGACCCAGTCGATGTTGAGGCCGACGAGGTTCAAGAGTTCACGGCCCATCATCGTTACCTCTGCCGTATCGATCCCGTAAGGGCAGAAAAGCGAGCAACGGCGGCATTCCGTACACTGAAAAAAGTACATGAACCACTCTTTCAGGACATCTTCGGTAAGTTCGCGTGCCCCGACCATCTTGCCCATTAGTTTGCCGGCAAGAGAGAAGTCCTTGCGGTAGACCGACCTCAAAAGTTCGGCCCTGAGCACCGGCATGTTCTTCGGGTCGCCCGATCCTAAATAGAAGTGACACTTATCGGCGCAGGCGCCGCATCGCACGCAGATGTCCATAAAAATCTTGAACGAGCGGAATTTGTCAAGCCGCTCCCGCAGGCCTTCCAGGATGGTCTGTTTCCAGTTGGCAGGCAGTTTCCAGTCGGCATCGATCGGAGACCATTCCCGGGGGTTGGGAAGTCCGACTGCTTCCAGGTTCTTGGCTTTCCCGGAATAGCTGAAGTTACCCGGCTTGAAAACCGCGGGAGTATCCATCCATCCCGTTTTGGGAAAGGTATGATCCATTACGAGTTCGCTTGGTTTGGGGACCTTGGCCATTGTTTCTATAGCTCCTTGAAAAGGATACAGGTCAAATAAGTCTGCTTGTACCTATAACTCCACGGCCCGCGAGGTGGGGCCGGGACATCACTCTTTGGGTGCAGCGGGAACTTCATCCAGTTCTTTTTCCACCGGCAGTCCGGCCTCAACCATCTTTTCCCTGAAATGGTCTTCATACTCCGTGTAGGTGTGGACTTTTACCGGGTAGTTCCATGGATTTACATGACGAACAATCCGGCTGTCGTTCGGCAGATTGCGCGTCGGGCTGAGCAAGACGCCGCCCGCGTGCATAAGCTTGCTGAAAGGGAAGTAGATTAGCAGCACACTCACGAGGCAAAGATGGATGAAGAAAATGACCCCGATTCCTTCGGGAACAGTTGGAGAAAAGGAAATAAGCCCCATAGCGAGCTGCTTGACCTTGATCACGTCAACCTTGGTGATATAACGGGTCAGAATGCCCGTTGTTCCGATGGCAAAAAGCAGAAAAAGCGGAAAGTAATCCTGGGGGAGAGATATATAGCGGACCTGCGGGATAATAACTCGCCTTATCAGTAGGTAGGTAACCGCCAGCATGAAAATTCCGTCGGAAATATAGATACCGGGCAGGCCCACCTGCAGAAAACCGTCAAGTCTTTCAATGCCGTGAACGAAAAAGGGCACCGGCTCTGTGAAAAAGCGCAGATGCCTTATCAGGATGACAAGGAAGGAGTAGTGAAAAGCAAGGCCGGCGAGCCAGAGCCATTTTTCCCACTGGTAGTAGAATTTAGGCCCTTTTTGCATCTCGAACTTGGTGTTTCTGAAAAGTGACCTGAAAAGGAGCACTTCCAGAAGCATCCTGCCGACGGTCTGGCCTTTGGTGACCGGATTGTCAAGTTTGTTCTGTTTGATCCATGGCAGGGATTTTTGCTGGCCGGCCGTGGTCGGAATCCGGAAGGGAACGGGTGAGATCCCCCACTTCACGATCCTGAAAACGATGCCGACCAGAAAAGCGAAGATGGCTATGTACGGCAAGGTTACGCCGAAGAAGTGATTGAGTCCGGCCGCCTTCACTCCCAGAAAAGAAGCCAAAACGAGCGCAACAACTGCAGCTAGGGAAAACCTGATGCCCATTTACAAACCCTCGTCTATGTGGCCCTGGATACAATCCGGGGCAGGTTTATGGTTTTTCGTCCGCAGGTCTTTCCGATGGAGGGACCTCAGCTATGATCTGGGCCATTTTCAGAAGCCTGCTCGTCCTGTTTTTTACCTCGGTCATCCTTACCTCGAAAAGATTATCGCGACAGCGCATGTAGACGTCGAAGGCAAAAAGGGCCATCCCGTCAATATTGTCGTCCAGATCGGATAATTCCTGCCGGCTCACAGCGCCAGCGGCGATTTCGTCTTCGAGGACGTCTCTGGCTATTTTTTTCAGGCCGAAAATAAACGCCAGGGAACTCGACGGGGAAAAATCCTGGATCGCCCTGATCCTGATCACCTTATCGAGCAGCGGCCACATGGCCTCCGCGCTGTTTTCTCCCAAAAACTCATCAAGGATATTTCCCAAAGCAACCCTATACGTATGCCCGACCGGATTGGCGAACTGATCGGTCTCCTTTTTCAGCATCCGGACCGTCTCAAGCGGATAAGTCCCGGCCAGAAGATCGAACCATTTCCCGAGAAGTATTTTTTTATTTTGCAGCAGACGTTCTTCGATTCCCATATCTTACCGGGGAAGCAAGCGGGAAGCCGGCCGAAGATGAGCAGAACAGGTGATGTCTCCGCATCTTCGTGTCTTTCTTTTCCCTGCTTCCTGCTCCTTACATATGATAAAAGGCTCCGGATGGCGTAGCGGATGCAACACGCCCATCCTTAAAGGTCAAAAAAACGCAAATTGTTCTAAGATGATAGCAGGCAGTGTATGCCGGAGCAGAGCTTCAGATGAGCTGCGGGAAACTCCAGTTCCCGGAATTGGCAGAATCAACCATGATCAACTAGAAAGTCATTAAACAGCCGACACCCTGAGCAGCAAAATACACGAGAGCCTCCAATAACATGACTGAAAATGGATTTCAACTTAAATTGAACCGGCAATTTTCTTGCACAGAGGCCAAGCCGGCCGGCAATTCCAGATAAATCGCGGGCATGGCGCGCTCCGACGATGTCTTTCCAGTTTCCGGCGCCCAATGCTATACTTCTCCAGCAAGAATCTGCGAAAGACAGCTTGCTCTAACCAGGCAGAAGCAAGTTTAAAATGAGAAATAAGGATTTTTTACCCTTTTGACAAGGATTAGGCGATGTTGCGGTTCAAGGGCATTCACCACCTGGCCATGGCCACCAGAGACATGGAAGGGACCATCCGCTTCTGGCGCGACCTGCTCGGAATGAGGCTGGTGGGTGGGCTCGGTAAAAAGGGATACAAGCTCTATTTCTTCGAAATCTGCCCGCAAAATTATGTTGTCTTCTTTGAATGGCCCAATGTTGAGCCTGTTGCAGAAAAGGACCACGGCTTCCCGGTATCCGGCCCTATGGTTTTTGACCATGTGTCTTTCGCCGTCGAAGACGACCGGTCGCTGTGTACATTGCGGGACAGGCTGGATGCCGCCGGCTTATGGGTCTCCGATGTGATTGATCACGGTATTATTCACTCGATCTACGCATTCGACCCGAACGGCATACCGATAGAGTTCAGTGCCCCGGTGGAGGGCGCCGATCTGGGGGCCGGTCCAAGCCTGGTCGACACGGCGCCCGGCCCTGCCGCGCTGGAAGGTCCCGAGCCCCTTGCAGGAATATGGCCCAGGCCGGCGGAAAGCGGCCAAGACCCCGAACGGTGCCGGGTTTTCCCCGGGGAAGGAGAAGAGCTGGTGGACGGCACGAAGAAGAATTGGTTCACCTCGAAATAAACTAAAACAAAACATGGACTCAAAAAAACGTGCGTTCATGGCAGAGGGACGCGCCGCAGAAGGCTTGAGTGCCCATAGCGCCCATCCTGGCCGGCGGTCCCACCGCCTCGTTCACCGGACCCAGCCACAGCCGAAGAGGTCGCAACGGTAGTCAGACGCGTAAGGGTAGCTGTGGCAGCGGTCGGAGTAATGGGCGGCGCAGCGGTCGCAGTCACGAGCCGCGCTACGGTCGTAATATCTGACGGCACAGCGGTCGCAGTCACGGACGTAGGCAGTGCTGTAATGTCTCTGCCAGTCGTAGTCATATACAGGGTCCCATGTTCCCATCCATCTATAGTCGCTCGGGCTGTCCAACATCTGAACAACGGTCAGATCCCCCATCCATGCAGGTGCGGCCCGTGCAATACCGGTGAGGTTCGCCGGAACCAGGAATGCCGCGCCAAAAAGTAGAATCAACCCAAGAAAGCCCACTCTGGTGCCATTCATGGAAATTCTCCTTGTTACGGATATCGAAAACATCAATTCAGGGCGTCTCACGGCGTGTGGTAAACATTTCCTGAAATCCGTCCACTTTTCTTGCGGCCCGAGAAACGCCTGTAACCTGTTCTGCTTATTATAACATATTCAAACATTTACTAAACTGGGGTTGACTTGATTCCTCCGCAATCAATGCCGCAATAATAAGAGCTGCAAATTATTGTCAATGTCCTTAACCCCATCCACCCTCTGGACGGCCTCTTCGATCTCCTTTTTTGCGTCCGAACTTTTTACCTGCCTGCCAGGGTCACTATGCCGCCGGATGAATCTACATCGTCCTATCCGGGGCATATCGGGTTGAGCACCTGGAAGCCTCAGGTTATTTTTCCAAACCATGCGTCTTTATATCACAGCGGGCGGTGGAATAATCCAGGGCGCAGCAATGGTCAAGCTTATACAGGACAAAGACCAGGACCAGGCTGCCCACAAACATCCACACCGGCCCGAAGAGCCAGAGTGTGGCCACCACCGACAGATAAAAGGCCCGCATGCCCATGGTGTAATGCACCATCCCCGTATCCAGAGTGTTGGCTATTAACTCCGGCGACAGCAAGGGATCGCAATCGATGGGAACGTTGATCATGAAGTTGATCTGGTTCATGTAACGGATGGAAAGCGTGAAGCTGAAGAAGGCAAAAAAGAAGTGCACCATCAGGAACATCAACTTGACCATGAACAGGGTCTTCATCCGGGTAAATATAAAGGCAGGATCAAAGGGGATTTCCGAGATGTGATCGGGTTTGAAAAGAAAGCTCAGGAGACCCAGACCGATAATCATCGCTGTGGAGGCCAGGAAACTCGAGGCCATGATCCAGTTGCGCAGCGTCTGCACTGACAGGATGTCCCGCTTGTCGGTGATTATGGATTCCACCCAAACGCGCCGCAGATGCCTGGTAACGCCCCGATACGTCTGAAGGGGCGTCCGGCGCACCTGGTAGAGCCAGTAAACGTGATACGTTGTCAAGACCGCGAAGGTTGCCGCAACTAAGACGATCTCCGTCCAAAGAATCTCATCCATATTTCTGTCCTCGCTTTTGTGGAGACTTGGAAAATCGACCCGGGTGTACGTAATTCGCTTATGTCGCGAGCATCATGACAGTCAGGGGGATTTTGTTAAATCGGCCTCTTGAGGAGCTGGAATCCCCTTCCCCGCCCTCCTTTTAAAAAAATGGGAGCATCGGCATCCATGTCCATAGTTATGCATTAAAATAAAAGATGTCTCTATCTCGACCTCTTCTTGTCTTTTATCTCGACTTCGTTTCATTTCCACATTTAATCGAGTGCATGGGGTGAAACAATGACTGATAGAGCATTGAAACATAGACGGTCTCGTGGAGGCCCGAAAGTGCCTCAGGATGCAGGATTGTGATGGGCGCACGCATCGCGAAACGAAACCTAAAGTGGGAGAAACTGCGAAAGAGGGCTTCGAAAGTCTTCGACGAGCGTGCCTTGCATGCAGACAATTGGAGCGAAGCGGACATCCTGCATCTCATCCACGAACTGGAAGTCCACCAGATCAAGCTTGAAACCCAGGGTGAAGAGCTCAACCTGAAGAACCAGGAGCTCAAGGAGCTTCTGCACCGCTACGCTGAACTCTACCATAGAGCTCCAACCGGCTTTATCAGCCTTAACAACGACGGGGTGATCGTTGAGTCCAACCAGGCGGCTTCGGAGATGTTGGGCCTTCCGAGAGTCGGCCTGAAGCACCGGGGATTTTCCCGCTTTGTCTATTCCCTTGACCAACAGAAATATCTTGAATTTCTAAGTGAACTCAACAAAATTCCGCGTGGCAAGGCTCGAGGGGAGCTAAGACTTTTAAGGGATTTGACCGAACCCTTTTATGTTCACATCGAGATGGCCCCTCTGAAGAATGATCGATGTGAGATCCAGGGCCGGCTGGTGGCCTTCATCGATATTTCGCCCCGCAAGAGGGCCGAGGAAGCACTCCAAGAGGCCTGCAGGCAGCTTGAAGAGTCACGGAGAAAGTTCAAGGGCTTATCAGCCCGCCTGCTTTCAGTCCAGGAAGAGGAACGGCGGCGGATTGCAAGGGAACTCCACGACAGTTTCGGCCAAACCCTTGCGGCCATGAAGTTCAGTATCGAAAACGCCATCGGGGAAAACCGGATGCGGGATCCGGAGGAATCTTTCCGCCTCCTGGGGCAGTTCATCCCGATTATCCAGGACGCGATAGTTGAGGTGCGGAACATCTACACCGGGTTGAGGCCAACCATCCTGGATGATTTGGGAATCATTGCGACCATAGAGTGGTTCTGCCGTGAGTTTAGAACGGTCTTCCCAAATCTCCGCGTCGAAACGGTAACGATGATTAAAGAGGAGGATGTTCCGGAGACTCTGAAGATAGTCATATTCCGAATCATCCAAGAGGCACTGAATAATGCGGCCAGGCACAGTCAGGCCGAATGGGTGAATCTGTCGCTGGTCAGAGGGCGGCGGGGAGTCAATCTGACCATTGCAGATAACGGAATAGGCTTCGATGTGAAAGGGCTGGCTCAGGACAAAGAACTTGAAGGTATGGGCCTTGCCGGCATGAAAGAGCGGGCGGAGCTTTCCGGAGGGACTCTATTCGTTGAATCCACAACGGGGCATGGAACCAGAATACATGCAACATGGGACATCCGAGCCAGGCAAGTGATCACCCGGCTGAGAGGGAGACAGCCCGCCGACCCGCCCGCGCGGGGCGGGTCCCACCGCTCTGCCACGCCCGGAGACACGGGTGGCCCGGTTAACTGATTATCCGGGGATGGCGAGCCCTGATTCTCCCACTTTGGAGGCAATGTAGATGAACTGGGAATGGCTGATCAACGAAACCACCCTTGCCCGGCTGCTTCCTGATGTGTATGCCCATTACCGCAGGCCTTTACAGGGCGCGCTCACCTTGTTCCTCGAAGGGTTGCCGGCCCTGCGTCAGAAGGCCATTGCCATGGAACAGGCAACTCTCCCCGCAACCGCTACGGTATCGGAACGGCTGGTGGTGTTGGCTCGGAGCTGCCCTGTTTTGCACAAGCTGGGCCAGACCCTGGCTAGAGACAGGAACCTCTCCGTCGAGTTGAGAAGTTACCTTCAGCGGCTTGAGTCTCTTCCCCCCCTGATTCCCCTCAAAGCCGTCGAGAGCGTGTTGACGCAGGAACTCGGTCCGCTGGATCGCCTGGGGGTGACTCTTCAGCCTCCTGCGTTGGCGGAAGCAAGTGTCGCCGTCGTAGTTCCTTTTAGTCTTACAGGGGCACAAGCGCCTTTAAATGGAGTGTTCAAGGTACTAAAACCAGGCATTGAAGAATGTCTCGGAGAAGAACTCGACCTGGTGGAGCAAGTGGGATCGTTTCTGGACCAGGGATGCTATGATTTGCGAATTCCGCATCTTGAGTACCGCGAGTCGTTCGAACAGGTCAGGGACAAGCTCCAGTACGAAGTCAGGCTTGGCGAAGAACAAAACAATCTCACTTTGGCGCGCGGCTTCTACAAAACTGATTCCCGAATTCAGATACCGGAGCTGTTCGATCTCTGTACACCCCGGATCACAGCCATGGAGCGGGTGTTCGGGCAAAAAGTGACCGAGTGCTGCACCGACTCCCGCAGTGTGGACCTGCGAATGAGCAGGCTCATCATAGAGACGTTGATTGCTCGGCCGATCTTTTCAAAATCTGCTCAGGCCCCATTTCATGGCGACCCGCACGCCGGGAATCTATTTTCAACCAAGGACCGTCGTTTAGCCATTCTGGACTGGAGCCTCGTCGGATCGCTCGGTGAGCACGAACGCCTCCTGATCATGCAAATCATGCTGGGAGCGATGGTTCTCAGCGCTGAAAGAATCCTCACCGGCCTCTCCGGGCTTTCGAAAAGGGAGTCCAGCGATCTGCCGGCGCTCAGGTCCATAGTCTACAAGTGGATTGGGCAGATACGAAATGGGCATTTGCCGGGATTCACATGGCTCACGGGACTGCTCGATGATGCCGTCAGCAATGCCGGCCTGCGCTTCGGAGCAGACCTTATGCTGTTTCGCAAGGCCATCCACATGGTTGAGGGTGTGGTCTCCGACATGGGAGCAGAAAAAGGGCTGATCGACCAGGTGCTTCTGAGCGAGTTCGTCCTCCACTTTTGCGCCGAGTGGCCCTTGCGGTTTTTGAGGCCGCCGGATTCCCACGCATTTGCCACTCGAGTCTCCACTGCGGATTTGGCCGAACTGGTGTTGAGCCTTCCCTGGAGGGCCATCGGATTTTGGCTGGATCTGAACCAGGCTTTGCTGAACTTCGATATATGCATGACCTGCCCGGTGTGAATCAAGCTCAATGAAGTCGTTGAGGATGGAGAGCATATCCCTCCCGTACCGCCTGCTCGAATGCTCCCTTTTACTCCGCCCTTGATACCTGGAGTTCGGATTTGCGTGTCTCACGGTGTGTCATTGTGAATCGTCCCGTGTCGCACGGTGACACATGACACACGATCGTCCCCTTTGTTTTTGCACAAGGCCCAACTCGGACAAGCTTTTCCCGCCGGAGAATATCAACTTGGGACTGGCCCATTTCCTGCATCTATCTATGCGGACCCTCCAGATATTTCATTCGCGCAATAGAATACGGGAAAGATGTCACCTTTTTACATTTCGGTCCTCTACGAGAAGGAACAGTTGAAACTCAGACGAGCAGACATGTGATGGGTCTAAGATGTAGGTTTGCGGCGGAAACAAAATCTCAAAACGGAAGGAGGAAAGGATCTCGTTTCGGAAAAGGCAGGCCTTATTGTCCTTTAATTTTCAGAAAGGAGAAAGGAAGATGAGCTGTAAGGGGGTTACCCGAAGAAATTTTTTCAAGAACGTGGCCAAGTATTGCGGGGCGGGCGTCGCGGCCTTGGGAGTAATGAACATGGAGAAAGCCCATGCAGGCCCCTTCGCGGTTCCGGACCTGGATGAGCCGGTCCAGTCAGGCACCTGGAGGATGAGGGACGTTCAGGCTATGCAGTATAGCGAATTTATTAACAACGCGCCCATACCCAAGGATTTTTTCGACAAAAAACCTGAAAGTCTGATCAATGCAGGAGCACCGGTCGAATGGTCTCATCTCCATCCGAACTATTATGCCGATGACCAGAAAAGATCCATGGTCGGGATGGTCATGGCTACCGCACTCGATAAAGACCTGCCCGGAGATATCAAGAAGGCCATGAAGCTCGTAGGAGGGTTCGAAAGATCTCTCAAGAAAACGGATAAAATTCTCATCAAGCCGAATACGAACACCGGCGACCCCTGGCCCGGGGGGGGGACAGACCACGCATTTCTGAAAGCTCTGATCGTAGTTCTCAAGGACCAGGGCTACAACAACATTACCGTAGCCGATACCTGCGGACCCTGGGGGCCGTCAGCGCGAGTGTTCACTGCGCTGGGTCTCGATGAGGTAGCCAAAGAAACCAGCACCCCTATCAAGGACTGGGAAAACGAAAAATGGATGAACATCCGCAACAAGAAGGCTGAATTCCTGGGCAAGATAGGAGGCGGGGATGGGACCGTGGCCTATGCGGCGGACCTCAGAAATTACGACAAGATCATCTATACCCCGGTGATGAAAACGCATCTGTTCGGCGGAATCACCCAGAGCCTGAAGCTGTCCGTTGGGACTATGCACCGTGCCGACCGAGGCAAGTATCTTCACGCCTTCAATCATATCTTCGTTGCCCAGATGGCGGCGGAAATCAACCTGCCTTTGCAGCCCGATCTGGTCATCATGGATGGAAGGAGGTCCTTCGTGGCCGGCGGCCCTTCTCAGGGCGAGCTGGTCAAACCCGGTGTGATCCTTGTCACCGGCGACCAGGTGGCCAATGATGTCCAGGGCATCAGGGTCCTTCAGGAGTGGTACCCGAGCATGACTGCCAACAAGATCGGCATGTACGCCTGGTATCAGAAGCAGATCGCACAGGCGGTAAAACTTGGTATTGGATACGCCAGAAAAGAGGACGACATCAATCTCATTCTGGGTTAATTTTCCATCAAATCATACTTCCCCCCTTCCCTGTTCTCGGAGAAGGGGGGATTTTTCAATCCAGAAAAAAAACCATGGAGAAATGTTTATGACCAGATATGCTATGTTTTTTCTCACCCTGCTTCTTTTCGTTGCTCTTCTTGCCCCGCAAACAAGCATGTCTCAGAAAGCAGGTCCAACCATTGTGAATTTCGGCGCCAGGCCCCTTTACCGAGCGGCCAAGCTGACCTGGCAGGCTCCTAATCTGGAAAAGGAACTGTCGGTACAGATTCTAAGATCCGATACCGGCGAGGCAGGTCCTTATAAGGAATTGGACGTGGTAACTCTTACCCCCGGCAAGGAGAGTTACGAATACATCGATAAATCCATGGGAACTGAATCAAAGTACTATTACAAGGCGGTTATTAAAGAAACCGGCGACTCTTTCGGTCCGGACGACGTGAGACCTCTTTTCTCGCCTCCTGCTACTTAATTCCAACCGCCGAAGCAGAATAATTCGGTCTTGGTCCTCAGATAGGGGAGAATGTAAATGGCCAAGGAGATTGACCGCCGTCTTTTTCTCAAGGGCCTTACGCTTGGCGCCGTAGCCCTGGGTGACGTGGTTGCCTTTGG
>JBKQLC010000154.1:0-6953 GCA_052147195.1 Syntrophobacteraceae bacterium
CGGCAAATGGATTTTGAACGACACGACAAGGAAGTTACATCACACATCAAGGAGGACTAGTTATGGCAGGTATGGTAGTTAACACAAACATGGACGCCCTCACGATTGAGAACATTCTCTCGAACACCAATTCATCGGTATCATCCTCACTTACAAAGCTCTCGTCAGGTCTGCGCATCAACACCGCAGCAGATGACCCGGCTGGATACGCAATTGCAAATGCGTTCAAGTCAGCCATCTCCTCGATGCAGGTCGCCTCTCAGAACGCAAACCAGGCGAATTCGATGCTTCAGACGGCCGACGGCGCATACAGCCAGATTAATAACATTCTGGTCTCGATGAAATCTCTGGCCACCGAGGCAGCCTCAGGCCAGGAAGGCCAGACGAACCTGGATTCTTTGTCTGGTGAATTTAAGGATCTCCAGGCTGAAATCGAGCAGATCGCGGGTTCCACGCAGTATGGGTCAACGAGCCTTATTAACGGTACCGGCGTAGCGTCAACAGGGATCACTTTTCAAATAGGCGCAACCAACGCAGCCAATAACCAGATCACTATAAAGTTCACCGGCGCAAACACCACAAGTCTTGGAGTTAGCTCATCTTCGATCGGAATCGACTCTCTGGTAAGCGCTCAGGCAGCAATGACCGCCCTCGACACCGCCCTTACCTCGATAAACGCCGCAATGGGTGATGTCGGCGGGCTCCAGAACCAACTCGGGTACACTATTCAGAACCTGACCACAAGCATCCAGAACTACACGTCCTCAACATCCACCATCGAGGACGTCGACATGGCGTCTGAAGTCAGCAACCTGACCAAGAACCAGATTCTGCAGCAGTCAGCAATGGCAATGCTTGCGCAGGCCAACTCCCAGCCGCAGAACGTACTCAAGCTGCTCCAAACTGTTTAATTCGGTAGAAAACCATTCCCCGGTTCAGAAGGCGGCACGTGAGTGCCGCCTTTTTTATTGTGATTTTGAGTTTGGGCCCGGTTGGATATTCTAAAGCCAGAGGCTGGCTTCAGCGCAGGTGGGATAGATCCAGCTTGTGTCCATTGACGGTTAGAATGCCATGCTTGTAGGTTGCGCTCGATTTGAATGCGCCATCTTCCCGCAACATGATGTTTGCCGCCATAAGTTGCTGGATAAGCCCACTGGCGCTAGACTTTGCCGCTTCTTCCGGATGCTGCGCCGAGCTGTCACGAAGCGCATTTTCGGCTATCAGGATAAACAAGGCCTCTGAGACCTTAAGGTCCGCGCTTGCGTCGATACTGCCGAGAAGAGCCAGAATGTTTCCGGCAAGGTT
Source organism: Syntrophobacteraceae bacterium (assembly GCA_052147195.1). GTDB lineage: Bacteria > Desulfobacterota > Syntrophobacteria > Syntrophobacterales > Syntrophobacteraceae > SbD1. Next base: position 1,306 of record JBKQLC010000154.1, read on the forward strand.
TTCCCCGGGGCCGGCAAAAGCCAGACTGGCCCTGCCGCTCATATCTCCTTTTTCCGTTCTGATTTTTAACTGCTTTATTTCGAACTCGGGTGACTTTGTAAGCAGATCGCCAAGGATATCTCTAACTAATACGTCCATGGCCTCGTTTGCACCCTCAGCCTGCCCGGCATCTCTTTTTCGGAATTTCGGCACAAGGCGCTCAAAGCGGGCAAGGACATCCGCGTCAAGCTTCCGAGCCTCGAACTCTATCGCAAAAGGTCCCACACCCTGGTTGGCTGCGCTGAGCTTGTCAAAATTGAGCCGAAGGGTGGCGTTAATCGTCTGGCCGGAAACCCCTGACTCTCCCTGCATCCCGAAGGAGCTCAGATTGAAAGGCGGACTTCCTTCTTCGACAACATCGATATTACCGATTGAAATGGCCATAGATCCAACCGATATCCCCTTTATGCCTGGATGCGAATTGAAATCGCACTGGATATCTTTTGCCAGCAGCGCCTGGCTTTTCTCCGTCATCTTCAGGGATGCCGCGCTGTAAGACCCGGAAACTTCTCCAAGCGAGGTGTCGAATTTCGATTTGCCGGTGAAACCGCCCCAGTCCACGTCCACTTCTCCTCCTTCATCGGTAGAAAGCGTTTTTCGGAAGGAAGGGACATCAAAATATGACTCTCCGCGACCGTCATAGAAAATGACCGTCAGGATCTCTGAAGATTCAAGCTCGGGTATTTTTTGCAGCACTTTCTTTAACTGATCGGAGCAATCGCCCGGCGCCAGCCGTGTTCGGATTACCGCCACAACCGGCTGCAGGCTCCCTTTGAGGTGCGGGTTTTCCAGGAATACAAACGGCCCATGATGGATGGAGCTGATTATGCTGAAGTTGATCGAATCTCCGCCCTCCCGTGGGGTAACGGTAACGTTGGTCGACGCAGTGGAGCTGAAAATGCCGCGCTGGTAACTTTTGCTCGAAATGTCGAGGTAGTTGACGCGGTTGATTTGCGCGATCAACAGGTCGTGTTGTTTTTGCGCCTGCCCACCTACCCAGTAGCTGGCTCCCCCATAGGCCAAAGCCGCTGCCAAACAGATGAACAGAAGAGCTGTCAGGGTTTTTTTCATAAGGCTCCTTTCCGATCCTATTGGAAGTGTCATTCAATAGCCCAAATCACAACGGAAGGAAATCAAAATGAATTCCCGGCAGCGGCATGAATATTCGCCGAATATCAATGCCCCGACGTGGGCGAGTCTGTTTGGAAGGAAAATACAGCGGAGCGGCCTGATCAGATTTGGACAAGATTGCACAAACGTGTATAATTCCGATACCTTCGACAGTCTTGAAGGCAGCGCTGCCTTTTATCCCATTGGCGCTTCAGGATTAGGAACAGCTTCAAAGAAAGGATAAAAATAATGCCCGGAAAGGTGGACCAGATAGTTGCAGAGGCCAGACGGAATCGTGAGCAGCGGGAGAAAACCTACAGGGAGAAGGCTCTCAAACTGTTTCCCAGTATCTGTGGGCGGTGTGGTCGCGAATTTTCAGGAAAACGGCTGCGAGAGCTCACGGTGCATCACAAAGACCACAACCACGACAACAATCCTCCGGACGGCAGCAACTGGGAGCTGTTGTGCCTCTTCTGCCATGATAACGAGCACTCGCGGGGGCTGAACTCAGAGCACTACGGTGAACTGGCTCCTGATGAGAACCGGAATCCGACAACGACATTTAAGCCGTTCGCTGGTCTTGAAGCCCTGCTCAAGAAGGACAAATGACTCTATTAGGGAGCCTGAAATTCCTTTTGAGAATCAACACTCAATTTGAGTGGACATCCCTTTCCGGGCATGCCTGCTAAACCTCTAAAAAATTATATACTGCAAACGCCTATTGCAAGGGTGCGACCTTCGAAAAGGCCCGGCCGCCAGGATCTCCCTGCTCGCCCGGGAGCTGTACCGGGAGCCGGATAGACGCCACCCTACGTCTGGAGTTCGTGCGGCGTCGTTTCGATATACCCTTCGTGGGTAAGTGCGGTCGCGGAAGGCTCCACTATTATGCTGGCCTTGTACACGTTCTCCAGGTTCGAAATCTCGGCCCTCTTTCGATTCAGAAGATAGCTCGCGGCATCGGCGGGCAGCACGGCTTTGAGCACCGCGGGTCTCTTCTGCACGAGCGTAAGCCAGATTTTGCGGAAATAATCAAGGGCCGTTGCCTCGGCTGACCGCACAAGTCCGCTTCCCTGGCAAACCTGGCATTCTTTATAGGAGCCGCGCAGTATGTTCAACCCAAGGTGCTGGCGCGACATCTCAAGTAGGCCGAACTTGGAGATCCGCCCTACCGTTATCTTCGCCTTGTCCTTTTTGATTTCTTCTTTGAGCCGGCGTTCGACTTCGCGCGCATGCCTCTGCTCCCGCATGTCAATGAAATCGATCACCACCAGGCCGCCGAGATCGCGCAGCCTCAACTGACGGGGTATTTCGACCGCGGCTTCGAGATTGACCTTGTAGGCCATTTCCTCGACGGCCCCCTCAGCGCTGGTGCGGCCTGAGTTCACATCGATCGACACAAGCGCCTCGGTTGGATCGAAAAGCAGGTAACCTCCGGACTTTAGCGGCACCTTTTTGCGGAATATATGTGCGATCTGCTCTTCCAGATTGTATTTGGCAAAAATCGGGCCTTCTTCTTTGTGAAGTCTGACCGACTTCTGATTCCTTGGGCTGATTATCCCCAGGAATTCTTTTACCCTTCGATAAACCTCCCTGTCATCGACAAGGATGCTTTTAACCCCTGTGGCGAAATAGTCGCGAATGATCCGAATCGCGAGATCCTGCTCCTTGTATATAAGCGATGGGGTGGGCGATTCCTGGACCCGCTTTTTTATTTCCTCCCAGATTTTCATGAGGTGGTCCAGGTCTTTTATGACTTCGCGCTTAGTGCGATTTTCGGCAGCGGTCCTCAGAATGACCCCGAACTCCTCCGGGACCTTGAGACTCCTCGCAAGCTCTTTCATCCGCTCCCGCCTGTCCCCGTTTTCGATCTTGCGGGACACCCCGCGCTGGTCCTGCCCGGGCATAAGCACGATGTCTCGGCCTGCAAGCGAAACGTATGTCGTAAGGAGCGCCCCCTTGTTGCCCAGCTCCTCCTTGACCACCTGAACCAGGACTTCCTGGCCATTGTGTACTACATCCTGAATTCTCGCATGGTCTTCGACCTCTGAGTCGTAATACTCGGGATGGATTTCAGAGAAGGGAAGAAAACCGTTTCGTTCGACCCCGTAATTTACGAAGGCGGCCTGAAGGCTGGACTGAATGTGCGTTATTGTTGCCTTGTAGAGGTTTCCGGCAACCTTGCCGCGTGTCGCCGTTTCGATAAAGAAATGTTCCAGTGTGTGGCCTTCCACTACCGCGATTCGAAACTCTTCGGGGTGGATGGCATTAATAATCATGGTCTGATATGACATTTCGCTGCCTTGCCGTTTCTATTGCCCGACCTCCGGGATTCGAGATGCTGTTTGGCCTGATAGACGAATGTCCGCAGCGCTATCTCCCGGTTGGGCTGAATTGCCCCATCATAAGCCGCATCGATGTAAGGCATGCGCATTTTGTTTAGAAGCGGCTTGAGAATGGCCGTGCACACTGAGCTGGGCATACAGGTGAAGGGAAAAACGTTTACAACGCCGTTGTATCCTTCGTGTAGCTGCTCCAGTGCCGCCCCGATGCTCAGGGCCGATTCGGTCCCAACATCAAAGCTGAACAGTCGATCTCGATCCAGCCGCTTTTCGAGTGTTCCTATCCTGTGATCTACATGGATGTCGAGGTGCTTCAGCGCGTGGCTGTAAATCTGGCTTTGGCGCATCAGTTGATAATATTTTTCAATTTCTGTGGAAATCAAATCGTTTAAAATGCCCCTGACGGATGTAAAATCCCGCTTCAGTAAAGCCAGCTTCAAGTGGCGCTTATGCTCTCTGGCCGTGTCGTAAGTAATGTAGTTTATCCACTCTGCGACCGAGGCAACTACGACTTCAGCTCCGAACCGCTCGAGAACCCTGACTATGTTCTGATTTGAGTCCGGATGCGTACGGACGTAGATCTCCCCGATTATCCCAACCTGCGGGCGCCTTGGCTGGCGCGTATCGATAAATGTCCTGGCCGTAGAGGCTATGTCCTCGACAATATCCAAAAACCTTTTTACTTCGAGCGATGCTCCGTTTTGTTCAACCTCCGCAGCTACCGCCTCAAGTGCTTTTTCCAAAAAGGAATCGGTCAACCCCGGGCGAAGTTCGTATGGTCGCACGCGCCATACGATGCGATCAAGGATATCTGATATAATTATAGTTACATAACACAATTTTCGGAATATCGAAGATGCTTCCGCAGGCATGATTGCCTCTGTGGAATAGGCGTTTCGAGTCGAAAGATAGGTAATCGGCACATCCCGAAACTCTTCGAACCTGTCCAAAACCAGCCGCTGCATCTTGTTGTACATGCCGAAACGGCACGGCCCATCAGCTTCCGGCAAAAAATAGACGTAGTTGTCAGGTGAAAAAGCCGGTCCCAGCCTATCTTTCTCATTCCGCAAAAAATAGAGGATGTCACCAAGCGTAACCTGGCAGGGGAAACACTCCTTTCCGGACGTAAACTCCTTCCCGAGGGCCAGGCCCTTATAGGTTTCCATTATCCGGGCGTCTACCCCCACCGCATGGAAAGCGGCCGCAAGCAACCGAGACGCAAAGGGGGCCATGGATGGGATTAGAAGGGTCTTGCCGGTTACATCAAACTGTTTGACCTTGTCGCCGAAGCGTCCAAAATGCTGCTTGCCGGTAACTGCCATTTTATCGTTGTCCCGCTTTAACAACAGCGGACAGGAAAAGCATCTTCACCCGTCACTGTTGACCTTTTTTCTGTTCACATTTGACTTTTCTTACCCGGCCGCTTCCAGTGTATCCGGCTCATCCGGATCGAGTTTTCTGGCCAGCCGCTTTTCCTGAAGATTCTTTACCACGTTGCGGTAGGCCTCCACTCGGGTGAGCATACCGGCCACAGCGCTGTGTTCATCCAGCTCAAGGATAAGCGAAGGCTTCTCCCTGAGCAGGTGACGGTAAAAATGCTCTATGAAAGAATCGGCCCCGCAACTGAAATTCGTGAGGTGCACGCCATACCAGTTTGGAGTGCGAAGGATTCTTTTCGCTGTTCTGATGATCCTGGCTCCGAGTCCCCAGAACATTCGCTTAAAGTCGCTCATGTCTTCGGAATCCGAATTGACCAGGTCCATGGGAAGCGCCTTTATGCCGAGCTTTGCAAGCTGCTTTCCAAGCTGGAGGTTCATCCGGTCGTCATACAGGTTGTATGGGCGCCCGGTAATGATCCAGACGGGCTCCGCAGGATCGATGCTCTCGATTATTTGATTGCCGGCCTCCGTGAGCTGGCGGCGAAATTCCATCTGTCTTGCCAATGCCTTGAAAATAGCCCTCTCCAGTTCGGTCCTGCGCGGTCTCAGGCTTGCCGGAAAAGCCTTTTCAAATATATAGACCAGGTTTGCCGGGTCCTCCTTCAAATAGAGCGAGGGACGAATGATCCTCTCGTCGGCAATGTTGAGCGCAGACCTGCTCATGAACTGGGAACTCTGAAGCAGCGGACAGAAATACCCTGTCTCATCGGGCTGCGGAACA
>JBKQLC010000155.1:0-15969 GCA_052147195.1 Syntrophobacteraceae bacterium
ATGGTCCGGCCTGGGTCGCCTGATAGAAGGGCGTGTTGTGGTCCTTGCCGTACCACGAGGTCGCGTACCCGTTCTCCTTCAGGATAGCGCCGATGGTGCCGTTCTCCTTCCTGATGATCGAGTCGTAGCCCGGGAATCCCGTCGCGATTTCGCCCACCACCCCGAAGCCGTCCACGTGGTGGTTGCGCCCGGTGATGATCGCCGCGCGCGACGGCGAGCAGAGCGACGTGGAGTGGAAATTCGTGTAGCGCAGCCCGTTCTTCGCGATGCGGTCCATTGCCGGTGTCGGAACGACGCCACCGAACGTGCCCGGCGCGCCAAAACCTACGTCGTCCGTCATGATGAGCAGCACGTTGGGCGCGCCCTTCGGCGGCACGACAGTGGGCGGCCACCACGCTTTCGACTCCGTGGCCTTCTCCTTGATCACCCCGCCGAACTTCGGGTCAGGCGGCGGGAGTTGTTTGCCGTCGATGGTCGTGGTGGCGCTGGGTGAGCCCATCTCGCCTGTGACTTGCTGGGCCATTGTCTGGGATGCAGCCAAGGCCAGTGCAACCATAACCAAGGCAAACATCAGTAAATATCTCCTGCTTTTCACTGTTCTTCCTCCTTTGGTATAGGTTTCACGGTTGCATTGTGCCGCATCGGTCAAATGTCTCAAGTCCCAGGTGACATTAATAATTGTGTATAAAGATGCTCAGGATCTAGATAGGCGCCTGCGAGGTTTTCTCCTCCGCCTTCTGAACCGGTTTCTCGGGGACTTTTGCCGAATACGAGGCATCGGCAGGCGCCTTGCCAGCCTTCTTTTCTGCTGTGGCAGTTTGTGCAAGAGCCTCTCCCGGTCTGAAGATCACGGCAAAAAACACCAACAGCATACCCCCGCGGTCACCGACCCGTGCGAAAACACTTTCCTCCGATTCCATTTTTTCGTCTCATAGTCTCAATCCCTGTTGGTTAGTGCACCCTACGACCATCATTTCTTTAAGTGACGCTTATTAGACTGATGGTCACAGGCCCATTCGCCTTTGGTGTCAGTGAGGTTGACATAGAGTCAGAAGCGTTTGCCACTGACGGCGGCGGTCCACTGGAGTGATATGCGCGCTCTTGGAGGCGGCATGCCCCGGGTGATTTTCCCGGAGGCATGCCGTTTGCTTCGGAGGCGCGAGCTTGTTGTCTATAGGCTGTCAGAAACAGAGGCAGCTTTCGAGCCCGGTATTGATGTGGAGGGCCCAAGCTCTCATATAAAATGATTCTACAAAACCTCTGGTTGCCTGAATCCTCTACTGCTTAAGCGTGATCGTTACACCGGAAGTTCCAATCGCGAATTTGATCCCTTCCGAGGTGGTAACCGCATCGATGATGACGCCATTGGCGTTCTTCATCGTGATTCCAGCTCCTCCGCCACCAACCGTGGCACCTGCGCCGATGGCCGCGTATGTCCCATTGATATCGCTGAGCTGTTTCAAATTGTAAACTTTGCCCAGGGCAGTTGCTTTGGCAATGCCGACAGTCCCTACACTCAGGCCTTCGACTTTGAGGGGATATTCTTTACCGGCTTGAGTGAGTGTTCCGCTTCCCCAGCTAAGCCCGATACCTGCCCCGACGGATTCTGATGAGAGTTGGATAAGCGCGTCCCAGGGAAGCCCCAGGTTGTCCTTGCTCTGTGAATAGGCGACACCGCCGCAGAGAACAAAAAGACCGACCATCACCAGACAAATAGTTCTCAATCCGTAATTCTTCATAATCCTCTCCTTCATTTCTGTGAGTTCTTCCGTGAAATTCCACACTCTTCCAGGCTTGGCCTTCTGCTGTTTCCAACCAACCGCTTATCTCGCAGAGCCGAACCTGGGCTGCCGTTACCAGAAAAACAAATTAAACCTGCATGTATCGGATCTTAAGACTCAGTCTTTCTCGACTTCCAGGGCAATAGCTTCGGTTACCCGCAGCACTACCTGGTCGCCCTTCTTGACCTGTTTGAACTTTTTCACCTCCTTCCCCACTTTGTAGGTCCGGATCTTTCCCTCGGGTCCCTTGAGAGTGACGGTTCTCTTTCCGTCGTGCGCCATCATCCCGCCCAAATTCCCAAACCTAATTGGTGAACGGGTAAAACGAGAAATTGGTAGGGTCCGGACCGCCGCCGGAGCCTGATGCGTATGCCTGACCGGTGTAGGTGAATGCCATGGATGCAGTTTGCGCAGGGACGACCATCGACGTACTGAAGTTGATCGTATCACCGACATTGTTGTCATAAGCAGTTGTGACCCCTTGCTCTCCCAACACGTTGCCCTGGGCATCAGCCATCGCCAGGCCGAGTTGGAAAGTTTGCACGACTGAGTAGTTGGCCTGAATGGTCATGCCAAACTGAACGTTTCCGGTTAGCTGCATGTCGCCACCAGTGCGAACGTATGTGTAGTTTACGGTCAGGTCAGGGGCGTTGAATTGGCCGGCCTGCTGCCCTTGTGCGTTGAGCGCGATCTGACTGGCCGGGTTAAGCGCTTTCCCCTGCCCGTAGACTTTAAAAGCCCCTGTCATGAGCAGAATTAACAGCACAGTAAAACTGAAACCTGCTACGATCGCTTTCATAGCTCATCCACTCCTTTTTTTGGTTCTCTCAGCGAGTTCCATCTTTTCAATTGGCAATGTTGATGTATTGCAGTCAATTGAGATAGAGATCAGGTTGCCTGCTCATCAGCAAATCCGCTCGAATTCGTTCCTTTGGATTTACTGTTTGGACATCTCCTTCAAAACGAGCCATTGATCGGGGCGGGGCGTGAACTCGAGACCGCTTTTCTTAGAAATCGCATAGAGGTCCATTTCGTAGTGGAGCGGAATCACACGGACGCGCTCCATGATCATCTTGTTTGCTTCCTGGAGACTCTTTGCACGCTCGGCCTCATCTGCGAGCTGGTTGGTTTTCTCCAGCAACTCGTCAATGTCCTTGTCCGAGGACCGCGAACCATTCCAGTCGCCGTAGCCCTTTTCCTTATCGATGGAGTGCACATGGCGAGAGAAGGTGCGGGCGCTCGAATAGCTCCCCTCAAGCCAGCCGTCCATGTAGAAGTCGTGCTTGTTCTCCTTTACTTCGGCAAAGTAGATAGCCTTGGGCTTAAAGTCCAAATTCACTTTAATGCCGACCTTTGCCAAGTCCCCGGCGACCGCCTCGCAGATCTGCCTGCTCATAACATAGCGGTCACTGGGCCCCGCCAGGGTTATCTCGAAACCATTTTCAAAGCCGGCCTCTTTCAAGAGCCTCGAGGCTTCCTGTGGGTTATAGGGAAGCCGCTTTATATCCGGGTTGTAGCCCACTGTGAGTGGATCGGGCATCTGGGCGGCTGCAGAAGCCTGCCCCAGCATTACTTTCTTGATGATCTCGTCCTCGTTGACGGCCATGTACATGGCCTTGCGAACGCGCAGGTCAGCGGTAGGGGTGCCCGGCCGGTTGGACACTACCAGGTATATGGCCTTTCTCGCCGGACGGCGCACCAGATCCACAGTCTGGTTCTGCTTCACCATATCGACACCCTCCACCGGCAAGGCATTGAGCAGCAATGCAGGCCCACCAACCAGCGCGACAAACCGGTCGACGAGATCGCTGATGAACTTCATCTCCACATTCTTGACTTGCGGCGCTTCTTCCCAGTAGCCGGGATTAGCTTCCAATTTCAGATGCGATCCCGCTACGAACGCCACCATCTTGTATGCGCCTGTGCCGATAGGAGCACTCTCAATTTCTTTCTGGGAGCGAGACTCGGATGACTTCTTGTCCATAATGAAAATCTGGTGAGTATTGCCGATGAACCAGGGGACCGGATATTTGGTTTTGAAGACGACCGTGAACTCGTCCGGCGTTTCGATGGAGGCGATCATGTATCCGTCATCTACGAACTGGGAAACTTCGGGATTTTTCAGCCGCTCGTAGCTGTACTTTACGTCAGCGGCAGTGAACGGGTTGCCGTTGTGAAACCTGACACCCTTGCGCAGGGTGAACTTCCAGGTAAGGGGGTCCGGATGTTCGTAGCTTTCCGCAAGAGCCGGCATAATTTTGCCCTCCCCTTTGTGCCGCTGCATCAGACCGTCGAAAATGTTGCTCAACACACCCATTGTCGCGTTGTCGTTTTCGCTGTAAGGGTCCATCGACTTCGGCGACGACTCCATGGCGACTACCAGAGTCTGTGCAACGCAAACCGGCTGAGCGGCAAAGCAACATCCCAGTGCCAGAATTAAACCGAAAACAATTACAATCCTCTTGATCATCACTACATCCCCCTTCATTGAAGCCATTGCGGGTCACCTGCGCACCTGGGGAGAAACTTGCGGCCCCCGCACAGTTCGTATTACATCGATCTAACGGACCGGTGGCAAAGACTTGATCGCTGTCGCAATTTGCCGGCTCAGAGCCTCGACCGCCCGACTTTCAGCCGACGCTATTGCCTCATATCCCACGGATTCGATAGGTATGCTGAAGCGCGAACTCTCGATCACGAGCATGTTGTCTCCGTGATCTCCAAGAATATTCCAGCGTGCAGCCAGAATGACTTTCCCGTCCGGCATACGTTCAAGCTGAGTAATATCGACTGTCACCTGGTATTGAACCTGTGCACTGTTCAGCCAGGGAAAAACCCCGACACGATCAGTCGAAAGCAGTATCGCAAGATTTTCGGCAATCACGCGGGTAAGGTTTTTTTCCAGAGGCTCAGCCCATTTGTCGAAATCTGCGAATTGAAGGCTGCCCGGGCCTGACCGGGTGGCCATCTCAGGCCGGTCGAGATATGCGGGAATTTTGACGGGACCCACGCCTATGGTCAGATCGTTGTCTGCTTTCGCCGTCGTTGTCCCCGGCGCATCGCTTTGAAGCGAATGCAGGACGTAGTAATTGGGCGACTTCGAGGCACACCCGTAAATAAACAGTAAAGAAAGCAGGAAGATTGCCGCAATCCCGGAATTTAGAATTTTAGCCATGCGTTTTCCTTTCTCATTTGCCCGGAGCAATCGGTCGTTCCTCCGCTCTGTTATTTGCCTTTGCCCTTGATGAGAGCTTCGGGATGATTTGCCAGGTAATCAGCCAAAATGCGGAAGGAACGAGCCGCAGCGGAAAACTCGTTCAGGGTCTTTATCAGTTCAAGGCGCAACGGAGAATTAGTTCCGCCAAACCTTTCAATAGCATTATTTGCCGTCTTCATGGTTGCGCCGGCTGAATTGGAAGTATCTTCCAGACTTGCTATAAGCTTTGGAATACGCGAGTCGAGGTCGCCGGCTAATTTTGCGCCATTTTTGAACAGCTTTTGTGCATCACTCAGCGTGAGTTGCGTACTTGTAGACAATGGCTTTACCTGGCTATCCAAATTTTGCAGAAATACGTGGGCTTCATCGACTGTCTGATGAATGGAGACCAATGTCTCTTTGATGTCGGGGGAAGTAACCAGCTTCTCCATTCCGTCGAGAGTTTTTTCCACCTTGTCGGCAATTGCCGCTAATGGTAGATTTTGCACGGTCTTCATAAACTCCGAAAGGCCCGATTCCACCGTGGGAATTTCAGTGTATCCGTGCTCACTGCCGACCAGCTTGATGGGTGTGTCCGGATAGAAATCGAGGTGAATGCCGAGCTGCCCGGTAACCAGGCTCTGCATCTCGAGCGTCGCCCTGAGGCCGTTGTCTATCAGTAATTCGATGAACTTTCCCTGCCCCTTTAATCTTGTTTCAATCATCTTCGTCATATCGCTTATAGAGCCGCCATAGCTGATTTTCCCCGGATCGAGTTTAATGAAAACGGGAATACCAAGGGACAGGTCCTTTCTGTCCAGGATGAGTTTAATGTCGGTTACCTCGCCAACTTTCACCCCTTTGAAGTCCACCGGCGAACCGATGTTTAGGCCCTTGACCGAGTCATTGAAAAAGAGGACGAATTGCTTTTCCTGGCTGAAGATTTTTACGGACCCGAAAAGCAGTATTCCGGCCACGATCAGCACTGTCGCCCCTACAACAAACCCACCAATCAGTTTTGTGTTCGCCTGTTTGCTCATTGTTCTCCGAGCCTTTTCTGGAAGGTTCAGGATTATCGCTTGCCGCGATGCACTGCCAGGCGACCGCCGCCCGGAATCGTCGTGCTTTTCATTGCTCTCCCCGGGTCAGGAAGCTCCGAATTTTGGGGTCGCTACTTTCCGCCAGGAGTTTTTTGGGGTCCCCGGCCGCAGTCATGGTCCTGGTTTCCGCATCGAGAAAAACCGAGTTGTTACCGATGGCGAAGATGCTTGCCAGTTCGTGCGTGACGACCACGACCGTGGCCCCCAGGCTGTCACGGAGTTCCAGGATGAGTTCGTCGAGGCGGCGTGCGCTTATCGGGTCCAGTCCCGCCGAGGGTTCGTCGAAAAAGAGGATATCCGGATCGAGGGCCATCGCGCGGGCAAGGCCGGCACGTTTGCACATCCCGCCGCTGATCTCGGAAGGGTAGAAGTCTTCAAATCCTGCTAGCCCGACAAGGGCGAGTTTCAGGGAAACCAGCTCTTTTATCTGCGATGGACTCAGTCGAGTGTATTCATCAAGGGGGAGCGCCACATTTTCAGCCAGTGTCATCGAGCTCCACAATGCCCCGCTCTGGTAGAGGACCCCAAAGCGCCTCATGATGGCATTTTTCCCGGCGGGCTCAGAATCCCAGAAACTCACCTTATCGAAGAAGACCTTTCCCTTAGCAGGTTCTTTCAGGCCCACGAGGTGCCTGAGAAGTGTGCTCTTGCCGCATCCGCTCCCCCCCATGACTATGAAGATATCACCGCTGTTTACAGTGAAACTGAGATCGCGCTGAATCACAAAGCTTCCATAGGCCATGGTGAGATCGCGCACTTCGATGCGGGCTGTCGTCTTATTCGCCTGATTTTCCATAGATGACCTACACGCCAATTCTGTTATAGATTACGGTCAGGATGGCATCGGAGACTATGATGGAAACAATTGCGGTCACGACTGCCGAGGTCGCCGCCTCACCAACAGCGGAAGCGCTGCGGCCGCACTGCATTCCCCGGAGGCATCCCGAGAGTGCGACAAGGACGCCAAAGACCCCCGCCTTGATCAGACCGGCTACAAACTGCGTCAGGTTAAGAGCCGCTACAGTTTCATGGTAGTACTCAGCCGGCGAAATACCGAGCGTTCCGATACCGATTATCCCGCCGCCCAGGATTCCCATAAGGTCGGCATACACGCACAGCAGGGGCAGCATAAGAACCAGCGCCAGCATCCGGGGTAAAACGAGAAACTCCATGGGTGAAATGCCCAGGGTCTTTAATGCGTCGGTTTCCTCATTTACCTCCATGGTTCCAAGCTGCGCGGCAAAAGCGGCCCCGGTGCGCCCGGCCATGACGATTGCCGTCATCATTGCGCCCATCTCGCGCGCCATTCCAATACCGACGAGGTCCGCCACATAGATCTGGGCCCCGAACATTTTCAACTGTGTGGCTCCGACGAAGGCCAGGATCAGGCCCACCAGGACACTGATGAGGGACACTATAGGCAGCGCCTGGGCGCCGCACTCCTGGATTAGAAGAGTCAGGTCGGAGCGCCGGAAGCGGGCTTTACCCCGCAGGAGCTTCATAAACGCAAGCAATGCCTCACCGATGAAAGCCAGCATCTCACCTACTGATTCACCAGCCTCAAGAGAGGCCTCTCCCACTCTGGCCAAAAACGGCGCCCGGCTACTCTCTTGCCGCGCATCTTTTTTTGGCACAGCGGAAGCCAAATCGAGCAGCCTTGCCACTCCTTCGGGAAGCCCTTCCTTGGAAACGGCGATGGACTTTTGTCTGCAGAAACCAGTCATCTTGATCAGGAATGTCAGCAAACTGCTGTCCCAGTCCCCCAGCTCCCGTCCGTCGAATGCAACCTTCTCGGGGGATGGAGTTGATGCAATTTGCCTTTGGAGTTCCTCTGCAGAGGGGATACCCTCGGCAATATTCCATCGGCCGCCAAGCCTGACAACAAAGGTGTTACCGGGTTCGCGACTGAAGCTGATATCCATGTTCCCTGCCTGTCCGGAGCTGTTAAACCCTTGATCCTGGAAACTTCGGCCGAGAGGCTCCTATTGCAATCGACCTTGGACTACCAGTTACTAATAGTCTTGATCATCCTGTTCACTTGCGATTAATTCTTTAGTGATATAATCAGTAGATCCATATTTATACCTCACCTTCTCTGGTGGATTTGATTTCGATGATTGTGTAATTGTAGTTTCACAACTTGATAAATCTTTATCATTCAAAGGTTTGATGGAAGCAGCACCTGACTCCCATCGAAGACTTGAAGGACAGAAATCATCGGCTGTGCACAAAGCTGCGCTACACAGAATCCAAATAATTGTTACAAAGGAGATGAGTAGTTTTTTCATGATCTTCTCCATAGTATAGAGGGTCTAAGCTGGAGTTTCCTTTACCAGGTACTCCAGGATTTCTTCGTCGAGCTCCCGCTGGAGTGAGGAGAAATCGTTCCGCAAATCCGGAGCTTCGGGCAGACTCGACCCCTGCCAGAATCTGTATGCTTTTCGACAGGCTACGTAGTCCTCACAGAGTGAACGAAACGACTTGTCACGCTCGAATAGCCTTTCGATAGATTCTCTTCTTTCGGGAAACCGCTCCACAACCGCGACAAGTCCGGGTTGATCTTGATTCACTTTGCCACTGTCCCCACGCCCTCTCTCAGAGGGAGTTTTTCTTATACGTGCATCTGAATCGTGGCTTGCCCAGCTTAACTCACGTTCGAGGTGTTGATACTGACCTTGCGGCTGAGCGATCCTCTAGAGTTCCGGAATTGGCAAGAGGCCCCTCCGTACCTTTTCGACCGTCTCCAAACCGGTTGTGTGTGCAATCTCGCTGAACTTTACCACCGGATATTCCGTTGCCATCTCGATCACCAGGATGATCCGTCGATACAGGTCTGACCTGAGATGCCGGCCAAGGTCGGCATGGTTATTCCACCACTCCTCAAACAGGAGAACGCCGGGTTCCAGCAAATGCAGGTAGGCATCGCACCCCTGACATCCCTGGATTACTCGTATTCGCTCCACTATCGAGCACAGAATTTCACGGGCTTCGGGAAGCTTTTCCGGCGTGAACTTCATTCGCAGGCTTGAATGAATCATCTCTGTCCTTCCATTACAGCCCGGTGAAAGACTCAGGTCGCTTTTGTTCTCAAAAAAGATCAGACGAGATATTCCCCGAGGCGGCATACAATCGTCCAGCCCCATCAGGGATGAGAGAATTCTGGTAACCAGTGCTAATCAATTGTCAGTAACAGGCCGGGTCGATTCCCCCACCCTGCGCTTGGAAAATAGTCGGAGTTAACTCCGCGTTGACTGGTAGATATAGCGAAATTGATGCCAGGCAAAAAAGAGAAGGAATAAATGTCGTAAGATAGTAGAATCTTGTGGATTTTACCTGGATAGGCTTTAGTCGAAGGAGAGTTGTTGACGGGATGTATCCCTAATATTTTGGGAAAATCCCAATTTATTTTTGGGACTACTATTCAGGGTCTGCGGATCTCCAGTTTTTTCATTCTTGCTTCCAGGGTGGTAGACTTGAGCCCCTGTATTTCGGCGGCCCCACCCCTGCCGGAGACTCGCCAGCCGGTCTCCTCCAGCACGCGCAGGATGTGCCAATCGGATACTCTCAACCGGAATCTTGTTTCAGATCCTATGATTTTCAAAATCTCATGTCACGCCTGGACATTGAGAATCACGGAGCGCTGCTATCCTCAACGATTGCGAATCATATATGCAAGCAACGGCAATAGTTCATAAGATAAAGTTTCCGGCAAGGGACGCGGACTTTCGCTGGGCCAGAGGTGGCAACTACTCGAAAGGTTTGCTACGTACAGCGCCAGGATAGAGTCAGAACAGCAATATTGCAAGAAGCCCTGTTATCACATTAACCAGTTCCTATTATTTAAAGAGTATTTAGATGATTTCGCCAAATCGCCTTGATCGTAGTGCCCTTATTGGGAGCTGATGTTATTGTGAATTCCCCTCCTGTGAATTCAGTCCTTTCTCTCATTCCTATGAGGCCAAGGCTCTTTGCAGCACTAGATTCTATAATGTAATCGAGATCCATCCCAACCCCGTCATCACTTATCTCAAGCTCGATGGCCCCGCCATCTACGGCAAGACGAACATCCACCCACTCCGATCTGCCATGTTTCAAAGTGTTATTTAGCGCCTCTTGGACAACCCTGAATATTGTGGTTTTAAGGTCTTCTGGAATATCTTCTTCTCTGATTGCAGTCGTGAGTTCAATGTGTTGGTTTGGATAAACCTTCAGAAGCTCCAGGCGATACCACTCTAAAGTCGCCAAAATGCCATAGTCTGAGAGTATCGTTGGTTTAAGGCCCATGTAGATTGTCCTGGTTTCATCAATAGAATGCTGCAAAATTGGAACGAAGTCTTGCAGTAGTTGCAGCGCTTGCCTGGATTCCCGCTTTTTCAGAATAATGATGACGTGCTCAATACGAAACTTCAAGGCAGCAAGTGTCTGTCCAATGCTGTCGTGCAGATCCCCAGCCAGCCTTTTTCTCTCATTTTCCTGGACTGTAATAAGCCTGGAAGGCACCGAGCGGAGTTTCTCATTGGCTAATTCCAATTCTGCCGTTCGCTCCTGAATGCGCAATTCCAGATCGTCACGTGATCTACGAAGCTCTTTTTCCAGCAGCTTGCGCTCGGTGATGTCCTGCATTACACAAGCTACCCGGTCGACTCCAGTAGGGCCTTCGATTGGAAAGTACGCTATGGATAAGACTCTTTCTCCGAGTTTAGGGTAGTTGTATTTCATCTCGTATTTGATGATGTTACCTTGGAAACACTCATCCAGTTTCTTCCTGATATCATTATCAAAGACCTCACTGTCCAATACTTCTGTAACCAAACTTCCTACAACTTGCCATCTCTCCCGATCCCGATAGTTCAGAAACGCGCGGTTTGCGATCAGGTACCGGTAATCCCGGTCGACAACCGCGATCATCTCTTCCAGGCCTTCAACTACTTTTTCATATTCTTGCAGTCTCTCCTCGGCTCGTTTGCTTTCGGTAATGTCTGTGATAAAGGAATAATAATACTGCGGTTTTCTATCCGAATCCGTCACAACGTGGACCAGTAGTTCAACTGGCACACGGCTATTGTCTTTCCTGATATATTCCTTTTCATACCGCACAGGTTTGCCGGTGAGATGTAATTCCTCCAGCTTTTGACGCTCGATTGGCAGCCATTCAGGAGGAGTTAGAGCAATTGCGCAACTAATCGATTGAAGTTCTTCGCTGCTGTATCCGGTGAGGTGCTCAAACGCGCTGTTTACCAATCCGAGACGCCCATCAGGGTACTCCACCCGGAACGGCTGAGCGCCTATATTAATAATATTGGCCAGGAATTCGTTCTTCTGTAGGCTCTCGCGCAATGCCTCCTGGCCTCGGCGCCTCTCAGTTACATCATGGAAGACAAGCACTACACCTGAAACGCCACCTTCCCTATCTCTGATCGGAGCTGCGCTGTCCTCGATGGGAATCTTCCGCCCATGACGGGTGACCAGTGCGGTATGGTTGGCCAAGTTATCGATACGCCCCTCGCGGAGTACACGCTCGACGATATTCTCAGCCACTTGGCGGCTTTGTTCATTGATGATTTGGAAGACGCTCTGTACAGGCTGACCGACGGCATCCTCCGGTTCCCAACCGGTCAGCGCAGCAGCAACGGGATTGATGAAGGTGACCCGGCCTTCCGCATCCGTTGCAATTACCGCATCCCCTATGCTGGTAAGCGTTACTTGCAGCCATTCGCGCTGGATAGCCAGATGCTCCGTGCGGTCTTCGACCAGTTCCTCGAGATGCTCGAGATGCCTTTCCAGTGCCTCCTCAGCCGCTCTCCTTCGGCGTCTCTGGAGAAGCAAAGAAATGATAAGAAATGACTGAGCCAAGGAGAAGCCGATAAAGGCGATAAGATATCTTCCATACTGCTTCCAAATCGAGGGGGTACGATTTATGAAAATGGTTCCCGCTGGAAGTTTGCTCACATCGCCGCCCCATTTTTCGATCTGCTGCCAGTCGAACATGGGAACCGGTCTGCAGACAACCGTTGTTAGCTGCTCAGAAAGACTGACTTTCCCGTTCAGAATATCGATGGCCAGTTTACCGGCCTGGACACCATCAGCTTCGAAATTCTCCATTGATCCACCTGTCACGCCCAAGCCGAGAAGTGTGTCGTAGAGACCGAAAACAGGTGCATTGGCCGCTTTGGCGATCATTCGCCCTACATCCCTTGGGGTGAAAATCCGCCCAGTCTTGTCGCGAAAGACTGTACAATAAATTATGACGGTCCGTGGGGGTAGGTTTGAGACCCGCTGCAGTACCTCTTCAACCGAATAGCCGGAGGTGTATTCGAACTGTAGCTTGCCTTCCCAGTTGGCAAACACGTTCTTAGCCTGGCGTTCAAGCTGGCTATCCTCTTCCGAATCACCACTAACGAAGAGCACCCGGCTGGTTTCGGGGAATAATTGCAGCGCCTCTTCTAAGGTCCCCTGCTCGTCAAGCCTGTCCCACAAGAGGACAATCCTATGTTCCGTGTCCACATGATCAAGTGCTCCTTGCACTGTCCAGGAGATAACGGGGACATTCGGAAAAATATCTTTGGCTTCATCGAGGAGAAAACTCAAGGCCGGGGAATGGACCGTCACAATAAGATCGATGTCGAGGTCAGCATATTTATCACGAAGCATGTCCACCTGGGCTCGCCTTTGTTCCTTGTCCTTTAAATGCAGGAGATCCAGGTACTCAAAGAAAATATGGTCATTTTGAATTCCGGCTGTTTGCATTACCGAAAGCAAAGCCGGATTGAATTCTTGATAGTCCGGTATTGTGTATCCGTAGGCGCACAGCACCAAGACACGCTTTGGGTTTGGTGTGGGCGAAACTTGCCGCATTGTCTGAGGATGTGAGGCACTCGCGTCGAGACTCAGTCCCAGAAGAACTAGCAAGAGGAAATAGCGCAGAATGGTTTTCCCTCGCATGCCCGGCCAAAGTTTGCATTCTTCGTCTCTGGCGTTGTGTCTTAATGGCATTGTTCTACCCACTTCCAGCGATCGGCGGACCTTGTGGAAACGCCGACTGCGAGCGGCATGAGCCTGACTCAGGCACCTTTGATCGGAGAAAGGGCGATTCTATCCTGCTTTCCTCTGACGGACTCCATGACCTTATGGCGGATGTGCAAATCGCGGCTATTTCATCCACCGGCATCCACTTAAGGGATAAACTGAATGCCAGGGATTCCACTTACATAGCTCCGGACATCCGAGATGGGACACCAATCAAAGTGCCAAACGATTTCACTGCATTCAAAACCTGGACGCCCCTCGATAAATTAATCCCGGATGTTGCTGATCTTCCCAAATTCATACTGATCGTCATCCTCTGGAGCTTGGGATTGGCAAGAGGCCCCTCCGTACCTTTTCGACCGTCTCCAAGCCGGTTGTGTGTGCAATCCCGCTGAACTTTACCACCGGATATTCCGTTGCCATCTCGATCACCAGGATAATCCGTCGATACAGGTCTGACCTGAGATGCCCGCCAAGGTGGGCATGGTTATCCACCACTGCTCAAACAGGAGAACGCCGGGTTCCAGCAAATGCTGGTAGGCATCGCACCCCAGACCTCCCTGACTTACTCGTATTCGCTCCACCATCGAGCACGGAATTTCGCGGGCTTCGGGAAGCTTTTCCGGCCTGAACTTCATTCGCAGGCTTGAATGAATCATCTCTGTCCTTCCATTAGAGCCCGGTGAAAGGTTCGTGTCGCTTTTGTTCTCGAAAAAGATCAGACAAGATATTCCCGGGGGCGGCGCCTGGAAGCCCAACCCTATCAGGGAGGAGAGAATTCTGGTAATCAGTGCTAATCAATTGTTAGTGACAGGCCGGGTCGATGCCCCAACCTGCGCTTGGAAAATAATCGGAGTTGACTCCGCTTTGACTGGTAGATATAGCGAAATTGATGCCAGGCAAAAAAGCAAAGGAAGAAATGTCGTAAGATGGTAGAATCTTTTAGATTTTTACCTTAATACGCTTTGGTTGAGGGGGGTATTGGCGGGATTTCGCCCCAATATTTTGGGAAAATCCTAAAGTGTTGGGACTACTATTCAGGGTCTGCGGATCCCCAGCTTTTTCATTCTTGCTTCCAGGGTGGTAGGCTTGAGCCCCATTATTTCGGCGGCCCCACCCCTGCCGGAGACTCGCCAGCAGGTTTCCTCCAGCACGCGCAGGATGTGCCCGCGTTCGTGATCTCCGGATTTCCCCCCATCGTCTAATATCTCCTGCGGGGCAAGTACGGGGGGGAGCATTTCCAGGCTTGTGCCCGAGCTTACGATCATCGCATGTTCGACGAAATTGCGGAGTTCCCGGGCATTGCCGGGCCAGGAATAGTGTACCAGCGCATCCAAACACCGCTTTGGAATGCTCTGGATGTGCTTTCCCATCCGCTTCTCGAAGCGGCGAACGAACGACCAGGCCAAAGGGGGGATATCTTCAGGGCGTGTGCGAAGAGGAGGGATGACGATCGGGAAGACCTTCAGGCGATAGTATAGATCCTTTCGGAACTTGTCCGCCTGAACCATCTGATCGAGCTCCCGGTTGGTAGAGGCGACGACGCGGACGTTGACTGATATGGATTTTGTAGAGCCCAGGCGTTCGAAGCGGCGGTCCTCCAGGACACGGAGGAGTTTAGCCTGAATCTCTAAAGGGAGATCGCCTATCTCATCCAGTAAAATCGTCGACCCGTCTGCTATCTCGAATCGGCCAACCATCCGCGACATGGCGCCCGTGTAGGCTCCCTTTTCACGCCCGAACAGTTCAGATTCGATCAGCGAAGGAGGAAGGGATGCGCAGTTGACTGTAACCATTGGCAGGGCCTTCCGGTTACTAAGATTATGTATTGCTTGAGCTATCAGCTCCTTGCCGGTGCCTGTCTCACCGGTGATCAGCACCGTGGAGTCTGTCGGGGCCACCTGCGAGACCTGGACGAGTATCTGCTGCATAGCGGGGCTTTGGGCAACTATCTCCGAATGCGGGGAGAGGAGTTTTACTTCATCCCGCAATGAGATATTCTCATGTTCCAGTTGTTTTTTGAGCTTCTCGATCTCCGCGATTCTGCTTTGCAGCAGTCCCTCCATCTGCTTGCGTGCCGTGATATCCTTCACCGTGTGAACCACTCTCAACACGTTTCCGGCCGAGTCCAGGATCGGGTCGGCAGAGACCAGCAGCCATGCCTTTTTCCCCTCATGAAAGATTTCCGCCTCTTCGTGGCGCCCGGTCTGCATAGTCTTCTCAACAGGGCACCGCGCCACGCTCCCATCGGTCCCGTGCATCAGATTATGGCAGCGGCAGGTTAGAATCCGGCTTAAAGGCAAGTCTAAGAAGGAAACTGTCGCAGCGTTGCAGCGAAGTATCCGGAATTCGGGGTCCAAAATCATGACCAGGTCTCCGATGGAGTCAAATGTAGCCTGCCATTGCTCTGCGGCTGCAGTGATCTGCTCCTGCATCAACCTGCGCTCGGTGATGTCCTCACAATAGCCCAAGGAAAGTCGGTCCGAGGTCATGACAACATGCAACGAAACCCAGATTATTTTCCCGTCGCATCTTTTCACCCGGATCTCGGTTTCAACATGCCCCGTTTTCAGTAGAGTGGCGAATGTGCGAATGGCCTTCTCACGCTCATCTTCCGGATGGAGGTCCAGGATGTGCATGTTCCTCAGAATCGCGGCGTCGTAGCCCAAAAGGTTTGCGGCCGCAAGATTAAAATCTATCAACCGGCCTTCTCGATCGGCAACGAAAATAGCCAAAGGTGACGACTCGATGTAAGAGCGAAACTTGGCCTCGCTCTCCCGGAGTATTTCCTCGGCACGTTTTCGCTCGGCTATTTCATTCTCAAGTTGGGCCACCTTGTCTTCGAGTTTACGAAAAAGCACCTCGC
>JBKQLC010000156.1:0-11887 GCA_052147195.1 Syntrophobacteraceae bacterium
ACAGCGGCCGGTGGGGGTAATGCCCTGCTGATTCCCATGACCGAGTTCTCCCTGGGATTGACAGGCGACATTAACGACCTCGTTAACGCCCATAACTTGGCTATGGTAGCGCTCACCGCCCGCATGCAGCACGAGAGGAATTACAACGACGAGGAACTGCTGAAGCACAGCATTCCCCGACGGCTCGATATTGACCCCACCCGCATTGAGATGGGGTGGGTGATGGATTTCTGCGCCCAGGCCCTGCGCAATATCATCATCGGTATCGGCGGCAGGCAGGACGGCTTCATGATGCAGTCAAAATTCGGGATTGCGGTCAGTTCGGAAATAATGGCCACTCTTTCGATCGTAAGAGATCTGGCCGATATGAAGAAAAGGCTCAATGAAATCACCGTGGCGTTCGACAAACGCGGCAAACCGGTTACCACCGGCGACCTGGAAGTTGGAAACGCCATGACCGCTTTCATGAGAAACGCTATCAACCCGACCCTTATGTGCACCGCGGAGTACCAGCCGTGCATGGTTCACGCCGGTCCTTTCGCAAATATAGCCGTCGGCCAGTCTTCGATCATCGCTGACCGTGTCGGCCTCAAGCTCTTCGACTACCATGTGACGGAGAGCGGTTTTGCAGCGGACATCGGGTTCGAGAAGTTCTGGAACGTCAAATGCCGGTTCAGCGGCCTGAAACCTCACGTATCGGTCCTTACGACGACCATCCGCGCGCTCAAGATGCACGGGGGCGGTCCCAAAGTGGTGGCCGGTCTTGCGCTTCCCGAGGACTACACCAAGGAAAACGTGGCTCTGGTCGAGAAGGGCATTCCCAATATGGTCCACCATATCAACACCATCCGCAAGTCGGGAATCAACCCGGTTGTCTGCATCAACGCTTTCCACACGGATACCAAGGCTGAAATTGCTCTGGTCCGCAAGCATGCGGAAGCCGCCGGCGCCCGTTGCGCCGTGTCCCAGCACTGGGCCAAGGGCGGCGAAGGCGCCCTTGAATTTGCCGACGCCGTTATCGAAGCCTGCGAACAACCCAGCGAGTTCAAGTTCCTCTATCCGCTGGAAATGAAGCTTAGAGACCGCGTCGCCCTGGTGGCCAAAGAAGTTTACGGTGCGGACGGCGTCTCCTGGACGCCCGAAGCCGAGGCGAAGGCCAAGATGCTCGAGGGCGACTCAAAGTTTGACGAATACACTACCATGATGGTTAAGACTCACCTTAGCCTGAGCCACGATCCGACAATCAAGGGCGTGCCCAAGGGCTGGATATTGCCGATCCGTGACATTCTTATCTACTCGGGCTCCAAGTTCCTCTGCCCGTGCGCTGGAGCAATAAGCCTCATGCCTGGGACTTCTTCCGACCCTGCGTTCCGCAGGATTGATGTCGATGTAAAAACGGGAAAAGTCACCGGTCTGTTCTAACCGGCTACCGGATACCTCTCGCAGAGCCGGGAGGTATCCGGTAATCCAAATATTACGGGAGATATAATATGTCTGCCAAACTGCTTAAAGGGGCCGAGGTGGCCAAAGAGATTCGGGCCGAACTCAAAGTCGAGGTCCAGGAGCTGCAGGAAAAGCATGGGGTTGTACCGGGCCTGGTTACCATCCTCGTCGGCGAGAACCCGGCCTCACAGAGTTATGTGAGAGCGAAGCAGAGTACCGCTCATGAACTGGGGTTTTACTCCTGTCAGGATAGCCAGCCAGCCGATCTGAGCGAAGAAGCTCTGCTGAAGCTCATCGATAAGTATAACAAGGACCCGAAGATAGACGGAATCCTGGTCCAGTTGCCTCTGCCCAAACACGTGAACGAAAACCGCGTTCTGCTGGCAATTGACCCCGGCAAGGACGTCGATGCATTTCATCCGGTAAACGTCGGGAAACTGATGATAGGGGAGCCCGATTATCTGCCCTGCACCCCTGCCGGCATTCAGGAACTGCTTGTACGATCCGGGGCACCGATATCCGGCGCTGAAGTCGTCGTAGTCGGAAGGTCCAATATCGTCGGCAAACCGATTGCGATGATGCTCCTGCAGAAGGCGGCGGGGGCAAACGCAACGGTGACCGTCACCCACACGCGTACCAAGGACGTCAAGGCACACTGCCTGCGCGCGGACATCCTGATCGTTGCCGCCGGAGTCACTGAATATGTCAAGGGCGACTGGGTAAAGCCGGGCGCCGTCGTGATCGACGTGGGAGTAAACGAAGTGGGAAAAGCCGCCGATGGCAAACGCATCCTGAAGGGAGACGTAGCCTTCGAGGAAGCGTCCCAGAGGGCGAGCGCCATCACGCCCGTTCCAGGCGGGGTGGGACCCATGACCATCACGATGCTCATGAAAAACACCGTACGCGCCTGCAAAGTACATCATAACATCAAATAAGGCGTCGTACAGGAAAGCGCAAAAAGCTAATCTATTGCTTTTTGCCTTTCGAATTCAGCACATTCATTCAGGGCGATTTCCGGAAACGGATATCGCCCTTTCTTTTTTAATTGCCCTGTTACAAAATGGTTCAGGGCCAACAACAATTCAATCCGGGAACATGTTTCCGAACCATTCTCCACAGGATAAGCGGAATACTCAAACTGAAAGCATCAAAAATTTGCTATTAAATAATTTCCGTACTATTTTAAAATATTGGTATTTATATCCAAAAACCCAGGTATTAAAAGGCCGTACAAATGGCAAAGAAGGCCGGGAATCAAACCACAAGAGAAAGACCCGCCCGAAAGGCCGAGGTTTCTACGGACACCCGCGAGAAAGCCCCTTCCTCAACTCTTTCGCCGCCTGAAGTGGAAACGGCTGATACTTTTCCCATAGTGGCAATAGGCGCCTCTGCCGGTGGGCTGGAGGCCCTTGAATCTTTCTTTTCCAATATGCCTGCCGAGCCGGGGCTTTCCTTCGTTGTCATCCAGCATTTATCGCCTGAGAGCAAGAGTTTTATGAGGGAGATTTTGCAGGCTAAGACAAAGATTGCCTTCCAGCGGATGGAAAACGGGATAAAAATCGAACCCAACAAGGTCTATGTCAATCCGCCGGGCATGGAAATCTCCCTTTTCGGCCGAACTCTTCATTTGACGGAGCCAAGAGCGGGAAAGGCCCCTCTATTTCCAATCGACTCTTTTTTTCGCTCTTTTGCTGAAAGCGAGAAAGAGAAGGCCATTTGTGTAATCCTCTCGGGGACCGGAACGGACGGCACCCTGGGGCTTCGAGCCGTCAAGGAAGAAGGCGGCATGGTAATCGTCCAGGATGTAAATCAGGCCAAATTCGATGGAATGCCCATTAGCGCCGTTGGAACAGGCCTTGTTGATATGGTCCTGCCTGTCGAGAAAATGGCCGAGGGAATTCTGAGTTATGTAAAGCAACCTTACATGCTGTTCACTGAAAAAAACGGGAGAGTCTATAAGACCTTTCAAGATTTCGTGGCAAGAATACTTCTTCTGATCCGGGCCCGGACCGGAGTCGATTTTACGGAATACAAACAGTCCTCCATCCGGCGGAGAGTAGAACGGCGGATGGCAACACACCGGATAGATTCCATAGAAGACTATTTTCGCTATATTGAGGAAAATCCGCCTGAAGTAAATACCCTCCATAAGGATTTTCTCATCGGCGTAACCCGGTTTTTCAGAGATTCCGAGGCTTTTGAGGTCCTTGCCGAAAAGGTTGTTTCAAAGCTGATCCAAAATAAACGGCCGGGCTCCACTCTGCGAATCTGGGTCCCCGGCTGCTCGACCGGCGAAGAAGCTATTTCTATTGCCATACTTCTTGTCGAATACATGGAAAAACTAAATACATACCACAGTATCCAGATATTTGCAACCGATATCGATCCCGCCGCCATAGATCTTGCCCGGTTGGGGGAATACCCGGGGAGTATTATATCTGACGTATCCGAAGAGCGCCTGGAGCGCTTTTTCGTAAAATCCGAGCATTCGTACAGGATAAAGAAGTTCATTCGTGAGATGATCGTCTATGCGGTCCAAAATTTAGCCCAGAATACGCCCTTCTCCAAAATGGACCTCATAAGCTGCCGCAACGTCCTCATCTATATGGGCATGAAGCTCCAGCGAAGGGTACTTCCACTTTTTCATTACTCTTTGAATGAAGGGGGGTATCTCCTTCTTGGCTCTTCCGAGTCAATCGGAAGGTTTGACGATCTTTTTTCCACAATTGAGACTCGCTGGAAGATTTATCAGCGAAAAGACATCGGCTCGAGACTCTGGGCCGGAACTATTCCAAGAACCGAGGAGGTCCATGCCGCAATGTCTCCGACCCACGGCCGGCAAGTCTATAAAACGGTAGACCTTGGCCATTTAAGCGCAAGAGCCGTTGTGGACTTATTTTCCCCACCCCATGTAATAGTCGATGAAAAAAATGAGATCCTCTTTTCGCATGGCGCGGTTGAAAAATATCTGAAGTTCCCCGAAGGAAAACCGAGCTTCAACATCTTGAGGATGGCAAAGGAGAGCTTGCGTCTCAAACTGGAATTGGCCCTCTATGAAGCCGCAAGGGATGGCAGGCCGGTTAATGTTGAAAGCCTTGCCTCAGGGGAAAAAGAAGAATATCAAGCCCTCGATATTATTGTTAATCCTCTCACGGAAGCAAAGGGCTTGAGCGTTGTAGCCTTTATCGAAAAGGGTGCGCCCAAAAAATCGAAGAAAAAAAAGAAGGCTTCTTCATCCGAGGAAATCGACCACAACGTTGTGATTTTGGAGCGGGAACTCCAGGCCACCAGGGAGCACCTCCAGGCTACAGTGGAGGAGGTCGAAGCTTCCAATGAGGAGCTTAAGTCGGCAAACGAGGAGTTACAATCCACCAACGAAGAGCTGAACACACTGAACTCCGAGCTTCAGAAAAACCTCGATCGTGTCTCGGAGCTAAGCAACGACCTGGGTAATTTGCTCTCAAGTACGGAGATAGCTACCATCTTCCTGGATAACCGCCTTCATATCAGGCGATTTACTCCTTTCGCGACCAGAGTCTTTAATCTCATCGAAACGGATATCGGTAGATCCATTGGCGACATCACGTCGAAAATTTCAGGCATTAACCTTCTCAAGACAGCGGATGAGGTCCTGGAGACCCTGCACAGTGCAAGCCGTGAAATTCAGGGTGATGACGGAAGCTGGTTTTCGATCCGAGTGCTCCCATACCGCACAATCGACAATCTAATAGATGGGGTTGTCATTAACATTATCGACATCACTGAGGTAAAACGCGCTCAGGCTCTGGCCGAAGATGCCAAAGAACTTGCCCAAAGCATCGTCGAAACGGTTCGAGAGCCTCTGCTGGTTCTCGATAGTCATTTTAGGATTGTCTCAGGCAACAGGTCTTTCTATGAGACATTCGGGATCTCCAGCCAGCAGTCCGAGGGGGTCCCGGTTTTTGAACTCGGCAATGGTCAGTGGAACATTCCGGAGTTGCGGGAACTTCTCGAAAAGATCATACCCGAGAAAAGCTCGTTTCACGACTTCAGGGTCGAGCATAATTTCCCGCTGATCGGTCATAAAGTGCTGATCCTTAATGGCAGGCTGATCGAGCAGAGAGGCAGCCAACCTCATCTTATCCTCCTCGCCATGGAGGAGATCACCGCATGAAAGCGGAGGGGGCAGGGGCGGTTTTCCCCGATTATAGAAACGGAGCATCGGTAGGCCGGGCGCACTCCACAATATTAAGAATTCGGATCGGAGAACTATGAAGGACCGTAATGCAAAAATTGCCGAACTTCGTAATCGGGCAATGGAGACTCTAAAATCCAAATCTTCATCTATGGAGAAGATGCCGGTTGAGGACGTGCGCAAGCTCGTCGAAGAGCTGCAGATTCACCAGATTGAACTCGAAATGCAAAACGAAGAACTCCGCTCCATCCAGTACGAACTGGAGCAGTCCAGAAAGAAGTACTCCGACCTTTATGATTTCGCCCCTGTCGGCTATCTGACAATAAATGAAGAGGGCAGAATAGTTGAAGCTAATCTGACCGCGGCAAAGCAACTGGGAATGGAAAGAAGCATCCTGATCGGGAAGCCGTTTAATCTTTACGCGGCAGAAGATTACAGGGAGGAACTGCACATTCATTTGAGGAAGGTTTTTAAAACAAAACAGCCCCACACCTGCGAGATAAAGCTTAACGGGAGAAGCCTGACCAACAGCTACGTTCAACTTGACAGTACATACCTGCTGGATTCAGACGGTCAAAATCTTACCCGGACGACAATGACCGATATATCGGATCGAAAACAAGCGGAGGAAAAACTTAAGGTATTTGCAGGAAAACTTGAGCAAAGTAACCAGGAGCTTGAGCAATTTGCTTTTATCGCCTCCCATGACCTTCAGGAACCTCTTAGAAAAATCCAGGCTTTCGGAAATATGCTTGGAAACAAATGTAGCGATCAGCTTAACGAACAAGGAAAAGATTATATCACCAGGATGCAGAATGCGGCAAAGCGGATGCAGCAGTTGATCGGCGATCTTCTCAAATATTCCCGCGTGGCTGCCCGTCCCGAACCTCTGGACACTGTGGATTTGCGGGAGGCTGTAGCGGAAGTGATTTCGGATCTGGAGCCGAGAATTGTAAGGCTGGGGGCTAATGTAGAAGTTTTTGACTTACCCGCCATCAAGGCTGGAAAAAGCCAGATTCGTCAACTTTTTCAAAATCTCATGGTCAACGCACTGAAATTTCATGGCAACGATCAGCCCCACATAAAAATATATTCCCAACGAACAGATCATGATTGCCGGATATTCGTGGAAGATAACGGCATCGGCTTCGATGAGAAATACATTGAACGCATATTTATGCCTTTTCAGCGACTTCACGGGAGAAGTGCCTACGAAGGGACCGGAATGGGGCTAGCCATCTGCCGGAGAATCGTAGAACGCTATGGGGGGAGTATTACCGCGAAAGGCAAGCCGGGTGAAGGATCGACGTTCATAATAACTTTACCGGTAAAGCAAAATAGCTGATAGGTAAACTACCAGACGTTAACCATTTTGATTATTCTTGTGCAAAATTGCACATTGAGGACTAATGCTGCACTCGGATTCATCCGCCGCAATCCTCTTGGGTTTCGACGATGTTTACCTCGCCATGTCGGTAAGTTTCTTAATAACTTCTAATTTCACGCGCCCAAGGGTCTTTGGGGGAAGTTTGGCCTCAGCCTCAGTGCCGCTTGCATACCAGCGTGAATCATACCGGC
This sequence comes from Syntrophobacteraceae bacterium, assembly GCA_052147195.1. Classification (GTDB taxonomy): domain Bacteria; phylum Desulfobacterota; class Syntrophobacteria; order Syntrophobacterales; family Syntrophobacteraceae; genus SbD1. Next base: position 7,196 of record JBKQLC010000156.1, read on the forward strand.
ACGTGTCTCAGATATCCCGGAAAGTCTCTACTATGCACTCTACTATGTAGGAATTGACAGCCGCGCGTAGTGATCATAAAGTTAAAGTGTAAAGGTAAATTCACGGCAAGGTGGAGTCCGTCCATGCATACTCTCCCGGTAATTCTTGTCTGCGACGATGACCACGATGACCAGCTCTTAATCGAGCATGCCTTCGCAGAGGCTTGTATCGATGCCGAGTTTCGATTCACCAGCGACGGAGTGGAGCTGACTGAATATCTTCAGAAATCTAATGAGGATGGAAAGTCGCCGTGCCCCGACATTATTTTGCTCGACCTCAATATGCCGCGCATGGACGGGTCAAAGACTCTGGAATGGATCAAGTCTCACCCACACCATCGGGCTGTTCCGGTTGTTATATATACGACCAGCCGTGAGCCGATGGAGATCCAGCGGTGTTACGGGGCGGGTGCGAACTCATTCATGACCAAGTGCTCTAACTTTGAGGATCTGGTGGATAAGGTCAAAGCGTTCTCAAAATACTGGACGGAGACTGCGGAGTTACCAAGAATAGCCGGTTGCAAGTATTAAGCTAACCGAGCAGGAGTACGTAATCGTCCCCCCAAACTGCACATTCCTCTTCTTCGCCGTGGGTAATGGAGCGCCAAAATCTTTACCGTTTTAAAGTCATTTGTATACCGAATCGCCACAAACTGGACTCTTCTGAAATTGGTAAGGAGAGTTGACTTTCGTTGAGCCTGGGCTCGCGACTACTCCAAAGATTTGTGGGTCTTCCGGCAAATGAGTACCTGTGGTTCGGATTTTTGCCCCGCGGCTGCATATAATAGCCCAGGGTCAGAGGAGCGCCACCCTGGGGTTGTGACGCCAACAAGAACCAGTTCTTACCCTGTAGGGGTTGCATAGCCGATCCTTTGATGTTCGAGCACCCTGTGATTTAATCCTGAATTCTCTTTTTATGTAACCCTTTCAGGGTATTACAACTAATTTGTGGCCCTGTTCCCCCCAGGGTGGCGCGGCTCTCAAATACCTTGGGCTACCCTATGCAGCCCTTTCAGGGCAAGAAACTCAAAAAGCCCCCCCACAGGGCGAGTTCACAGCAGACAGATGCTGCCCTTTCTCGTCTGCAGGTACTCGGTTGCCGGATGAACCAGATTTGTCACGTACAGCGGCAGGATAGAGTTAGTATTGTTCGGGGGAAGCGTATTTCAGACAAGACGGTAGGCTCAACATCCGAGCACCTGAAAAGGAATATTCGAATCATGCAGGATTGCTGTGCAGAACTTTTCCAGCATTTCAGTTAAGTCTTTAAACTCTTCGGGTTTGCATAGGAAGGAAGACGCCCCTGCCTGCCGGGTCAATTCTATATCCCGCTCCTCCCTGGATGTGGTGAGGATAAGTATGGGAATATCCTTCAGTTGCGGATCGGATTTGATTTTTGCCAAAGCTTTACGGCCATCAATCAGCGGCATATTTAGATCGAGAAGAATCAGGTCGGGTCTGGGGTATTTTCCAGGGTCCGTAAACCCCCCTTCGTTATACAGGTAATCCAGGAGTTCCTGCCCATCAGCTATAAAGCGCAAATCATGGGCAATGCCAATCTCTTGAAACGCCGATCCCACAAGAAGGCAATCGTCTCCGTCATCATCGGCCATAAGAACAGTAAACACAGGATTTTGCCTTTCCTTTAAGCCCCTGCTTTTTGATCTATTGGGAAGGACACAATGAAGATGGCGCCATGCCCCGGAGTGCTCGTCGCAGTAATACTCCAGCCGTGACGCTCGACTATTTTCTTGCAGATGGCAAGGCCCAAACCGGTTCCTTCAAATTCGCGCCTGCCGTGAACCTTTTGGAATGGAGCGAAAATCTTTTCCAGATACTGTTCCTCAAACCCAATGCCGTTGTCCTCGACAATGATCTGACGTCCTGAATCAGTATGGGATACGGAGCGTACATGGACCAATGGCTTCTCATCAGGTTTGTGGAATTTCAGCGCATTGCCGATAAGGTTTTGGAATAGCTGGCGCATCTGCGTGGGGTCTGCTGAAACGACCGGGAGGGTCCCCAAATGTACTTCGGCGCCTGTCTTTACTATTCTTACTTCAAGGTCCGAAAGAACCTCGCCAATGAGATCCGAAAGATCAACATCCTTGAAAGGCTCTGATGCTGTCGCAACTTGTGAGTAATCGAGAAGTCCCGCCAGCAGTGATTGCATCCTCTCCGTTGCGTAAATCATTCTGTTCAGATAGTCATTTCCAGATTGTCCCAGCGATTCACCAGAAGTCTGCCTGAGAATTTTCCCAAAAGAGATGACTTTGCGAAGGGGTTCTTTCAAGTCGTGGGCGGCAATGTAGGCAAAGTCCTGCAGTGCCTGGTTGCTTTGCTCAAGTTTTGCCATATAGCTGTTTAGCTCGGAGGTCCGCTCCTGAACGCGCATTTCTAATTCATCACGTGATTTTCGAAGCTCCTCCTCCATCATTTTCCGCTCAGTGATATCACGGGCGACATGCACCGTGCCAATCATTTGGCCATGTTCATCTCTCAATGGTGTTGTGCTTACCAGGAAGTTACCACCGAGTCGTTCTTCGTGAATTTCGGCAACGTGCTCCTTACCATCACGGAGTGTCTGAGTGTGAGGGCAAAAATAGGGTGGTGAGGCCGAATCATGGATCGATTTATAACAATAGAGACCGACAACCTGTTCAGGAGTCCTTCCAAGACGCTTGGCCATTTCTCGATTGACTCGGACAATCCTGTATTGCGTGTCAAGTACAGCGATCAAATCCGGCACACTGTCGAACGTCTGCTCCCACTCCTGTTTAGCCCGCAGCAATTCCTCCTCCGCCTGCTTGCTTTCGGTGATATCCTGGACCGTCCCGAATCCACCGCGAAGTACCCCTTGATCGTCGAACTCCAGTTCCGCCTGTTCATGGACCCATTTGGTTGTGTCGCCTACCAGGATGCGGTGCTCTATATCGTAAGGGATGCCGCAAAGCGCGGCCTGCCACGACTGATCCACCATTTCCCTGTCATCCGGGTGAACATTAGCGAGAAATGCCTCGTAGGTCAGCGGCAACCCCCTGGGAATCCCAAACATTCGGTAGGTCTCATCGGACCAATGCAAAGTATTGCGTTGAACATCGATGCGCCAGCTTCCAATATGCGCGACAGCCTGAGCATGGTGAAGGTCTTGCTCGCTGGCTCGGAGTTCCTCGTTTTGAATCTCCAGTCTCAAATGAGCCTCTCGCAACTCCTTTTCTGTTTCCAATTGTCTCAACTGCTTCAGGCCCAGACCTGCTGTCATCACGGCAAACGAGGTGAGAAATGAAAGGATCGACGGAAGGGTCTCTCTTGCTACAATCGGCACCTCGGACAGAGCGTCCAAATAAGCCGATTCATCAAAGCCGAATTCCTTAGCTTGACGGCGAAAAAATTCCAAGTCGGGCTTTTCGATAAAGAACTGCCCTATAAAGGCATTGGCGAGGTGTTTTCCTTCAATTATTATCGGGGAAGCTGCATCAGTGAGGCCATTCAGGCATCGGTAAAGTGAAAAGGTTTTTCCTTCTAAAAGATCATTGGCGAGAATCGTATCGCTCTCGACGCACCTTCTGCAAGTGATCTCATTTTGCCGATGAAAATCGGTGCACACTCTCTGCCAAGGCGAGGCAACGAGGACTGTTCCCTTAAGATCGATGATTGCCGCAGGAACTCCAACCGCGCTCGAAAAGTTCTCAAGCAGTTGTTGAGTTCTTTCGATGTCGATCAGATCGGTAAGTTTATGATCCATTTCGAGTTTCCCAGCAATAATTTCTTGTCAGATAAGCATACTCTCCCGGTATTTCAATCAGATATCTCCTCCGCTCGTTGCCTGGCGCATTTGCAAATCGAGATTCCGGCAGTGTCTGGTCTGTTTCGCGCCCCGCTTTCATACGAATCAGAACGCTTGAATCCTTTCGGGAGAAAGTTGACCTTCAAAAACCTTCATTTCCATTTAAGGCATACTCAATACTCAATTAAGGAAAGCTGTGCGAAACCATGTCCCGCAGGGAACCGCGAAATACTGCCTTCAAAAACCCGAATGGAACACATAGCTATCGGCATGTGAGGTCAAGACGAGATGGGGGTTCCCTTTGGGCGCAATAGAATGCCGGAACGCATCCTGGCGGTAAATAGGGTCGAGGCAGTATTCTGCGAGGTAGATTTTGAGTAATCTCCGAGTGGGGGGCAAGCGCCAAATCACATCGCTGTTTAGCAAACCGGCACACCCGTACTTATGTTTTCATTGCCAACAAAAAGTGGAGGTCATTAGAAAAATGGTTTCACATTTTGCATTAGCTGAACTCTACGTGGTCTAATTGTTAAGGCATCGAGGCCTTTCGCGAGCTTCTACATAGGTCTCTCGAAGATGGTCACGACGGGGGGAGTATTACCGCGAAAGGCAAGCCGGGTGAAGGATCGACGTTCATAATAACTTTACCGGTAAAGCAAAATACCCGATAAGTGAATCCGTACGGTAGGCGGCGCTACCGTGTGGATTTGGGACTTTCCAGGATAGATTCATCGAGGGTATCAGCGCCCTTCCAACAAATCCACCTTGTCCGTTTTCTCCCATGGCGCGTCCAGGTCGAGCCTGCCCATATGGCCGTAGACCGCAAGCTTCTGGTAGAACCCTCCCTGCCCATTTGCCGAAAGCCT
>JBKQLC010000157.1:0-10956 GCA_052147195.1 Syntrophobacteraceae bacterium
GAAGCCCTGCGGCTCATTCCGCCGCGTCAGTTCAGTCTCGAACAGGCTATGGAATATATCAGCGAGGATGAACTTGTTGAAGTAACCCCAGCCTCCGTGCGTCTTCGAAAAATGAAGAACAGGTAGCGGTTGCATCCCTTGAATTGACAGTTATCCCGGCAATCATTTATCTTCGATCGCCCCGATTCCGGCGAGAACCAAAGAGTATCTCCCGGATCGCCCCCTTTATCCGGGCGGCGTCAGCTCTATTTGACAAAGGAGCAACAGTAGTCGGTAACTCTTCTGACCTTCAGTTTGAAGCTGGAGTTACCAGCCACTTCAAATGTTTCTCCGTCCTTCACGGCCCTCCACTCAGTGGTGCCGGGCAGCAGTACATCGAGATCGCCCGCAAGGATTTCCATGATTTCTTTTTCCGATGTATTGAATTCATATTCGCCGGGAAGCATAACTCCAAGCGTTTTCCTGGAACCATCCGCAAATATGATGCTCCGGCTGGTGACATTTCCATCAAAATAGATATTGCCCTTTTTAATAACCGTCACATTCTTGAATTCCGCCACCGTCTCTCCTTTCGACTCTATGACCGGAAATCGGATCTTCCCGGACGCAACTCCTGTCGATGTCTTTGATTTTTGAGTGCGCTCCGATGAGTCTGAAGCCGTTCGATCCCCTGCCACCTTGGAGGTTTATCGAATGCGCGCAGCCTGCTTGTTTGAGCACGCGGGTCCTGGTGCTTCAGGCTTCGCTGCTGCCGGTTTTCGGGCCTGAACCTCCCGGGGACGCGCTCACGCGGCGCAGATTGAGTTCCCCTGAACCCATGAAAGTTAGGTCTGCCTTGAGGCCGTTTCAACTGCATCTTTAAGGCACGCTGGTTAAACTGAACCTCAGAGCGAGGCCTGTGGACCATGCTCTCGGGAACTAACCTGCCTGTAATCCTCAACACCCGAATATGCTGCGCGGCCTGTGGACCTCTGATCGGTTGGCCGCGTCCGATCCGGGCAAGGCTACGCTGGACGGCCACTGCAGAAATGGCGCGCCTCACCTGTGGCGCCATCATCCGGTTGCGGTTTATCCTGTCCACCACTGCCTGGTGGGGTTTGGCGGCCAGGTTAGCCAGGTTAATATTATAGATGTAGCGGTTCCGTATCGTGCTGTAATTGGGGATCACCCTGTCGCTGATAACCGGCGCCGCCCTGAAATTGCTGATGATCACGGTCCGGTTAATATTAGCGACCCTGAGGCCGGTGTAGCTGTTCACGCTGTAGAAACTGCCACGCGGAACCACGACCGCATGGCTGGAGTAAGCCAGTCCGCCGATGCCAATATCGACACCGCCTGTTCTTGCCCCGATAAAGAGGCTCCCCGGCCCCCAATAGTGATGAGAGTAGTAGGTCTCGGCGGGTGCTAGCGGGACCCAGCCTACATTGGCGTCTGAATGAATCCATGAGACACGTCCGGGATACCAGTATACGGGTTTGCCAACCGCGCCGGCCCTTACTCTCACAGGAGGCGCCCAATACCAGGCCGAATTTACGAATACCCAGTTTCCATAATGGTGCGTCACATACCCGAAGGGTTCCTCGGGAATCCAGACATTGTCCCGGTACCATACCGTCCACCTGCCACCCGTGAATGGCTGCCAGCCCTGGGGTACCCCCGTCGGGCGCCACAGCCTCCGGTTCCGTCCGTCATAGCAGACTTGCTCCCATCTGCCATTCTGGTCGAGATCGTATGCGTCATCACGCAGCTCCGCCGGGAGGAAATCGATTGACTCTCCCTTGACCTGCACTCTCTGTGACCAGAGTTCTTCCCGCTTGAGGTTCCATTCATCCCAGTCGGCATCCACCTGGCCATCTCCCTCAACGGAGAGCTTGCCATCAGAGATTATGGAGGCCCCACCGGCTTCGACCACATACTTGGATTCCCCCTCCCCGCGGACAAAGTCAACGGCGCCATCGAGGCTTATTACCTCGGCTGAGTCATCTCCCACATAAAGATCAAAGGCGGCGCCCGGGCGGGCCAGCACATATCCGAAAGGTGTGGTAGCCTTTATTACAGCTTTTTGGCTTCTGTTGTAGAACCTGGCCGTGCCCGAAGCCACGTCGATTTCTGCTGCGTCCTCGCGCAGGGCTAGTAGCTGTATCTGGGTGTCGCTTCCCGTTCTTACCCATACCCCGTTTGGCAGCTTGAACTCCGCCTTTCCGGTATCACTGGAATAGAAGGCGTCCTCAAGCCCGAAGGGGGCGTCCTTCACGGTAGCGACCCAGTCCTGTTCAGAATAAACATAGCGGAGGAGCTGGCCATCGATAAAAGTTATGCGGCCTACAATCGGAGGTCCATCGGAGGTCCCGGCCTGTGCCAGCACGGCGGGCGCCCAAAGCGCGCACACAATCACCCCAAGCGCGAGAGTGCTCAGTCTCTTCATCCAGTTCTCCTCAATTACAGAAAATAAAGCTCCATTTGCCTCCGGCGCTCAAAACCGCTGTCTGCCACATAGCAGGATAATACTCAACACCTCCTCCAAGACTTCGGAAGCCTTTAAAGCTATGCCGTATTATAAGACGAAGCAAGATAAGAAATAGTTTAACAAATGCGCAGATTATCCAAAAGGGCGTATCCCACAAAAACTCGCGTCTGTGGACCATCGCAGATTCGGGCAGGCGGCGCATCAAAAGAAATCGGCCGATTTAACCGGTATTTACGCCTGAGTAGGACTAAAAACGGCTGAGAATTCCCAATATTGAAATAATAACGGATTGGCAGTATAAGGACACCGACACCTGAATCCCTTTTTGGAAAATAGAATTCGTACACCTGAAAGGAAGTAAATGCAAAGAAAGTATTTCTTCTGGCTGTTGCTCGGGCTCTGTTTACTCTTTGTGGGCATGCCTTCTTCTGCTCCGGCACTAGATGGTACGGCGAAGAAGACGCAAGGACAGCCTGCTGCCGGGAAAGAGACCGGCGCAAAGAAATCGGGCCCCAGGCACGGACAAGGGGAACCGGCCAAGGGAACCTCCTCGGCAACCGAGATTTCACCGGGCCAGATAAATGCTCGTGAGGCCATCCTTGTGGAAGTTTCGACCGGCACGGTACTTTTTGAACAAAATGCCGATGAAGCCATCGAGCCTGCCTCTTTTACCAAAATCGCCTCACTTTATCTGGTTTTTGAAGCGATGAAGCAGGGCAAAATTCACCTTAACGATCAAGTCTTGATAAGCGAATCGGCCTGGCGCACCGGCGGTTCCAAGATGTTCGTCGGGATCGGGAACCATGTCCCACTCGAGGAAATTATAAAAGGCATAGCTGTGGTTTCGGGGAACGATTCCTGCGTAGCTGCCGCGGAGCATGTGAGCGGGAGTGTCGACACATTTGTAGATGCCATGAACCATAAGGCCCAAGAACTTGGTATGTCCCGGACCCGATTCCTCAATCCTCACGGATTGCCCGCCGATGGTCAGATTACAACCGCCAGAGACATGGCAACCCTGGATACGGCCTACTTAAAAGCTTTTCCCGAATCGCTGGCCTTCCATTCCATTAAGGAATACTCCTACAACAATATCCAGCAATACAATCGAAATCACCTTCTGCTCAAAGACCCCACGGTCGACGGACTGAAAACGGGATACATCGCAGCGTCCGGCTACCATCTTTCCGCAACCGCCAAGCGCGACGGCATGCGGCTCATCGCTATCGTTATGGGCGCCGAGAGGCCTGCGATCCGTGAGCGGGAGGCCCTTAAGCTCCTGAACTACGGGTTCCGGTATTTCACTCTCGTCGAGCCGTTCCCGGAAGGCAAGGCAGTTGCAAAAGCCAAGGTCTGGAAAGGGCAAAAAGACGAAATCGAGATTTATCCAGCCGAAAAAGCTACTTTTCTCATCCCTCAAAGCCAGAAGAACCTGCTTAAATGGGAGATACACGCTCCCTCGGATGTGACTGCCCCTGTTAAGGTGGACCAGCAAATGGGCGAGATGGTTTTTTTGGTTTCCGACCAGCCGAAGCGAACCGTTGCGCTGGTGAGCAGGGAAGAGATAGCACTCGGAGGCTGGTTCAAAAGAAGCTGGCAAACGGTGGCAAGCATCCATACTATTGATTGGAGATGGTTAAGCGGAGTTTTGGGCGGTATAGCCATTGCGGCTATTCTCCTGATACTGCTGGCGGGCCGCAAATCGCGCCAGAAGTTTTCGAGATAGAGGCTGGTCGAGATAGAAGCCGGCTTCCTATGACCCCGCTACCTCAGGCCTTTCCCCCTTTTAGTGCGGTCATCAGAAATACTGAGAACCTCACCATTTTTCCATCGGAGGCCGGTTTAGCAACCTCCGTCGCAGTGGTAAACTTAACGCTGCCAAATCCCGCGTCCACTACGGCTTTACCTAGTACCGTCCGTTCGAACCCGAAGTGAAATACGCCTTTGCTGTCATCATGAAACAGCCCGTATTCAGGGTCCAGATCAGCAATGCAAAGATATCCGCCGGGCGTCAGGCATCTATGGAAATGATCGAGGAGAGGCCCTATTTTCTCAATATGATGGAATGTCATGCTGCTTACAATCAGGTCGTAATTTCCCGTCAGGGTGTCTCCTGCATCAAGATCGAGGAGTAAACTACCGACATTGGCCAAGTTTTGTTTGGCGATCTTTGCTTGGAGGACATCGAGCATTCCCCGTGAGCTGTCTATTCCTGTTATGGACCTCACCATGGGCGCCAGCCGGAGCGTCAGAAGCCCTGTTCCGCATCCGAAATCCAACGCATTCATGGCGGTGTTCAGAGGCGCATTCTCAGATATGGCGGTAAATACGCCGTTTGCCAACCCGATTCGTGCGGGCTGCTCATCCCATAGCGCCGCCGCTTTATCGAAATCACGTTTGCCAACAGTCATCCTGTCCAATCTCCCTTCGCCACGAGTCAAACACTGTTCTTAATTCTATTCCACCTTTTGCAGTTTTTGGTTTTTAACGAGAGCTATGCAGCGTCTTGCAGGAAATTGCCGTGAAAATACCCGAAAACAGCCCCCCAGAGGTAAATAAATTACGCCATACGCAGGGAAAACCTTCTGGCCGGCAGCTTTTAGAGCAGGCTGAAATTATGGCAACTCAGATGGGCGTCAAGCGTGACGATAAAACCATGGGGGCGCAGGGGGCTCTACTGAAGAACAATCCAGGTACAGGCAGAAGCTCATTCCGTTTTTGATTCGATGCGGAATCTCCCGTTGAATAAGGAACAGGAGACTTTTTCATGAATATGAAAACATTCCCGTTTCCGTCAGGCTCTTTTTGCCGCCACAAGAGGGTATTCCTGAGAGACTGTTACCGGCGGTGACCCGGCTCCTTCTGCATGCGTCTCATTGAGGCAATTCAAAAGATGACCCATTTTCGTCGACTTGGCGCTTAAATAGCGGATGTTGCACTCATTCGGAACGATTTCCAGGGGTACTCTCTCGGTGATAGTAATTCCGTAGCCTTGAAGCCCGATTATCTTTTTGGGATTATTGGTCATGAGCCGCATTTTTCTTACACCAAGGTCCACCAGTATCTGGGCCCCAACTCCAAAATCCCGCAGATCTGTCTGAAACCCCAGGGCCTTGTTCGCATCGACCGTATCATAGCCCTCATCTTGAAGAGCATATGCCTTGATCTTATTGAGAAGCCCGATTCCCCGGCCTTCATGGTTGCGCATGTAGACCACCACTCCACTGCCTGCTTTAGCTATTTGGGCCATGGCGGTTCGCAACTGTCCGCCACAATCGCACCGGAGCGAGCCCAGGACGTCTCCCGTAAGGCATTCGGAATGAACCCGCACGAGCACTTCCTTTTCGGGGTTTATTTCACCCTTTGTCAACGCTAGATGCGTATGTTCATCAATGTCGCTGGTGTAGGCAATAACACGGAATTCTCCACCCCAGAGGGTGGGCAAGTCGGCCGTAGCACTGCGGTGGACGAAGGTCTCATTTTGCATGCGATAGTTGATGAGGTCGGCTATGGCGATAATCTTGAGGCCGTGGCGCCTGGCGAATATTTCCAGATCCGGCATACGGGCCATAGTGCCATCGTCGTTCATGATTTCGCAGATGACCCCTGCCGGTTTCATCCCAGCCAACCGGGCCAAGTCCACCGAACCTTCCGTCTGGCCGGTTCGAGTTAGGACACCCCCTTTTTTAGCCCTGAGGGGAAAGATATGGCCCGGACTGACAAGATCCTCGGGCTTTGCATCATCCGCAATGGCCGTAAGAATGGTGTGCGAGCGATCGCCGGCGCTGATTCCCGTGGTGATCCCTTTCCCGGCCTCGATCGATACGGTGAAACCGGTCTCGAATCGGGAGCGGTTTTTTTGAACCATCAATGGAAGACGCAGCTTATCCAGCACATCCGGCGTGAGAGAAAGGCAAATGAGTCCGCGTCCATGAGTTGCCATGAAATTGATGGCTCCAGGTGTTACCATTTCGGCAGCCATGCACAGATCGCCCTCGTTTTCGCGATCTTCATCATCCACCAGGATAACCATTTTCCCCTGGAGAATATCATCAAGCGCCTCAGGGATCGTTGCAACAGGCATTTTTCAATTCCCTTAATCGAAGGATCAGCCTTCGAAGTCTGATCGGGCCATATTCCGGCTGATAATCGTCAAACCGGTTCGTGGTTTACATGCAGGAGCAAAAAATGAAGCTCACGATGCCATCTCCCGCAGCACCGGTTCCGGCCTGGCGCGAGGAACAACAATATGAGGCAGGTTGGCGCAGCTCCCCGCATCCTTCAGAAGTCTCTCTTTGAGTTTCTTTTCAACAGGCTCGGGGACCAGACCGGAGACACTGCCACCGGCGATGACCACTTCTTTGATAATGCTGGAACTGACGTAGCTGTAACGCAAACTGGTCATCAGGAAAAATGTTTCGACTTCCTCGTTCAGATTGCGGTTCATCAACGACATGGGGAACTCGTATTCAAAGTCGCTGATTGCCCGAAGTCCCCTTAGAACGACATTGGCCTGAACCCTTTTTACATAATCGACGAGAAGCCCCTGGAAAGCATCGACTTCTATACGGTTTTCGAAGCCGCAACCCTTGAGCGAAGCTTTAATGAGCGCGATGCGCTCATTGAGTGAAAAGAGCGGTTTTTTCCCCGCGTTGACAGCGATGCCAATCAATATTTTGTCGAAAACCTTTAACCCGCGCTCAAGCAGGTCCAGATGGCCGTAGGTGATGGGGTCGAACGAACCGGGATAGACTGCCAGCTTATCCATGCTCTCATCCTTTCAAACGGGTCCCGGAAGGACATATTTCCCAAACCCTGGGAGCCTTTTCCTCAGGCCAAAGACCATGTCCCCCGCTGCGCCAAGATTCCCTTTCCTTACCGGTGCAATCTTTTCCGGAGTCTCGGTAATAGGAAAGGGGAGGGCAGAGGCCCTCCCCTGTTTTTTTAAACGATCAACTCCTCGTCCGTGATCTTAACAACTACCTTCGTGTCCACTGTAAAATACATTGCGACTGCGCCTATAAGGAGGGCTATGAGGCATACGATGAAAGACGTCTTGTACGCCTGCACCGGGAACTTATCGCCTACTTTCCCGTATGCGTCCAGCACCAGGCCCATTACAGCCTGGAACAAGGCGCCCCCGACAAAATACCAGATATTGACCATGCCGTTTGCCGTTGCGATAAAGCTGTGGGGCTGTCCTTCCGTAATATGGGCATAATTTGGCACGTAGGCCCCGCAGAAAAAGCCCATAACGAAAAGGAGCGGATAAAAGGCTCCGACTGGAATGGAAGCGGGCCAGATTATTACAGGCAACCATGAAATCGCGTAGATGATGATTCCATAAAGTGAAGCTTTCCTGCGCGATTTAAGCAACCTGTCCGATGCCCATCCTATGGCAAAGCAGCCGAGGGCCATACCGATGGGCCAGAACATAAGGATATTGGCGGCTTGCTGCTTGGGGATTCCATATGTGTGCTGTAAATAAGGAATACACCAAAGTCCCTGAAACCCCATAACGGTGCCGTAAATCATGAATGCATAGATCGCAATCAGCCAATAGTTCCTCATCCCGAAAAGCTTCTTAAGGTTCTCTTTAAAGGATGCCCCGGAGCCTGCCTCCTGGTAATAACCAACCCCGTCGATTTCCGAAACAGTGGGATAACCCTTGTCGCTCGGCTTGTTTCTCAGGATGACAAAATTCAGGATGGCCAGAATGACCATGAAAGCCCCAAGCCAGAAAAACGAATATCGCCAGCCGACCAGCCCAACCAGAAATGCCAGAGGCGCTGACGCAAGAACAGCTCCTGCATTACCCCATGTAAGCATAACCCCGGTAAGGGTGGAGAATTCGTTGGGCCGGAACCAGTTTGCCAGGATTCTCATACAGGGTATCCAGACAACCGCGACACCTACCCCCATGAGGAAACGGCCGAAAATGATCGTGCCGAAGCTGTGCGCCATTCCGAACAGCGCCGTACCAACGGCGGCGATAATAAAGAAGGTGCCAACCGAAAATCTCGGTCCGAGATAGTCGGACAAAATTCCGGATGGGATCTGCATCGCGGCATATGGATAAAAATACATGGATGACAGAATCCCGAGGCTTGTAGCCGTAAGGCCGAATTCCTTCATCAGTTCCGGTGCAACCACGGCCGGGGCTACACGGTCAAAGTACACGAAGATATATGTAAGGAGCAGCACTCCATAGCATAACCATCTGTAACGGAGCATTTTCCTTGCTAAAACAGAGACCTGCTCCCATGAAATCGCAATACCACCGGCAATTTGAGTCATGGATCCCTCCGAAAGATTTGGATGCTCAAAGATTTGAACCAACCCCCCCGAGGCCCCGAAACTCCCATCGAGTGACAGGGCGGTCAGCAACTAACAGTTCAGATTCTTTCCGCTTTTTTTGTGTGCGAACCAGCTTCCGTTTTCTCCGCCATGCCCTATATCAATCTTGAAGATGTTAGATTACTAATGGGCGAGGCCTTGGAAGGCGCCGGAGCTTTAAGAAAGATTCGGCACAGTGTTTTCTCCTCCTTCAGCAATGGGAACCTGGAATAACCCCCTGGCAATCGGAATGATAAATTAAGCGGTAAATTGCAGTACTCTCCCACATTCGAGCAATCTTCCGTGCAAGGGAGCAAGGCAGGAAAACACACAACCGGCTGTAAACGTGCAAGGCGTTTAACCGGTGCTGAAAGTAGGCTCTCATTATCCAGGCTCCTTTATGGTACGCGCTGAATCCTTTACCGGATGAAGGCGCTGGATCTTTCGGGGATTACACTCTTATTTCCGCTCGGCCGCAGTCTTCAATCAGTCCGGGCACGGGGGGGCCATAGTGCTTTCATCCGTCAAATCAACCATAGCGAAACTGGATGCCGAAGCCTCCGCGGGGATAGACCCAAGTGATGGCTTTCCCCGCATTGGGGCAGACCACGCGGCACGTTCCGCACTCAAGACATCCGGCGTAGTCGAAGCTGATGCCTCCTTCCTTCACTGTGTACAGACCCGCCGGGCACGCATAGGTGCAGGGCTTGCCGGGGCAGGTCTTACAGATCTCCTTATCCACTTTTATGTGAGCATTCTCGTCGTCGACGGCAAACTTATTGAGGCCCAGGAGTTGTTCGACGCTCATCGTTTTCACAGCCATCTCGCTCCTTTCCAGCCGTTGATAGCAAGCCCGGTCAGGCTTAAACGCTTTTTTCTCACCTGCTCGAAAACTTTACTCAGGAGATGAGCCGGAGGCGTGCCGTCAACCGTGAAAAGCCGGCTTGCACAAGAGGTAACGAATGCAGGATAGGCCTCGTAAAGCTGGCGAGTCTCCGTGAATTTGGGGGCCTTCCGGTAAGCTTCGAGATCACGCAATACGAAGCTTTCTTTGAGCAGGGTCAGGTAAGCGCAAAGGGAAGCTCTGGAAAAATCCCCACTTGCCTTTGCAGCCTTCACAGCTTCCGCCGCGGCCTGACCGGATGCTATGGCAAAGTCCATTCCACGGACCACATATCCGAGATTCAGGACAAACCCTGCCGCATCTCCGGCTATAAGGATTCCGTCTCCGAAAATTTGCGGCATCATCGCGAGCCCGGCTTCGGGAATCAGGTGGGCCGAATACTCGGCAACCGTCCCGCCCTCTATCAGAGGCGCTATCGCAGGATTGGCCTTGAAGTCCTCGATAAGGTCAGGGACCCTGATCTGGTTTTTCTGGAGTTCTGCCGCATTTACGACAAGGCCGAGAGAGATGCTCTTCTTGTTGGTATAGAGAAAGCCCCCGCCCTGCATTCCGCGGGTGCAGTCCCCAACGAACAGTTGTGCTGCACCGCTCTCTGCTTCAACTCCGAAGCGCCGGCTGATCTCCTCTGACGGCAGCTCGATGATCTGTTTTACCCCGGTGGCAACCTGGTGAGCGGAAAACATTTTCGCCAGACCGGCTTTTTGGGCCAGAATGGAGTTGACCCCATCGGCGGCAATCACCACGTCGGCGAACATTTCGTCCTCGCCCGCGCGGATGCCGATGACCTTCCCTTTCTCGTAGAGAAGGTCATCGACATGGATGCCGCAGGCAAGCATCGCACCGGCCTCTTCGGCCTTCGCGGCGAGCCATGCATCGAACTCTGCCCTTAGCAGGGTAAATGAGTGATAAGGCGGCTTCGCCCACTCACTGTCCTGGCAGTTGATCGAGGTGCTGCGGCCTCCATCGAGGAAAGTGATTATCTCGCGGACAACCGGTCTTTCCACCGGCGCCTCATCCCAAAAGTCCGGGATAATACGGTTCAGCGCATGAGTGTACATCCGGCCGCCGAACATGTTCTTGGCGCCCGGAGCAGCGCCCTTCTCGACCAGGAGGACCTCATGGCCATCCTTTGCGAGCAGATAAGCTGCGGTGGACCCCGCAGGGCCGGCGCCGACGATTATGGCTGTAAACTTATCTTCCGACATTGTAGGGCCTTTAGGCCTTGAGGGCCGCTTTAAGTTCATCGATT
>JBKQLC010000158.1:0-81300 GCA_052147195.1 Syntrophobacteraceae bacterium
CGGTTGCTCTCCACCCCGCCTCACGGCGACGCGGTTACCTTCAGCTACCGGGAGTGGGCACCTCCCGCGAGAGGACTTGCACCCCTCAGATCGCGCCTGCTTCCAGGCGCACTAGCGCCGCCTTCCACGGCGGCGTTTCTCGCATCATGAAAAATTGCGTTCAAGATCGGGCGGGGATAGGCCCCTTCATCATTGACACCCGTTCTGAACCCAACCCCATTCACCCATTCACCCATTCACCTATTCACCTATTCACCCACTCACCCATCCTCAAGCGCACGCCGAATCTCCTCCCATGCAATTTTGCCTGCCCTTATCAGCGCCGCCGGGCGGACAGTAACATCTACTATAGTTGAAGGCAAACCGCCCGGCAAATCTCCCGCATCGAGGAAAGCGTCAACAGACTGGAGCAATTCCTGGGCGACAGCGCCGGGACCGCTCGGGGGAAATTCTCCCGCCCTGTTTGCGCTGGTTGAAATGATGAGACCTCCCGTGGTCCGGGCGAGGAGTGATGCAACGGGATGAGAAGAAATGCGGATGGCGATTTTGCCTGTTCCCGCATGCAAAACAGGGGGAAGAGACGGAGATGCCGGGATTACGATGCTCAGCGGACCGGGCCAGAATTTGCGCGCCAATGTCTCTGCCGATTCGGGCCACTCGGATGCGGCGCTAAAAACGGCCTCCCGGTCCGATGCGATAAGCGGAAGTGGTTTTCTAAAATCCCTGCCTTTTTTTTCAAAAACCCTTTCCACTGCTTCGGCAATCACCGGTACGGCCCCAAACGCGTAGAATGTCTCGGTTGGATAAATAACCAGGCCCCCCGACCTTAAAATGGACGCAGCATCCCAAAGCTCCTCCGGCCTGATTTGAGCCGGGTTGAGTTTCATGATTACCGGTTTTGGACCCTGTGCGGCATACATGCTCAGGCAGCCCCCGCGAGCGACTGGTCTAAAGCGGACTGGAACAGCCCGTCGCCGCTGAACATACACTAAATAAAACCGGATTTCTATCGGGATGCCTCAAGAATAGCGCTGAATCTGTCCTGGCGAACTCCCCAAAATTAAATCATCTCCCCCGGTAGCGCCGCCGTGGAAGGCGTCGCTACCGTACGGATTCAAAGGCATATATTCGAGATGTTGGAGGTGATTTTCTTCGTTTCGGACCATCTCGGGGGATCGGCTCGCGGAAGATAATCATAATGCTCCATGGAGCATCATCGGCCGGCGCCGGACAGGCTGAAGAGGAGCACTGCAAGGACGATAAGCGTCACCCCGACATAAACCCGGTCTCTCTGAATCGTGAAGGAAACCACGGTAAAGAAAACCCTCATGACCGGGGTTGCAATCAACACAAGCAGGCCAAATTGAATCATTCCCCGGCTTGAAAACGTGGATACATCCTTCATGATTCCCAGGACGCTGCGCAAATCCGAAGGTTCGCCATGGAAAATATGGTAATCAGGCGCTTCTGTTCCATGCCTGGTAAGATAAAGACCGCCGCCGATCAGGACAATCAAAGAGGAAACGATCACTCCAGCCCGGAGCAGGTTTCCGATGATTTCATCTATCCTTGCATCCGAAATTGCAGTTTTTTTATGATTCATCGCTAAAGCCACCCCATTAAACCGTTATAGATCATTTCCAAACCAAGGACCAAAATGACCCCTGCAAAAACGATTCGCAGCAGTCGTGGCTTGGAGGAGACAAGGACCCGCGAGCCGAAAAGTGATCCCAATACGACTCCGAGCATGACCGGCATCGCCAGTCCCGGATCGATGTAGCCTCGAGTGAGATAAACCCCGGCGCTTGCAGCGGCTGTCACGCCGATCATAAAGTTGCTGGTGGTAGTGGAAACCTTGAAGGGAACGTGCATGGCCTGATCCATCGCCAGCACCTTCACGGAGCCCGAGCCGATTCCGAGCAATCCGGATAAGGCGCCGGCCAAAAACATCAGGCTGAATCCGGTCGGTATGGCACGCACATGATACGAAACGAGTCCGTTCGAACTGGGATAGGAGCTGTCAAGGTGCAGAGAATTTGCAAGAAAGTCGGGGGTATCCGCAGTAGTAGCGGGGGAGTGCCCGCGAGTGGAAAGATAGGCGGAATACAAAAGAACGATTCCGAATATCACGGCTATTATCTGGGTGGATATCATGCCGGCGAGCGTTGCGCCGAGGAGCGCTCCGAAAGTGGTAGCCATCTCCAGAAACATTCCGAGCCGGATGTTGGAGAAACCCTCTTTGACATAGGCGGCGGCTGCGCTGGATGATGTCGCTATGACCGAAACAAGCGAAGCTCCGATTGCGTAGCGGATATCCACGCCGAAAACCAGGGTAAGCAGCGGGACAATCACAACCCCGCCGCCAAGTCCTGTAAGTGCCCCCAGGAAGCCGGCGGTCAATGATCCAACGAAGATTAGAATAGAGAATACATCGATGCTCATGATTTTTTCTTTGCTAAAACAACCATCATTTCGCATCCCCGGTAGCGCCGCCTTCCACGGCGGCGTTATTCGCATGACGATGGTAGCGGCGTTGTTCCATCACGTAGGCGTTATTCGTGCCGTCCCATTTCGAGGATGCACCGCTCGGTGGCGTCAAGGCTGCCACAGTCAGAGAACCTCTTTCTCATCTAATGCCGGATGCTGAAAAGTAAAGAACATACCCGGTGAAACCGCGGAATTGTCCAGTGGATATCCAAGTTGGAAACGAGAGCAAGCAGTGGCGCGGGGGTCCAGTTGATCCTTCCCGTAGTCTAGCCCCTATGATTGTGGGCGGCCTAAAAGCTTTTCGGAACAAGTTGTTCATGACCTTTTGGACATCCTGAAACCATGAAAAGGCGTGTAGGGTGGGTGCAGACCGGTAGGATGGGTGCAGCGAAGCGCAACCCATCAAGTCTTTTCGAACCAGTTCCTCATGTCTCATTGGGACTTCTTCGCGTTCTTCGACGTCAAAAAACGCGTCTTCGCGTGAAAGACTCTCTTTTCGAGACAGCGGATCTCACAATACAGTCCATATCGCGGGCGGCTTCGGGTTTTGGTTTGCCCATCTGGGGTGGGGTATGCGGAGATCAGGAGCATGTGGCAGGTGTTTTTAACGACAGGGTTCAGACTTCGGCTTGCGCTTATCACGCGCGGCGTTGGCGGAGGAACCCAGCCCCGGCCCCGCCTTTTTTGCCTCCCCGCGCTTTTTCGACCGGTCTCCCAACCTGTTGCGTGGTTGATATGTGGCGGTTCCGGATAAAACGGCTTCGGCCATCGGAGGACCCGCCATGGGTAATTGGCGCCTTGTACTATCTCTGGAAAACGGCAAGCCTATTTCCGTTTGAGAACGAAAACCTGCTTTACCGGCAATGCACCCAGCACCTCGTGAGCGTCGGCAAGCTTGGAAGGCTCTGATTCCAGTTCGTCCCAAGAATTCAAAAGGACGCATTCTCCGTCTTTTTTGACAAGAATGGGCACGGTTTTTCGGGATGGCTTTTTGCCTTCGAAAACCATGCTCCCCGGCTCCTCGGGCCGAACCAGCCGGCACTCGACACTGAAGGAATCGACGGCCTGGTAAAGGGTGGAGGCCGTGTATTCATCGGAGGAAAATGGCGCGATCCTGCCGTTTTCCAGAAGAAAGACATTGTTGCCGTTTTCGTGTTCGGGTGTTTCCATGGTTTCCTCTTTTCCGTTCCGTTCGAAAAAAGAAAGCTGGCTCTGTATCGCTTCGGCGTTGTCTTTGCGCTTCATGACAAAAAGCTCCTTGAATCTTCCGGAATTTTTCAATACATCAAAGACTTGGCTTATTTCACCCTCTCGGGCTTGACCGCGCACTTCATAGCAGTCCAACCGGCACAGGATGCATCGGAATGCAGGACTCCTGCACTCGTCATTTTTGCACCAGACGTATTGGGGCATTGAATTCGCTCTGTGTGGGAAAGGTTTCAGGTGCCTCTATTCTAACCGATTAAAGGACTGAATAACACATAAATGAACCCCTGAGGCGTGATTTTTGAGTGAAAAAAAGAAAAAGTGAATTAGCTTGATCGCAGGAATTTTCTGTATGAAAATACCCTGATATCCCGATTGGCTTTGCAGCTTTTGATCATTCATGGAGAAATTATGGCACAAACCGGAAAAATCACACCGAGAAAAGTTTGGATCATCTTTATCCTGGTTTTGGCGCTGGTCCCTGCATCCTGTGCTTCGACAGGGGCGCACGACGAAAAGAAACTGCTGGAGCTTCTGAAGGCCTCGATTGAAACCTACACCAGTGCCTTCAGATGGGAAGATTACGACGCGGCCGCCGCATTCGTGCCTGCTGATAGAAAAGAGCAGTTCTGGGCCGAGGTGGACAGGTTTAAAGGCAAAATCCGGATCGCCGATTACCAGGTAAGGGAAGTGACGCAGGAAGAAAAGGGCCATAGGGGTACTGCAATTATCTATATGCAATACTGGCGAGTCGCGGCGCCGAACTTGCTAACCATCACCATGACCCAGAAATGGTTCTTTGTCGAAAAAGACAAGTCCTGGAAGGTGAGTGATAGCGGGTTTGGTGCACTTACCAAGGCACGATACTAGCACGAAAGCGTCTACTGAGTTCGGATGGGTACAGACCCGCAACCCGTCATGCCGGCGGAAGCCTGAAGCCAAAAGTTTTTCAGCCGTCATTCCGGCGAAAGCCGGAAACCAGAAGTTTTTTAGCTAGTTAGGCACAATGGACCCCGGCTTTTCGTCATTCCGGCGAAAGCCGGTATCGGTTGACGATCCTTTGCAACACGTCAAAGAATCTGAATCGGTAACAGCCGGGGCTATTCGGATTTGATGATTTCGATTTCGAAAAGAAGCGGCCAAAGCTTGCCGGTAACGAAAATCCTGTCTTTTTTCGCATCGAAGGCGATCCCGTTCAGGGCCTCGGCGTCGCTTCCCGGCGGCAATTCCTTCCTCAAACTCGACATGTCTATCCAGCCGGTGACTTCGCCTGTTTTCGGAGATATCCTTGCCACCAGGTCCTCATGCCAGATGTTTGCGAAGATTTCGCCCTTTATGTACTCCAGCTCGTTTAATAAGCGGACCGGCCTGCCCCTGTCCAGTACCGGCACCGAACGTTGCTTAACGAGTGTAGCAGGGTCCAGGAATATAAGCTCCTCGGTCCCGTTACTCATTATCAGGCTTTTCCCGTCGTGGGTCAGCCCCCAGCCCTCCCCGGAATAACTGAATTCCCGCTCGACTGAAAAGCTGTTCGCGTTATAGACAAATCCTTTTTCGGACTTCCATGTGAGTTGGATGAGAGACTCGTCCCAAAGAGTCAACCCTTCTGCGAAATACTGTGAGGGCAGCTCGTATTTCTTCACTATACGCCCGGTTTCCAGTTCAACCTGCCGCAGGCTGGACTTGCCGTGCAACCCCGTGCTTTCGTAGAGAAAGCCGTTGGCAAATACCAGCCCTTGAGTAAATGCCTCGGGGTCGTGAGGATACTTTTTGACGATTCTGACCTTAAAAAAAGAAATAGGATGGAATGGTGGAGGGGAGGGAGCCCCTGTTTCGGCTGCCCGGGCCAGGGCGGATTTGATGCGCAAAACCCCGCCCACTGCGGACGGGGTTTGCTGCAGGTCTATTTCAAAAAAAAGAATGGAAAAGAAACAAAACAGGGCGGCTACGACTTTATACTCGAGAGATGAGGCCATTTACCGGACTTCTCTGCCCACGCTGAAGTAGCTGAATCCAAGTTGCTTCATTGCGGCAGGCCTGTAAACGTTGCGCAGATCGACGAACACAGGGGTCTTGAGAGCGTCTTTTATGCGAAGCAGGTCGAGTGCGCGGTATTCATTCCATTCTGTCATGAGCACCACGGCATCAGCGTCCTGGCAGGCTTCGTACGGATTTGAGCAGAATTTTACGCCGGCCAGGAGCTTGGCCGCCTCAGCCATCGCCTGGGGATCGTGGGCGCGAACCAATGCGCCGTGCTCAACCAGTTTGGAGATGATGGTAATGGCCGGAGCGTCCCTTATGTCGTCTGTTTCGGGCTTGAAGGCCAGGCCGAGCACAGCGACGGTTTTTCCGCCTTCATCTCCGCCCAGCGCCTGCCTGATTTTTCGCGTCATGCGTGCCTTCTGCGCGGCATTGACCTCGATTACCGCCTCGATAATTCGGCATGCGACCCCATTTTCCTGGGCTATTCTGAGCAGGGCCTGGGCGTCTTTCGGAAAGCACGAGCCGCCATAACCGGGTCCGGCGTGAAGGAATTTTTTCCCTATTCTGCCGTCTAGACCTATCCCCCGGGCTACGTCCTGGACGTTGCCGCCGATTTCCTCGCACAGGTTCGCTATCTCGTTTATGAAACTGATCTTGGTGGCCAGGAAGGCGTTGGCCGCATATTTAGTAAGCTCTGCCGTTTCGATCGTGGTTATGACAAAGGGAGTTTCGAGCAGATAGAGCGGCCTGTAGACGGATTGAAGCACCTCTTCGGCCTTTTTTGAATCAAGCCCAAGAACGACCCGGTCGGGACGCATGAAATCGTTGATCGCGGCCCCCTCCCGAAGGAACTCCGGGTTGCTGGCAACATCGAAACTGGCTTCAGGATTGGT
This sequence comes from Syntrophobacteraceae bacterium, assembly GCA_052147195.1. GTDB lineage: Bacteria > Desulfobacterota > Syntrophobacteria > Syntrophobacterales > Syntrophobacteraceae > SbD1. The sequence goes on from JBKQLC010000158.1 coordinate 6,570, forward strand.
TTCGGAAATGATCCTTTTGACCTGTGCCGCCGTACCCACCGGGACAGTGCTCTTGTTTACCACGACCGTGTAATCGCGCAGAAAGGGAGCTATCTGGTGCGCGGCTTCGTAGAGATACGAAAGATCTGCATAGCCGTCGCCTCGCCGGGAAGCCGGGGTCCCAACCGCGATGAATATGACTTGCGCCTCCGGAATCCCGGGGCTGTATTCGGTTGAGAAGATGAGGCGGCCTGCTTGCGAATTCTTTTTTACCAATGCTTCCAGGCCCGGCTCATAAATTGGAATTTGCCCTTCCACGAGCTGTGCGATTTTTGATTCATCATAATCTATGCAGGTGACCTCATGCCCGAATTCAGCAAAGCATGCGCCGCTCACCAGCCCTACGTACCCTGTCCCGATGATTGCTATTTTCATAAAATGACCTTCGCAAGAGTTATTCGTGTCCCTTTCGGGACACCCTGAAACCATGAAAAGTCGTAGGATGGGTGGAGCGAAGCGCAACCCATCAGCAACTTTTCGTAACAACAATTCATGTCTAACTGGGACTTCTTCGCGTCTTCGCGTGAAAGACTCTCTTTTCGAAGCAGCATCTCATGTCCCATTGGGACGCCCTGAAACCATGAAAAGACCCGTATGATGGGTGCAGACCGGTAGGATGGGTGCAGCGAAGCGCAACCCATCAAGTCTTTTCGAACCAGTCCCTCATGTCTCATTGGGACTTCTTCGCGTTCTTCGACGTCAAAAAACGCGTCTTCGCGTGAAAGACTGTCTTTTCGAAGCAGTCTACAAACCGGCCTGCAGGCCGAAAATAAAGCGATATGGTTTCCGTCCGAAACCCCGGTAGCGCCGCCTTCCACGGCGGCGTTGTTCGCATCACGGCGGCGTTTCTCCCCCGATCCCCGGATTCAGCGGTGTGATACTTATCAAGTTTATGAAACAAATACAAGAACACTTAACCGATGATTCGGCAATGGAAGTCGGCACTACAGGCTCGGTGAAAGCCGTTCTTTGAGCAGGGTGAATCGGGACTGTATGCGGTTGTTTTTGATGGCGATAGCGAGCGCTTTCTTCGAACCCACTATGACAACCAGTTTTCTGGCCCTTGTCACCGCCGTGTAGAGCAGGTTGCGCTGGAGCATCATGAAATGCTGGGTAAGCACGGGGAAGACCACGGCAGGGTATTCACTCCCTTGCGACTTATGAATGCTTATGGCGTATGCGTGAACGAGTTCTTCAAGCTCTGAGAAGTCGTATTTTACGCTCCGGCCATCGAATTCAACCCGGATTTCCCCGTCTTCATGGTCAATCCTGCGAATTCTGCCAATATCACCGTTGAAAACGTCCTTGTCGTAGTTGTTCCTTATCTGCATCACTTTATCGTTTACGCGGAAGGTGCGACCTGCTGTATCGAGCGTTATTCCGCTGGGATTGAGGGCGGTCTGAAGCGCCAAATTGAGGTTTTGCGCGCCGGCCTCTCCCCGGTGCATCGGGCTGAGCACCTGGACCTCTTCCATGGGATCGAACCCGAAACGGCGCGGAATCCTTTCAGTGCAAAGTTGGACTATCGTGTTCAACGCCTCTTGCGGGTCTTCTCTGCCAATGAAGTAAAAATCCACTTTCTGGCCGCTTTCGGCCCGCAGATCAGGGAAGGCGCCCTGCCGGATGAGGTGTGCGTTTGTAATGATGCGGCTCTGGCTGGCCTGCCGAAATATCTCGGTCAAACGAATTACCGGGAATTTGCCTGAATCGATAATATCACCCAGCACGTTTCCGGGACCCACGGAGGGGAGCTGGTCAACGTCGCCCACCAGGACGAGAACGGCCCGGGACGGGACCGCTTTCAGCAGATGGTTGGCAATTACTATATCCATCATGGAAGTTTCGTCGACGATTACAAGGTCGGCGGCAAGCGGTCTTTGCTCGTTTCGTTGAAACCCTCCAATGTGGGGGCTGAATTCGAGAAGCCTGTGAATAGTCATGGCATGGTGCCCCGTCGTCTCGGCGAGCCTCTTTGCGGCGCGGCCGGTGGGGGCAGCCAGGCTGACGCGGGCGCCGATGTGCTCGTATATGGCGAGAATGGCTCGGACCAGGGCGGTCTTGCCGGTCCCGGGACCTCCGGTTATTACCAGGACTTTTTCGCTAAGGGAGAGCCTGACTGCTTCTTCCTGAAGAGGAGCGAGCGAAAAGTTCAGGCGCCCACGGACCCAATTGAGAGCGGCTTGCGAATCTATGCGGGTTTGAAGCCTCCTGTAGCGCTGGATCGAGGCAAATCGCCCTGCGGCTCCGATTTCAGAGACATATAAAGGGCGCAGGTAGATCGCCCGATCATCTCCGAATTTCTCGGAAGCCGGAGGGGCGAGCATTTCCTCTTTTATACGAGAGTCCGCTTTAAGACGCGGCAGTGCTTCTTCCAGGACTTGCGTTTCAACCTCGAGTGTTTTGCGGCATCGCTCTATCAACAAGGAACGGGGCATGCACACGTGTCCCTCTTCGGCAGCCTCGTGCATCACGAAAAGGATGCCGGCCTCGGCTCTCAACGGAGAATCAGCCGCAAATCCGAGATTTACGGCGAGCCTGTCTGCGGTGAGAAACCCTACTCCCGTGATTTCCATCGCGAGACGATAAGGATTTTCACTGACAATATCGACGGACTCCCGGCCGTATTTTTTGAAAATCCGGGCGGCAAGCGCAGCGCTCGTCCCGTTGGAGCGCAGGAAGATCATCAGTGAGCGGATCTCTTTTTGCTCATCCCATGCCTTTCGTATCTGTCCTATGCGGTATTTGCCGATACCATCGATCTCCATCAGGCACTCGATCCGGTTTTCGATGATGTCGAGGGTTTTTTCGGCAAAACGCTCCACTATGCGGTCGGCCATTTTGGGCCCGATGCCGCGTATAAGGCCTGATCCCAGGTATTTTTTGATTCCAAGGACTGTTGACGGCGCGGTTGTCTCGTAGCGATGGACCCGGAACTGTTTGCCGAAACGCACATGAGTGTTCCATGTCCCTTCCATAAGGAGGGTTTCGCCGGGGCACAGGGACACGAAGTTCCCGACTGCGGTGACAAGGTCCCTGTGACCGGGGGCCCGGACCTTGATCACGCTGTAGCCGTCCTCTTCGCTGGTGAAGGTTATCCTTTCAACCAGGCCTTGGAGTTTACCGCTTATATTTTTATGTGAATTCTGATTTTCCATTTGCAAAAAGCTGACAATGGGGTGACAAATACAGTATAATTGAAAACTGTTAACAGGTGCCTTCTTTTTGACAAACCCCCGGAACTTGTTAACATAAGACCAGGGGGAGAAAACCAGGACAGATAAGGGCTTTGCAAAAGCTTTTTCAACCTGGGGGTTATTTATGATGGTCTGAAATCTGTCCGGCGTAATTTCCAGGCCTTTAAAATCTCGGCCAGCGGAGGGGTTGCCCGATGTCCCTTTACATTAAAACCGACGATTACCGCAAACACGGAATAAGCAAATACTCCGACCCTGCTCTCATAAGGGCCGTGGTGCAAAAGGAACTCAACATAGACAGGGTATTCGTCTCGTTCGTAAACAAGCATGAATACATCAGAGTGGATTTCCTTCGGCCAAGGCCATCCCGCAGGTTCAACAGACGGCCGGCGAGGCGGGCCCCTTGAAGTAGAGCCGGGGCGCTTTCGGGCGCCCTTATTTTTTGCCTTTGACGAATTCTCGAATATGGCGCTTTCTGTTTTACATCCGCCGAATCTAATTGTCCACCGGCATGATTTTACCCGGGCCTGAAATGAAATCCGAACTCCATGTTTTTGTTTATGGGACCCTCAAAAGGGGCTTTCCAAATCATCATGAGTACTGCACGGGGGTGCTGCGGATCTGTCCGGCATGGCTTCGGGGAAAGCTCTTCAAGCTCACGGCTGAAATCCCGGCGATGACTGTCCCCAATGAGGATATCCTCGTTCATGGGACAGCGAACGCCGTTGCCGACATTGAAGCACAGGAAAGATTCGAATCTCTTTTGAGAAGCAACGGGACCGGAATTTCAACATCACCCTCAGGCGGCCCCGAATGGGGGAAGGTTCGGGGGGAGTTGCTGATATTTGACGATCCCCAAACAAGGTTGCCTCTGCTGGACAGCCTTGAGGAGTTCCGGCCCGGGCGGGCGTCAACCTATATAAGGGTGCTGGTGTACATCACGCTTCCCGACGGCTTGCAAACCTCAGCGTGGACTTACATTGCCGGATGCGATCCCGCAACGCTGGAAGCATATGCGGGCGAGAACTGGGAGTATCCCCTTTGAGCGCCGGACACCGGGTTGCGTTCAGGACCGGGCGGGGATAGGCCACGCCTTCAGCATATTCACCTATTCACCCTTCACCCTTCACCCTTCACCCATTCCCTTATTTCTTCTTCTTCAGAGCATAATCTTTAGGGATAACGAACAACCCGGGGTCCAGAGTCTTCTGCTCGACTTTTTTGAGAGTGCTCTCAACTGTTCCGCCCATTACATGATTGACGGCGTAAACCGGGAAGCCATCCAACTTTTTAACCATGCCTGCGATATTAATCTGCCTCAGCATGGGGTTGCGCTCTGTGATGGCCCCGAGTCTGGTACCTATGGCTTTCAGTTCCTGGAAGCCTTTCACATCTTTAGAAACCCAGTATTCTCCGTTTATAACCGCGAGATTTGCGTTGTATTTGCGGCATTGATAGCCTTCGATGGTTTTAAATTCATTTGTCGGAGTAACGTGGATTGCCAGCATGGCGCCCATCATTTCGCCCATTTTCTGCTTGTTGGCTGCGGGCATATCGTCCGGGACCCCCGGCACTTCACCTAGATTCAGTACAGTATAGGTTTTGGCCTTGGAATCGAGAGAAAACATCTTCATGGCGTTGTAGTCCAAGATGAAGACCTTGCCATTTCCCATTTCAATTCGCGACCGGTTGGAGGTGAAATAGTTCTTCTGGATAGCGGTTCCGTTCGGCTGGTTAGGGAGATTGGTGGAGACATTTTCTGATTCGAAGTAAAGATCAGCTTTGGCTAATGGAACAAATAAACCGGCGAACAGGGCCATAATACACAGACACACTGCCCATTTTTTTCGCTTCATCCTTTTCCTTCCGTTTCTCCTCGTAATTTGGTCCGGACCTGCCCAAAGCGTCCAGCACTCAAGTATCGAATATCCTGCCACCCGCGTCAAGTACCCGGTGTCAACATCCGTTACTCCGAGTCATGGCCCGATGCGCTTCATAAATTCCCTGAAGATGATTAGTTTCTGGACATCCTGAGTGCCTTCCCCCAGGGAAGCAGCCCACGCATCCATGGGATATTTGTGGATCGGGTGCTCGAAGACAACCGAAGCCGCCCCGAACAGGTCCGCGGCCCATGTCCCGACAGCCCTTGCAAGGTCGACCGAAAGGTATTTAGCTATCGAAGCCCCCAGCCGAAAATCGATTCCCTGGTCCTTTTCCCAGCATGTTTTCCAAAGCGTTAGCCGTACGGCTTCGATTCTGCTGTAAAAATCTGCTGCCTCAAATGATTTCGACTGAAAATCGATTATCCTCTGACCGAAAATATGTCTCTTTTTCGCGTGGTCGATGCCGTGTTGGAACGCCCCGGCAGCGGTGCCCAAAGTCAGCGCGCTGATGTTGATGCGACTGTTGGTGAATATCTCGAGTACTTGCTGGAGTGCGCGGCCGCGCCGGCCGATGAGGTTGGCTTCAGGCACGAATACGTCGTGGAGCTGAATGCGCGTCAGATCGGACGGAATCCAGACTTCCTTGTGCAGCCTGGTGCGGGTAACTCCTTGTGTGCTCAAGTCGACGAGGAACATGGAAAGCCGGCTGTTGCGGGGCGCGTCCGGGTCCGAGACCGCCGTAATGAGGGCAAGGTCGCTTATGTAGCCGTTAGTCACAAAGGATTTTACTCCATTGAGTCTCCATCCCCCCTCCACCTTTTTCGCCGTTGTGGCTATCCCGGCGACGTCACTTCCGGCGGTTGGCTCCGTATTGCCGAGACAAATCAGAGTTTCTCCTCGGGCGGCGGAGGGAAGGTAAAGACTTTTCTGGTCAGGGTTTCCGAAAAGGGTTATCCCTTTTGTGCCGAGTGAAACATGGGCCAGGACTGCCACCCCCACGCCTGGCGAAATAGTCCCCAGATGTTCCTGCAGCAGGGCCTGTTCGAGCGCCTTCTGCTCTCGATATCCGTCCCCGTTTTGTTTGAGCCCCAGCCAGCCCCGGGCGCCTAGTTCCTGGAAAAAATCGCGAGGAATCTCCTTTTGTGCGTACCATTTGGAAAGGTTGGCAGTCAGCCGTTCAGTCAGGAACAGCTTGAAGCTCTCAAGGTTTTCTTGGAATTCTGCGGGTATTCGGAAATCCATGTTAAAGCTCCTCTACCTCTCGTTAAAAGGCATTCCAAGTATCAAAACCAGCCCCACGCCCCCTCCAGGAGGCATTGATTGTCATCGCAAGTGCCTTTTCCCGCTTGAATCACCTGGCGTGCAGTTCCTGAACTATTTCGCGTGTCCGGGGTCCTGGCATTTGACGAGCGACACTGTGAATATGGCTTTTGAGTCGTTTTGCGAAAACGAAAGCGCGCCTCCCATTCCCTTAAGAAGCTTGAACGTCGAAGAAATCCCGGTTCTTTCTCCACCCTCCTCGAACGGCAGAAGCATAAGTTCCGGGTCCCATGATTTTTTCCCGGCGACCGGACTGACCATGTCAACATAAATGTTGTGTTCGCCAAAATAGGTCTTCACGGTCATTTCTTTTTCCACGTCCATCATTTCAACGGCGTTTCGAATCAATGCGACAAAAACCTGCGTGAGGATGGCAGGGTCAACGTGAGCCGTCGCGAGATTGGGATAAAGGTCGAGGTGGACTTTTACTGCATCCTTTTCCAGTTCCGGAGCGAGCAGGCCGACCGAATCGGAGAGAATCGCATTCACATGGCATTCACGTGGTTTCGTGTCCACCGGGCGAAGGTAATTTTGCAGCCGGTTGAGCATCGTCTCGAGGCGTGCGGTTTCGTGCAGAATAATCTCAGCCTCGGCAGAGTCGGGATATTTTTTTTGCAGGCGCCGCGCAAAGCCCCCTATGGAAACAAGTGGATTCCTTATCTCGTGCGCGACTTCTGCCGCTATGGTGCCCAGCGTCTTGAGCTTTTCTCTTTGCACGAGCGCAATTTGCGCCTCCTCGAGTTCACGCGTGCGGTCCTGCACCATCTCTTCGAGGTGTTCCCGGTATTCCCACAGCTCCTTGTCCGCTTTCCTGCGTTCGGATATGTCCCTTATGATTCCTACACTACTTCCGGTTGCGCCCTCAGGACCCTCGATGACCGAAAAGGTCTCTTCCACAGGAAAAACCGTTCCGTCTTTTTTCTTCAAGTCCCATTCCACCCTGAGAGGTCCTTTTTCAATGGCAGAGTGGGCAAGTTTTCCGAACTCGACGAAGCTTTCGTCCGAAGGGTGTATGATCCTGACAGATTGCCTGATGATTTCTTCTTTCGAAAAGCCGAAAAGCTTCAGAAAAGCATGGTTGACTGAAACTATATTGCGGTTTCTGTCAACCATGAAGATAGCGTCTGAGGTACCTTCCACAAGGGCTTTGTAGACTTCCTCCGAAGTCTTCAGTGCTTCTTCGATCCGCTTTCGCGCGGAAATATCGGCAACGAAACCTTCTATTCCGATTAACTCGCCCTTTTGCGAGTAAACGCCCAGACCATGCTCCCATACCCATTTAATTCGGCCGTCAGCGGCGCGGATTCTGTAGATAAGCTTAAAGGGACGCCTGTTGGCTAAGGCTTCCTCGGTTTTGGACCTGACCATCTCGCGGTCCTCGATCACTACCAGGTCGCTAAGCTTTCGTTTATGACTCAGTTCGGCAATAGAGTACCCCGTCAAGTCGGCTGCTCGCGGGCTTACGAAATCGAGAGGGCACTCTATATCGCATCCGCATCGGTAAACCATCCCCGGAAGGTTCTCGAATAGAGTGGACAGCACCCGCTGGCTCTCCAGCAGGTCTTTTTCGGACTCTTTAATCGAAGCAATCTCCCTGCTGATGAGCAGATAGACGAGCAGAGCTGAGGCGCAGACGAAAAACCAGCCTTTTATGGTTTGAGCAATGAGCGCGGCCCCGGACCGGCCAAAAAGCGAATCCACAGCCAAGTCGGACAAAATGATCCACAGTGCTCCGACGGCTGCATAGATTAGAGCGATTCTGAGTGGGCCTTTTGCCGGTACCTGCTCAGGCTTGGTAAGGATTTTTTTCAATTGTTCCTCTGCGAACGTTCTTCTCCCTCTAATCCTGGATACCTGGAATCCAGTCTTTATGTGTAGTAAGATTCACAAAGGCAATTTGCAAGGATCTTCATACCAGGCTCCAATAGCCCGGATCGGCTCAGGTGGTTGCACAAACTTGCACGGCCGAACTCAGAGAATCAATATGTCTCTTGCCTTTGGTCCGCAGTTGAAGACAAGATCGAACGTCGAAAGGTCCGGAATAAAATCTCCCCAGAGTTGTGGATAGACGGGGGACTTAACCTTGAAGTGTTCCAATTGTATGCCCGCTTGACTGAAAAGATCCAAGTCGAGATATTTTCTTGCCGAATCTTGAGTCAGAAACCGGGTGCTGCCTATTTTCCTGCATATTTCAATTGGAAGAAGCTCTCCTTTTGCCTCAACTCCCAGTTCGGACAGCAGGACGACCTCAGTCCGGATTTGAAGCTCGTTCAAAAGATATCTTATTATCTTCAGGTTAAGGTCCGTTAGCCTTTCAAACCTCGATGAGAACAGCTCTTCCACGAACCCCAGGTGGTCCGAAAAGTAAGGAGCGTTTGCATATGCAACCTTCAAACTCGCCAGGTGCTTTCTTGTCCAGCGGAAGTCATAGCATATCCTCACGTCGTTTATCTTTTGCAGGCCAAGGCCTTTTTTCCAAACCGGTACAGTCATCCAAAGAGTTCCCTGACTGTCTTTAAAGCGATTCCTGCTTATCCAGGTGGTCCTTCGAGGAAACTGGACGCCATCCAGGATCACCAGAACGTCAGAAAGATAAGCCTTATGGAAAAAACCGAGAAAAGGTAGGAAATACGGCTGGTTAGTGGACACAATCATCGTGCGGGACCTCGGGTGTCCAAAAATGCATCGATGTTAACGTGTTTCCATCTGGTTTCCATGACGTCAAATTTTCGACATGAAAAATATAGTCCCTGCCAGGCGTTTTTTCCAGTCGGCGTTCACCGGAAAGACAAGATGAAAAACCCGGCCAAACCGGTCGTTTGAATCTGATCGCGAGAATGCTTACTAATAAAAATGTGCTTTATTAATAAAAGGTAAGGATGAGAAACAATGCCTCTCTATGAGTATAAATGCACAAAATGTGGGAACACCTTTGAACAACTGGTTTTGGGTGAAGATGAGCCGACGACGTGTCCGAAATGCTACGGCGGCGTGCAAAAGCTGATGTCGGGGTTTAGCATCGAGGTCCCGGACGAAATCTGCGCCAAAGTCCCCCGAGGGGAAGCAAGGGAGCGTTGTACCGCGTGCAAGCGGGAGCCGGCCCAGTGCCCTTATACCGCCTGATAGAATCGGCCTTATGAGACTCTACTTACACTGCACGGACCGGGGCCGCATGTGGTCTCCAGGCACAGGGCGTAAATTGCGCCTGGATTCCGCGCCAAGGCAGGCCGCCTTACAGTGAGGTGAGAAGAGATTGGAGGCCGGACATTCGAGGCCGATGCGGCCGTTTTCGAGCACATAACTCCTGTCTGCGATGCCCGGCGCCGCTCGATGGTTCTGCTCGACCAGGAAAAAGGTTATTCCGCTTTGTCTAAGCTGAGCAAGGGTATCCGGAATAAGGGTCACCAAAAGGTGAGAAAGCCCCATGCAAGGCTCATCCGGTACCCGACCGTGTTCACATTGCGTAGAGCTTCTCGCCCTGTATGACCCGTACTTTATTTTCCTTCAGTATCCTTACGGCTTCATCGAGGTTGTCGAAGCGGAATATGAGCACTGCATTGGCGCCGCTTTGCTGGACGAACGCGTACATGTATTCCACATTGACGTTGGCCTTCTGGAGAACGCGCAGGATATGATGGAGTCCACCCGGTTGGTCCTCGACCTCGACTGCGACCACGTCGGTTTTGCCAACTGTAAAGCCGCATTTTTTGAGTTCTTCCTTTGCCTTATTGTTGTCGTTTACAATCAGGCGAAGAATGCCGAAGTCGGACGTATCCGCAAGTGAGAGAGCACGAATGTTGATATTGGCCTCGCTCAGAATCCTGGTTACCTCCGCAAGCCGCCCTGCCTTATTTTCCAGAAAAACGGAAATCTGTTCCACATGGTCCATGAACATTCTCCTTTTTGAACGCGAAAGCTAAATCTTCCGATTGTCGATCACACGCTGGGCCTTGCCCTCACTTCGGGCTATTGTCTTGGGTTCCACCAGTTGCACCTTGGCTGAGACTCCGAGGAATTCTTTGATGTCCTTGGAGATCTTCTTTTCTATACTCTGTAAAACGCGGACCTCATCCGAGAAAAAGGCCTCGCCAACCTCGACCATGACCGTCATGATGTCCAGGTTGTCCACGCGGTCAACCACTAGCTGATAGTGCGGTTCGACCTCCTTCATTTCCATAAGAACGCTCTCGATCTGCGATGGAAAAACATTCACTCCGCGGATGATGAGCATGTCGTCTGTCCGGCCGCTTACCTTTTGCATGCGTACATGTGTACGGCCGCAGATGCATGGTTCCCGGTTAAGCGAAGTCACGTCACGTGTTCGATAGCGGATGATCGGGAAAGCCTCTTTGGTGATCGAGGTAAATACCAGTTCACCTTGACCACCGTTGGGAAGAATTTCGCCCGTTTGTGGATTGATTATCTCCGGTATGAAATGATCCTCGAAGATGTGCAGCCCGTTCTTTGCTTCCAGGCATTCGACGGAGACGCCCGGACCGATGACTTCGCTCAAACCGTATATGTCTATGGCGTTCAAGTGAAGTTTGGATTCAATTTCCGTCCTCATCGCCTCCGACCAGGGTTCAGCGCCGAAAATACCCGATTTGAATCTGAGACTGCTGAAATCAACTCCCGTCTCCGCTGCAACTTCCGCCAGATGAAGGGCATAGGAAGGCGTGCAGGTCAGGATCGTCGGAGCGAAATCCTTCATAATGAGTATCTGCCGCTTGGTATTTCCCCCTGAAATAGGAATGACCGACGCGCCCAGTCTTTCAGCTCCGTAGTGCACTCCGAGTCCACCCGTGAACAGGCCGTAGCCGTAAGCGTTATGAATAATGTCGCCCCGGGTTGCTCCCCCCGCTGAAAGAGATCGAGCCATCAGCTCGGACCAAGTCTGGATATCCCGGGCAGTGTAACCCACCACAGTAGGTTTCCCGGTTGTCCCTGATGAGGCGTGAATTCGAACTACGTTATCCATCGGGACCGCAAACATCCCGTAAGGATAGTTGTCCCGCAGGTCCTGTTTGGTGGTAAAGGGAAGCCGCCTAAGATCCTCCAGCCTCTTGATCTCCGATGGAACGACACCGGCCTCATCGAACTTGCGGCGGTAGAATGGAACCGTGGCGTAAACCCTTTCGACCGTTTCTATGAGGCGGCGGAGCTGAATGGCCTCCAGCGCTTCCCTGGGCAGTGTTTCGAACTCAATATTATAAATCATTCCCCGACTCCTATAGCTGCTGAGGACACTCTAAAGGCTGTAATACCCTGAAGGCTGTGACAAAAAAGGCTGTGGATTGTCAGAATCCACAGCCTTTTAAACATGGAAGCCATGGACCCGGGCATTTCCGCCCGCCCATGGCTATTATTTCGAGTTCAGTTCAGATTGCTTCTACTTTTCTCTCGGGCAGGCTTTCAAGATGAGAACCCGCCAAAAAAAAGGCTATGGTAGAGCAACCGGCTGGGCATAATCCACTCAAATATCGATGAAATTGACCCTTATCCAATATCTGATTAGGTTTGGGTTGTCAATAATCAGTTTAAGAAAGATACTTGAAGATGCCGATAATACCATTTGATCTATTTCCACCGGCAGCAGACTGTCCGACCGGTTTAGCTGTTGCCGTTTCGGCGCGTGATAGGGTAGTATCTTGGATAATCCTTCGAATTCACCGGCAAAGGGGCCAATCGGCATGAAAGACGATGCATGTGCAAGGCACAAGCTGGACGAAACAGTCGATTGCGTCCGCAATCAGTCCGGTCTCGAAGTAAAGTGGGAAAATCAGCCTAACAAACTTGTTGAAAACCATCCTTATCTAGTAGGTTATGCTTTTCTTAGCGCTTTTGCGGTGACCTTCGCGGTATCTCACCTCATGGTTTTCGCAATATCTTTTCTTTTCCTTTTCTTCATATCCGATTTCATGACGCGAGACGTCCACCGGGTCGCCCCCTTCGTGCCAAAGGCTTTGCTCTTTTCGGCTGTGTACATCCTGGTCATTTTGGCCATCATATTCATTACTTCTAAAATCATTCCCATGATGCTGAAGAATTTTCCGGAGCTGTCGACCCAGCTTCAGATCCGGGTTGTACAAGAACTCAAAGCGGCAGGCCAAAAATGGAACCTCACGGACTATGTCGACCCGGATGCATTGAAAGGCACAATTTTAAAGGCGAGCACCGGCATTTTGCAATTCATGGCCAACAGTCTGACCCCGCTCTATAAGGGGTTTATCGAGTTCGTCTTTGCGCTGGCAATCAACCTGTTTTTCTATTTCGAGTCCGAAAAGGTCGAGCAGGCATTTACCCGGAATCCGAACAGTCTTATGACCTTTGTGTTCAGATTCATGCAGACGAGATTGAGAATATTCTACGTCTTTTTCCGGCGGGTCATGGGAGGGCAGGTGATTATCGCTCTAATCAATACCGTGATTTCAACGGTTGTTATTTTTGCTCTCGATCTCCATCATCCATTGCTGATGATTTTTGTGGTTTTCTTCTGCGGACTTTTCCCGGTGGTGGGAAATCTGATGTCGAACAGCGTTTTGACCATCAATGCGTTCGTGTCTACTGGAATGTGGGGAACGGTGATCTGCTTGGTCCTGCTGGTAGGCGTCCATAAACTGGAGTACATCCTCAATTCGAAGATAATCGGCGGAATCGTCCACCTTCCGATGGCCATTTCTCTGGGCGCGCTGATTTTTTGTGAGGTGCTCCTGGGGATTCCGGGTCTTATCCTAGCCATTCCGATCGTGCTCTTCATTCGACACGAGTTCGAACACATCCGGGGGTTTCCTCAAAGCTCACCAGAAGATGCCGGCGAGAGCGCCAAGGACTGGATCGGTGAAAAACCGGAACAGACAACCAGGCCCGCAAGCAAAACCAGATAGCGAAAGCCGGGTTTTTCCTTTGAAGTATCAGGCCATACGGGAAGGGGCCTTTGCCGGCCTTGCGGGGCTGTAGGAACGCCATGGTGAAATTTGCGCCGCAGTCGAATTGACACGATTTTTTCCTAATCTTTCAGACTTTTGATCAGATCATACCCGATCCTGTTGAGAATCGCTCCGAATCGCTCGCCGGCGATGTTGTGAGCGAAATAGATATCCAGGCAACGCTCAACCGTGGCCAGAACTTCTTCTTTGGAGTGGATTCCTTCCAATTCCCTTCCTAGTTGCGGATGCCGGCCAAGCTTGCCCCCGACCATGATACGCCAGCCCTTTTCAGCTTCCACAATGGCGCCCGAGGGGCAGGCGCTGGCGCATTTGCCGCACATTATGCACTTACCCCTGTCGATTTTATGGGCATCGGCTCCAGGTTCCTCATGGATGGCGCTTTCAATGCAGGAGGACACGCAAGCTCCGCAGCCGGAGCAGGATTGATCCACAACACGCGGGCGCAGCGCTCCGACGATGCCGATATCGACGATTTGAGGCCGCGAACATGCGTTAGGGCAGTCCGCAACGCAGATGCGGAATTCATGGTGTATTTTTAGAGGGCCTCTGACCTTCTCTTTTAGAAAACCGGCGATATTTCGCTTCACGATTCGACGTTCGAGTTCGTCCACCAGGGACTCACTTTCAACCGCGCGGTTTTCGCAGCCACCAGAGCCAAAGCATGTTTCTATCTGGAACCCTTTGGGTTCAAGGGCCTTTCCGGACAAAAACTTTTCACGGCAGTTCTGCACATGCGTCAGCAGGACCCGGCTCGAACCCTGCCCGGCAGCTTCTTTCTCGACTTCACGCCGCACTTTTCCGCGCACAAAGAATGGGACTCTTCCCACAGCCTTTTCCGCTTCCTCGGTCCATATCATTGCGTTTCACTTCCGTATCTTCATTATTTAATCTTCTTACCTGGCTCATTTTCATAGTATATTCGATTTTATACCTGTTTTTCATTTTGAGTATTGACTTGGGTCAATGACGGACCAAAAATACTACAACTCAACTCCAGCGGCTCTGCTTCCCCTCAGTTTTGCCTGGTGGCAGCCCGCGCCGTTAGTGTTATCGATGGATTGATCCAAAAGGAAACGCCGGCAATGAAAAAAGGCATCAGGGATCTCGCCGCCGCGATTAATCGCGCAGACCCTGCCGCTGCATTCTCTTTCGAACTATGGAATGGAGAAGTCATACAATACGGCGGCAGTCCGAAAACCACCCTTATTATCAAGTCTGCGAGAGTTCCAGGGGCGATGTTCGGTAAAGGATTTCTCGGTTTTGGCGAAGCGTATGTTTCGGGGGATCTCGAAGTTGAGGGCGATCTTCAGGAACTTCTGCGGCTGGGGCTGATCGTTCAGTTTGACGAAAAGAATTTCTCGCTGCTTCAAAAAATCCGGCTTTTTCCCTTCTATATCCAAACCGTTGGCACGGTGGGCAAGTCCCGTCACAATATAGCTTATCATTATGATCTTACTTCGCAATTCTTCTCTCTTTTCTTGGACGAGAGCCTCACATATTCCTGCGGCTACTTCAAAAATGAGGATGATTCACTCGATCAGGCCCAGCGCAACAAATACGACCACGTTGCCCGCAAACTCATGCTTAGCCGCGAGGACACGCTGGTCGACATCGGGTGCGGTTGGGGAGGGATGCTCCTGCACTCTGCGCGCAAATACGGCATAAAGGGGGCTGGCATTACGATTTCGAAAAACCAGCATCAACATGCGAGCCGGAGGATAGAAGAGCTGGGGCTCGGTAACCTCATCGAGGTGAAGTTGCAGGATTACCGTCAGCTTACCGGTAAATTCGACAAGTTTGTATCCATAGGGATGTTCGAGCACGTGGGGAAAAGGTTTATTCCCGTCTACATGAGAAAGGTGGCCGAGCTGCTGAAAAAGGGTGGGATCGGTCTTTTGCATACGATCTCAAAAGACTTGGAGTCAGCCACGGACGCCTGGATGGTGCGCCATATCTTTCCCGGCGGTTATGTCCCGAGTCTGCCGGAAACCGTGCGTGAGATGGGGCGGGCGGGACTGTGCATCCTGGATATCGAGGGGCTGAGGCTGCACTACGGCAGGACACTTGACTGCTGGATAGCTAATTTCGAAAAAAACATCGGCAAGATACAAGAGATGTTCGACCAACAGTCCGTCAGGATGTGGAGGCTGTATTTAAACGCTGCATCCGCCGGCTTCAAATATGACGGCACGAGGGTGTACCAGATACTTTTTTCTAATGGTCTGAATAACGATTTCCCTACGAGACGTGACTATATGTACTTATAGTATTTATAACCTTAAGATCAGGTCTGCAGTGCCCTTCGTATCGCCTTGGCAAAGGGTTTTCTCAGCACGCCCACTTCGGTGATTATTCCAGAAATATACTTGTTCGGCGTGACATCGAATGCAGGGTTTAGTGCCTTCACGCCGTCAGCAGCCACCTGTTTTCCGCAAAAATGAGTTACCTCCTTCGGGTCCCTTTGCTCGATAGGGATTTCGTCTCCGCCCTGCAGCCCTGGATCTATGGTCGAGCGCGGCGCGGCGACATAGAAGGGGATATCATGGGTCTTGGCAAGCACGGCGACCATGTATGTGCCGATTTTATTGGCCGTATCGCCGTTGGCCGCAATCCTGTCCGCGCCCACCACCGCAAGATCGATCATGCCATGACTCATAAGGCTCCCCACGGCATTGTCAGTAACGAGAGTGACCGGAATTCCCGCCCGCATAAGCTCATACACGGTGAGCCTTGAGCCCTGGAGAAAGGGCCTGGTTTCACAGGAGAAGACGCTAACTGCAGGATCTGCCGCGAAAGCCGCCCGGATTACCCCCACTGCGGTCCCGTAATCGGCGGTCGCAAGCGCCCCGGCGTTGCAATAGGTGAGAATTCTGGCTCCTTTGGGCACAACTTCGCGCCCCCATTTTCCGATCTGCAGATTTACGACGACGTCATCGGACAGGATGGTATCGGCCTCGGTCCTGATTAGTTTCTGAAGTTCGGCAATATCGGCCTGGGGGTTTTCCACCACAATGGAATATACCCTTTCGACAGCCCAGCCCAGGTTTGCCCCGGTCGGACGCGCTTCTCTTACTTTCTGACAGATCCGGGAGAATTTACGCCTGAACTCTCTAGGATCGCTGGTATGGATAGACCTGGCGCCAAGGACCAGGGCTAGTGCTCCGGCAACTCCCACGGCCGGGGCTCCGCGAATGGCCATTGTCTTTATCGCGCTAATAACCTGTTCAGAGGTGGTACAGCGAAGGAACTTTTCCTGGTGCGGCAATACTCTCTGATCGAGTATCGCCACGGCGTCACCATCCCAGCAGATCGGCGGTAACCATTGATCCGGCATCAAAAGCTCCTGAAGATTTTTTCCGGTAGTGAATGACAGAACGAAAGCCAAATGACTTGAAAGTTGTAAAGAGCGACGCAGCCTCGCAGCCCCTCCTCAGCCTTCCGGTCGATTTGACAAATATATCTTACTCAGCAAGTTTTTTCCTTAGAATTTCATTAACGAGCTGCGGATTTGCCTTTCCTTTCGTCTTCCTCATGACCTGACCGACGAAAAAGCCGAAGAGCTTGTCTTTACCTGCCCGGAACAGCTCCACTTCCTTAGGATTTTCAGAAAGGGCCTGGTCGATTGCGGACTCGATTTCAGACTCATCCCTTACCTGCACAAGTCCTTCTTCCTCTACGATGTGCCGGGCGGACTTGCCGCTCGCATACATATGCTCGAAAACCCCCTTGGCGATTTTGCCGCTGATCACTCCGGAATCGAGAAGGTTCAATAGCTCTGCCAGGTTTCCCGGAGATACCGGGCAGTCTTCTATTTCACGGTCATCGCGGTTAAGCTCGCGCAAAAGCTCGGACATTATCCAGTTGCTGAGCGTCTTTGGCTGGGCAAACCCTTTCAGGGCATCCTCGAAGTAGGCAGCGAGGGATTTCGATGATGTCAGCACCTGAGCGTCATAGGACGGCAGGGCGTAGTCCCTTATGAATCGCTCCCGCTTTGCGTCGGGGAGTTCGGGCAGGTTGTTGCGCACCTCTTCGATCCAATCCTCGCTCACTACGACCGGAACCAGGTCGGGGTCAGGAAAATAGCGATAATCGTGCGCCTCTTCCTTGCTGCGCATACTGATGGTTACATTACGGCCGGCATCCCAGAGCCTGCTTTCCTGAACGACCGGATCGCCGCGCTCCAGCATGATTTTTTGTCTTCGCATTTCAAATTCCAGGGCTTTTTGGACGTTTTTGAACGAGTTCATGTTCTTGAGTTCGGTCTTGGTCCCCAGGCCGCTTGTTCCCACGGGCCGAAGCGAGATATTCGCGTCGCACCTCAAGCTGCCTTCCTCCATGTTGCCGTCGCAAATCTCGAGGTAGCGCAGAATCTCCCGAAGGTTTTTCAGGTAGGTTGCCGCCTCTTCGGATGAGGTTATATCCGGCTCGCTCACGATCTCGATAAGAGGTATCCCGGTCCTGTTGAAATCGACATAGCTGACAGGCTGGTATTCGTCATGAATGAGCTTACCGGCATCCTCTTCCATATGTATCCGGTTTATCCTGATCCGCTTGAGACCGCGGGAGGTTTCAATTTCCACCCAGCCGTTTCGGGCAAGGGGAAGCTCGTATTGTGAAATCTGATAGCCCTTGGGAAGGTCAGGGTAGAAGTAGTTCTTCCGGGCAAACTGACCGAGCGGCTCAATAGAGCAGTGGGTGGCCAGCGCCATCCTGAGTGCGTATTCGACAACCTTGCGGTTCAACACCGGCAGCACTCCCGGCATCCCCAGGCATACCGGGCAAGTATGGGTGTTGGGGCTTCCGCCGAATTTTGTCGAACATCCGCAGAAAATTTTGCTCTCAGTCTTGAGATGGGCGTGAATCTCGAGTCCTATTACCGGTTCGTATTCCATCTCCGGCCGGGTTCCTTTCCAGCAATAGTAAGAGAAATAAACAATTCTATCCTTATTTCGACAACTCAATGAATGCTAAACACGCAGTTTGCGGCCATCCGGAAACACTGGATCATCTCCAGCAGTTTCCGCTCCGGAAAGGGTGCTTTTCCGAGTTGAAAGCGGAGTCTATCACACTGACCAGCGCCATTCCACCCCGGCGCACTATTTTGGACCCTTCCACCAGGAGTCTGCCATTTTTTTCTCCAAAAGCGGGGCAGGGGAGCGGGGGTTTGTGAAAACCGCGTCAAGTTTGTCCGTCTGCACCGGCAATTTCCGGACCCTTTAGCAAGAACCATGTGCGTTTATATGCGCGATAAGGCTTCCTGGCAAGACGCAATTCAGGCACAAAAACACATAAACAATTGTTTGACATTGTGAGAAGTTTCATTTAGGTATAGATAGATTCCAAGCAGATATTGGATTAGTGGCTCTCGTTGGTGAGACGCGGTCTGCACATGATGAAGTTGTTCCGGGATAGCGAGGAGAAAAATGAAAATTCATGAGTTTCAAGCCAAAGAACTGTTCCAAAAGTATGGAGTCCCTATCCCGCGAGGGAAAGCGGCCTTCAGCGTAGAGGAAGCCAAGCAAATCGGAGCGGAGCTGGGGACTTTTCCTGTTGTGGTAAAAGCCCAGATCCACGCGGGCGGGCGCGGCAAAGGCGGGGGAGTAAAGCTCGCCAAGAACGCGGCCGAAGTAGACCAATACGCATCCAGCATTCTTGGCATGACCCTGGTAACCCACCAGACTGGTCCTGAAGGTAAGGTGGTCAAGAAGCTGCTGGTCGAAGAAGGTCTTCCGATTGAAAAAGAACTCTACCTCAGCGTGCTCCCCGACAGGGGGACCGCGAAGATCGTCTTCATGGCCAGCGAGGCCGGAGGCATGGACATCGAGGAAGTCGCGGCCAAAACGCCTGACAAGATTATCAAGGTCTATATAGACCCGCTGCTTGGCATGAAGGGATTTCATGCGAACGACCTGGCCTTCGGGCTGAATCTGACGGGTGACATGGTAAAGCAGTTTACCTCTATGGCCACAAAGCTCTACAAGCTATGTGTGGACTGTGACTGCTCGCTCGTGGAGATCAATCCCCTGGTCCTGACCAAAGACGGCAGAGTCATTGCCCTCGACGGCAAGATCAATTTTGACGACAACGCGCTCTACCGGCACAAGGACATTCAGGAATACCGTGACCTTGACGAAGAAGACCCCTTCGAGGTCGAAGCGTCCAAGTACGAGCTCAACTACATCAAGATGCCCGGCGGCAATATCGGCAACATGGTAAACGGCGCAGGCCTGGCCATGGCGACGATGGACCTCATTCAGCAGGCGGGTGCGGCGCCGGCCAACTTTCTCGACGTAGGCGGTGGTGCGAGCGCCGAGCAGGTTGAAAACGGGTTCCGGATCATTCTGGCGGACCCGACGGTCAAGGGCGTGCTCATCAACATTTTCGGCGGTATCCTGCGGTGCGACAGACTGGCTAATGGTGTTGTCGATGCGGCAAAGAAAGTAGGTATCAAAATCCCTGTAGTCATTCGGATGGAAGGGACCAATGTTGAGGAGGGCCGGAAGATCCTCAGTGAATCCGGGCTCAATCTTATAACGGCAAAAGACGTTTCAGACGCCGCCCAAAAAATTGCAGCGATTGCGAAGGGATAGGAGGATATCATGAGCATTTGGGTGGATCGGAATACAAGACTTGTGGTTCAGGGCATTACGGGCCGCGAAGGCCAGTTCCATACACTTAATTGCAAAAACTACGGAACCAACGTAGTTGCCGGGGTAACCCCCGGCAAGGGCGGCCAGAACGTCGAAGGGATCCCGGTTTTCAACACCGTGGCAAAAGCTGTCAAGGAAACGGGCGCCAACGCCGCGATGGTTTTTGTGCCGCCTCCTTTTTGCGCCGACGCAATATTGGAATCCATTGATGCCGGATTGCCGCTGATCGTTGCAATCACCGAAGGCATTCCTGTGATGGATATGCTGAAGGTGAAAAACTACATTAAGGTGAGCAACAGCCGGCTGATCGGCCCCAACTGCCCGGGCATCATCACTCCGGGCCAGTGCAAGATCGGCATTCAGCCGGGCCATATCCACTCGCCCGGCAACGTTGGGATCGTATCCCGCTCCGGGACTCTCACCTATGAAGCGGTACATCAGATCCAACAATTTGGAATGGGTCAGAGTACCGTAATCGGCATCGGGGGAGACCCCGTAAACGGCACCAACTTCATCGACTGTCTTTCAGCCTTCCAGGCTGATCCCGAAACCCGCGCCATCATCATGGTGGGTGAGATCGGCGGATCGGCGGAGGAAGAGGCCGCTGACTTCATCAAGAAAAACGTGACCAAGCCGGTAATCGGTTTCATAGCGGGTCTGACTGCTCCTCCGGGACGGCGCATGGGCCATGCCGGAGCGATCATCAGCGGCTCCAGCGGAACGGCTCAGGGCAAGATCAAGGCCATGCGTGAAGCTGGGATAACAGTGGTGGAAAACCTGGGAGAAATGGGCGCGATAGCTAAAGATGCTTTCGCATCGGTTCTTTCCAGCAAGACCATGAAATAACCAGGGGGCGCCAAATAGAAGCGTCCTTCCGTGATTAGTGCGAGAGCCTCACCGGGGAAGCGGAACCGATTCGCTTCCCCGGTTTCGTCAGGACTTCGGAAGCAGGGAGCAGGAAGCAAGAAAGATTTTCGTTCCCTTTCGCATTGCCCTACCAGAAACGGCGCACTTTTACACCGTTTTCAGATAGAAAACCCTTTATCCCTTGAATAGTATAGGTCCCGTAGTGCACCATCGAGGCGATCAGCGCCGCATCGGCGCAGCCCTGGTTCAACACCTCCAGGAGGTGCCGGGGTTCTCCGGCGCCTCCGGAGGCGATAACCGGAATGCGGACGTTGGTCGAAATCAGCCGCGTCAGTTCGAGTTCATAACCGGTCTGGGTGCCGTCGGCGTCTATCGAGTTGAGGCAAATTTCGCCTGCGCCGAGTCTTTCGGCCTCTTTGGCCCACCACAGCGCATCGATGCCCATGCGGGTTCGGCCGCCGTTTATGACCATCTCGTAACCCGAGGGAATCTTCTCTGAAATCTCGACCTTCTTTACGTCCATTCCCAGGACAATGCACTGGTTGCCGAAGGCTTCCGCGCCCTGGCGGATGATGTCCGGGTTAAGCACCGCGGCGGAGTTTACGCTGACTTTTTCGGCCCCGGCAAGCAGTACGTCACGCATGTCCTCGATTGTGCGAATCCCGCCTCCCACCGAAAATGGAATAAATATCGTCTCCGCCACCCGCCGGACTACATCGAGCATAATAGGGCGGCGCTCGCTCGAAGCCGTAATGTCGTAGAACACGATTTCATCGGCGCCCTGTTCGTAATAGAAACGGCCCATTTCCACCGGGTCGCCTATATCGATATTGCCCTTGAATTTGATTCCCTTGGTGGTCTTGCCGTCCCTGACGTCGAGGCAAGGTATTATTCGCTTGCTGAGCATGGAATTCCCCGTTTTATGAAACGCCGTTCCATCGGCAGAAATTATCAAGGAGCCGTAAGCCCGGCTTGCCGCTTTTCTCGGGATGGAATTGAACTGCGACAAGATTTCGGAAGGCCACGGCGGATGTGAATGCTATGCCATATTCGGTTATCCCGACAGCCAGTTGCTCGTTTGCCGGCTGCGGGTAGTAGCTGTGGACGAAGTAAAACTCGCTTTCCTCAGGGATGTCTCGAAAAACCGGATGGTCCTTTTTCAACTCCACGGCATTCCAGCCCATATGCGGAATCTTCAGAAATTCACCGTCTTGTGAAGATATTTTTCCTGAGAACCTCAGCACTTCACCGGGAAGAATTCCGAGACAGCGGGTCTGGTTTTCCTGGCTGAAGTCAAAGAGTACCTGAAGCCCGACGCAAATGCCCAGTATGGGTACTCGATCGTCGAAGAGTTCTCGAAGCAGCTTATCAAGACCCAGCTCCCCCAGGCTCTCCATCGATCTTCCGGCCGCTCCGACCCCCGGGAAGACCACCCTGTCCGCCTTGCGGATTTCATCGTGAGAGTTGGTGATGCTGCATGAAAATCCAAGATAGTCCAATGCCCTCTTGACGCTGGTCAGGTTCCCTGCTTTATAGTCGAGAATGGCAATCACGCCCTGCGCTCCTTTGTCAAAATATTTTCAAAGACTTGAAAGGATATCCCAAATTCGTGCAGCGGGTCAAGGCCAGGTTACCGCAGCAGCAGATGAATATGAAATTCGGTATAGGTAAGCAGAACAGCTTACCACAGCCACTTCGCCGCTCCCTTGTCGACGAGGAAACTTTAAGGCCGGTGATTCGTTTCCTTTTTAATCCGCTTCGGGATAAAATGTCTCCAGTTTGCCGCCCTTTCCATACTGGACTGGACAACCGGACCAGTATTCGAAGACCGGTTGCAGGCGACCATATCCAATCGGCTTGGAATTGTCCGGGTGAATAATGGAAAAGATAATCAAAGGAACTGATATCGAGCTTCAGATTGAAAAGCTCGCATTTGGAGGGAAGGCTGTAGCCAAAGTGGACGGGTTCGTGGTCTTCTTGGACCATGCTGTTCCCGGGCAAACGGTGAAAGCTCGAATAACAAGGAAAAAACGAAACTACGCCGAGGCAAGGGTGATCGAGACGCTTTCCCAATCGCCCGACTATCGGCCTCCAGTCTGCCCGCATTTTGGTGTTTGCGGAGGATGCCAGTGGCAGGATATTTCTTACGAGGCACAGCTTTTCTGGAAAAGGACTCACGTAATAGAGTGCCTCGGGCATATTGCGGGAGCAGGCGAAACGGAAGTCGCACCGATCGTTGCTTCCCCCGAGATTGTGCACTACAGAAACAAGATGGAGTTCACCTTTTCGGACAGGCGCTGGCTCCTTGCCGAAGAACTCGACCGGGAATTCACCCGGGAGTCTTTATTTGCGCTTGGCCTGCATGTAAGGGGGCTTTTCGATAAGGTATGCAATATCGACAGTTGCGTTCTCCAGTCAGATGAGGCCTCCGCCATTCTGAGGGAGGTCCGTCAATGGGCGGTGAAAAGCGGCCTTCCGGCTTACAACATCCGCACTCACCAGGGTTTTTGGCGTTTTCTGGTCGTTAGAGAGGCAAAGCGTACCGGCCAGAAGCTGGTTCACCTCATCACATCCGCAAATCCTGACGCCGGCCGCAGTGCGGACCAGCTTGCAAATCACCTCCGGTCGAAATTCACCGGAATTACGACTCTGATCCATTCCATAAATGATAAAAAATCTCAGGTCGCTATCGCAGATTCGAGCCGCGTTCTCTTCGGGCCAGGGTTTATCGAAGAGCGGCTCGGGGGTCTGCGCTTCCAGATATCGGCGCACTCTTTCTTTCAAACCAATACTCCTGGTGCGGAAAAGCTGTATGAAACGGTCAGCCGGCTTGCCGCATTCGAGGGTGCTGAAAAGGTCTGGGACCTGTATTGCGGAACGGGAAGTATAGGACTATATATCGCCTCGCGTGTAAAAAACGTTGTCGGCATCGAGCTTCTCGAAGAGGCTGTACATGATGCGCGCGAGAATTGCCGAATCAACAATATCGATAATTGTTCTTTTCTGGCCGGCGATTTGAAGGACGTAATCAAGAAGGTTTCGCAGATGGGGCGTCCGGATATTGTCATAGTAGATCCTCCCCGGGCGGGGATGCATCCGAAAGTGGTGCAAGCTCTTCTGGAAAGCCTGCCGGGGCGAATCATTGCTGTCTCCTGCAATCCGGCCAGTCTGGCCAGGGATGCTGCCCTTCTTCTCGGGGCTTACGACATAAAGGAAGTACAGCCGATTGATCTTTTTCCACATACTCCGCATCTTGAATGCGTTGTCAGGTTCGACAGGAAAGATTAGCATACCTGGCTGGGCGTGTTGATTCGCGCCGTCTATGGAACCATTGGCTCGAGATCCCTCCACTATGAATCTTTTTAATAACAAACCAAAGCGGAGCAGATACATACTTTGGGGTATCCTGCTATTCCTGCTTCTTTCAGGCCTTTTTGCCGCAAGCTTTTCATTTTATCTCTATAAAGAGGTCAAAAACCGATTTTCCTCAAGAAGATGGAGCATCCCTGCGCGAGTCTTTTCTGCGACCGTCCCGGTCTATTGCGGCCAGGCCCTCTCGCTCGGGCAGCTCCGGCATATGCTCGAGGAGCGCCGCTATAAAGAAGCTTCAAAAGCGCCAGTGCTGGCTGGTGAGTTTAAGTCTACCGGCAACACACTGGTCGCTCACCTCAGGGATTTTCAATTTCCGGGTGTCTTTCTGCCCTCACAGATCGTCGAATTCAGTTTTCAGCAAAACCGTGTCGTGGACATACGCGGCCCAAAGCAGCAGATTCAGTTTCTTGAACTGGAGCCGTTGGAAATAGCGCGCCTGTATGGGCCCGAGCGGGAAAGCAGGATGCTCATTAATATCCGGCAAGTTCCGCAGCACCTGATTGACGCCGTTGTGGCAATCGAGGACCATCGGTTCTATGAACACAGCGGGATCGATCTATTCGGGGTAGTTCGGGCGATGCTAGCCGATTTTAGAGCGGGCAGGGTTGTCCAGGGCGGCTCTACGATCACCCAACAGCTCGTAAAAAACTACTTCCTGGAATCAGAGCGAAGTTTTCGCAGGAAAGTTTTTGAACTCTCCATGTCTTTTATCCTGGAGGCTCTTTACCAAAAAGATGAAATACTGGAGATGTATTTCAACGAAATCTACATGGGCCGTAGAGGCAGCGTCGCCATCCACGGAATAGGCGAAGCCTCCAGATATTATCTCGGGCGTAACGTGGAAGACTTGACCCTTTCGGAGTCCGCTACCCTTGCCGGGATGATAATGGGCCCCAATAACTATTCACCACTGACAAACCATCAGGCCGCCCTTGAGCGCAGGAACCTGGTACTGAAACGGATGCTCGCTCTGAGGAAAATTTCGCCGGCCGAGTATGATGAAGCGCGGTTGGAAGTTTTAAGAGTGGCTTCCGCACCCGCTGCTGCCAGCATAGCCCCCTATTTTCTGGACTATGTCCGAAGGCAGGCGCAGGAACTCTACGCTCCAGAGGCGCTGGCTTCAGAGGGATTGAGCATCTACACCACTCTCCAGCCGGAGATGGCTGCCGCGGCCCAAACAGCGATTCGGGAAGGCCTTGCTGAAATCGAGAGGGAGAGCGGCGAGGACCTGGCTTCGGATGAATCCGAGCCCTCGAAGCGGCTCCAGGCTGTTTTAATAGCTCTGCAGCCCAAGACCGGGGAAATCTACGCGCTGGTTGGGGGAAGAGATTACGGCGAAAGCAGTTTCAACAGGGCCGTCAGCAGTCGCCGCCAGCCCGGGTCCGCACTGAAACCCTTCATTTATCTGACGGCGCTCGACCGGTTTAAACTCTCCGACTGGCTTTCCGATCTGCCGGTACCCTACGAGCTTAATGGGACCCCCTGGACGCCCAGAAACAACGATGGCAGATATCGTGGGCGGGTCTCTTTCCGTGACGCCCTCGAGCAGTCGCTCAATGCCGCAACGGTAAACCTCGCCGTGGAAACCGGCCTGAATGAGATAATCGGGACTCTCAGGAGTTTCGGGATAGAATCACCACTCGAACCTGTGCCTTCGCTCGCGCTTGGATCGTTCGAGCTGGCCCCAATTGAGCTGGCCAGGGCATATGCGGTTCTTGCAAATGACGGGCAAAAGCCATTTCTGCTCAGCCTGAGGGAGGTCGTGGCCGATAATGGAGATGTTCGGGAGCGGCAGACGATTGACTTTTCATCCGTGACCTCGCCTGCAAAGGCCTTTCTCATAACCAGCCTTCTTGAAGGGGTAATCGAAAGAGGCACCGCCAAAGTGCTGAGACGGCATGGCATTGACTTCAGGTGCGCAGGCAAGACAGGCACCACAAGCGAGTTTCGGGACTCATGGTTCGTTGGGTACACGACGGATATGTTGGCCCTAGTCTGGGTGGGATATGACGACAACAGGCCTACAGGTCTTACCGGAGCGCAGGGTGCGGCAAGAATTTGGGCACGGTTTATGAACCAGGTGCGCCCGTGGATACAGCCTCAGGAGTTCGATGCGCCGCCTGGAGTCGTTGAGGAAACAATCTGTACGGATTCCGGCCTATTAGCGACTGCTCGCTGCCGGGAGCAAAAGCTGGAGTATTTTTTGTCGGAACACAGATCGAATGGTTATTGCACTATTCATAGCAGATAATAGAATGCAGGGCGTTGAAGGCCGATGCCTATCAAGTTGACAGCGAAACGCACCACTGACTCAGAGGGGATTCCTACAATCGTTGCTTTCATAGTCGAAAAACTTTCTCACCCTTTGCTGAAAGATTGCGATCATCCAGCCGGAGAAATCACGGCGGAGGATGCAGCCATAAGAACCTCGGTCCGCGACGGCCGTACAACGCCAACTCTTGGGGGTAGCGTTCAGGGCCTGCTGCTTGCCCTGGTAATCGGGATCGCTCTTTTAGGGTGCGAGCGAAAGCAGGTATATATCCCGCCTGAGTACAGTTCGCCTCCTGCACCGCCTTCTTACGGAGCGCCGCAACCGGGTGTGCCGCCCGTTCAGCAGGCCCCGTCCGTCTCGAAATCGCCGGAACTGAAGAGCCAGGAGGAGGCGGCGGCCGTCCCAGCGCCTCCTCCTGCGCCTGAGGTGCAAAAGCAGTTTAAGCCGGTTGAGCCTCAACCCGCGCCCGTGCCTGCAAAGAAGACGCAGCAGGAAAGACCCAAAAAACAGGAAGCGGCAAAATCGCCTCAGAGGCAGGCATCCATGCAGCAGGTCAGTCTGGCCAGGGGACAATTGGAGAGGGGAAAACCGGACACCGCAATCCGTACACTCGAACAGGCTATCCGAATAGACGCAGGCAACGGTGAGGCTTTTATTCTCCTTGCCAGGGCATGGAAACAAAAGGGAGAAAAACGCAAGGCCCTCGAATTCGCAAAAAAGGCCGAGCTCCTCTACCAAAAACAGCCTGCCAAGCTAAAGGAAGTCTATTCGTTCGAATCGGATCTCTATCGCGAACTTGGCGACAGCACGAAAAACGGGCATAAGAGGCGCCCGAAGACGCCGGGTGCGCCACAGAAAACATCAGAGTGATACAGGAGCCGATTCGTGGCCGATTCTGATATTGCACAACAGAGAGCCAGGCGGCTAAAGGGCTACAGGACATTTCTGCTTGGCGTCCTCGCTGTTTCCTTTTACCTTGCGTATCTAATCCTGTTTCCATTCATCGATACACTTATCCTGGCAATTGTCCTTGCCACCATGTTCCATCCGCTGCAAATTTTTCTGGAACGGCGCCTCAAGGGAAGCAAGAACCTGGCAGCCCTCATAATCGTACTCATAATAACTTTCGTGATAGCAATTCCCGTTTTTGTTTTCACTTCCACCCTGGTGACGCAGGGACTCGATACGGTAAACAGGACCAACGACTGGCTGCGGGAAGGTAAATTACAGCAACTGGCCCAGGACCCCAGGATCAACGATTTTCTGGGCAAAATGCAGGAACGGTTTCCTTTTCTCGAGGTAAGCAAGGCGGAAATATCCAACGATATACTCTATCTTAGCAGGACCATAGGGCAGTTTCTGCTCGGGAAAGTCGCCTCCATTCTGAGCAATGTGGCGAGCCTGGTTGCCCATTTTTTCATTATGATTTTCATTGCCTTCTACCTTGTGCGGGATGGCAGGGAAATGGTGAACAACATCCGGTATTACATACCTCTCAGGGCTGAGCAGGAAGACCGGATTATCAACGGCATCAGTGTTGTCACCAAATCCGTGCTTCTGGGTACATTTCTTACCGCGATATGCCAGGGACTGGCGGCGGGAGTGGCTTACGCGATCCTGGGTTTCCCGGGTCTTTTCTGGGGAACCTTGACTGCGCTTGCCTCCCTCATCCCGCTTGTAGGTACTTATCTCATATGGGTCCCGATTGCGCTTTATCTCGTCTTGCTTGGCGAGATCAAATCAGCCGTTTTCCTGGCTATCTGGTCTGCCGTGGCGAGCGGAATCATCGACAATCTCGTCCGTCCTTTGCTTATGAAGGGCAAATCCAAGATGTCCCCCTTCTACATCTTCCTGGCCATACTTGGCGGGGTTCAGTATTTTGGGTTGCAAGGCATCTTGTATGGGCCGCTCATCCTCAGTTTCGCCATGATAATGCTGTTCATATACGGTGTGGAATACAGGGAGGAACTGATGGAATCTAAACATCTCGGCGAAAGCGGGGCAGTTGAAGAGCGCGAGGTGCCCCTCTAGAGGTTCCCTTTTACATTTTGCTTTAACCGCAACAGCGTGCCTTCACAGTATAGCGGCGTCCTTTGTATTGCTTGTATTTTTGAATCCACAGCATGAAGTGCTAAATACAAGAGCCTGCAATACATCCTTTTTCGTGTTTTTTCACGCCTGTTAATCGAGCCAAATCCCGTTCAGACTCCTCCCCGGCAACTAAGCTTCTGTTGGCAGGGTAATTGCTACTCAGGTTATTCAAGCCAGCCCGGATGTTGTTCCCGACTTTCGGACAGGCTTGGGAGCCAGTAAGAGACCCCGGTCAACGAGATCATGCCGTGCCCCGCTACTAGTGTCAGATTTTTGAAAAGGGAGATGAGAAATGAAGGTCGGAATTTTGGCAGGAGGGTTGGGCACCCGTCTTTCCGAAGAAACAGTAGTCAAACCTAAGCCCATGGTTGAAATCGGTGGGAAACCACTGCTCTGGCACATTATGCGCAGCTTTGCCGATTATGGCTTCACTGAGTTCGTGATAGCGCTCGGGTATAAGGGAGAGCTCATAAAGGACTACTTCATCAACTACCGGAAAAGAACTTGCAACCTGACAGTCCGGCTCTCCACGGGGGACTTGATGGTGCACAACGGACATTCCGAGGACTGGACGATCCATCTCCTGGATACGGGCGTCAAAACACAAACCGGTGGACGCGTAAAGAGGATTTCCCAATATATTGGGAGGGAGCCCTTTCTGCTGACTTACGGCGACGGTGTCTCGAACGTGAATATGAATAAACTCGTTGAGTTCCACAGAAGCCAGGCAAAAATCGCCACAGTTACGGCTGTTCGCCCGCCCGCCCGCTTTGGTGATCTGACCTTTGATGGCGAGATGGTATCGGCCTTTGCCGAGAAGCCGCAAACCGGAGAGGGATGGATAAATGGCGGTTTCTTCGTGCTGGAGCCGGAAATAGTCAACTATATAGACAACGACGATACATCTTTTGAATCTACGCCGATGGAGCGCCTTACCAGGGAAAATCAGCTTATGGCCTACCGCCACAATGATTTCTGGCAATGTATGGACACATTGAGAGATGTTCACATGCTGGAAAACATGTGGGCTTCGGGAAACGTTCCATGGAGGGTTCACGCTTGAACCAGTCCTTTTGGAAAAACCGTCCGGTACTGATAACCGGCGCAACCGGGCTTCTGGGCAGTTGGCTGGTTCGCCGGCTCTTCGAGATCGGGGCTGATGTCGTCTGTTTTGTTCGCGATTGGGTGCCTCAGAGTGAAGCAGCGCGATCCGGCATCCTGGAACGGGTGAAGGTGGTTCGAGGCGATGTAAGAGATCAGGCGTGCATCGAGCGTGCTCTTGGAGAGTACGAGATCGATACGGTTTTCCATCTGGCGGCCCAGACGATTGTGCCCATTGCCAATCGGAACCCGATCTCCACATTTGAAAGCAACATTCAGGGGACATGGATTCTCCTGGAAGCTTGCAGACACAGTCCGATGGTCAGGCAAATCATCCTTGCCTCTTCTGACAAGGCTTACGGCGACCACGAGCAGCTGCCTTATCATGAGGAGATTGCACTGCAGGGCCGTCATCCATACGACGTAAGCAAATCCTGTGCGGACCTCATCGCCCAGTCTTATGCGATATCCTATGGTCTGCCGGTCGTAATCACGCGCTGCGGGAATTTTTTTGGAGGCGGGGACCTTAATTGGAACCGGATTGTTCCTGGAACGATCCGGTCGGTGTTTTTCGGACAGCCCCCCGTTATCCGTTCGGATGGCTCTTTTGTGCGGGATTATCTCTACGCGGAAGATGGAGCGGCAGCGTACATGCTGCTGGCCGAAAAGCTCGCCGAGGACCCTTGCCTGCGCGGAAGAGCATTCAACTTCTCCAATGAGCTGCAAATCACCGTCCTTGACCTCGTGCGCCGCATACTTGACCTGATGGGCTCGAAGCTCGTGCCTGACGTCCGCAATGAGGCCCAAAACGAGATCCGCAACCAGTATTTGAGCGCGGCAAGAGCACGCGAAGAACTGGGATGGAAATCCCAATTCGCGCTGGAAGACGGGCTGCGAAAAACAATCGATTGGTACAGGGATTATTTCAATGGGCAGTGAGAGCGCGGCGTTGCGCAATAAAATCCTGGATTTGGTTGCTGAATATTATGACGCTTCTTTTCCGCCCGCCGACTTTGTACCCGGGAAGAGCCCGCTGCCGGTGGCCGGAAGGACCTTCGACGCGGAGGATATTCAGTACCTGGTGGATGCCTCTCTCGACTTCTGGCTGACAACGGGACGTTTTGCCCGAGATTTCGAACAGGAAATGGTCAATTTTCTGGGCTCGAAATATGCGATCCTGGTCAATTCAGGATCATCGGCCAATCTATTGGCCTTATCGAGTCTAACCTCTCCTAAACTTGGGGAGCGCGCTTTGAAGGCGGGCGATGAGGTGATCACCCTGGCGGCGGGTTTCCCAACAACGGTTAATCCTATTATCCAGAACGGGATGGTCCCAGTTTTTGTCGATATAAGCCTTCCCACCTACAATATCGATACCACGCAACTGGAACAGGCATACTCGAGCCGAACGAAGGCCGTGGTCCTGGCCCATACACTCGGCAATCCATTCGACCTGGACAAAGTGCTGGAGTTTGTCAGGAGCCGGCATCTCTGGCTCATTGAGGACTGCTGCGATGCTTTAGGATCTATCTATAAGAACCGGAAGGTCGGCACGTTTGGGGATCTTTCCACTTTCAGCTTCTACCCCGCGCATCATATCACCATGGGCGAGGGGGGCTGTGTCTCGGTCGAACAACAGGAGCTAAAGGTCCTTGTCGAGTCTTTCCGGGACTGGGGGCGTGATTGCCATTGCGGACCGGGTGAAGACAATTCGTGCAGGAAGCGGTTTGACTGGAAGCTTGGAGGCCTGCCTTTCGGCTATGACCACAAGTATTGTTATTCCCATATTGGCTACAACCTCAAAGCTACCGATATGCAAGCTGCAGTGGGTGTTTCGCAGATGAAAAAGTTGCCTGCGTTCACTGAGATCCGCCGCAAAAATTTCCAAATGCTGCACCAGGGCCTAAGCGATTTGAGTGAGTTCTTCATAATGCCCGAAGCCACGGCCGGCAGTACACCAAGCTGGTTCGGATTCCCCATAACCGTCAGGGAGGGAGCACCCTTCAGCCGTAATGCCGTGGTGCGCTATCTCGAAGAACACAAGATCGCGACGCGTCTTCTTTTTGGAGGCAACCTGATTCGCCAGCCCGCGTACCATGATAAGCCTTATCGAGTTGCAGGCGAGCTGAAGATGTCGGATACCGTGATGAACCAGACATTCTGGATCGGGATCTATCCGGGCATATCTCCGCCTATGATGGATTACGTGCTGGACGTATTCCATAGAGTACCGAGAATTTTCGCTTGACACCAGTGACTCTAGCCTGGTTGTCCGGGAGGAACCAATGCTGACACTGAATTCCCTGGAACCCTTGTTCATATTTGAGATGGCGAATAACCACATGGGATTGCCGGAACACGGTCTCAAGATAATTCGAGAGTTCAGCGAGATATCAAAGGAATTTCCATTCAACTTCGGATTCAAACTGCAGTACCGCCAGCTCGATACGTTCATACACCCGGACTACAAGGGCAGGATGGATTTCAAGTATGTAAAGCGCTTCACCGAAACCCGCCTGAGCCCCGACCAGTATAAGATGCTCCGCGATGAAATGAAGGCACAGGGTTTTGTGACTATCTGTACTCCTTTCGACGAAGCATCCGTCGACCTGATCGAGGAACATGACTTCGATATTATCAAGGTGGCGAGTTGTTCTTTTACTGACTGGCCGCTTCTTGAAAGGATCGTCAAAGCCCGGAAACCTGTCATCGCCTCCACCGCTGGTATCGCCCTGCAGGATGTCGATAAGGTGGTCAGCTTTTTCGAGCACAGGAAAAAGGACTTCGCAATCATGCATTGCGTGGCGCAGTATCCGACTCCCGCCGCACGCTCCCAGTTGAACCAGATCGACATTCTCAAGGCGCGATACCCTCAGGTCAGGATCGGATATTCCACCCATGAAGACCCCGAAAACATGGAAGCCGTTAAGGTTGCCGTAGGGAAGGGAGTCACCATTTTTGAAAAGCATGTCGGGGTCCCTGACGGGCAGATTCGGTTGAACAATTATTCGGCCAACCCCGAACAGGCTCGAAGATGGCTGCGTTCGGCGCAGGTTGCATTCGAACTGTGTGGTGATCTCGAAAAACGCGCGCAATTCAGCAACGAGGAATTAGCGAGCCTTCGCTCACTTCAGAGAGGGCTGTTTGCAGGACGTGCATTCAAAAAGGGGGAGAGAATCCCCCATGAGGATGTATTCGCAGCCATTCCCACCCTGGATGGCCATATTACCGCCAATGATCTTTCAAAATATTCAGGACTGCATGCCAGCCAGGACATTGAGGCCAATGCGCCTCTTCTGGCATCCAATGTGGTCATCCGAAACTTTCAGGAAAAAGTTTATAACATAGTGCAGGA
Source organism: Syntrophobacteraceae bacterium (assembly GCA_052147195.1). Taxonomy (GTDB): domain Bacteria; phylum Desulfobacterota; class Syntrophobacteria; order Syntrophobacterales; family Syntrophobacteraceae; genus SbD1. Next base: position 39,661 of record JBKQLC010000158.1, read on the forward strand.
GGTGAAAGCGCTCCTGCGCAGGAGCAGCATACCGGTCCCATCGCAGGTTGACCTGGAAATCTCCCATCACTATGGCATCGACAGATTTCACGAATTCGGCCTCACCATGATGACCGTCGTGAATCGTATGTACTGCAAGAAACTGATCGTTCTCCTCCCGGGCCAGAAGCATCCTACCCAATACCATCAACAGAAGGAAGAAACCTTTCATGTCCTTTTCGGCGAGGTCGATATCGAATTGGATGGAGTGGGCAAGCGATTGCATACAGGTGACACGATGACTGTGGAGCCGGGAGTGCGTCACTATTTTGGCAGTGAGAACGGATCTATTATAGAGGAGATATCCTCGACGCACTACACCAACGATTCATTTTATCTCGATCCGGCAATTATGGAGAACGAGAATCGCAAGACCTTGCTGACGTATTGGTTCAATTAATGAAGACGATCATTTGGGATGTGGACGATGTATTGAATGATCTTATGAGATCGTGGTTTGAGGAATACGCAACTTCGGGCGGCGCTGATACTCACATTACATATAACCAGCTTACCAGCAATCCTCCACATGAACTTCTGGGAATCAGCCGCATGGAATACCTGGCATCCCTGGACAAGTTCCGGCTCTCCGAAATGGCCGAAAAGATGAAGCCGGTCCATGAGATATTCGAGTGGTTTTGCCGCTACGGCGAAAGTTGCCACAACGTGGCTCTCACGGCTGCCCCTTTGTGCGCAAGCCCAGTTTGTGCCGAATGGGTGATGCGAAATTTCGGTCTCTGGATTCGGTCCTTTAACGTGATTCCTTCTCCACGACCCGGAATTGAAGCGGCCCAATACCATGGCGCCAAGTCGGATTTTCTGGGGTGGTGGGGCAAAGCGGACATCCTGGTGGATGACAGCGAGGAAAATATTGCCGGTGCGGTTTCGCTCGGCATCCAGGCCGTGCTCTTTCCTCGGCCGTGGAATCGTTCTGTGCTGACGATAAAAGAGATGCTCGAGATAATAACCCAAATGGCTCTGGAAGCCGTATGAGCCAGGGTAATGTTCTGAGGCTGTATCGAGGTGACCTTTACCGGAGGTGGTAAGGCCAAGGTTCGGCAACGGTCATCATCCGGTTCTAAAAGGAACGTTGATGAAAAAGTGTGTGATTATAGGGAATTGCCAGCAAAATCCGATTAAGTTTCTCTTGCGGACAGTGGATAGCTTTAACCGATCATACACGATAGTCGACGTAACGCCCGTACATATGTGGAACATGGACAATATCAACAATTTTCCGAATCAATACAATGAAGCAGATATAATACTTACGCAGCCCATTTTCGATTCTAAATTCGGCATGGCCAACACGTCCGAGTTAATAGAATTTAATAATAACGCCAAAAAGATACCGATAGTAATATTCCCAAATGTAGATTTTATTGGTTTTGCTCCATTTAGCACAAGAATACCTATACGCACAGACAAGACATTCGCTCCTGACGCTCAATGTGGCATTGTTTTATGGTGTTTTATTAATGGATATAATAGAGATAAAGCAATTAATTTCTGCGCAGAATTTTACAAGAATGAATCATATGCGCCATTATATAAATCTATTTATGATATAGCTGTGAAGAGATTAGAAAATGTGGAAACACTTTTAAATATAAGTGCTAATGTTAGCTATCTCTTCAGACATAAATATATGGATGAAAAGCTAATGCTGAATAGATGGCATCCATCCAACGTAGTGTATGCATTTATAGCTAACAGGTTATTATCTAATTTTGATATATATGATAAAGTCATTACACCCAAAAGAGAATTCGCGGTAACTGACGAAATGCCTATATCTAGCGCCGTTGCAAATGCTTTGGGCATTAAGTTTGATGATGGTGAGTGTTTTTACTATTTGGGATACTTATTCAGCCTAAGTGAATACGTCTCAACACTGTATTCGTTTTATGGTGAAAATGGTCCAACAGTTGAAGCCGCTGTAAAGATGAATGAAGAGAAACTAAAAGCTATCGGCAACATAATAGCATCTAACTATAACGGTCTCGACATAGCACCACTGTTTCGTTGGTGAGGCGTCAAAGGTTTGGCTTAATATGATGAAACTCTCCGATTATATTGCGCAACGAATTGCCGAAGTGGGCGTCAAGCATGTTTTTCTTCTTGCAGGCGGCGGCAGCATGCACCTGGTGGACTCGTTCGGCCGGCGTTCTGAAATAGAATACGTGTGCAATCTGCATGAGCAGGCCTGTTCCATCGCCGCAGAAGCTTACGGCCAGTACACGAACAATCTGGGAGTCGCCCTTGTGACGACGGGACCGGGAGGTACCAACGCCATTACGGGTTTGGCCGGTGCGTGGCTTGATTCCACTCCCTGCCTGTTTATCTCGGGCCAGGTCAAACGGACGGACCTCATCGGCGATAGAGGGGTCAGGCAGATGGGATTCCAGGAACTCAATATCGTCCGGATAGTGGAATCCATTACCAAATACGCCGTGACGGTCACCGACCCTCTTTCAATAAGATATCATATCGACAAGGCCTTGCACCTTGCCATGAGCGGCCGGCCCGGACCGGTATGGATCGATATCCCGCTGGATGTGCAAGCGGCCATTATCGATGAAAGCAAGCTGAATGGATATGCGGAGCAAGCCCATTCAGTGGACCGCAAACAGCTTGAAAAACAGGTGGGCGCCGCCATAGACCTTCTCAATCGGTCGGAAAGACCTGTCATGCTGGTAGGAAACGGCGTCAGGCTCGGGAAGTGCCTCGATGAACTCGACTCCCTGTTGGATGCTTTACGCGTGCCGGTCCTCACCACCTGGAAAACGGCCGATATTCTTCCCGACGATCATCCTTCCTATATTGGCAGACCCGGCTCAGTGGGTCAGCGGGCGGCAAATTTCGCACAACAGAATTGCGACTGGATGCTCGTCCTGGGGGCTCGCCTGGACCTGGGGCAGACGGGCTACAATCATCGCAATTTTGCCCCGGCGGCAGCGAAGATCATCGTCGACATCGATCCCGCCGAAATTCGGAAAATGGATATGGAGATCGATGTTCCGATCTGCACCGGCGCAAAAGCGGCCGTTCAGGAATTCATCCGGCAGGCTGACGCGGTCGTGCGCCGGGAAAGGTCAGCCTGGTGGGGACGCTGCAAGGACTGGAAAGCCAGATATCCCGTCATCCTTCCCGAATATTGGAAAGAACGGGAGGGTGTGAGCACGTATGTCCTCGTTGATGTGCTCTCCGACGAGATGGGTGAGCAAGACTTGCTCATTCCCGGAAGTTCCGGGACGTGCAGCGAAGTAACGATGCAGGCGTTTCGCGTGAAGCGCGGCATCCGGATTTTGAACACTCAAGGGCTGGGTTCCATGGGATTTGGAATCTCGGCGAGCATCGGGGCCTGCCTTGCGAGCGGTCGAAAACGCACTGTATGCGTGGATGGAGATGGGGGATTCCAGATGAATATCCAGGAGCTGGAGACCGCCAAGCGCCTGAATCTCCCCATCAAATTTTTCGTCCTGAACAATAAGGGATACGGCTCCATTCAGGCTACTCAGAAGAACTACTTCGACGGCTTTCTTGTCGGCAGCAACGAAGAAAGCGGTATGAGCCTTCCAAATATAACGAGAGTGGCTGAGGCGTTTGGCTTGAAGATTGCAAATATTAACAGCCATCAGAAAATCAGGGAACGCATCAGGGAGATCTTGCAGGCGGAAGGACCCCTGGTTTGCGAAGTGATGATTTCACCAAACCAGGCAACGGCCCCCAGAGTTTCTTCAGTGAAGAAGGAGGACGGGACGATGTCTTCCCGGCCGATGGAAGATCTTTGGCCGTTTTTAGACCGGGAGGAATTTGCCGCCAATATGCTGGTTCCCATGCGTGAATAGCCCGGAAATCAAAGAATTGGTCCGGGTTCATAATGTAGGATTACTTGTTCGGGATTAGGGTGGATGGCCATGACAAGAAAGTGGGACCATCTAAATATTGAAGCTTCCATCGCAACTCTTGTCGAGGCGGTTCCTGAGCCCTCGCTGGGTTTGCCGGACAGTGTGTTCTATTACATCAGCCGAACGACTCCGCTCGTGAATGTGGATCTACTGATTAAAGATGAGAACGGGCGGACGCTATTGTCGTGGAGAGATGACCAATATGCCGGGACAGGTTGGCACGTCCCCGGCGGCATCGTACGGTTCAAGGAGAGGTTGGAAACGAGGGTAGAAAAAGTGGCCGAAGCCGAAATCGGGACGCCCGTGCAATTCGACCCCACGCCGATTGCCCTCCACCAGATTATTCATGAGGAGCATGAAATTCGCGGTCATTTCGTATCGCTGTTGTACAAATGCTTTGTTCCCGGCACATTCAAACCGCGAAACGAAGGGCTGTCCCTGGAAAATGCAGGATATCTCGCGTGGCATGATTGCTGCCCGGCAAACCTGCTCCATATTCAGGAAGTCTACAGGAAATATATCGACGATATTTCGGGGTGAAGGCGCTCCAAGCTGTGCCCGATTGCCCTAATCCGCCTCATTCGCATGGTTATAGGTGCAAGGTATTCAAAATGAATCTCATTTCATGCCGGAAGGAGGCATTTGAGATTATGCAAACTGTTAATTCAAGGGACGAGGAAAGCAAAAGAAGCCTTCTCCGAAAAGAAAAACCAGACGTTTACGAAAAAATTCTGCGCTTTGACGAAAAGGTCCGACGCGGCGAGAGCATCGCGATCATTCAGCTTCAATACAATTATGCCTGCAATATGACCTGCCTGCATTGTTCTATTAAGGGTTTACAGCAGCAGGGAAATGGAAACCGGCGCAAGATGACGCCGGAAGCAGTCAAAGAGTTAGCTCGACAAGCTGATGAAATGGGGCTCGCCCGTTTCGAGATCAATGGGGGAGAGCCTTTTGTCAATACGGATTACGATGAGATGGTCAAGGCGATTGACCCTCAAAAGTTCTATGTCAACTCCGTTACCAATGGTTGGCTCCTGGACGATAAGCGCGCAAAACACCTGAAGGCCCTCGGCGTGGACCGGATTCAAGTCAGTGTCGACAGCCTGAATGCCGAAGAACATGATCATTTCCGCCAGCGAAAAGGTGCCCACGCGAGGGCGCTCCGGGCGGTCGAAGCTTCACGGAAAGCCGGAATGGCTGTTTTTGTAAGTACCGTCGTCACAAAGCAGCGGTTGCATTCCGCTGAATTCATCGAGTTCATAGAGTATTTCAACGATAAGGGCCTTGGTGTTTTCCTGACCTTCGCGAAGCCCGTCGGTGCGTGGCAGGGAAAATATGACATGCTGGTCGATGCGGAAGACCTGCAATATGTGAAGCAATTGGAAACAAAGCACAAAATTTTCAGCCATTTGACGCCGGCTTACGGACTCGACCTGGGGTGCACCGCTGTAAAGGGGATGGTGTGCGTTACGCAATACGGCGATGTTTTACCCTGTCAGTATATTTTTATATCTCTTGGCAATATCTTCGAGGAGCCGCTGCGGGAAATCATTCAAAGGGGTTTGAATATAAAATGGTTCGGCGAACACGTGGATGTCTGTTCCATCGCGCATGATCGACACTTCATCGACAAGTATATCGCCGGCCGTGTCTATAACAAGCCGCAGCCGGTTCCATATTATGAAGTCTTTACGGAAGAGGACGAAACACGATCGCCATTCAATTTCTCGCTTCAGCCCCGCAAATCTGAGGGATGCTAGATATATGAAGGCAAAGATAATTTCCGGCCGCGCTCCAGGTGGCGCAAGAACCCGTTTGGCGGATGTCCTCCCCCTGAAGACGCCTTTCGTGGTGCAGATTTTTCCAATCTATGCATGCAATTTTACATGTGAATATTGCTTTCACGCCGTTCCCCGGCAGAAACGCGGGTTTGTTTCCGACTGGCCGGTCATGAAATACGATCTGTACAAGAAATGCATCGATGAACTGACCCTATTCGATGATCGGCTCAAAGTGTTGCGCTTTGTCGGAATGGGCGAGCCCCTCCTGCACAAAAACATTGCGGATATGATCGCCTATGCCGTCGCCGGAAATGTCGCCCTCCGGGTTGAACTGTTGACCAACGGTTCGCTGTTGACACGGCAGATGTCGGACGCCCTGATCGCCGCGGGGCTTTCGCGCATGGTTATATCCCTGCAGGGAATATCCGAAGAAAAATATCGCAAGATAAGCAAGGTAGATATCGATTTCGAAAATTTCGTCAGGAACATCGAGTATTTTTACAAGCACAAGACTAATACGCACATCTACATCAAAATAGTTGACTATGCCCTGGATGGGATGGATACGAAGCAGAAGTTCTATGAGATCTTCGGCGATATCTGCGATTCCATGGCGGTTGAAAAAGCAGTGCCGATCATGCCTGGGGTTGACTACGAAAAAGTGTTGGATAACCCCGGTGGTGGAACGACCCAATTCGGCCTGCCCGTCGCCCCCATTCAAGTCTGCCCGCAGCCTTTTTTTACCATGCAGATCAATCCGGACGGGAAGGTGGTGCCCTGCTACCAGATATCCTACCCGGCTATAATGGGAGACACAAATCATCAGTCCATGCGGGAGATATGGGATGGAGAAACCTACCACAACTTCCGGCGCGCCATGCTGGATGGGCGTGACCTCATGAACGATGTTTGCGCCCAATGCAATTTCATCCAGTATAGATCGTTTCCTGAGGATGACTTGCAGGAGGCCGCTGAACGCTTGAAAGGTGTCTATCAATGAACATTGTCATTATGGGCGCCACGTCACATATCGCCCAAGGCCTGATCGACAGGTTTCTCCGCCGGGGCGATAACCACATGTACCTCTATTCGCGATCAGGGGATAAAGTTCAGCATTTTCTGGACGCAATAGGCGGGCTGGGAAACGGCAATCACACTATTTGCGCGGATTATCAGGCTTTTTCATCATTTTCGTACGATGTCATCATTAATTGCGTCGGCGTGGAAACACGCAATAAGCATAATTGTGATTTCACCAGGTATTTTACAGTAACTGAAGAATTTGACGGCCTGGCCATACGCTATCTGCAAAACAGAAATCCGGATGCGCTCTACATTAGCTTCAGCAGCGGGGCCGTGTATGGCAAGGGATTCCCGGAACCGGCGCAAGAATCTTCCATGAATCACCTTCAGGTGAACCGTGTCGTTCCGGAGGATTACTACGGGATCGTTCGGATCAATGCCGAGGCGAAACATCGGGCTCACCACGACCTCAGAATCGTCGACCTGCGGATTTTTTCCTATTTCAGCAGATATATCAATCTGACGGATGGCTATTTCATCACTGATGTAATGAAGGCCATCCTGGACAACAAAATGCTTGTTACGGACAGCACGAACATTGTTCGTGACTATCTCCACCCGGAAGATCTTTTTGCGATGATCGTCAAGTGCGTCCAGGCCGGCAAAATAAACCAGGCTATCGATGTCAGCAGTTCCCGTCCGGTGGAAAAGCAGGAGATTCTTGATTATTTCACGTCTGAATATGGCTTGAAGTATGAAAGCCGGCACTTCTCGGAGAACGCCAGCGCCACCGGCGCAAAAAGCAATTACTACTCCGCCTGCAATCGTGCCTCTCAAATCGGCTATATACCGCAATTCAGTTCTATGGATACCCTGAAGCACGAGGCCGTGTACATTTTATCTCACAAACCAACTGTCTGAAAGGAGGCGCTCCAGGAGAAATGAACACGGAACCCATTCAGAACAACCCGAATGATCCTCTGATCAGCATCCTTGTCTACAACTACGAGGGACGGTATCTCAGGCAATGCCTGGAGAGCATCTTTCATCAGGACATTCTCAAGAACTTTGAGGTCATCCTGATTGATGACGCCACCAGGGATGGCTCCTGGGATATAGCGCTGGAATTCCTTAGTAGATACCCCATGAGGATTACGGTCAACCGTAACAGAAGAGTCCTTGGTCCCCAAACTAATGAATCCCTCTACGAGGCGATGGCTAGAGGCAGATATTGTGCTCACCTTAAAAACGATCAGGCATTCTTGCCGGAATATATCAAAAGCTGTGTCCAGGCTATGATTTCTGATCCGTATGCAGGATTCAGCCTGGTGCGCCGAGTTGCCGGAAAACGTGTGCCAGAGCCCAACTTACTGAACAAGCCACTCGTCAGCATACTGTGTTACAATTACAATTACGGTCGTTATCTTCGGCAATGCCTGGAGAGCGTGTTCGCCCAAACCTACGAAAACATCGAGCTGTGCTTTTCCGATAACGGGTCAACGGATGATTCCTGGGGCATCGCATTGGAATTTGCGCGGAAGTATCCCGAAAAGATGCATATCACGCGCAATCGGAAGAATTTCGGACCTGATGCAAATTTTGCTAATTGTCGAAGAAACATGCAGGGTGAATACTTTGTTAATTTCTGCTCCGATGATGTTCTCGAACCCGAGTATGTAGAGCGCTGCGTCTATGCTCTGGAAGCACATCCCAACGCGGGGTTCGCCATGGTCAACAGGACCATCATCGATGAGCATGGCCGTCGCACCGAAGAGCCTGCATTCTACAACCAATCCTGTATCATTCCGGGGGAAGAGCAGGCGGCGGTCTACATGATGGCCGGGGTAAATCCCAGCGTATCGCAGATCATGTACCGCAATAGTATAGTCGATGGCAGAAATGCGACGGGAGCCCTCGTTTCCAGATATTACGGGACCCGCATTCTTGACTTCAATATCAGCGTAGATTTTGACATCGCATATATAAAAGAACCTTTGCTGCTGCACCGCCTTCACTCACAGAGCGACACAAATCAGGCGGACGCAAATCTGCTGCCTGTGATCGGGTTGTACGTACTGAACCATCAATTTGCCGACATAGCCTCCGTCCGGGACCTTAAGAAAGTAACCGATCGCCTTCCCCAATCAATCGATAAGTTGGCTGGTTTGGCCGTTCGCTACAGTGTGCGTTCATTGCTGACAAGGGATGAACAGGCTGCGCTGAGGTATTTCCATCTGGCAGTGGCTTTCAACACCCAACTGGCCGAAGATCCGACGTGGAAGCAACTCCAGGAATACTGGACGGCTGATTCGTCACGGAAGTCAAGCATTCTTGAACGGTTAGGGAATTCCGACAACCTGGCGGCACGAAGCATTTCGTACGATCCACCGCCTGGATGCACTCCCATATACCAGGATAGTAAGGCATTCCAGGCGTCCACACGGTGAGGGGGTAACGCCGAGGCAGACTGAAATTTCAAACCACAAATTCAACAGTGGCCCAATAAAGTTAACAATGCGATCAGACCGGATTCATCCATGGAAAACTGCAGACTGAACGACCCACAATACGTATGCTTCTTTGGCCTCGGTGTTCAGTTTCAGGATTGCTATCGCCAACTTGTGCTGTCAGTCGGCCGGGAACCGGATTTTCTGTGCGATAATGATCCGGTGAAATGGGACCGTGAGTTTTTCGGGAAAAGATGCCTCTCACCTGCTGAATTGAGAGAATTGGGTGAGAACACCGCTGTTGTCATCACCATAAGAAAATACGAAGACGTCTATCGACAGCTTTTCGAAATGGGGCTCAAGAACATCTCCGTAGCCTGTTTTGACCGGAGCTATGATGTTGTTCACAGCATTAAGGGGCTTGGAATCGAGCAATTGACAAGCTGCGAAGAGCTTCCTGAGAATCCGGTTCAAGGTAAATGGACCCTGGTTACCGGCGCTGCCCGTGGAATCGGCCGTCAGATTGCACTGGAGATGGCCAAACTTGGTTCCAACATCATTGCGCACAGCCGCCGGATTGCACACACCGAAGAACTTGTCCAAACCTGTTCATCCTTTGGAGTGCAGGTTAAGCCCATTGCCGCCGAACTGGGCAATTTGGCCGAACTCGAAGAGATGCTCGAAAATATCGAGCATCTTTCCCCGCCAATCGATATCGTCTTCAACAATGCGGCCATCTCACTGCCCTGCGGTTCCGATCCCTGGAGCATATCCTCCGAGGATTATCTGAAACACTATACCGTCAACACCATAGCGCCGATCCGCATCTGCTATCGCCTGATCCCTCCGATGATACGGCGCGGGTTCGGGCGGGTGATCAACATTTCCAGCACCATTCAGAAAAGACCTGGCGAGATGGCGTATGCCTGCAGCAAGGCAGCCCTGAGCAAATTCGTCCACGATATGGCGCCAAGCCTGCAGGAGACGGGAGTGACGATTTCGCTCGTCTGTCCGGGATACGTGCGTTCGGATATGGGAGGCATAGACGCTCCTCATAGTATAGAAAGCGTGACTCCCGGCGCTCTTTTGGGCGCATTGCTGGACGGTGACATCAATGGCCGCTGGTTCATTGCGCAGGATTATGCCGGACTGAGTTTATCTGCGGCGATGGCGAGGGCAAAATTCTATTACCGCCAAGGGGACTGAACAAATGCCTCACGAACCCTTCCGACCAGACGATATAGTCAAGACTTGCAGCAAGCTGGAGACCGGATTGAATTTAGCTATAAACGGACTCCGGGCTTGCACCCGCGGCGCCCTGATGCCCCCCTTATTCTGCAGCGCAGAAGAACTCGTTCAAGGTGCAATAACCAAGGATATTGTTATCGAGAAGAGGAAAGAATATATCCGTATGCTCAACGATGACCACAGTGACATGGACTGCAAGAATTGTCTCATGGTTGAACATAAACGTTACGGAGATATATCCTTTTCCCGTTTGGGGCATGTCGATCTACAACATTACAGCATCTGCAATCTGCGCTGCACCTATTGCGATTATACGAGAAAAAACGTGCACCTACCACCGCAATACGATGCATTGGAGATTCTTCGGCTTTTTTCTCCTGAAGATGTGGTATGGAATGCGCATGTAGATTTTGCTGGTGGCGAGCCAACCTTACTGGAAAATCTTGAGGAATACCTGGAGTTTTTCCGGACTCGCCGTATCCGGGTTCTGATGTTTACGAATGCGGTCCTGTTTCATCAAGCAATTTACGACGGTCTTGTTGATGGATCCATATATTGGGCGACTATATCATTGGATGCAGGCACGCCATCGACTTTCAAAGCGTTGCGAGGCAGGGATCGGTATCTGCAGGTCCTGGAGAATCTGAGCCGCTACGCTGTCGGCGGGAGCAAGGGGAATGGCATGCTCTCGGTCAAATATATCTTCTGCGATTCCAACTGCAGTGAGGATGATATTGCCGGTTTTGCTTATGCCATGCTGGCCCTGCGACCCCAAAAAGTGTGGCTTACCTTTGATTTCTCTCCTCTGTTTTTACATCAATTCGATCATGACTATTCAACACAAATTAAGGCGTATGCAAAGCTGTACTTGCTTCTCAAGAAACATGGGATTGAAGCTTTTCATTACTATAAAGAAGCTATAGCTTCGGTTAGTCAAGAGGGCCGAAAGATCATGGATCAGATTCTTGCTGCCATCGAAATACAGAGTTCCGTGACGCCTCTGGGCGTTCCGGACCTGATTCTCAGGGACTTCAGAAGCAAGGGGCCTCTGGTGGGAAGCGAGCCTGACAAGTTTTCAATCACCCCCCTGGAACTAAGAAGAAATGGTGGTTCATCAGAAGGATGGTCTCTAGCCGGAAAGCGTATCCTGCTGGCGCCGGCGTGTCCCCTCACGCAGAGGCTCCTTTCCGATCCCGAGATTCAACGAGCGGACTGGATTGGCTTCATCGATCGCAACCCGATTCAACATGGGAAAGAGATCGACGGTCGGACGATTTACAGTTACGAAGCAATTCCGTCGATGAAAGTGGACGCTATTCTTGTTGTTGCGCCGGAAAAACATCGCCTTGATATCTTGGACTCAATTGCGCGGAGTGCACCAGCAGGCATGCAAATTGCAGAATTAAAATCCTAAAACGTTATAAGGGATTGGAACTTTGCGGGTGGGCGGGTAAAACTCGAGATCGTGCGTGAATGAGAGCATAAAAACATTTTCGGTATTTTTATGCAATTCCGGCCATCTTTTTTGAAGGCAGATCATAGCCGCAGCTTATATATTAGGCATCTATAAGATGAATTAAGGTTCAAACGAAATTGACGGATCTCATTACAATCTCAACATGCGTAGAATAACGATTCTGAGTACTATATTCGGAACCAGGAAAGTGCGACGCGTCAAAAAGGAAATCAGTTGTAATGTTGGATGCTGTTATTATAAGCAATATACATATTCGTATTTAACATGCTTCAGATGTATTGACGCCACAATTCATAGGGCATTGGCGGGACAGGCATGTTTGATTCTGTACAATCTATATCGGGAGGAATTTTATGAATTATCTACTCGTCATGCCAAATGGTTTATCACGATCGCAGGATCAGCACTTCTATGTGTTCAGTGTCGGGATCGCCTATATCTCAGCAAGTCTCAAAGCAGCCGGCTTTCGTGTATTCACCGCCAATCTCGATTTTATAACCGGTGATACCTATTCGATTATGCAAGATTTACTAATATCGAATCAAATTGATGTATTTTGTACAGGAGGTCTAAGCCGGGATTGCAATAAAGTCAAGAAACTAATAGAAATAGCGCTCACAATTAATCCTAAACTCATTACTGTGGTGGGTGGCGGTCTCATAAGCGCTGATCCTGAGCCCGCCATGCATGTGGTTGGCGCGGACATTGGAGTTATTGGTGAAGGCGAGGTAACTATGTATGAACTGGCTGGCGCCTTGGATAACGGGCTTCCCTACAAAAATATACCCGGTCTTATTTTCAAAGACAGTAAAGGTGGCTTGACTACTACGGCACCAAGAACTCAAGCTACTCCTATCGATAGTGTCCCATTTCCCGATTATGACGGATTTGATTATGCCAAATTCGTGAATTCAACTGGCATGGCCGTAGTTGCATGCAGCCGGTCCTGTACTCATGCATGTACCTTCTGTTATCGTCCACAAGGTCAAAAATATCGACAGCGTTCTCTTTCGAATATTTTTGAAGAAATAGACAGTCAGATTAGCAAATATCATCCCAAGATCATTGGATTAACGGATAACCTTTTCGCAAGTTTAAAAGAAAGAGTACTGGAATTCTGCGAATTGATCAAGAAACGTAATATCTCATGGTCATGCTCACTTCACGTTTCAGATACTACTGATCCGGATATGTTACAACAAATGAAAGCTGCAGGTTGCTGCAGCATAAATTATGGATTGGAAAGTGCAGACAGTTCAGTATTAAAAAGTATGCGAAAAGGAAGCACTATAGAACAGATAGAACTCGCATTAGAGAATATCTGGAACGCCGGCATCCATCTCCAAGCCAATTTTATTTTTGGGGATGTCAACGAGACAAAAGAAACTGTGACCAACACAATGACTTTTATCAATAAGCACAAATCGCGGTTTTTATTTGGTCTAGACCCAATAGTTGCGTTTCCAGGTTCACGAATATACAAATACGCATGTAACAGCGGTTTAATAAAAGATAGAGAGCAGTTTCTTAAAGACAACTGCCCGGTAATAAATATTTCCAAGCTTACCGAGCCTGAATTTAATGAGATGCTTGGACTGATCACTGAATTTCGCCTCGCGCCACGCGTTCCAATGGGTCCTTTTCATATCGCAGAAGTACAAACCGATGGCCAATGTAATGTGGCATGGACATGTAGAAAATGTGGTGCAGAAGAATCGGCTAATCTTGTTTTCTGGTACTCTACTGATATTATTTGTAATACCTGTGGTACGGTAAATCATATTGATCCTTTCGAAAAAGCATTACATTTACCCAACAGCCTTGTTAATAATATGCCTAACAATGGTTCTGCTGTTTTATGGGGTGCAGGTGGTATCTACTATAAACTAATCCATAAATATAACGTGTTATCATCTGACGAGTTTCTGCTTGTCGATTCGAATAAGTCTCGCCACGGTCAATCTATGTGTAATAAGAAGATATTATCGCCTGATGTTATTTCTCAAAGCAACATAAAGACAGTCATCATTACCGCATTGAGCCACAAAGACGGGATTTGCGCTACCCTTCGCAACAGTTACTCGAACGTGGAACGTATCATGATACCGGCGTTTGATATCACAAAGGACGGAATTGTGCCGTTCTTTAAGCAGATGTGAATGATTATGAATCGTAATAAATAATCATTTATTTTATCGGGAGTTATCAGTTTTCAATACTCATCCGAAGGTCGACCATGAACAGAATTGCAAAGAAGATCATTGAGCGCATAGACTCTGCCAGGGGAAAGCCGGATTTTTTGGATGTACTGTTCCGCGAACATAAGGAGGAAGCGTTACGGGGGGCATCGGTCATATTGTTTGGTGCAGGGAGTTTGGGAACAGAGTTATGTTCGACTTTGCGCTCCCACGGTGTGTATCCGGTTTATTTTTGCGACAATAACGATTCCAGGAAAGGAAGCAGGTGCTGCGGCATCCCTGTGATCACTTTTCAGGAATTGACGGAATCATTTCGAAACAGCCTGATCGTTATCGCGTCACACAAATATATATGTCCGATGACAGATCAGTTGTTAAAGAATGGGTTCAGCATGGACCGTGTTCTCTGTAAAGTGTCCGATGTATTTTCACCGATAGTTTTCATGTATTCCATGATCGGGACCCAATGCCTGTTTGCCGGCTATAAACAGCAGTGCGGCACTCGAAGAGTGCTGGATGCTTTGCTGGAAAATGAACGGGCGATCTTGGATGCATACGATCTATTTGCTGATCAACACTCAAAGGGTCTCTTTGTATCCAAGCTTGCGTTGATGGCGTCCGATGGAGATTTCCAGTTGTTCAGAGATTTTATTCAATCCTACAGCCAGCCGGTGCTTGAGTTTGGTTTCGGAAATTACGACGGAACCCCGGAGGACTATTACTATTTCAATAACGACATTATCTCACTCTCGCCTGATGAGGTATATATCGATGTCGGGGCCTATGATGGCGATACGGTTTATACCTTCGTAGAGGCATGCAAGAAAAATCGAGTGGATTACACAAAAATTCATGCTTTCGAACCAGACCCTCATTGCTACCAGGCGTTGCTAAAAAACACGGCCGACTATAAAAATGTCGTCTGCCATCCATCGGGAGTATGGTCGAAGTCCCAGGTGCTGCGTTTCAAGTCTTCGGAGAATGGCATACATGACCAGGCCGGCGCCATCGATCTATCGGGCAACATTGACATTAATGTCGTCAGCCTGGACGATTGCCTGCAGGGCGAAGAAGTCTCTTTCATCAAAATGGACCCAGGCGGCAACGTGATTCCTGAGGCGATCCGGGGCGCTGCCGGCATAATCGCGAAGCACAGACCCAAACTCGCTCTCGGAGCCTACCATGCTCTGGAGTCACTCTTTGAAATCCCACTCTTGGTGCATCAAATATGCCCCGATTACAAACTGTTCCTGCGCCACAACACGTATCATCTGTGTGACACGGATTTGTATGCCGTACTCTGACCGCTATAAATAAGACGTGTACTAGGGACATAAGCTATGCGCATTCTGATAGTTGCACCCAAGGTAACAGAACTGAGAGTAATTCCCGTTCCGCTCGGGTTGGCGTACATTTCGGCGCAGATGAAACGGGACGGGCACGAGGTATTCTGGCTCAACCTGAACCAT
This sequence comes from Syntrophobacteraceae bacterium, assembly GCA_052147195.1. Taxonomy (GTDB): domain Bacteria; phylum Desulfobacterota; class Syntrophobacteria; order Syntrophobacterales; family Syntrophobacteraceae; genus SbD1. The sequence goes on from JBKQLC010000158.1 coordinate 55,257, forward strand.
CATTCAGATGACATGGAGACTTTAATCCGCCAGACCATGTGTCTTTGTGACCCAGACATTATTGCTACCGGCGGGATGTACCTCTATCTGGAATTTACGCGGGCAGTCTTCGTTATGGCCAGGCGAGTCAACCCTAAGGTCGTAAGACTTGCCGGTGGAACTGGAGTAACTGCCGAACCTGAATTATTCGTGAACTATACAAGCGCAGATATAGGCGTTATTGGAGAAGGGGAGCTTACTGTCAGCGAACTGTTGAAGACGTTGCCGACCACTTCTGTTAACGACCTTGCCGGTGTCGCCGGCCTTATCTATAGGGATCACACGGGAAATATCGTTCGTACGCAAGAGCGAAAACTGTGCAACCATCTTGACGAGTATCCGTGGCCGGATCTTGAAGGATTCGACTTCGAACATACCGTTAATGAGTACCAGAACATTGCTGATTTTAGTTTATTCGCGGCAAGTGTACTCGATCGTCCCCGCATGATTCCTTTAATCACTTCTCGCGCCTGCCCATATAACTGCACGTTCTGTTTTCATGCGAGCGGGCGACGGTATAGTGAGCGTTCCTTAGACGATGTTTTTGCTGAAATGGATTTCCACGTCAAGAAATATAAGGCGAATTTTATCGTCATATTGGACGAAGTGTTCTGCCCTGAAACTAGCCGCGCGATGGAGTTTTGTGAGCGTATCAGGCCTTATGGACTAAAGTGGTGGTGCCAAAGCCATATTAATATGTTCAATAACAACCGGCTCGCAATTATGAGGGAAGCCGGTTGTGTAGGCATGTCGTATGGCATTGAGAGCATGAATGATAAAGTTCTAAAAAGTATGAAGAAGCACAACAAAGCTGAGGTGGTGGCGCACACCCTCCAACAGGCCTATGAAGCGCGGTTGGACATGCAGGGAAACCTTATCTTCGGAGACCAGGCCGAGACGATTGAAACAACGGAAGAGACGTTGACTTGGTGGGAAAATAACCTCCATTTGAGTGTTAACCTTACGATGCTTGCGCTCTATCCTCGGTCAGAAATGTACGCCACGGCCGTTAAGAAAGGTACAATAAAGAACCCGCTGGGCTTCATCAACGCGGGATGTCCGGTGGTTAATGCAAGCAGCATGAACGACGAAGAGTTCGCTGCCTTGCGTGTACGCGTTCAGCTTTGTAATCTTATTCGCTTCTATTGCCAAATAACAGGGTACTCGTTGGATACGGAACGTAGCATCATTTACGGCAGACTCTATCGACTCACTGCAGTGTGTCCACATTGCGGGGCTTCTTCTGAGTATCGTAATGTTGCCCTCCCCTATAACAGTAACACTACTTTCTTCCTTGCATGCCGTGAATGCTACCGAAGATTTGCTCCGCCGCTCTTTAAGAGATCGGTTAAGATAAACAAGTTAGAGGAACAAACGATTCTGGCGGGTGAGTTTGTTGAAATTGGCGATATTGATCAAGCCGAACGCATCTGTCACCATAACCTTCACCGTTTCCCTTTTCATGATGCAAGCTTATACTTAATCGGCAAAATCTTGCGGATGCGTGGAAATCGGTACAGAGCCTTTTCTGCTGCTCAACTTGCTGCAATCTACAATCCCGCTCAACCTGACTATCTTGAACTGTTGGCTGACACCGCACCTGACGGTTTCGTCGGGCGGGCAGATCGCGTGTTGCGTCAACACGCCACATGGCTTCGTGAAAAGGGTATAAACGGAGTGACCTATGTTGCCCCATAGGGACGCTCCCACGAATTTAGTCGCCGACATCCGGTCTCGGGACAGCCAGGGATATGGTGAAGCGGGTAAACCGGGAATCGAAGCGGACGGGTCGCCAGGTGCGAACTTAACCGGATGCGGCAAGCAGGAGGCGATTCCAGGGGACTCTCCGTATAATAACCCCGGACGGCCTCATGCCGATCATTTTCGATCTCAGGAGAAGAAGATAATGAATGAAGTGCTAGCGAGAATTTCCGAAATATCAAAATCCCGTGAAATAGAGGACACCCTCGATAGACTCTTTGGACATTATTTGCGTGCCGCCATAAATGGAACAATCCCGGTTGTACTGTTTGGCACAGGTGCTGTGGGTAAAGACCTTTGCCAGATACTGCAGTTACATGGGGTGCAACCGGTTTGCTTTTGTGACAATAATCCTTCTCAGGTCGGCAGCCGGCATTTCGGGATTCCCGTCATTTCATTTGCTGAATTGAAACAGACACACCACGATCACCTGATTATTGTTGCATCATGCAAATATGCGGCTGAAATCCGGCAGCAGTTGTTGGACCATGGCTTTTCTGCCGACAGAGTCATATCCATTTCGTCAATCAGTAATCCGGAATTACTAGGCTATTATCAACACTGTGCCTATTACACGCAAAATCCTCAGCATTCCTTGTCAATCAAAGATCTCCAAAATAATCGGGAAGAATTGACGGCAGCATATAATCTTCTCGCCGATCAAAGATCGAAGGACCTATTTGTCGGGCGATTGTCACTCTTTACGTCAAGAATGGATTTTTCGCAGTTCTCAAAATATATCGTTGATTATTCTGAATTGAACGAAAAGGAGCGAGACTCTTTTCCATTCTACGTATCTCCGGAAGACTATGGTTACTTCAACAATGATGTCGTTTGCTTAAAAGAAGGTGAAATTCTTGTGGATGGCGGCTCGTTTAACGGATTGTCGGCTGCCACTTTCGCAAAAACCTGCGAGAAGAAAAAACTGACGTATAAACGAATATATTGCTTCGAGCCCGATTCCGGGAACTTCAGTGTCTTACAGCATAATACCGCACACTTACCAAACACGACCTGCATTCAGCTCGGCCTATGGTCCCATGCAGCAACTCTGACTTTTCTGAGTGCCGGAGAATGTGACCCTGGTGCACTCCTGGAGGTCTGCAGTACGAAGGGCGATTTTACATCTGCCAACAAAGTTGCAGTACAAACGATAAGCATCGACGAACAGTTTCCAGATGAAGAAATTACCTTTATTAAACTGGATATCGAAGGGGCGGAAATGGAGGCGATGCAGGGGGCGGCCAACGCAATCAGGCGATGCCGGCCTAAGCTGGCAATAAGTGCTTACCACAAACACAGCGATATTTATCAACTGCCATTGTTGATACATAGCTTGTACCCAGAATATAAATTCTATTTGCGGCAGTTCGGCTATACTCTTTTTGATATGGTGCTGTTTGCAATCCCGTGACCCTGAAGTAGGCCTCAAACGGACTGAGAGAGCGTGGCTAATGAATCGAGTGATAAATATAATTCAAAAATTATCCAAGCCGTTTCAAGAAGCGGATTGTTTACCCAATGTTCTTGGCAAGTATTATCGTGAAGCGGCGCTCGGCTACATGCCGGTTGTGTTATTTGGCGCCGGTTCGGCGGGAGTACATCTGTGTAATGCGTTGAAGATTCACCATGTCGGCATCTCCTGCTTCTGTGACAATAATCCCGAAATCATCGGTGGTTATTGCGCCGGGCATCCTGTCATTTCTGTGGAAGAACTCAGAAAAGACCATCAGAAAAGTCTAATTGTCGTTTCCGTATCTCTGCCTTATGCGCAGCAGATCAGGGATCAATTGTTGCTCCTCGGCTTTACATCTGACAGGATTCATACTCCGCCTCCGGACCCCTTACTCTATTACACGAACGCCGCTAACCTTTACTGGTCCCCCGCTGATTTACACGCCAGGACACAACAACTTCAGGATACCTGCGGTTTGTTTTTCGACCAAAAATCAAAGGACCTGTTTATTCACCGTATTGCATCTTTGACCGGGGGCCTTGATTACAATTCTTACCGGCGCTTCATTCAGCTCTTCGCCGATTTGATCACTGATCTTGGTCCGAATCTCTTCCTCAGCCCTCTGTATGATGAAAACTACTTCTATTTCAATAGTGATTTCTTTCCAATTGGGAACAGGGAGGTGTTTGCCAACATTGGCGCCCTGGTAGGTGATTGTGCCATTGAATTCGCGAATGCCTGCAAAACAAAGGGGCTCCAATACAAGGAAATCATAAATCTCGAGCCTGATCCCAGTAATTTCCTTCAGTTATCGGCGAATATGAATCATCTCGCCAATGTGAGATGTCTGCCGTATGGACTTTGGTCACACAGATCACGCCTGCGGTTTTTTAATCCTGATCGATCTCGTGCTGGCACGGCTGGGAGCCTGGACAAAGACGGCAATCTTGAGGTGGAAGTGGTCAGCCTTGACGAACTGCTTCCGGACGTGGAAATCTCATTTATGAAAATGGACGTGGAAGGCGCTGAAATAGAGGCGCTTCGAGGTGCGGCCAACACGATTAAGCGCAATAGGCCGAAGCTGGCCATCAGCGTTTATCACAAGCGGGATGATATTTTCGAAATCCCGCTATTCATCCATCAACTCCACCCGGGATATAGGTTCTATCTCAGGCACCACAGCACAACTTTTGGAGAGACCGTTCTGTTTGCTGTGCCATAGATCAAGGGCTGGCCTCCATAATTGAATTGTAAGTTTTCTGTGAGGAGATAAATATTGATGAACGACTTCAAAGCCGTTCTTTCCAGCCTGTTCGAACACGTTGCATTCCCGGATGACGCCTTTTACATTCGCAAGGCATTCGAAGGCCGGAAGATCATTGTCTATGGGGCTGGTGAGTCTTTTCATTACTTCAAAGAGATTGTCATGCGCCGATACGGATACATTCCGTCTGTGGTACTGGATCGCAAATTCAGCCACGGCGACACCTTCGAGGGTATACCTGCTTTTTCTCCTCTCGAATATCAGCCTGCCGAGGAGGAAAAGCAGAATGGGCTGGTGGTCGTCTGTCTCGGAAAACAAACTTACTTTGACGAAGTTGTCAAAACTCTGCGCCAACTGGGTTTTCGTCATATCATTTCCCTGATGGATATCTATGAGATCCACAACCCCTTTCGCTTGCCGCAGGAACTGGAGGATGGCGGATATCAATATTACATAAATCAAAGAGAACGAATCGAATCCTGCCTCGATATTTTTGCTGACGACCACAGCAGAGAAATCTATGTTCGGTGTCTGCAGACCCATCTGCAGCGTAAACCGGTTTCCATTCCCATGTGTGACAGAAATGAACAATATACCCCCAAAGGCATTCCACTTACCCGTAACTATTCGCGTTTCATCTACTGCGGGGTAAGCGTAGGGGAGATGTCCAGGATATTCGGTCAGGTGGGCAAAGTCGATGAACTGGTGTGCTTCGAGCCTGATCCCAATCAATTCAGATTGGCAGCGCAATACCTGTCAAGGCACCAGGAGCAGCTTGCCCGGCGGGTGACTGCCATCCCTTGTGCCGTTTACAGTCATGAGGCAATCGAACCGTTCACATACTCCGATACAAGTTTCGGGTCAAGAATCCTGGCATCGGGGGAGGCCCGCATTCAATGTGTTTCGATAGATCATGTCCTTCCAGGCTTTCATCCGACTTTTATCAATATGGACATCGAAGGCGCGGAGCTTGAAGCGCTTAAAGGCGCAGAAAAGACTATACAGGCGAATCGCCCGGATCTGGGTATCTGCGTTTACCATTCTCCCAGCCACCTGTGGGAAATACCACTCTATCTCCATGGCCTGGGGGTTGGCTATCGCCTATATCTGAGGAACTACACGAGCCTTACCGGAGAAACGGTGCTCTATGCAGCGGCGTGACCGCAGGCTCTCTGCTGCCTGAACAGGGTCAGGTGAAGACAGGAGAATGAACATAATGGACGAACAGGCTGGGCTGTTGCCCGGAACGATAGTCTGGATCGCACCATTTTATAATCGTAGCGGCTATGGGGTCGGAGCGCGGGCTGCTGTTGCCGCCTTGCATAAAGCCGGAGCGCACATCAGGATCTTGTCCAACAAAGAGATCGATCCAGGGCTGGATGATTGCGACCTTGCTCTTTTCAAATCGCTTGAAACAACACCTCTTATCCCGCCGATTACGGCTATTATCTCGCACCTTCCGCAGAGAATCTGGCTTGATTTGGAGCTGCCTCGGCCAAACCTGCGCATAATAGCCACTACCTTTGACAGCAGTGAGCAGGGCAACTTGCCTCCCGCAGAATGGATTGAGGTGTGCAATGAAATGGACCAGGTCTGGCTGATGGTGGAGAAAGAGCGGGAAGCTTTTATCTCCGCCGGGTTGCCGCGCGAAAAAATCCAGTTAGTCTATTGGCCCCATCCGTGGCTGGAAAATCCTTTTGTGCCGCCGCCAACGCCCGAGCCGGCTACACAGGAAAAGCCCTTCCGCTTTCTGTCTATTGCGATGTTTCAGCCTCGGCGACGGTGGGATACCCTGATCGAGGCATATCTCGCGGAATTCAAGGGAAATGAAAGTGTCGAACTTTACCTGAAGGTTAACTATCCTTCATGGCACCCTATTCCCGGCAAGCCCAGGCAGGACCTTCATAATCTTGTCAACTCTCTGCGCCAAAAGACCGGTTCGGGAGCAAAGATTATCATTGATGAAAACCTGGGAACACGAACCGGCATTGTTAATTTAATCGATAGCTGTAATGTATACATGTCCACTGATACCGCCTCGACATCTCCAATCAGCGAGGCGCGGGTGAGACAGCGAATGGTAATAATCCCCGATGGGTTAGGGCTTGGCAAGGTCGGGGTGTGCATAGCCGTGGATCAACATGCGAAGTCCGAACTGACTCAGGAAATGCTCTTGTATCAGCCTCACCATAGGGGCGCATTCATGCCGCAGCTCCATGTAAAAGATGTTCGCCTCGCCATGCGCTCCGCCTACGATATGACCCCGGATGAACGGCATGCTCTGGCTCCCGACGTCTCGTACGCGCTGGGTCCAAATACGACCGTCCCGATGGCGATCAGTGCGATCAATTCGGGATGGGAATATAAGAGATCGCAGATAGAGGCGACTGCCGGAAAGTCGACAACGAGGATAGCCTGGGAAGGTTCTCAACTGGTTTCTCATTCGCTTGCCCTGGTCAACAGGGAGTTTTGCCTCCAATTGATTGACGCCGGCTACGAAGTTTCAATTATCCCTTTTGAAAAGGACAACATCGAATCCAATGCCGATCCGCGTTTCAAAAAGATCGTTCAAAGGACCAATAAGCCACTTTCGGGCAAAGCTGATGTTCATTTCAGACAACAGTGGCCACCTGATTTCAACCCGCCAGGGCAGGGTCATTGGGTGATCATGCAGCCATGGGAATACGGCAGGCTGCCGGCAAACTGGATTGAACCAATGGCCAATCTGGTGGACGAGCTATGGGTCCCCAGCCGGCATGTTCTGAAAACATACATTGCCAGCGGCATCCCGTCGGACCGCGTGCACGTCATACCACTGGGCGTGAACGTCGACCAATTTCATCCTGAAGTTCAGAAGCGCTCCATGGAATCATCAAAAAAGTTCAGGTTCTTATTCGTCGGGGGGGGGCTCTGGCGAAAGGGTGTCGACCTTCTTCTCGATGCTTACAGGGGCGCGTTCAGCAGTAGCGACGATGTCGTTCTGATCATAAAGGATCTACCGCAACAGCAATTCTATATCGATCAGGGCGTGGGGAGAATAATCCGGGAAATGCAGAAAGATCCGAGCGCCCCGGAAATCTTGCATATGCAGACAGTTCTGCAACCCGGAGAGGTTCCGGGGCTCTACACAGCCTGTAACTGTCTGGTCCACCCGTACCGCGCGGAAGGATTTGGCCTTCCCGTACTCGAGGCCATGGCATGCGGCGTTCCCGTAATCACTACCGCCGGGGGCTCGACGGACGATTTCTGCTCGCCTGACCAGGTGTTTATGATCCCGTCCAGGCGCAGGGAATTCGAGCCGAAAGACGTTAAGCTGGCAAGTGGCGCCGGTTGGGTACTGGAGCCGGATATAAATGCTCTCCAGGCAAATATGCGGGAAGTCTTTGAAAAGAACGACGCAGCCAAAGAAAGAGCGCTAAGAGTCTCGGAACATGTCAGGTCCCATTACGGGTGGGAAAATGTAACCGAAAAGCTGATCGCTCGAATTCATTTGCTTACTAGAGAGCCCATCCGCCGAAAGACTGATTAACAAGCATTACCGCTGTCCGGTCGAATTTGCTTTTAGTGTTCTACTGAATGGACTGCGCCAACAAGGGGGGCCTCAGGCTGATGTCCGGGATGATTTTGCTCAGCTTTTCAACTCTCGGGCGCTTGGGTCCCGACCCGGCGTATTTGTCCGTATCGAACCTTATACCCTCGAAGTCGTAGATCATCCGTGTAAAATGCCGTATGGTGAATTCCTCTCCGCAGCGATGTTTACCCACCTTCCTGCCGCAGCGCATCGCGGATACCCTGGTTATCTTCTTGAGTTGCCCCATCTTGTTATGAAATTATGAATCCATTTTTTTGCTACTGCCAAACTTCGGTCTGAGATGTTACAATATAATTCTGATTTAGAATGAAAAGGCTGATAGCTGGTTATGGCTTAATCGAACAAATCGAGACAGAAACCGGAGAATTGGCCTTGCGAATACCACAATCGAGGCGACCTTGCCCAAAACGTGAGGGCTGTGATGAAAAAAACTCTATACATACATTTGGGACCTCCGAAAACAGGGACCTCAGCTATACAGCGCTTTCTTAGTTCTAATGATGAATTACTTTCAGAGAAAGGATTTCACTATATAAGGGCATGTAGGTGGGATGATGGAGGCCATCATCCACTTGTATGGATACTTCATTATAAGTACTCTAAAGTGTATTTAAATATATTATATAGCATAGACTACGTTGCACAGCAAGATAAATTACTTCGCGACCTGGCAAATGAGATAGATAGCATCAAAGAAGAATCGATTATTCTCTCATCTGAAGGAATTCCATTAATGTGTGATGAAGCAGTCAATGACCTTCTTGATTATTTCCCTGGCATGTCTATAAAGGCTATTATCTATGTTAGGGATCTTCGTGAACTCGTTCTGAGCGTGGCAGCGCAAATTATTAAAAACCAAGATACAACTAATGACGATAGACTCTCAAATATGTACCCTCACATAAAATACTTTTATCAATACTACCTGAGTTGTTTGAATTTCTGGGGAAATAGAATAGGGAAGGAGAACTTAATATTCAGAAAATATGGCAAGGAATACTTTAAACATGGAAGCATATACGCTGACTTTGTGGATGCTATAAATCTCGTCCTCACCGATGACTTTATTATACCGGAAAATTTGCAAAATGAGTCCTTGGCTTACGCTGAAACGATATATTTTAAAGATATATTGAATAGACTTACACTAAATACGCATCAAGATATATTAAAGGCTCAACTGATAGCATGGGAAAAATCAAATCACGGTACAAAATTCTTTTTGCCAAAAGATATGGCTATAAAATTAGAAGAGGATGCCACAAATATTCATAAATATCTACTTGATAATTATCTAGACACAACGTATGCTGACTTCTTCGAAAGACCCCTATCATTAAGTGGCGATGTAGAATACAAACTAACCTATTCCGATTTTGCAAATATGGTCGACTATATGGATAATAATATCAATAACTTCAAAGAAGACATAATGGAATCCTTGAGGAAGGTGTTAGATAGAACGTATGAATATGAACTGGGCTTTCGTGAATTCGAGGTTATACTGAGAAGCGTTACACGGGACAACAAACCCATTGCATTATGGGGGTGCGGTGCCGTTGCAGATAAATTATTCAGAAACCACAGTATCCTATGGGATAAAGAGATATATGTAATAGACAAGGATATTAAAAAACAAGGTAGTTATTTCTATGGCCATGAAATTCTACATCCATCCATTATTACGGATAGATGTATAGATACTGTAATTATCACTTCCGTTGCCTATGTTGAAGAAATTGCCAAAGAAATAACAGAAAAATATCCTAGCGTGGAATGCGTTATTAAACTGGCAGAAAACATGAGATGCATTCAACAGACATCAATTGCGTATCTGGCATCAAACATTAAGAGGTGAGCAGAAACACTTAGCAGCATCAAACGGATCAGTATGTTGAAGTGCCCTTCTTTGCGATTTGAGCGCCATTTTAAACACTCCTGCGGCATTGATCGCGTCGAATTTGCGATCAAGCCGCTCGACATTTGCGCTGGAAGCGCCGACACCTCGGCCCCCATTGCTCATGCCAGGTAAGGAATGCGTTCATATCGGATTCGCAAAAGGAATCCCCGTTGATTATCAATACCGGTTCAGAGTAGCGCAGGTGAAGTGCTCCGCGAACCGTCCCAGCGGTGTCGAAGGGTTCTTTCTCACGGTGGTAGCTGAGATTCATATCTATGTATGCTTCGCCTGAAGCTGGGCTGACCTTGTCGCCTTCGCACCCCGTCAATAATATGACCGAGTTGAAACCAAAATCGGCTAAATATTCGAGTATATAATCTCGCCTGCGCTAAACGTTTTTAAATTGACCCCGCCCCAGCGTGCTGTAGCCTTTCAAGAGTTCCCGAATACCTTCATCCAGTGACCGTTTGGCTTCAAAGCCGGCCTCCCGCAGGCGTTGGTTCGACACGATGTAATTGCGCTCGTCGGGTCGGTGGCCGTTCTCACCAAAGTGGATATAAAAGTTAGGAATGTATTCCTTGATTTTGAGGGCCAATTCCTCGTTGGACAAATTGGCATTATCGAGCCCTGCGTTGAAAGGGCGGCCGATCATGCGGTCGGCGTTCTTGATGCAATGCACGAAGCAGTCGGCCACGTCACGGATGTGGATATGGTTTCTCTTGAAATCCTTCTCGAATATGACGATGTAGCCGTCCTTCAGCGCCGCGTAGGTAAAATGGTTTACCAGAAGATCGGTGCGCATCCGCGGTGATATGCCGAAAACGGTTGCCAAACGAAGAGTTATCGAATTGGGCGAATCCAATAATACCCGCTCGGCATGCACCTTGGTCTGTCCATAGAGCGAGATGGGTTCAAGGGGTGTTTCTTCGGTACAGCAAACGTTCCCCGACTGGGCTCCGTACCCGCTGTTGGTTGTCGGAAAAATGACGAGTTGCCGCGGGCTGCGGATGTCATTGAGCATTCTGATTGCGTCGAGGTTTACCGACTTTGTGTCCCAGGGATTGCGGCTGCACGTCTGGGCGCCGACCATGGCCGCCAGCGGAATGATCACGTCTGCTTCCTTGATCAGCCGCACCATTAGGCCCCTGTCACGAACGTCACCGAAGACAAAGTCAAAGTCCGGATTGCCACACAGGTGGAAGAGACTAGGCTGACCAAAAGTCAGGTTATCTACGGCGGTAACCCGGTGGCCCGCATCCAGCAGATGCTCGCACAGAATCGATCCGAGATAACCCGCGCCTCCCGTTACAACTGCATGAATGGACACCTGTGAACTCCTTTTTTCCTATGAAACACGATCTTGAAGTTCTTCTGTCCACCTGAGCGCACTCGAACCCAATGGCGGTGGATAGTTGATCTGGAGCTGAAATTCCGCATCAGCAAGGGGAGTTGCAAGAAATTTGCCAGGGATTGCCGCTTTGATCGAATTTGCCCTGCATGCATGTGTGTTAAAGCATCGGAGTCCGCGCCCCTACTCTGCGCCTCAGTCAAGATAATGACATCCAGTGCACGCATAAAACTGCTCAGCAGGGAATGGCCAAAATCACAAACCAGAATTATAAAAATTATGGGAATACGTAGTGGGGGAAGGGAAGAAGTCTACCGGTTTATGCGAGGGCTGGCGCCGCTTCCCGGCCTGATTCAGGCGATGCTCCGGGCGGAGCAGGTCGAAGATCGTTTTGACCGGATTGGATCTAATCGCGAAATGAAAAACCCCCCGGAGGAGGGGGGTTTTCAATAACGCGACATATTTGAAAATGCGCTAACTTACCAAAATCTCTATTTTGGCTTTGGATTTGAGTGTTTCTATATACTTAGGGAACTCCTGAGACATTTTTTCACTTTTCAAATGTTGTTCTATCCGGGGCTTTACTTCATCGAAGGACATCGTTCCAGGTGCTTTCTTATCGGTCAGTTTTATGATGTGATATCCGAACTCGGTTTCCACGATATCGCTGGTTTCCCCCGGCTTCATCGCAAAAGCTGCGTTTTCGAATGGCCCCACCATCTGGCCCTTCTGGAAAAAGTTGAGGTCGCCGCCATTGGCCTTGCTGGGACAATCGGAGACTTCTTTTGCCACCTGGGCGAAGTCCTCCCCAGCCTGGATCCGCTTCTGAATGCCTTTGATCTTTTCCAGCGCTTTGGCCTTTTCCTCGGCACTGGCCGTTTGATCCACTTTTACGAGGATATGGCTTGCCCGGACCATTTCTTGAGTTTTAAATACGTCGGGGTTGCTGTCATAGAAAGCCTTCACCTCTTCCGGGGTCACAACCACCTTCGATGCCAGTTCCGTATCTATCAGTTTTTTTATGGCTAGTTGTGAGGCGAAGTGTTCCTTAAGCGCCTGTTCGGTCATGTTCATCTGCTTAAGTGAGTTTGCGAAGTCTTCAGGTGAGGTGCTCTTCTTCACCGTATCCAGTTGAGCATCCACCTCGGACTCATCAACCTTTATCCCCTTTTTCTCAATTTCCTGTTTCATGAGTTCGCGGGCGATCAGGTTATCAAGTATTCTCTGCTTTAATGTCGGCATTTCTTTTTCGTCTGGCTGGCGGCCCGTCATGCCGATCTGACGGTTGAGTTGATCGAGCCCCGCCTGATAATCCGACATCGGGATGGGCTTCCCATTCACCATTGCGGCATTCTGAAGTTTTGTCTCATCCTTTGGAGTGGATGAGGCGGCGTCCTGTCCGGCAGCTTTCTGGGACGGCTTGTCGGCTGCGGATACGTATAAGCCGTAACCGGCCAATAATGCGGAAATTACCAGGACAGAAACAATTAACCCTGACTTCTTCATTTCGTTCTCCTCGCAAAAAAAACTACCCACAGAGGCTTCTCTGCCACTGCGGGGCAAACAATGCGATTGCTGATTGTCTGTCAATAGGACCAAAAACACGTTTTTAATGTCAAACTATCTCATGAGAGGGCGCGAGAGTCAATAAGCGTGATCGTAAAATCTCGTGCATCGGAAACGGCCCTTTTTACTGCCAATATTGCCAGACATAGCCAACCGCAAGGAAGGTGATGAGAATACCGAGCATCAACTTCATAAATTTTTGGGGAACGTATTTTTGAAGCCGGGCGCCCGCGTACATTCCAAAGAAGCCCCCGAAACCAAAAAGCGCGCCCAGCAGCCAGTCCGGCCCGGTCGGCGGCCCCGTCACAGCCGGTAGCATACTGTAGAAGAAAACCCCGGCGATGGAGGTGATAAATGTGCCCATGAGCGCAGCGCCTGCGACCGTATAAATTGGAAGGTTAAACACGGCCACGCAGAACGGAGTGATTATCGCCCCCCCGCCTATCCCGTACGTGCCCCCGATTATTCCAACGACAAAGGCCAGCAGGAACATGCCAATGGTGTTAAAACAATAGCGCTGGCCCCAGAATTCGTATTCTACTTTGCGCAAAGAGACTGAAATCGTCTTTACAACTGCATCTGCCGGAATGCCCGCAGATATCTTGCCGCTCCGCTGTTCCTTGAGCTTTTTCATATGCTGATTGAATTTGTCTTCCAGGGCCTTCATTTCTTTTTTGCCCCGTTGAGACCTCGGGGTCATCTCATAGAGGAGGCGCAGGCCGATATAGAGCAGCACGCATCCCACAAAAAGCTTGAAATCGCGCGGATCGGGCATATACAGGACGCGTAGATAATAACCGATGAAAACGCCCGGGAGGGTGCCGATAATGACTACCAGCGTCAGCGGCCATGCCATTCTGCCCTCACGCAGATAACCGTACACGCCGCTGGGGATGGCTACGATATTGTAGACGAAATTGGTCGCGCTGACCGATGGTGTAGTAAAATTAAGAAAACTGACCTGGAATGGAAGCAGCAGAAAAGCTCCGGATATGCCGGCCATGGACGTAAAAATGGAAACGCAAAAGGCGACAAGCGGTGGAATTAAGATCGAGGTTTCAACCTGGGAGAATGGAAATTTGAATACCAGGAAATCCATTCAACCTCCTAATCAATGGAAAAGTTGGATAATTTATACGGGCTTTAGAGAGAATTTAAACGCTGAACTCAGCGGTGGATTCCGATTGGGGAATTTATTGTGTGGACATTTTGATGTCCAGTGAATTCGAGTCCGGGGAGAGTTTCTGGCGCAAAGTTGCAAGAACAACGAGAAAGTCCTGCGAGTCGGAGCCGAATTCACTTCGGATGTGGAGCTTATCGGAAAAAAGGATAGGGCGCTTTCTTGTCATGCGGTATAGTTGTTGCCGCAAACTCAGGAGAAATAGTGTGCGAGTTGGGCAAATCGGAGAGTTCGGGCTGATCGGGCGCATATCGGCCATGCTCGCGGAGCAGGCCCCGGGGGTGGTCAGGGGGATCGGGGACGATGTAGCCGTTCTCGATACCTCAGGGCCGGAATACCTTCTGGCCACCTGTGATACTCAGGTGGAGGGCGTTCATTTCACGCGCAAAGCCATGACCCCATACCAACTTGGACGCAAAGTGGTTGCGATAAATGTGAGCGATATTGCCGCAATGGGCGGTGACCCCCGTTGGGTGCTCGTCTCGCTGGCAATTCCAGGCGATACCGAAGTTGACTATGTCGATGAGTTGTATCGCGGCATGCGAGAGCAGGCCGCGCTTGCGGGCGCATCCATCGTGGGTGGAAATCTGAGCCTCATGAAATCCGGCATCGTACTGGACCTGACGCTCCTGGGGGCAATCGCCCCGGAGCTGCTCACGCTGAGGAGCACAGCCAAAGCGGGGGACGCGATACTTTTGACAGGCTGGCCCGGTGAATCCAGAGCGGGGTTGGAATTGATCCGGAGGCCGGAGCTTGCACTGAGTTCTGAGAGCAGGAAGGAGCTGCTCGAAAGACATCTGTGTCCTCAGCCGCGCCTTGCCGAAGGACGGCTTCTAGCTCGGTCCGGCCGGGTCAACGCTATGATAGACGTAAGCGATGGAGTGATTGCCGATCTTTGTCATATCTGCGAATCCAGCGGTAAGGGAGCTGAAATCGAGGTCTCAAGCCTTCCGGTAAGCCAGGGGGTTGCCGAGACGGCCCGGTTGGCGGGTGCGGATTCGCTGGAATGGGTTCTGTCGGGAGGCGAAGACTACGAACTTTTGTTTACGGCCAGCCCCGAATCTGTTCCCGGTCTCCAAAAAATGTTACTGGATGAGACCGGGAATTCATGCGCGCAAATTGGAAAAATCACTGCCGAAACCGGTGTGATATGGCTCCTGCTTGCAGATGGGAAAAGGATTACCCCGTCCGCAAGAGGGTGGGACCATTTCGCGGAAAACAAATGAGGAAAGATTTCGATTTTGGGGCACAAGATGAAAATTCCCAGGGCTCTCACGATAGCGGGGTCTGATTCGAGCGGCGGAGCTGGTATTCAGGCCGACCTGAAGACGTTTTCGGCCCTGGGTGTCTACGGCATGAGCGCTGTAACGGCCCTGACCTCTCAAAACACACAGGGAGTGAATGGAATAGTCGAAGTCGATCCTGATTTCGTCTCATCGCAGATTCGCTCCGTAGTTTTGGACATAGGGGTTGATGCCGTGAAAACGGGGATGCTCTCAAATGCTGCTGTTATATCGAGGGTCTCCTCCGATCTGAAAGAACTCAAGCTCGAAAGGGTGGTTGTCGATCCTGTAATGGCCGCAAAAAGCGGAGACAGCCTCCTGAAGGCAGACGCGATTGAGACTCTTGTTTCTCAACTTTTCCCGATAGTCCTGATAATCACGCCGAACCTGCAGGAGGCTGAGGTCCTCTCGGGGGTGCGGATTGAGTGCGCAGAAGATATGAAGCGCGCGGCTGTGAAGCTAAGAGGGTTCGGGCCGAAATACGTGATAATCAAAGGAGGCCACCTGCCGGGAAGCCCAACGGACCTGCTCTGGGACGGGCGCAATTTTCGTGAATACACCGGTGTCCGCTATCAGACGCCTCATACTCATGGTACGGGCTGCACCTTCGCCTCTGCCATAGCTGCGTTTCTCGCGCGTGGATCATCGGTGGAAGACGCTGTTGGTCAGGCAAAAACCTACATAACAGGTGCTATCGCCCAAGGACTGCCTCTGGGCCTCGGACATGGACCTGTCCACCATTTTCATGAGTACTACCTGTTTAAGTAGCCTGTCTTGTTTGCATAGACTCGGATCTGAGCAAAAATCCCTTTTCGGCACAAGACCGGCTCAGCGTCATTTGCATTTGCGGCGAGGCTTCACGCGACCCAGTGCATTTAGACGGGGAACGGATTGAAATCGGAAATCGGTTCGGCTATAAAGATCCACTGGACCGGTTATCTCCGGTTGTCGATTTCGCTTCCGATGATTCAGGATCGATTCTATATGGAGTATGGCTTTCGGTCGAAAAACTCTGAGGCAGGGACCCGGATGACAGACCACGTTCGCGTACTGTTGATCGATGATGACGAGGAGGATTTCCTCATAGTCTCCGATATGCTTGCCGAAATCGCCAGATTCAGTCTGGATTGGGTTCAGTCTTATGAGGCGGGTCTGGAGGCAATTGCAAGGCAGGAGCACGACGTCTACCTTCTTGATTACGTTATGGGAGCACATAACGGCCTCGATCTGTTGAAAGATGCTGTTGCGAGAGGCTGCAAGGCCCCCATCATCTTCCTCACGGCCCACGGGAACTATTCTATCGATCTCAAAGTCATGGAGGCGGGCGCTTCTGATTACCTCGTAAAGGGCGAATTTACGCCTCCCGTCCTGGAACGCTCGATCCGCTACTCTTTGATGGGCAAGCAGATCGAGGAGGAACTGAAGCAGCACAGAAGCAATCTGGAGGAGCTGGTCAGGCAGCGAACCATTCAGCACGCCGAAGCCCGTGCAGATGCCGAGAGGCGGGCAAACGAAGCCGAACAGCGGCAGTCGATTCTGGAAGCCCTGCTCGAATACATTCCGGAGGGGATCGCCGTTGTCGATTCCCCGGAGCTCCAGGTGCAGGCACTTAGCAGGTACGCTCTCGACATGGTCGGGCTCTTCGGTGGAAAACGCAGGAACCCCCTTACCAATCTCGATTTGGCCCTGGCTGAGTTGCCCGACGGGTCCGGTTTGCTGGAGCCGATCAGGGAAGCCGCACTGCATGGAAAGATCTCGTCGAACCTCGAGCAAACTCTAACGAAACAACACAATGAAGGTGAAATTGCAGTACTTCTGAGCGCCGGTCCAATTAGAGATACTTTCGGAAATGTGACGGGTGCTGTTGCCGCCTGGAGAGATATAAGCGAGTTGAAGCGCATTCGGGAAGAACTCAGAATCGCCCATGACAATCTCGAACTGCGCGTTCATCAGCGGACTCGTGAGCTTGCACAAACCCTGATCGAATTGAAAGAATCCCGGGAAGAGCTGAGACTCCTGGCGTCTCAGCTCCTTCGCGTACAGGAAGACGAGCGGAAAAGAATCGCAAGGGAGATGCACGACAGTATTGGATCATCGCTCAGCGCCGTTAAGTTTAGCCTGGAGAACACGGCGGCGCAGCTCAAGGAAAACCCGCGATTCCGAGAAGCTTTCCTGAGCTTGGCAAGGGCATTGGAACAAGCGATTGATGAGTCCAGACGAATCATTACAGATCTTCGGCCATCAATACTCGACGATCTTGGAATAGTTGCCACTATAAATTGGTTTTGCAGAAGATTTGAGGTCACTTACACTGATATCCGGGTCCAAAAAGAGGTAGGGCTCGAAGATGCACAGGTACCGGAAAACCTTAAAATCATCATATTCAGAATCATCCAGGAGTCGATGAACAATTCGGCAAAGCACAGCCAGGCCCGGAAAATATCGTTAAGCCTTTCGCTCGAAGGTGACTGGATTCAATTGCGCATAATCGACGACGGAGTCGGATTCGACCAGTCTGCGGTTGTCTCGAAAGGGCAGTGCGCCAAATTCGGCCTGACATCCATGCGTGAGCGGGCGGAGCTTTCAGACGGACAATTCCGGATTGAGTCCTTACGGGGAGTTGGAACAACAGTCAGTGTTCGTTGGAAAACTGAACAGTTCTCTTAATCACCCGATTCTTTCAGGTCTGAGATCGGCCACGGCAGCCCGCGTTGCTGATTTTCCCAGTACAAATTCCTGCCACAAACGGTCAAATCATGAGTCTCTATCGTCCCGCTGGCGCTCATGCCCACTGGGGGGTTATTCACGGTCCCTCTGTTTCCTGCCGCGGAATACGAGC
Organism: Syntrophobacteraceae bacterium; assembly: GCA_052147195.1. Lineage (GTDB taxonomy): Bacteria > Desulfobacterota > Syntrophobacteria > Syntrophobacterales > Syntrophobacteraceae > SbD1. Next base: position 73,485 of record JBKQLC010000158.1, read on the forward strand.
CTGATGGGTGTTTTGTCCAGGCCGAAGGTTTCCCTGAACCTGTTGAGCAGGAAGCGTTCGTAGGAAAAGTGGATACTGCCGGGGTAATTGCAAAACAGAACGAACATTGGCGGGCGGGTCCCGGCCTGTGTCCCGTAAAAAAACTTGAGCCGTCGGCCTTTAACGATCGGCGGCTCGTGTGCGTTGACAGCATCCTGGATCCCCCTGTTGAGAATGCCTGTTGAGACCCGGCTGCTGTATTGCCCGAAAACCGCGCGGACCGTCGGGATCAATTTCTGCACGCCTTTGCCGGTGAGTGCGGAAAAGGTGAGGACCGGGGCGAAGGGCATGAAACGGAAACGGTACTTCAGGTCTTCAAGAAAAGTTTTCCTGATCTTGGGGTCCGAACTGAATTCGTCCCATTTGTTTACCCCTACGATGCATGCGCGATAGCGTTCCTGGATATATCCGGCGATGTGAAGATCCTGATCGGCTACGCCCTCCGAGGCGTCTATCAGCAGAATGCAGACATGGCTTTTATCGATGGTTTGCAGCGCCTTGATGATGCTGATCTTTTCGAGCTTTTCCCACGTCTTTCCCTTTTTCCTTATGCCTGCTGTATCTATTAGCAGATATTTTTGAGCGTCGCGCTCGAAGGGTGTGTCTACCGCATCACGCGTAGTTCCTGGAATTGGGCTCACGATGACGCGCGGAGCGCCGAGAATTCGGTTTACCAGAGTTGATTTTCCAACGTTCGGGCGCCCTAGAACGCTTATGCGAATTTCGGAAACCTCGTCCTCTTCACCTTCTTGCATGCCGGTTGGCTCAGGAATAAGCTCGACCATATCCGAGAGAAGGTCTCCCACCCCAAACCCGTGCGCAGAACTGATCGGGTAGATGTCTTGGACTCCGAGGGCGTAAAAATCGACCAGATGTCCCTGCTGTTCCGGCCCGTCAATTTTGTTTACTGAAAAAAAAATGGGCTTGGACGTACGGCGCAGAGCGTCGAAAAGTGCGGAATCTTCCGGATGCAGCCCCGTTTTGCCGTCTCCAACGAAAAGAAGTATGTCGGCGTCCTCGAGGGCATGAAATATCTGCTCCCGGGTGGCATGGTCGAACAGGGCCGCGTCCTTGCTGATGAACCCTCCTGTATCGACAACGGTGAAGCTTTTTTCGTCCCAGGTGGCAGACGCATAATTCCTGTCCCTGGTGACTCCGGGCAGGTCATCGACAAGGGCCTGCCTGCTCCTGGTGATCCTGTTGAAAAGAGTGGATTTGCCGACGTTGGGTCTTCCAACGATTGCAATTACCGCCATAAATAGTTGCCTTTCTCATATCATATATGAATCCATCAAATACCCTGTTTAAGGGTTTTTGACTCTTATGTAAATGACCGTGTTAATACTTGCGCGAACGCTCACTGCCAGTGAGCGCGGGATCGGCGCCTGTCAAGCCTGACCCGGATCAAGTGCGGGGAAGGCTGATCCGGGTGGAATCGATCCGGGATCGGGGGCGCAGACGCCGGGGTCCATCGCCTTTTCGACCATCGAAGCCGATGAAACACCGCTGGATTCCGCTTTATCCTAATGAAGGAAAGAGTGTTCGACAAGCTTCTAGGAAATTCATCCCGACAATGATATTGTAACGGAAGTTGCGACCAGTCCTTTCAGATTCGCGTTCGTATTTGCCAGGAGCAGCCATGAGCAGACAGGTTGTTGCACCGTCTTTCGAGTGTGCAGAAGAACCCCTTCCCGATACATTCCAAATCCGCGATCTCACCCGATTTGAACTCGATTTTGAATGGCATTTTCATTTGTTGGACAGCAACTTCGAGTCTCTTACCGGTTATAATGTCGAAGACTTTCTGGCCCGCCGAAAAACTTTGCTGGATATAGTGCACGATACTGACCGGCGATATCTTGTGAAACAGGTCAATGCCGGATTTGCTCAGGACCGCTATTGCTCTGCCGAGTTCAAAATAAATACAGGCGCGGGCAAAACCGCCTGGCTCTGGATGAGGGGGCCGATTGGTGAAGATTCGTCGGGACGGCCCGCGCGTATAAGAGGGGTCATCAGCGACATATCCGCTCTTAAGGCCACCCAGGTTGAACTCAGATACGACTGGGATTATTTCGCCTCGCTTGCAGATGCCCTTGAAGACCCGCTTTGTGTAATTGGAGACGACTACCGTATCAAGTTCATGAATAGACCGATGATCGAGGCCGTCGGGGACAGGGTTGGGCAGATATGTTACCGGGCTCTTTTCAATCGGGAAGGATGCTGCAGCATACCCTCCGATCTGGCCGATAACTGGATAGCCTGTTTTTTCCACAATGAGGGCCGCCTGGCGGGGTCGGATAAGATATTCGAGGTTCGCAGTCTGCCGGTAATCACCACCAGTGGCTTTAAAGTAAGAATCAGCCAATTCAGGGACATAAGCAGGCAGAAAAAGACAGAGGGTAAGTTAAGGGGTTTCGCCCATCAGGTTCGCGCAATATCTAAAGCGGCCAATATGGCCGAGCTCGGTATTTTCATCGTGGCGGAAATGCAGGGACGCGAAGCGCGGTTTCGTTTTGCAAACGCCGCATTCTGTCATATTACCGGTTACACAGCCGAAGAACTGCTTGAAATGACCCTGGCCGAAGTAATTCACCCGGACTTTGTCGAGGCGGCACTGGCCCGTTATAGGCGGCGCCTCAAGGGTGAGTCGATGAGAGAGTTAAACGAAATCAAACTGCTGCGAAAAAATGGGAGCTCTGTCACAGTCTTTGTAATGGGTGCTCTTTCATCATATCGCGGGAGTTACTCTACAGTAGGTTTCGTGAGAGACATTACCGCCAGGAAGCAACTCGAGGAGTCCCTGCTTCTCTCTCAAAGGCTTGCGGCCATCGGGAAGCTCTCCGCCGAGCTGGCCCATGAAATAAATAATCCGCTCACCAGCGTCATGACATTCAATAAACTGATTGAAAAAATCATTCAGCAGAAGCCTTTTCCGCTCGAACGGGTCGCCGAGCTTCAAGACTACATTCGGTTCGTGAATAACGAAGCAGGGCGTTGCGCGGATATTGCAAGAAATCTGCTGAATTTCTCCCGAACCACCGACGTCCGCATAGAAGAACACGATGTCCATGAAATTCTGAACAAATCTCTCAAGGTGCTCATGCACCGGGCGGAAATGGGAAAGATCGAGATCATGACATCCTACTCCCCTGAGGTGCCCTCGATCCAATGTGATTTCAATCGTCTCCAGCAAGCTTTCATAAACATCCTTTGGAATGCGATTGAAGCCATGCCTGATGGCGGCGTGCTGAGCGTTGCCACCAGCTTTATTCCAGAGCCTCAATGCCAAATTTTGTGTAAGGCCGGGAAAAATGTGGTCGAGGTGTCCATAAGCGATACAGGTGTAGGTATCCCGCAGGAAGACCTCGACAAGATTTTCGAACCTTTTTTCTCGACCAAAACGGAAAAGAGCGGCGTAGGACTTGGCCTTTCAGTCGCCTACGGCATTATTTCCAAACATGGGGGGCACATACGTGTTCAAAGCGAGGTGGGGAAGGGGACCTGTTTCACTATCGGGTTCGCTACCGAGGAGTGCGGCACGTGTTCTCTGCAAGAATGCTGAATCGATCTGGAAAGTTAAGGTTCACTTCGAAGTTAACAGGTTTTAGTTATGAGCAGTTTTTAGTTTTGAGTGAGAGCTGAGAACTAAAAACTCAAAACTCCCTTATCCTCAAATCTCGATTCTAAAGCGGAAAGACTCACAGATGAAGGAAAACGCAAGGATTCTCGTTGTCGACGATGAGCCGATGGTCTGTATATCTCTTGCAAATTGGCTCAAGGAAGAAAACTATTTCGTCAAAACGGTAAATGATGGTCCGAGCGCGATAGAGTCACTGAAGCAGGAGGTCTGGGACATCGTTCTTCTGGATTACAAAATGCCCGGCATGGACGGAATCGAGGTGCTCCGCCAGATAAAGGAAATCGCCCCTGGGACCCTGGTGCTCATGATGACCGCCTATGCCTCCGTCTCCAACTCGGTGCAAGCCATGAAGGAAGGGGCATATGACTATATAATCAAGCCTCTCGATGTTGAAGAACTCAGCATGAATCTGCGAAAAATAATCGAGCGCCGGCAATTGATCACTGAAAACCTGCTGCTGCGCAAGCAATTAAGCGAGCGGCACAAGTATGAGAACATCATTGGCAAGAGCCCGGCAATGCAAAAGGTTTTCGAGCTGATCCGGACGGTTGCCGACACGAGCGCAACAGTTCTGATCACCGGGGAAACCGGCACCGGAAAGGAATTGGTTGCGCGCGCCATACACGCCACCAGTTCGCGGCGCTACGGTCCGTTCATCTCCGTAAGCTGCAGCGCTTTACCCGAAACCTTACTCGAAAGCGAGCTCTTCGGATTCGAGAAAGGCGCATTCACGGGGGCGGATCACAGTAAGAAGGGCCGGTTCGAACTTGCCCACGGCGGAACGCTCTTTCTTGATGAAATTGGCGATGTTTCCATGAAATCACAGGTGAAACTGCTGAGGGTCCTTCAGGAAAGGAGCTTCAGCCGCCTCGGCGCGACCGAGTCGATCGACGTGGACGTGCGTCTGATAACAGCGACAAACCAGGACCTCATTCGTCTGGTGGATACGTCCCAGTTTCGAAGCGACCTCTATTACCGGCTGAATGTGGTCAATATCAATCTTCCGCCTTTGCGCGAGAGAAAAGATGACGTTCCGCTCCTGGCCGAGCATTTCATGGAAAAATACAATCTCGAATTCGCAAAGAAATTCAACCGGATCGAGCGCAAGGCAATGGAACTGATGTTGAGCTATCAATGGCCCGGAAATGTGCGTGAACTCGAAAACGTTATCGAAAGGGCCATTGTTATCGACCACGGGCCTGAAATAATGGCGAGGAACCTGCCGTTTTTCGAACGCGCTCAGCCGATCCCGGGAGAGCCGCCGCGCGCGCTGGAGGAGGTGGAAAAGGCGCATATCGGCAAGATGCTTGAAATCCATAACTGGAATGTATCCAAGGCAGCCAAGGTACTGGACATCGACAGGACGACCCTGCACAAGAAAATACAAAAATTCGGACTTGCGCGAACGTAACGGTTGCCCCAATGAGCTTTAAGCCCGGTATAATCTATATTGTCCCGATGGGGCCCTTCGACCTGAGTGATCTGGGGAAAATAGCTGAGAACATAGAAAAGCAGTTCGAAGTCGAGGCAATAATTTTTGAGAATCAGGGTTTGCCCCATTACGCACTGGACGCCGTTCGCCATCAGTACAATTCCAACCTTATTTTGAAAAAATTGCTGGAAGTTTGTCCTCCACGGGTCCTGAAGGTTCTGGGCATCACGGTTGTCGATCTGTTTAACCCGATTTTCTCATTTGTTTTTGGCGAGGCACAGTTTGGGGGAAAATGCGCCGTAATATCCAATTTCCGGCTTCAAACGCTTTCTGACGGGCAGGTGCAGCCAGGGTGCCCGTCTCTTGTGGACAGGATGGAGAAAGAAGCCGTGCATGAACTCGGGCATACTTTTGGTATAGGGCACTGCTCCGACCCTGCCTGCGTGATGAGCTTTTCTAAAAAACTGGAGCGGGCAGACGCAAAACTTGCCGTGATGTGCCCGGCGTGCCGCAATCTTTTGACGTGGTACATGGAACATGGTCCTGTTCCAACTTTGGCATAGTTTCACGGGATAAAGTGTGAAAAATAAACTTTTCACAATTCAGCTCCAACTGTCGCCTGAAAGCACAATTACTCCGTAATTTCCATAAGATGCCAGTAATAACGCAGTGTTTCGAAAACATTTGCAATGGTTATTCTTTTGTGTTAAAAAATAACCGACACTCGGTAAAAAAGACGAATTTTGAGATAACAGGGCTGGCAAGGCATTACCGTTCTCTAGCTGAAGTGCAGACTGAATTTAAATCTCTCTTGCTCCTTACGGTGTATCATGCGCAAAGTCTCCTGTTTGGCATTTATGTCTCCGGCTCTATTTGCCGGGTCTCGGGTCTCTTCCCGAAGCCAGCAGTTTTTCCTTCTCACTTCAGAAATATCTAATCAAAAAAACATAAGTTTTACAGACGTTTTGATAAAAAAGCGTTCACTGCGTTTTTGCCCTGATAGCGCGGGCGAATCATGGCATAAGGGCATTTCTCTGCATTCCAGTTAATCGGAGACCGCTTGATATCATGCAGCAGCAAATTATGACACCTGATTTCAGTTTTCTCCAAAGGGCCGAAGCCGCTGGACCGTTCAATGCGGCGGAATGTTTTCAGTGCCGCAAATGTACCAACGGCTGCCCTGCGAGCTTCGCAATGGACCTTTTTCCCGACCAGATCATCCGCCTGGCAATTCTTGGGCAAACAGCCGAGGTGCTTCAATCGCGCACGATCTGGGTATGCGCTTCCTGCGAGACGTGCAGCACGCGGTGTCCCAACGGGGTTCGAATCGCCGAGTTGATGGACTATTTCAAGGAGCTGGCCGTAAGAGCCGGGGTCACTCCGGCCCAACCCACGGTCAAGGCATTGCATCAGGCTTTCCTCGAGAACCTGAAGCTAACGGGCAGGGTCTTTGAGGGCGGTCTGCTCCCAGCCTACTGGGTCAAGAGCGGACAGGTGGGAAGCAAGCTCAAATCCGGCGAGATGCGCAAAGAGCTCAAGCAGGGCATCAAGCTTTTCAGGAAGGGACGCTTGGCCCCGTTGCCCACGGTAATCAAGGGAAAAGCTGAAGTCAGCGCTATTCTGCGCTCATCCTAATCAGACAGGAACCGGACAATGAAGGTAACCTACTACCCTGGTTGTTCTCTTGAAGGTACTGCGCGGGATTACGCCGATTCTATCGAGTCCGTTTGCGGGCACTTGGATATCGAATTGCAGCAGATTCCCGACTGGAACTGCTGTGGGGCGACCGCTGCCCACAGTATAAATCACAGGGCGAGCATCGACCTGCCTGGCCGCAATCTAAGACTTGCTCAAACACTCCATAATCCCGACATGCTGGTGCCTTGCCCGCTTTGTTTCAACCGCCTCAAAACCGCAGTGCACGAGCTTAATGACAATGGCCACAGGTTTGAAACCACCCTGGATTCGGATGTCCCCAAAATCTGGGACCTGGCCAACTTCTTTGCATCCGACGACAATCTCCAGAAGCTTGCCTCCGGCATCAAAAGACAGCTCAAAGGGATCAAGGTTGCCTCCTATTACGGCTGTATGGCGAGCAGGCCGCCTGAAATAACCGGGGCCACCGATTACGAGAATCCCCAAAGTATAGACAAGATCGTGAAAACTTTGGGCGCAAGCCCTGTCGACTGGCCGTACAAGACTGATTGTTGCGGGGCGAGCCTTATGATCTCAATGCCTGACATGGGCTTCAAAATGGTCGGGAAACTGCTCGATATGGCCAAGCGGGTTGGGGCCGAGGCTATTGTGGTTTCCTGCCAGATGTGTCAGGGAAATCTTGATATGTACCAGGAGCGGATGGAAGCTGAAACCGGAAGATACTACGGGCTCCCCATAATATATTTTACGGAGCTGATAGGGCTTGCCTGTGGTTTGATTGAAGCCCCGGGATGGCTTTCGCGGCACTTTGTCGATCCGCTTCCTCTGCTGCGGCGAAAAGGGCTGGTATAGGGGCGATTTGTAGATCTCCCGAGCTGATTTCGCTTGGAGCCCGTGACAAATAGGAAGGTTGACTACCCTTATATCCAAAAAGAAGGTAAAGGAAATGCGGCAGGCACAGAAGACCGGCGCAGTTACCGTTTTGGGAGGCGGGATAGCAGGCATCCAGAGCGCTCTGGATATCGCCAACTCCGGATTCAAAGTGTACC
>JBKQLC010000159.1:0-12647 GCA_052147195.1 Syntrophobacteraceae bacterium
GTCAATAAAACACCGCCAACCACACCGTCTTTTGCTTCGGGTCGGTCCATTCCACCCGGTGCCTGACATGCGCCGCAATGTCTACCCAGTCGCCGGGTTCCAAGAGAACGACTTCATCTTCGCCTTCGAACCTCAAACCGGCGCTGCCTTCCAGGAGCATGACCCATTCGTTTCGGTCCTGATCGTACCAGAACCCTTCCGGCGAACTATGCGAGTCGGATATTATTCTTTCGACCCTCACCGCCCCCGAATCGACGAGGGTTTCGAATATTTCCTCGGGCGCCCGGTCCCGGACAACTGAGTAAATATTTCCTTTGCGCATGATCGGCTCGCTTGCGAAAGCTAAAGGCTCATTGATTGAAAACAAAAATCCCCCGGACAGGGTTTTCATACCTGCCCGGAGGATTTAAGAATCGACTCGGGTTAGGGCTCCGGAAATCTTCCAAAGCCTGACACACCAGCTAACTTATATGTCGAAATAAAGTTTGAATTCCATGGGATGCGGCCGCATGCGTATAACGTCCACTTCGTTCAGGGTCTTGTATTCGATCCACGTGTCGATGACATCCTGCGTGAAAACGTCGCCCTTGAGCAGGAACTCGTGGTCTTGTTCGAGCGCCTTGAGGGATTCTTCAAGAGATCCCGGAGTCGATGGAACTTTGGCCAGCTCTTCCGGGCTCAATGCATAGATGTCAGCATCGAGCGGCTCGCCCGGATCGATCCGGTTTTCGATACCGTCAAGAGCGGCCATCAGCAGCGCGGCGAAAGCGAGGTAGCCGTTGCACGACGGGTCGGGGAAACGCACCTCGAGCCTTTTGAGCTTCGGAGACGGCGAGTACATCGGAATACGGATGCCGGCGCTGCGGTTACGGCTGGAGTAAGCCAGGTTAACCGGGGCTTCGTATCCGGGGACCAACCTCTTGTAGGAATTCGTAGTCGGGTTGGTTATGGCGCACAGCGCGCGGGCATGTTTCAGTATCCCGCCTGCGGCCCAAAGAGCCATTTGACTCAGACCCGCGTACTTGTCCCCTGCAAATAGAGGCTTGCCCTCTTTCCAGATGCTCATGTGGGTGTGCATGCCCGTGCCGTTGTCTCCATAAAGCGGCTTCGGCATGAGGGTAACCGTCTTGCCATATTTCTTGGCTACATTTTTTAGAACATATTTGTACCATGCCAGGTTGTCAGCCATCTTGACCAGAGGGGCCGCCTTCATATCGATTTCAGCCTGACCGGCGGTGGCGACTTCGTGGTGCTGACATTCCGTGCGCACACCGACCTGCTCCATTGTCAGGATCATCTCAGAACGGATATCCTGTTGCGAATCCATCGGAGGCACGGGGAAATAGCCCTCTTTGTATCGGGGCTTGTATCCGAGGTTCGGGTTCTCGATTCTTCCGCTATTCCACTGACCCTCGACCGAATCGATGTAGTAGTAGCCGAAATTAACCGAGCTGTCGAACCGGATATCGTCGAAGATAAAGAATTCCGCTTCCGGGCCGAACCAGGCCATATCGCCGATCCCTGTGAACTTAAGGTATGCTTCAGCCTTTTGAGCGATGTTTCTGGGATCGCGCGTATATTTTTCCTTCGTCACGGGATCGACTATGTTGCAGATCATCGTAACGGTCGGATGGGCAGTGAACGGCTCCATCACTGTCGTCGTCGGGTCCGGAATAATCAGCATGTCACTGGCGTGGATCGGCTGCCATCCACGGATACTGGATCCATCGAAACCGTAGCCGTTTTCGAAGTCGCTTTCGCCCATTTCTGCGATCGGAACTGAAAAATGCTGCCATATCCCGATAAAGTCCATGAACTTGAAATCTACTATCTTGGCGCCGTTTTCTTTTGCAAAAGCCAGTACTTCCTTTGGGGTCATATTGTCCTCCTGTGAGTTATCAAAATTGGGACCGAACGCCTCAATCCCGAACGTCTAGGCAATTTGCTTGCCAACGTCAACACTTTTCTTCCTTCCGCCATCCCCGCTTCTGTTCGAAAGCATCTTACAGATGCCGAGCCCGAAAATAAAGGCACATCATTCTCGGCTCGGCCTGCGAAAAAAAACATTTTTGTTACGCAAAGGATGGCAAAAATCCCTGACGCTATGCGCCAAGGATAATCAAGACTGTAATTATACGATAACTCTACTAAAATTAGTATCCAAGTGCCAAGGCCGGGTTTGAACAAAAAAGTACTTTCCTTCCCACCCGACTCTAAAAAATAAAGCAAACGGGTAAGATCAACAGCACGTAGACAGACACTCAAGCAGCTTTTCTTTTACCTCCTCATGCCTTTCGTATCTCATCAGCTTCTCGCTGCTCAAGTCGGTGACGTAAAAGATGTCTACAACCTGTGCTCCGGGGGTCGATATCTTGGCAAGTTGAATATTAATGCCAAGTTCGAACAATGCCCTGGTTATCGTGTGCAGCACTCCAGGCCGGTCCCAGGTATATACTTCGATCAATGTGTAAAAGTCCGATGCATCTTCATCGATTACTACCTTATCATCTTTGCGCGGGTGGCTGTATACATGCAAAACTGACGGCTTGCGCCTGTTCTCCAGTATTTCGTCCAGATATGCTGAATCGGCAAGCACGCGCACCAGGTCACTTTCCACCCTCGTCCACAGTTCATCAGGATGCAGAGGGTCTGGAATCCGCTCGACACGCAGGATATCGCAGGCCACGCCGGGTTCGCGGGTGTAGATATCGGCGGAAAGGATATTCAGCCCCCTGGTCCACAGAACACCTGTAATAAGAGCAAAAAGCCCCGGCCGGTCACGTGTTATGACAGTCGTCTGCCACATCTCGCCTTCAACCGGTTCTGCCTTGAAGCAAACCGGATTGTGAGCGAGTTCCTTTTCCATACTGTAGTGCTTGAGAATCTCTGAAGGGACCTGAGACAGCAGATACCTGAAAGACAGCCTTTCCATCCATTCGGACAGCCTTTCGGATTCCGCCGGATCGTTCAGAAGGGCCAAAACTTCCCTCTGTGTTTCCGCGGAGCGCGCCTCGAGGTCTTCGGGTTCCAGGTCTGCCCTCAGCAGCAGCCTGTCAACCTTGAAAAAGAGCTCCCTCAGCAGGGACGCTTTCCAGGTGTTCCAGGCCTGCGTTCCGGTCGCCAGGCTATCGGCTACCGTCAGCATATAAAGCATAAGCAGACGCTCCCGATCCTTGATCGTCACCGCGCACTGCGCTACAGGCTTTTCGTCCATCAAATCCCGCTTGAGCGCGGTTTCGGCAAGAATGAGGTGATGTTCGATCAAAAAACAGAGAAGACTTTTATCCCTTTCGTTCAAGCCAATCCTGGCCGCTATTTCCCCGGCCATCATGGCGCCGTGCAGCGAATGGTTTTTCCCACGCCCCTTCCCGATGTCGTGCAGAATGGCGGCGAGGTATAAAATACGCCGGTCCTCGGGCTTTACTAATTCGCCGGCGCTTTTCAACGGCTCCTGGCCATTGACCTTCCCCGTTTCTATCAAATGAAGCTCGCGGACAGTGCGCAGCAAGTGTTCATCAACCGTATACACGTGGTACACATCATTCTGGACACGGTAGCGCACATAGGAGAATTCGGGGATGAAGGCCTGGAGAAAGCCTGTCTCGAGCATTGTCTTAAGGACCGAAAATGAGCTTTCCGGATCGAGCAGTATGTCAAAGAACTGTTTTACGACCTCGGGGTTTCGCCTTTCACGCTCCCCGAAACCACCCAGATTTTCCCGAATTATTTTTCCGGCATTGTGGTGAAAATTAGCCTTCGAACGCGCTGCCTGCCAGAAAAATCGCATCAGAACGGCCGGGTCTTTGCGCACCCATTCCGGGTCCATAAAGTGAAGGTGCTTTGCTTCGAGCAGAAATGGGCCCGGCAGAATGCGCCTGCGCAGGTAAAAACCGCGAAACCTTTTCTGAGATTCTTCAAGTCTTTCCAGAAAAAAAGAAGTCGTTCTGCGCACCCGCGAAGTGTACCGATAATAGAGGCGCATGAAAGCCTCCACGGCGGAGCCTTCCGTTCCGGCCATGCAGCCTATTCGCCCGGCAATCTGTTCCTGCTCGGGGAAAAGCAGCCGGTCCTGCCTTCTTCCCGTCAACTGGTGCAGTTGAAGCCTCACCCGCCACAGGAAATCGTAAGACTGGTCAAGCCAGAGTTTTTCGGTCTCCGTAAGCCACTCATTTTTGACCACCGGCTCAAGCGAAGGGTCGTGAAGGTAAACGATTCCAGCCCACCTGATTGTATGCAGATCACGCAGACCTCCCACGCCGTCCTTGACGTGCGGCTCCAGCAGGTATGGGCTTTCACCATACTGTTGGAGTCTTGTCTGCCTGTACCGGATCAGATTCTGAAGAAAACGCCGCCTGTTCGGGTTGCCGAACAACTTTACAAAGGACCTCTTCCAGTCATCGAAAAACTCAGCGTCGCCTGCAACGAAGCGCGCTTCGAGATAATTGGTCAGAATGGAAAAATCGTTATGAACCATGTCACGGACAGCAGAAACCGAAGCGGTGGCATGTCCCACTTCGAACGCGCCATCCCATAGTCCGTAGACAAGATCGTGAACCAGTTCCGGAAGGAATGCCGGCAAACGCTTTTTATAAAGGAACAAAAGATCGAAGTCGGACGCGAAACTGAGTTCACCGCGGCCGAAGCCGCCCACAGCAACGAGAGCCCACCCTTCGCGGGGGACCGAATCCTCGCTGAATGCGCTGTTCAGGGCCTCATGAACGTTGGACGAATAGGTGCGCGCAGCCAGCAGTCCAGGGACATCCGTGCGGCATTCCTGAACGAAATGATCTCGGAGCTCTTTTAGTTTTCGTGGGAGATTTAAACGTTGGACCATGAATCGTTCTTTAGGGTCCGGCTAAAAACGGGCGAAACAAAGAACAGTTGCCCGGAAACCAATCCCGTCTGCTTTCATAAAGTATTGTTTAAACTGCCAGTGTCACAATCAGCAGGTTTCCCGGTAGACACGATCTAGAGCGCGTCTTCTCCGGTCTCGCCGGTCCGGATTCGAATACACTCATCAACAGGCATAACAAAAATCTTGCCATCTCCGATTTTGCCCGTATTTGCCGACTCACGAATTGCTGCCACGACCTCTTGCAACTGCCAGTCGTGAACTGCTACTTCTATTTTAATTTTAGGGAGAAAATCAACTACATACTCAGCACCGCGGTAAACTTCCGTGTGTCCCTTCTGCCGGCCGAAACCTTTAACCTCGGATACTGTCATTCCTTTAATTCCAAGGCTAGTAAGCTTTTCTTTCACATCGTCGAGTTTGAACGGCTTTATAATCGCTTCAATTTTTTTCATCATTTTCCTCCACTCGGAAGACAAAACGATTTTCAGAAGACTGCAAAAAACAACAAAAATGTACTTCAGCCTTCGATATATCCTTGCGCGATCGGATTTCGTCTGCCAATCCCGAACGCCTTCGTAGTTATCCGCAGTATCGGAGGCGCCTGCCGGCGTTTGTATTCGTTGAGTTCGACTCGCTTTATCACCCACCTCACGGTTTCCGGATCAAGTCCTGTGGCTATTATCTCCTTTACAGACAGCCGGCGCTCGACATATTCCGCCAGAATAGCATCCAGGACGTCATAAGGCGGAAGGCTATCCTGGTCAGTCTGATTTGGCCGCAGTTCGGCGGAGGGAGCCCGCGTCAGTATTCGCCCCGGTATCCATCCATGTTCATCGTTTAGTCTATTAGCCAGATCATAGACCATCGTTTTCGGGACATCGCCCAGAACCGCGAGCCCGCCGTTCATATCACCGTACAGTGTACAATATCCTACCGCGATTTCCGATTTATTGCCCGTACTGAGAAGCAACCGGCGGAACTTGTTCGAAATGGACATGAGCACCATGCCCCTGAGGCGTGCCTGAAGATTTTCTTCGGTAAAGTCATGTGGAAGATCGTTAAAAATGGGTCTCAAAGACCGCAGCGCCGTTGCAAAAAGCTCCTCGATAGAAATCACCTCAAAGTCGATTCCAAGCCGGGAAGCGAGTTCACGAGCATCGGCCAGGCTTTCCGGAGCGTTAAACGGCCCGGGCATTCCGACCCCGAGAACGTTCTTCGCGCCAAGCGCAAGAACAGCCAGGCAAGCCGTAAGCGCGGAATCCACTCCACCACTGAGTCCAACTACCGCCCGTTCGAAAGAGCATTTGTGGGCATAGTCACGCAGACCCAGGGTCAGAGCGCCGATTACTTCCGAGACCTGGTCGCAGTCAGCCGCGTGCAGTTCACAACTGCTGCCGCTGATGTCACAGACAATCAAGTCCTCCTCGAAATCAGCGCCTGTTGCAAGAACGTTCCCTTTTTCATCCCAGACCATGCTGTGGCCCTGGAAAATGAGCTCGTCGTTGCCTCCAACCTGGTTAACATATACTATAGGGCCACCAGCGCAGCTTGCCTGTCCACTCAAGAGCCTGCCGACCCAGGGGACCTTTCCGGCATGATACGGAGATGCGGAAAGATTGACGATCAGATCGACCGAGGCTTTTTGCAATTCACGTATCGGATCGACATCATATAGAGGTCCCGGAAGATAACCCGGAACATTCCATGCGTCCTCGCAAATCGTGATGCCTACCCGCTTTCCCCTGAAATCAACCCAACCAGGGGCTTTGCCGGGATCAAAATATCTCTCCTCATCGAAAACATCATAGGAAGGCAGCAGCATTTTATGGGCGATGGTCACGAGCTTGCCTTCTTCATAAAACACGGCCGAATTGTGGTACGGTTTTCCGCTACCCTCGTTGAAAGAGACCGCTCCAAAGATTACCCCGATCCCTTTAGCTGAGTTTGCGACCCGCTCCCAGTAGCGAATGCTGTCTGCCACAAAGCCGTGCTTATCGAGAAGGTCACGCGGCGGATATCCCATGATGGCCAATTCAGGGAAAACGACAAGCTCAGCACCTGCCTTTTTCGCTTTCTCTACGAAATCGCATATTTTGAGCGTGTTGCCGTCGAAATCCCCGATCAAAGGATTTATCTGCCCCATCGCGATACGCATCATCCATTCCTTCCCATCAGCCTGCCGGTGAGTAACGAACTCAGTGATAATTTCAAAGCATATCCCCGTTCCCGCAGGGAAAGCCCCTGTTTCCCGATGGACACCATCCTATATTCTAAAGACAAATACTTCAATTCGAAGTGCAGGAAACCGCAGGCCGAGGCTGAAAAGGATACTCCCTGAAAGGTGAACACCCCCCTCCGGAAGCGGCCGCAATTGCTTTAATTACTGATCTATCTAGCCGATATTACAAGGCTATCATTTTAACCTATTCCTGCAGTTCACGCATTATGTAATCCCTTTTTGAAAGCCAGTATGCTATAAAAAAAGCAGGTCATTGCATAGGCCAAGTTCAGTGAAGAGTGTGCCGGCAATTAACCACGTGCAGGAGAATCAGAGTTTATGGAGCAGTGGAGGTCAGGGGTTCTACAAACAAAACAGGGCGCAGATGAGATCCTCCGCGAAGTATTGCACGACGGAAACCGGATTTATATAGGGTCGGGCTGTGGAGAACCACAGTACCTGGTCCGTTCTCTGATCGAGCTTTTGCCGGGATACCAGGACCTCGAGGTAGTCCAGAATCTTTCCTATGGCTCCCTTCCGGAAGACTGGAAGCGCTTTGAGAAAAACGCGCGGCTCAAGACATTCTTCGTCGGACCCAGGTCCAGAAACGCGGTAAACGATGGCCTGGCCGACTATATTCCTATTTATTTCTCATCCATACCCGGCCTTTTTCGAGAAGAGCCCCTATGGAAGTTAGACATCGCACTGGTTCAGGTTACACCTCCAGACGAGCATGGCTACTGTTCGATGGGAATTTCCGTCGGAACGGACAAAAGCGCTGTCGAATCCGCCAATATAGTTATTGCCCAGATGAACCCGCAAATGCCGCGAACGCTGGGCGACAGCTTCCTTCATGTGTCCCGGATTCACCACTTTGTGGAATATGATGAGCCACTGATCGAGGTAATCTTCCGGGAGCGGAGCGCTGTCGCGGAACGGATAGCCAAATACGTTTCCATACTCGTGGAGGACGGCTCCACAATTCAGGTCGGGGCCGGCAGAATAACCAATTCGGTCCTCAGATACCTTGAAGGCAAGCGGGACCTTGGAATCCATACGGAAAACCTGACCGACTCCCATCTCCACCTCATTCGCTCGGGCGCAGTAACGGGGCTCAAGAAAACCGTACATCAAGGCAAGATCGTGGCCAGTTTCTGCATGGGGAGCAGGGAACTCTACGATTTCGTAGACAATAATCCCGAGGTGGAGATCTATCCTATAGAGTATGTGAACAACCGTAAACTGATAAGCCGCCATGATCGGATGGTCGCCATCAATTCGGCCCTGGAAATCGATCTTACGGGTCAGATATGCGCCGATTCGATAGGCCACAAGGTCTACAGCGGAATTGGGGGCTACGTTGATTTCATGCACGGCGCATCGAGCGCCAACAGGGGCAAGACCATCATCGTGCTGCCGTCCACGAGTCCCAATGGACGCAAGTCGCGAATCGTAAGCCATCTGACAAACGGCGCCGGGGTGGTCAGTCCGCGCAGTACGGTCCGGTATATCATTACTGAGTTCGGCATCGCCTATCTCCATGGTAAGACTATCCGCGAACGTGCGCTCGCCCTTATCAACATAGCCCATCCGCGTTTCCGTGAAAAATTGTTGGCCGAGGCCAAGAGCCTCAACTACGTATACCCGGACCAGATCCTGCCTCCCATCTATGAACCCCTTTACCCTGGCCAGTGGGAGACGCACCAGGTTTTTCCGCCAAACGAAAATCTCTTTTTCCGCCCAATCAAGCCAACCGACGAGCGGGCGCTCCAAGAGTTTTTCTATTCTCTGCCCGATCAGGACATTTACTACCGCTTCCTTTCCGCGATGAAGGTGTTCCCGCACAGAAACACCCAAGGCATGTGCAATATCGATTACGAGCACGAAATGGCCATTGTCGCGGTTACCGGGGAAATGGGCTCTGAGAAGATCATCGCAACCGGCAGGTACATCCTCGACCAGAAGACCAATATCGCAGAAGTGGATTTTGCAGTCTTATCAAACTGGCAACGCAAAGGAATCGCCACATTCCTTCTCGACTACCTGTGTGACATTGCTAAAACCAAGGGCATTACAGGATTCTCAGCCTACGTCCTTGCCGCAAATACACCCATGCGCAAAGTGTTCAACAGCGTCAGCTACGCCGTGCATTCAACAATGGATGAGGGCATATACGAGATATCGTTCCGGTTCGATCAACCGGCTTTGACCTGTCGTACGGAAGAATATGCATGACAGCCGGCCCCACCTGCCTGATAGATCCCTCCACGCTGGCTTTCGACATTGACGGGGTGGTAGCTGACACGATGGAGTTGTTCGTAAGGCTTGCCCACGAAAAATACGCACTCACCCATCTCTCAAAGCAGGACATGCTCTGCTACAATCTCTATGAGTGCCTCGGCCTGAAAAAAGATATCATAGACGACCTTATCTGCCTGACTCTCGACGATGAACACACTATGCAGATAGATCCTCTTCCCGGTGCGCCGGTAGTGCTCACCGAGCTTGCCGGGACGGCTCCTCTTCTGTTCGTCACGGCCCGCATCTGGCCGGAATCCATTACGCAATGGATTTGTACCATTTTGCCCGGTGTGCCTCGCGAAAGAATAACAGTTATAGCCTCGGGCGCTCCGGAGATTAAGCTCCAGATCCTCAAAGAACTCAACATCCGCTATTTTGTCGAAGACAGAGTGGAAACCTGCCGGCAGCTAAAAGAGGCTGGAATCCAGCCTCTTCTTTTCGATCAGCCATGGAACCGCAATGAGCCGGCAGATGGTTTCATTCGGATCGAGAACTGGATGCAACTGAGAGAATGGGTATTGCCCTCCGGCATAAACTTGGGGTAAAGTGATCTTCACTTGGGGGGAACCATCATCGTAAAGCCATCTAGACTCAACCGTCTGATTTCACATCATATTTATTTTATTGCCTAATCGGCATTTTCAAGTCCAGTGGGCAAATGTTATGACTTTAGCCGAAGCGCCGCCTGTGCAGGTAAAAGCCGACCGCAACGGTTTGACGCTGGTCCCAGACCCGGCCGCATCCTTCGATGCCATCGTGGCCTTCATGGATGAGCGTTTGAAGCAGTCGCGTGAGTTCTTTCATAAAACCGACATGGTTCTGGATCTCAGGGTCAGACCGATGCGGACGGACGAAATTTTGGCGCTCTACGAGAAACTCTACGAGAAAGCGCAGGTTAAGGTAGTAGAAGTCCGGCTTAGCGACGATCTATCATTTTCAGTCGAAGGCGACGTTCGAAAGTCGCGCGTCAAAGCCCGGCCGGCCGGCCGGGAGCGGGAAAACTGTGCTCCCGTTATTGTCCGCAATACCTGCCGGTCCGGCGTGCGGATCGTCTCTCCATCGGACTGTGTCGTCCTCGGAGATGTAAACCCAGGCGCAGAGATCATTGCCGATGGTGACGTCGTTGTTTTCGGCGCCTTGAGGGGACTTGCCCATGCAGGCGCAGGAGGCGAGCGAACCGCGCGGATTTGGGCGTTGAGCATTCAGCCCAATCAGATCAGGATAGCCGATCTGGTGGCTGTGCCTCCACGGGGAGTAAAGACTTCGCCGAACAGGTTCGACGTCGCGGAGATACAAAACGAAGTTATTCAGGTCATCACTCTATGAAAATATATTGGTCGAGGTCGGGAAAGAAGGCACTGCACGGAAACCAGTTTTCGACAAATTACAGGTGATTTATGGCTGGCAAAACTATCGTGGTCACTTCTGGCAAGGGGGGGGTCGGCAAGACTACTACCGTGGCCAACCTGGGGACAACACTGGCCAAGAAGAAGTACAGTGTTGTGATGATCGATACGGACATAGGCTTGCGCAATCTCGACGTGGTTATGGGGCTGGAGAACCGGATCGTCTACAACCTGGTTGACGTCATCGAAGGTAAATGCCGCAAAGAACAGGCAATGATCCGGGACAGAAAGCTTCCGAACCTTTTCATCATTCCGGCGGCTCAAACTCGCGAAAAGAGTTCGGTAACGCCTGAACAGATGAAAGAACTCTGTTCCAATCTGGCTGCCGAATTCGACTATGTGCTTATAGACTGCCCCGCAGGAATAGAACAGGGATTCAAGAACGCTATCGCCGGGGCCGATTTCGCAGTAGTCGTGACTACGCCTGAAGTCTCCGCAATCCGGGATGCCGACAGGGTGATCGGGCTGCTCGAAGCCGCCATGCTCAAACAAATCAGCCTCATCATAAACAGGCTTAACGCGAAAATGGTCAAAAGGGGTGACATGATGTCAACCGAGGACATCATTTCCCTGCTTTCCGTCCCACTTCTGGGGGTTGTCCCGGAAAGCGAGGAAGTGGTGGTTTCGACCAACCGCGGGGTCCCGCTCGTTCACGACAGGACCAGCAAGGCCGGGGCTGCGTTCAGACAGATAGCCTCTCGTCTCAACGGTGACAGTCTTCCACAGGACGGGGACGGGGCCGACGGGTTTTTCAGCCGCGTGAAACGGCTCATCTGGAACTGAAAGGAGAGAGGCCAATGCTGAGTATTTTGCGGCGCTTTTTGGGAGACAGATCGAGCGGGCAGATTGCGCGAAAAAGGATGCAGTTCGTTCTGATGCACGACAGGGTGGACATCACGCCCGACATGATGGAAGCAGTCAAAAATGATATAATCAAAGTACTTTCGAGGTACATGGAAATAGACAACAGGTCCATCAAGGTTAATTTGGAGCAGGGGGAGGACTTCATGGCCCTGATCTCCAATGTGCAAATAAAGCGCGTTTACAGGCACGCCCATTAAAACTGATTAAACGGTATCCGAGGTTGGAGCCTCAGACGGCCGGTGAACCAAGGTTTAAGAACGGAGCTTGCCAAGTGGCTGTCAGGTTGATGCTTGCCGCTACTTTGAGAAAATATGTCCCCGGCTACAACGGCGAAACGGGCTGCGAAGTCAGCGTCGAGCCGGGGGCTACGGTCCGGTCCCTGGCCCGGTTGCTCGCAGTTCCCGAGCAGGAAGTAAAGCTGATCATGATCGAGGGAGTTGCCGCCGATTGGGACGCTGTTCTGGCCGGAAACGAGCGGGTCGCTCTTTTCCCGCCTATTGGAGGGGGCTAGGCGACACCTCAGGGCTGGTTTAGCAAAATAGTACGCGTTAACGCATTACCGACAAATGCCGTATCGAACTCCGAGGTTCATTCCTTTAAGCCCGGGACAATCCTTGTGCTTCCCCATCCTTGAGTAACGGAACGGTAGATTCTACCTCTGCGGTAGACCGTCAAGACCCGGTTGCCTAAAAGATTTTACACCGCTGCCTATTGTTCCTCCAATGCTTCTTTGAGTTTTTGGAAGCCGATCTCAAGCTCGGGGAAAAGTTCCACCGATAGGGTCAGCCCTTTCTTGGAAGGGTGAAACTCTCCGTCATCGCCTTTGTAATAGACGCGAAGGTCCACGTACTGCTTTCCTTTGAAATACGTTATCGACGATCTGACTTCCTCCAGGGGATTCTTGGGGAAAGAGTGTACGATCTGAGGTTCTTTTGCCATTTCTAACTAATCCTCGATTCAGGTAAATGCTCTCACGGGGACCATAGGCCGGGGGCGGAAATAC
>JBKQLC010000160.1:0-22735 GCA_052147195.1 Syntrophobacteraceae bacterium
CAGATCATATGTGGAGAATGTCATGTTCGGGAAGATGACGTGCTCGACAAAGCCGGGCGGTGAGTGGAGTCAGTTAGCGATGTTTCCGATACTTGATGTAAAATGAGTGGTTATAGTTCTTATGTAATTTATATTATTGCGAAATTATCCATTGTGTTGTAGCAAGTTTAATGGACATCAAGTTTGCTGCAGCACGAGTGAATGGCCGGTTACGAAGGCGAGACTAGTTCTCGCTGCTCTGCACCATATTGGTGGCAGATCGAGCGCTCATCCGGTTCACATCCTACCTTGTGCCGTCCTGGATGGCCTGATTTAGTTTTATCCTTCCATGGCGATGAAGAGTTCGGCCCGCGAATGCTATCGCCTGTCGCGCGAAAAACCGGGCTCAAGCCAAAAGATCTGTAATTAAACCATTGAATCAAAGAGGAGAAAAAATGAAACGTTTAATGCTGGTTGTACTGGTGGGATTGCTTGCGGTATTTTTCTTTGCAGGTATGGCGTTTGCCCAGTGGCAGGGCGGTCAGGGCGGTCAGGGCGGTCCAAGGATGGGGTGTCAGGAACGTTTTGATGCATTGGATACTAACCATGATGGGAAACTCACCCTGGAAGAATTCATGGCGGCTCCGCACCGCAGGGGAAAAGCCGAAGAGAGGTTCAAGGCAATGGATGTCAACGGGCATGGTTATATAACAAAAGAGGAGTTCTGTTCAGGCCAGGGAAGGGGTAGATGAGGCATAGGCAGAGGCATGGGGCAGGGTCAGGGCGCAATGAACAGATCAGTAGAACATTTTCCCGAAAGCTTTCAACTTCAGTGGGGGCGTCAAGGGTGCCTTTTCCAGGCATCCTGCTAAATAGCTTTGCACATAAAATGGCGCCCCAGGAATTTATCCCCCATATTGCTATAGCAGGGCTGAAAACCAAAATCGACGAATCCCATCCTCTGGTAGAGAGAACGAGCCGGATTTCCTTCGAACACCTCGAGCAATATGAGACGCAACCCGTGACAAGCTTTTCCTCTCGCCAGCAGTGCCTGTAATAACAAAGTCCCGAGGCCCGAATTGCGGTGGGGCTCCGCGACGATAATCGAAAACGTCGCTTGATGCATGATCTTGCGGTATTCCGGCAATACGAGGCCCGCGATGCCACAGGGTTGGCCGTCGCATTCGGCGGTAAGCACCGCCTGCCGCGGCACGAAACTGAACACGTGCCGCGCTGCTCTGTCGATCTCATCTTCCGATGTGAATGGAAACCAACATAATACCTTAGGGTCGGCGACCCAGCGTTTCCAATGCTCCATGTCTGCCTCGACGGCAAGCCGGATATTTAGTCCGCTGATCGTGTTCGTTTCCTTGTCACCCATGTCTTCAGCCCAAATTAAGGGGGAAGGCTGCCTTTATTTCGTGCGTTCCTGATGATTCAGGCCGGTTTTACACCGTCTCGTATTTGAACATCGGACAACCCTTGCAGACGTCCATTCCCGGCCACGGTTCGCCGCCCTTACCGAGAACTGAAGGACCGCCCATATCGGTTACTCGTTTGAGCAATTGCGCGGCGCTGTCTTTAATCTGTGTTCCGGGGATAAAGAGATTCATCATGGACATATCACTCTTGCCGGAAGTCTTGCTGCCGGCGCACGTTGTAGTCATGTTGGCCGTATTGTGGTTAAAGGCCCAGACCGAACCGGAGCATACGGCGGAACAGGGAGTGTGATTAAAGGTAAGATTGCTGCGGCCGGTCGCGCCCATATAGTCGTTGAGGACATGGTATGCCTGATAGGGCAGCAGCATAAAAAAGACGATATCCGGATCAACCCCCGATGCGTCGAACATGGCCAGGGGCGCGGTATAAATGCCGTAGCAACTGCCCAGAGGAAGCTTGGCTTTACCCAGTGGCGCTTCCCAGGCGAGCTTTTCGTCCCTCAGATATTTCATGTGGTTTTTGGTGTCTTTTTCGGGGTCCAACTCCCGGAAGCCGAATACGGGTGCGGCATTTTCACACAACAGCTCGCGAGCATGCATAAACATGGCCTTGTGCCCACCCCGGGCCATGGCCAGGCGTTGACAGTAAGTTAGTTTGGTCTTGGCTTTGGTATCGACTTTATACTGAGAGATTTCGGCCTCATCGGTGCAGAATTTGATGCCCACAGGATCAAAATCCAGTCTGAAATAATAAATATAGGCGTCCACCACGTCTGAGTAAGTCAACTCGCCCCTGCTCTTCGCGGCGATGGCGGCCATTGCTTCTCGTAGTCCCATACGAATTCTCCTTAAGGTTTTATCCCTGAAATATTTAAAGTGATGGGCGCAAATTTATGGTCCATCCTGTAAACGAGTACCTCCAATATTTTTTACGCGAAGAGGCAAAGAAAGAGAAGGAGGACAACAGCGGCAGCGAGCAGGGAGATGGCTTTCTTTGTGGTTCGGCTTCTCGGTTCCCTCTACTTCCTACGCAACTTCTCGGTAACGCATTTAACCTGCTTCCTCTCCTTCGCGACTTGCGGCTTCGCGTGCAAACTGTCCATGTACGCTCTTGCCGTAGAATTCGATGAGATGTATTACTTTGCGAACGGCCGGCTATGATGGGCCTGATTAGAGCACCGCACCATGACCTGTGCTTCGAACCTTCGAAGCGCGCGCTCAAAACCGGTTCCGTAACGCAGGGCCGTTCTGCGTTTTTTGGCTCTTGGACCCGGAGTATAAACCAGTCGGAGGCTCTGGAGAAGTTATGAAGAAAGAAGTATGGATTTTATTTGGAATCTCGCTGGGTGCTGCCTTGTTTATGCTCTTTCAGGGCAGCTTGTTTGCGGTTCCGTCTGAAGGGCCCCCTGTTGAGTTGCCGCAAAGCGATTCCGCGCAAGCCGCTTCGGGAGGGAAAGCGCCGGAGGTTGTGCCGGCTGTGCAGATCAGTCTGGACAAGACCTCTTTGGATAACCATGGAACGATCAATCTGAGCGGGACCGCGCCTGGGGGTAAGCCAGTGTACATCGAGGTATGGACCGACGAAAAAGTCCGCACGTCTCGTTTCGATTCGGAGCCTGAGAAAGAGACGGGCAATAGGCCATATATCCTTTATATGACCGAACAGATGCCCGCCTACTACAGAATACTGACTCCGTCGGATAAGCAGAGTGTGCTTGCGGGGCTGAAGACCCATGGAAGCGACTGGAGCTACTCGCAGGTGCTCAAAGACCTGGGAGCGGAAAACGCTTTCACGGCAGCGGCGGGAATTGCGATCCACAGGTATAAGGCAAGCCTGCTCGGCAGCGTGGTCGGGTCCCGGGGTGAGTTGCTACCGGCAATGGATGCGAAAGAGAGTTCCAAGCGGGCAAAGCAGCTCGTAAAAGCCAGGTTCAGGTCACCGGGCGTCCTTTTCGTTCCCGATATCGATATAAAACCGGAAGGGCACTTCAGTGCCGAAATAGTTCTGCCCGAAGGCGCACCGAGAGGGAAATACAATGTCCGGGCGATTGTTGACGGCAGTACCTCAAGCCATGCTGTATCATTCGAAAACAGGATTGCTTTCCCTTACCTTTACCTCACCAACGCTGGAACAAGCATCAATCTTTTCTATCCCGTCCTTCTCTCCTTTGCTGTTTCGATATTCGGAGTACTTATGGGAGCAGGCGGAGGGTTCATTCTTAACCCGCTCCTGGTTTCCCTGTGGCCTCTTCCGCACACCGTAGTTGCCGGTACCGTCATGCCTACGATACTCTTCTCCCAGGGCAGCGGCATAGTCAACTATTCCAGAATAAAATTCATAAACTGGAAGCTTGGTATTTCGATAGGCCTGGCAATGCTCCTGGGCGGATTCATCGGCCCGAAGCTCACTGAACTGGTCACAGTCGAACAGTACAAGTTCGTTTTTGGATGGATACTGGCCGTTCTGTCCGGCCTGATGTTATGGCAGACCACTCGGGGGTACCTGGCTAAAAACAGCAGAGAACAGGCGATTTTGAAGGAGTACCGCAAGAAGGCTGAAGAGGCCGCCACAGCTCCTAAGTCTGCATAATTCTGAAATAAGGCCTTTTTTTGCGAGGAGATTGATATGGAAGTTAAATTCTGGGGTCAGAAATTTAAGGTGAACTTGATTTTCGGATGTATCGGCGGTTTTATGATCGCGGTAGTTTCCTCGATGTTCGGTTTCGGCGGGGGGCCGTTTATGGTTCCGATCATGACCGTGGGACTCGGGCTCCCGATGTTCGTAGTCGTCGGCAGTTCGCTCCTTGCGATCTTCTTCAACACTCTCATGGGAAGTGTACGGCACTATCAGTTTGGAAATTTCGACCCGATACTCTTCCTTTTGATGTTTCCGGGGGCGATTCTGGGCGGCTATATAGGTCCTCAGATCGCAAAGAGAATAAGCCCGCTGATGGTAAAGAGGATAGCGGCCGTGGGGCTGCTCATCCTTGCGCTTAATCTTCTGGGGGTTTTTTGAGAAATCGGGCGCCGCATCAGCCGGGACAGGCCGTATAAACCAGCCGGTTGACATGCGACCCCGGTTTTGATTACAATTTGCGCCACGGTAGAATTTCGGATTCGGATGGGCAGGGATAAACCCGGCCCCTTGCAGGAGCTAAAATTGCCAATTTACGAATTTCAGTGTGCGGGTTGCGGCAACATAGAGGAATTCATCTTGACTGGGAACAAACATCTCGAGATGAAATGCAGCGCATGCGGCGGGGAAGACCTTCAACGCATTATGAGCCGTACGAATTATGCCATGGGTCAATCGGGTACGTCGGATAGCGCAGGTCCCTGTGCCACGACTCGCACGTGCGGACCAGGCAAATCGTGTACTTCCATAGAATTGCCGGGCCACACGAAATAGGGGTGGTCACTCCTTTTGTTGCGGCCTGATCTTTGTCTGCCGGGCAGGTTTGCCGTTCAGTCCGCCTTTTCCTTTTTTCCCATCTTGTCGACAAGTCTTTCGTAATATACCTGGTGTTTCTCCAGGTCCAACGAACCTCGGCGCGCCATGTTGAGTTTCATGATCAGGTAGTTCAACTTTTTGATCTGCCTGTATTTCTCCTTGGTGTCCCTGACTCCGTCGAGCAGTTCCTCCATGGTCAGGATTTCTTTTCTGAGCTCGAGTTCGGGAGGGAGGCAGTTGGCGTTCTTCAAAATCTTGTGGGCCAGGCGAATGTCTTGGGCAATGTGCCTGTCGTCCTCCAATTGGAGGGGCTTTCCTTTGCCGGGCAGATCCTCGAATTCGCCGTTATCCATTGCCTCGCGGATTTTTTTCTCCGCGATTTTTTCGAATGCTTCAAATATATTGCTCATAATGCACACTCGTTTTGGAACGGGCCGTTAAACGGACGCCGGAATTAAGTTTTATATCTTTCTGTTCCTGCCGCGATATCAGGGGATGCCGGCCTCCGTCTGGCCTTTATTTGCGAAAGCGGCTAAAACCGCTTATAATTCTATCATATGTCAGAGGTGGTACAAACGAAAGATGTCTTCAGATAATTCAGCTTCAAACTTCTTCCAGGATATTTTCCCACCCCGGTGCATAAGAGTTCTCGGCGCCGGCCGTTTTGGGAGGTTGGCGGCCGAAAGGCTCAAGAGCCGTTTTCCCGATGCGCTCCTGTCTATAACTGACCGGGATGCGGATAGAGTCGATGCAATTACCCGCGACCTGGGAATTGAGGGTCGTGTGGAGGACTCTATCCTAAGCATCAGCGGAATTTCGCCTGATGATCTATGGCTCATCCCGGCGGTGCCGGTGCACTTGGGATTCGAATGGGCGTTAAATGAGCTCAATCGGGTTGCAGAGGTCCGCAGGCTTCCAGTCCCGGAAGAGGTGGGCCTGAAGGTCCCCAACCCTATTTGCGTCCCTTCCGGGACCCTTTACGCCAGCTTTGCCACATTCGTTTGTCCCGACTACTGCAGCGAGCCCGAGGAGATTTGCACTCATACCGGAAAAGGACGGCCCGGAAATCTATATGAGGTCTTCGGCGGGGTCCTTGCCTCCGGGTTTAATGTCGCAGTGCTCAGAAGCTGGCAGCTTGCGCCGGGAGTTGGCGGCTATCCCGGACGGAGCCTCACAGAGCTGCTTGCTGCAATAGGTTCGAAGCCCGGCAGATATCTGGTCGCTACCAGTTGCCGCTGCCATGGGGTCATGGATGCGCTGGAATGGAGGGCAAAAGCGGTTTGAGCACAAGGGCTGTTTGACGCGAAATGACTTAAGAGGGCGCCTCACGATTTGGAGGCGCCCATCAGGAAATGACGTCAGAAAAAGCAGGGGTTACCGAGCGAAGGCAGAAACCTGCGGCGGAAAATATGTAGGTGGAACGAGAACCGACGTTGGAATGGCGTAACCTTTTCCACCCATCAGCTCATTCAAAAAACAGCTATGGAGCGTATGCCCGGCTTTCCGGATATTGAACATTCCCAGCATGGGCAGGCCGGTCAGCGCCAGATCGCCTATGAAATCAAGAATCTTGTGGCGAACGCATTCATCGGAGAATCGAAAGCCTTCCGAGTTGAGCATTTCACTGTCGTCGAATACAACGGCGTTGGAAAGAGAGCCGCCCTGGATTAATCCCATTTCCTGGAGCTTGCGGACATCCTTGAGAAAACCAAACGTTCGGGCTTTGGCTATTTCACTGACGAAATTGCCATTTTTCAGCGCAAAGGAGTATTGCTGCTTTCCCACACGCGGATGCGGATAATCGATCTCGTAGAACACCTGGAATTTGTCGGACGGAGTTGCCTTGATGAAAGAATCGCCTCGTGCGACTGTCAACGGCTTGCTGATAGCCAGGTAATTCCTGGGCTCGTCCTGTTCCACCAGAAGGGCTTTTCGGATCAGCTTCACATAGGGCTCGGCGCTTCCGTCGAAAATCGGAGCCTCGGGACCTTTCAGTTCTACCAATACATTATCAACCCGGCATCCATACAGGGCCGCCATGAGGTGTTCAACGGTCGAAACGCATACCCCTGCGGAGCCGATCGTGGTAGCCTGAAATGAGCTGACGACGTTATTGTAGTTAGCAGAAATAGAGGGACTGGCCGGTATGTCTGTGCGAACGAATCGAATACCATGGCCAGCCGGAGCTGGTTTCAACACCAGCGCCACCTTCAGTCCGCTATGCAGTCCCACCCCGCTGCACCATACGGACTGCCCAATCGTATGTTGGTTTAGATAACTCACGCCCCGTTTAATCCTCCCCGCCGCTCCATGAGCATTTTCCGTGCCAGACATTTCCCCGGTTACTGTCCCCACGGAAATAGAGGCTGGGAGGTAATCTAACAGTGATCGGCATAAAATAGCAAGCTCTGAATATAATTTTGAGGTGTGGCTAAAATGATACAATAGGGTCTCTGGTGTGTCTTTCTTGCAACACTATTGAGCAAAAAGCTCCGCTCTCACGTTCTCCCGGATCATTGAGTACGCACAACTGCTTGATTATTTGCCTGGAATATTTGATACTTGCACCGCGAGCCGCTGATCCGGATTTTCATTTCGAAGCGGCTGAGAATAATAAGTTTGGAACAATTTTGATTCAAGTGGAGTTTGCATGAAGATAGATCAGTTCCCTTCGGAAATGCGGCGGGGCGTTATTCCCGAAATCAGCGGCGAATACCTCTACGGCTGTCTCGGTTGCGGGAGTAAGTACGGCATTGAGGAACTTCTCTACACCTGCCCGGTATGCGATTCGGTGTTGCTCATAGAGGACAGGGGATGGGAGCGCCTCAAAGAGTTCCCGGGCTTGAAATGGCGAAGCATATTCGATTACAGGAAAATGTTGAACCTTCCAGCGCTTAGCGGAATATACCGGTTCCATGAATTGATCGGATCGATAATCCCCCTGGAAGATATAGTTTTCCTGGGTGAAGGACATACGCCTGTCGTATCGGCCGGCCAAGCCTTGAGCGACTGGGCCGGAATAAGGTTCTGCTTCAAAAACGACGGCCAAAACCCGAGCGCGTCTTTCAAGGACCGCGGGATGGCCAGTGCCTTCAGCTATCTCAATTATCTCATAAACAAAAGGGGCGTACGCAACGTGCTGGCAATCTGCGCTTCCACCGGGGATACCTCGGCGTCAGCGGCCCTTTATGCATCTTACCTGTCCGGAAATGTAAAATCGGCTGTCCTCTTGCCACAGGGGAAGGTGACGCCGCAGCAACTTGGCCAGCCACTCGGCAACGGCGCAAGAGTCATAGAAATTCCAGGCGTCTTCGACGACTGTATGAAAGTTGTCGAAGACCTGGCAGAGAATTTCTCCGTCGCACTTATGAATTCCAAGAACGCGTGGCGAATCCTGGGACAGGAATCCTACAGCTATGAGATCGCCCAGACGTTCGATTACGAAGTGGGCGATCTTGCGGTCGTGGTGCCCATCGGAAACGCCGGGAACATAACGGCGGTATTGGCCGGCTTTCTCAAGATGTACGACCTGCGCATCATCGACACCCTGCCCGCTGTAATCGGGGTCCAATCTGAGCACGCAAACCCGGTTTACCTGTATTATCTCGAACCCGTTGAGGCCATGAGGCAGTTTCGCCCCGTGACCGTGCGGCCGAGCGTCGCCCAGGCCGCTATGATCGGAAATCCCGTTTCTATGCCGCGTGTGATAAAGCTGGTGGAGCAGTACCGGAAAATCGCCGGCGAAGGATCGGTCAGGATCGTTCAGATATCCGAGCAGGAGATCATGGATTCGATGCTGGTTGCCAACCGCAACGGCCATATCGCCTGCACACAGGGCGGGGAATGCCTTGCGGGCCTGAGAAGGGCTGTGGCTGAAAACAAGGTGGACAAAAACCGTACGGCGATCCTGGACGCCACGGCCCACCCGCTCAAGTTTGCTCTCTTTCAGGACAAATATTTCTCCGATACCTTCGAACCCGGATTCGAGGTGGTCCCAAAGCCGGAGCTGCGAAATGCTCCCGTCCAGCTCAACCTGCCGGATTCAGTTCCAAACCCGGCAAAAGGGAAGCTAAATCCCGAGCAATTTAAGGAATTTGTCAAATATACTTCCTCTGCGATAGCCCGGATACTGGACCTTAAACAACTTCAACAGGGAAAGCGGAAACCGGAGTAATCACATGAATATGATCGCTTATCGAAACATTTTGCCCCGGATTGCCGAAGATGTTTTCATAGCCCCGGGCGCCTGCATTATAGGAGATGTCGTAATAGGGGAGCACAGCAGCATCTGGTTTAATACAGTGGTTCGTGGTGACGTTCACTACATAAAAATAGGGTCGTCTACAAACATTCAGGACAACAGCGTTCTTCATCCAACCGGGCTCCTGTTTCCGATAAACATCGGAGACCGCGTGTTAATCGGCCACAATACTGTTCTTCACGGCTGCACGATCGAAGACGAATGCCTCATTGGAATAGGATCGATTCTACTGGATGGCTGCAAGGTCGGGAAAGGCTCGTTTATTGCCGCGGGTTCCCTGCTGCCGCCCGGCTTCCAGGTCCCGCCCGAATCTGTAGTAATGGGCGCGCCGGCCAAAATAAAAAGGAAGACCGGGGATAACGAACGGGCAATGATTGCACACGGCTGGCCCCATTACGTCGAGCTTGCCGCCGAATACTTCAAGGCGCAGACGGGCGGGCATGCCGAGGCAAAGCGAATTGCGGGATAATCGCCGGTTATGCGCCATACCCGAGCCGCCAGCGTCGGGGCACGGATTCATACCTCACCCTGCCGCGATATGCCGGTTCGAGTCCGTGCCGGGGAACTCCAAAAAGAAGGCCAGGCAGTATTGCCGGGCCTTTTCACGTAGGGTGGGCAAAGGCGAAGCGTTGCCCACCTCTCTTTGTGGGCAGGATGACCCTGTCAACCCTATCTGGCTTGAGGAGCAACATCGAGTCAACGGCGGGTGGCGGCACTAATAGCATCCCAACCAGGTTTGGTGCTGGATGGTTATGCCTTATAATAAGTTGGTGGCTTTGGCCAGCTTCAGGTCATTGTCATGCCTGATTGTTTCTAATATTCCTGGCATACAATCGACCAAACAGGTTGAGATACCATGCTTTTCATGGTAATCGTTTCGGGCGTGAGAATGTGAATCCTGACATATGGATGGAAGACCCTGTATGCTCACACGTGCCGCCCTCAAGGAGCTAGCGAAGTCGAGGCTAAAAGAGGCAAAAGTACTTTGTGATTGTGGTCTATATGATGGCGCTCATTATTTGGCGGGGTATGTTGTGGAGTTGGCGCTGAAAGCGCGGATTTGCAGGGTTTTAGATGTAGATTTTCCCGACAAGGGAGAAATCTCACAATCATTTAAGACCCACAATCTAAAAACACTGCTCGGGCTTGCAGGTCTTTCAACCAAGTTCGAGAACGCCAAAGTTAATAACCCTGGGCTTCTGGCGAGCTGGTCGACAATAGAGAAATGGAGCGAGACTTTTCGCTACGATCCAGTGGGCACAAGTGAGGAGGAGAAAACCAAGGACTTTATTGATGCTATTGAAAATCCAAATGATGGGATATTCACGTGGATAAAGAAATACTGGTAGCGACATTAAAATCTGTAGTCCTGGATTTTGCGCAACGCAACCAAAGGTTTGCGTTGTTTATGCTGATCCCTAGTGAGCCTGGGTTTGTTGAAGGCAACTTCACAATAATTGCAAGTGCCAATTGGCTTGATACTTTGCCGCCAAAAGTCGCTACCAAAAGAATTATAGATACTATCATCCAGAAGGCAGGGTCGCCCGATTCATCAGCCTTTCGAAAAATTGATAGAATTACGGTTGTCAAGAGCAACGATCCATTCGTTCGCAATATTATCTCAGCTTTCGGTGTAGCCGAAGGTGCTGATGCCTCTTTAGTCAATTGTAATATTTCCGGCCTCCAGATTGATTATGCAATTATATTGGCGTCTAACCGCGATCAGGTCTCCGTTGATCAAGCCAAGCTGGACAAAGTGAATAAAACGCAAAGAAATGACCCTTGTCCCTGCGGTAGCGGAAAGAAATACAAGAACTGCTGCGGAGCCTAATTAGCTGGACCAGCAGGCATCCTAGGCCCTGGACTTGTACATAATTCATTGGTGCGTTCGCTCCATATCCAGGCACTTAGGCCAACTTCAAGACGATGATGGCGGCTTTATAATTGGGGGCTGCTTTACCTTCGTGGTCATTCTTGGCTGTGGATCAACGATCCAGCCTTCCAGTAAATCAACGTCTCCAGGAATTCCGTACCCATCTTCGCGCTTCGAAAAGGCCCATGCCGCTTGAAGGGCACATAGGACGGCGTCGAGGATATCGCCAGATGGATCGTTGATCACGGCTCTTGCTAAATCGGCGTCAAGTTCAATCGTCAGACCGTAAATCATCGCACAACACGCATTCCTAAGCCATTGAACGACATCGTGCCGAGCAGAGGCGTGTTCGGGACATTGTTTCCGTTTGCTATCTGTTTTGTATGACCGCCGCCCGATTGCAGTTCGAGCAACAAGCCCAGGATAGGCTTCGACGATAATGCGCTCTATGCTTCTGTTTAGGAATGGGAGAACCGTAGCGTCGGATCGTACCAAACGCGGTGCGCCTTCAAAGAACATTTTACCGACAGGCACGCCATAGAGTTTCATTGGACTTAGCGACCCTGCTGCTATATCGGTTACCCTGCGGTGCTCTTTGCTCCCTATGGGCTGCTTTTGTTTGTAGTCGGTCAAGAAGTCAACAAAATCCTGGCGGCTCATGGCTCCAAACTTGGCCACGTATTCCTTCCAGATTCTCGGATAGTGTAGGTCATCGATGAGCTTGCGTGGCATTCCAAATGGGAAATCAATCCCCGCAATCCAAGTCCCTCCGGCTCCGAGGAAGCTTTCGAGGTCGCTGAATTGCTCGATGCCCTCGAACTTGTGCACGCGCAGTATCTCAGTCTCAGCCTCGCAAACCGCACAGGTCAGTGGTTTGCTCGGTCTGGGCCTGCTCGTGAAATCTAGACCAAAAACGCGCATCACCACGCTCCAATACCGGCCTGAGAAATCAATTATTTATGATCAGTCTGCCGTGTTTCGATGCCTGATACGAAGAACCAATACTGTCACACGTTCGTCCTCAATTTTACAAATTATGCGCCAGTCACCCACACGGTATTTCCAGAACTCTCCGGATTTGGCTCCCTGCAATGCGCCGCCGATACTGCGAGGATCTTCCAGGCGGGAAACGCGCTCGTATAAGAACGCGAGGATGCGGCGGGCAACATGTGGGTCGAGCCGGTCTAAATCCCGCTCTGCGGCGGGGTCCAGCTCAACCTTCCATGCCATAGCGCTTCATCACTTCTTCAAGCGGAACGGTCTGCGTTCGGCCTGCTCGAATGTCTTCCAGGCGCTTCTCGGCAAGGTAAATATCTTCCAGGTCATCAAGATACTCTAGAATCGCCTCGCGCGCATAAAAAGTCTTTGTGCGTCCGGTGGCCTTCGCCAGATCATCGAGCCGCTTCTCAATTTCTGCAGGAAGTCGAATAGCAAGCATCATTTTTCCTCCTATATTTGCTATACAAATATAGCGCAAGATACTCCTCTTCTCAAGGAGAAATCTTGTCTTGAGGCTGTCCCGCTCCTCCCAGTGCCCAGTTTGGTCCGCCCCGGGTAGTTTTTATTATAGCTGAACAACTCCATTCCCTGTATTTTCCTCGATAATGAAAAAACCCGGAACTTTTTCCCTCCACTTGCGTATCTATGAGTAACCAACAACAGAGGGCAACTTACGGTGGACGACAACCAGGTCATACGACGAGTTCAGAAGGGCGATACCGAGGCCTTTGCGCTTCTGGTTGACCGATACCACCGCAACCTTCTCAACTTCATTTACCGGCTGGTTGGCGATGAAGCGCTGGTCGAAGATCTGGGGCAGGACGTGTTCCTCAATATTTTCAGAAAATTGCCGGAGTTCGATGTCGGCCGGGGTGTCCCTTTCTCGGCCTGGCTCTTTATCGCGGCTCGCAATCGCTGCGCCTCCCAACTTCGCGCTTCAGGGGAGCGTTGCTTTGTCGACCTGGATGCCATTGCAGAGCTGTTCTCGAATGAACGCACGGCTGAGGAGGCCCTCCTCGTGAGGGAACGCCATGACGTGTTGCGAAACTCATTGGAACTTCTGCCTGAGCCCTTCAAAACCACTTTGCTCCAGAGCCTGGCGGGGCAATCGCTCGAGGAGATCGCAATCGCGCAGGGCCTGCCGGCCGGAACCGTCAAATCCCGGCTGTTCCGTGCGAAGGAACGGATTAAGGCCCTTTTGGTAAAATTGCGGGAAGGAGAGATTCATGAAAGACTTTGAGCCGTCGCCTCATTTTGTTGCCCGCGTGATGGCCATGGTCCGTGCAGAGAACCAGAGCTGCGAAGTTCCCGCTCCCTGGTCGCTTGCCGGGTTATCCACCCCTCTGCGCTGCTTGGTGGCCCTTGGCGGCGCCCTGGTGACGGTTGGGAACCTGCTTTGGATACTGGCCTCGTTTTTTGCCCCTTCGCTTTGCGGCTGACCGGGCGGCTGGGAGCCGCAGCCGGGGTTGGCACTGCCTCCGGCTGTGCCTGGGGCGGCGGGGCCGCAGCCTGAGGAAGGCACTGCCTTCGGCGGTGCTGGAGTTTGAATTATTGAAAGTGAGGATGCCAATGACTAGTACTGGATTTCCAACTACACAGACACGATGGCCGGCTCTTGTCCTCGGCATGATGATGCCGGGCCTGGGGCAGGTGCATAATGGTGAACTCCTCAAAGGATTGTGCTTTTTCGCCATTTACCAGATGATTGCCCTCATCGGTCTGAGGTTTGCCATCCTCCTCCCCGACGACCTGCTGATCGGCAGTACGGGCCTTGTCCTGGTTTTCGTCATCGCCTTTTATCTGTGGACAATTGCCGAGGCGGACCGGAAAAAGGTCTCCGGCACGGAACCGAAGAAGTATAATCGCTGGTACTTCTATCTGGCTGTCTGGCTGGTTTGCATGGCAGGCATAAACGGGGTAACCATCCGGTATATCCGCACCACGACCATTGAAGCCTTCAAGATAGCCGGTTCGAGCATGCAGCCTGCCGTCCTGCGCGGCGACTTCGTCCTGGTCGATAAGACCGCATATCAGCGCCACGCGCCCAGAGTGAATGACGTGGTCGTCTTGATTAATCCCGATAACCGCAGCGTGGTCCTT
The DNA here is from genome assembly GCA_052147195.1 of Syntrophobacteraceae bacterium. GTDB lineage: Bacteria > Desulfobacterota > Syntrophobacteria > Syntrophobacterales > Syntrophobacteraceae > SbD1. The sequence continues at coordinate 14,103 of JBKQLC010000160.1, forward strand.
CTGCGCAAGATCGCCGCCCTTCCCGGTCAACGGGCGCCCGAAACGACTGACGGCGCGGAAACCGTTCCCCACGGCATGGCATACGTAACCGGTGAGAACCCTGAAGCAAGCGGCAGCTCAAATTTCGGTTTCATTCCGTTGCGTGACCTTCTTGGCAAAGCACGGCAGATTTATTGGTCCTCAGGACCGGACGGCGTAAGATGGAATAGAATCGGGATGAAAGTCTCTCCCGCAGTAAAATGAGCAGGCGGAAAAGGGGGAGAAGAAGTCCAGATGAGCACGAACATTGCCAGACAAAGAGCCTCTTTTGCTAATAGAAGATCCCGACGGAAACTAGCACCATCTGTCACGCGTGCTGGGATGGAGGTGCATCTCTTTTGGGATCGGGATGGCGGCGGCGATGACACATCTTCTGATAAGCTCCTGCGCGGCTGTTAAAAGGGATTCTTCGGTCCCTGTCCATTTAAGGAGAGCATTTTCCAGGGTGGGGGGCTGCCCGCCGTCCATGAGCGCACAAAGTAGTATGTAGAGCGAGGTCGCTTCGACACTAACGTTGAGATCGAATATAGCACGGTCCATGTTCATAGTATTTTTTCTCTCCAAAATGTTAGGAATACAATTAACCCCACAGAGCCGAAGGCCGCTGAGAAAACCCGATTTTTTCATTTCTCTAAGCCCGGGACTACTCTTCTTTAAACACAATCACCTCTTTTGTCAGTTCATTGATTCCCATTTTTTCTCTGAGGCGCTATGCGACTACGTGTCTCTGCGGTTAATTCAAGCCTTGGGCCCGATGGAAATCGAGCACCACCCTTAGCAATTCCTCCGCCATATCCACTATCCTGGGTCCGGAGCGGCATGTGAGACCGCAATCATATACGTAGATCCGGCCGTTTCGCACCGCGCTGACCTTTGCCCACTTCGAATCGTTTTCCAGGTAAGTTTTGATTACGGGCTCACAGAAGAAAATAATATCCGGGTCCCTGGCCCTGATCTGCTCAGGATCGCAAACGAAGTATGACGCCTGAGCGTCTGCCGGCGTGTTGGCGCCTCCTGCAAACTCGATTACGTCATTCTGGAAGGCCCCGGGGCCGGGCGTAATCAGCGGGTCCCAGTTCATGATGCGAAAAACGAATGGCCGCCGGCACCCGGCAGTCGATTCGAGGTTTTTTCGAATACGGCCAAGCCGTTCTTCGAGCGAATTTATCAACCGGCTGCAATTATCTGCCCTGCCGATAAGCGATGCAATGGCGCCGAAGGTGTCGAGCGCGGCCGCGATTGTGGGAGGTTCGCTATGATAGACTCTTACCCCGGAGTCCTGCAGGACTTCCCGGATTTCTTCCTGGTGCGATCCAAATGTGAGGACCAGGTCGGGCCCGGCCTTGATTATGGCCCCTATGTCCGGCGAGTACCACGATCCAAAGCGGGGAATGCGGCGCACGGAATCCGGGAAATCGCAGTCCTCGGTAACTCCGAGCAAATCCCCGACAGCGCCAAGCGCAGCCACGATTTCGGTCTGAGTCGGGGCAAGGGAGATAATCCTCAGGGGTTTCATCCTTCTTGAATACTTTCGCTGACGGAGGCCGCGCAATCCAGCAGAACGCGGGCAAAGACATTTGCAAGGCCCCATACAAGGTCCAGGGAGTTGAGATGCTCCGTAATCGTCTCGTCAAACAAAATGTGAAAGGACGGCCCGAATTCTTCGTCCCGAACCCAGAAAATAATCAGAATCGGAATCCGGGGCAAAACCGTGAACCGATAGGCCATGCCACCAAGATCGGTCTTTTCACCGCCTATGCTTCGCGCCGCAGCGTCCAGAAGTTGAGGGCGCTCATCGAAGGCATCGCTCAGGGCTTCAAGCGGAAGAGTATGCGAGGCGGTAAAAAAGAGGCTCCCGCCCGGGAGGTCTTTTTCGCTTACCCATTTATTTGCCAGAGGTTTATTCCTGGCGGCCAGAAGATAATGAACGAGCACCCCGTTCAGTTGAAAATCCTCTGAAAAACCGGCCAGGCTCCCCGGCGCCTCGATTACCTCTGTTTCGGGATAACACAGGACCGCTGTGTTCAGGAAAGGAACAACGTAGACGTTGTCTTCCGGATGGTATTCCACGCCGGCTCTTGATACGACTTCCTGCGGATCGGCCTGCCTCAGCTTATCCCAAAACCGGGAGTCGATCTGCCAGTCACCGGCTGACGGCAGATTGTTGGATTCGTTTTCTAATGCCAGGCTGGATATGATCTCGCGCGCCTGATCGGCCATCTCCTTCGGGACCATTATTCGTCCCCATCCTTTCTGGGGAGTGAACAGTGTCGTGTAGGCCGTCTCTTCGAACGACCTCAGGAGTACCGGTATTCCTTCCTGCCTCAAGGCCTCGGTAATAACGTCGGCTTCGAAGCGATTGGAAAGAGTATGCACCTTGACGTATTTTAGTTCCGTTTCAGCCAATCGTTCTCCATAATCATCGTAAGATGGGGACTCAGGGCAATACATTAACCATTTTATTCCGATGTCGGCAAAAACTCAAATGGTGCATTTCCGTCCTTCCAAGTCCCTCGGCTATATCCGGGTTTTCATATCCAGCTTCGAGTTCAAAGTCGATTTAATTCCATGCTAAATTAGTAAAAATAAGGTATACAGGCCACGCCAAAAGGCAAAGAATGCCGCATAGCCGGCAAAGACTGGAAATCGCTCCGCGAGCAGGGCCTTGCCCGCGATCTCGCAATTGGGGGATCTCATGAATATTCTGGTTACGGGTGCAGCAGGTTACATCGGCTCGCATACATCGAAGCTTTTGAAAAAGGCGGGGCATGTCCCTGTGGCGTTTGATAATCTGTCGAACGGCTGGGCCGAGTGGGTGAAGTTCGGGCCCTTCGCCTTCGGGGACATCCGTGATGAAGAGGCGCTTTTTCGCGCTTTGAGCGGATTCAATATCGAAGCGGTCATTCATTTCGCGGCGAAGGCTTATGTTGAAGAGTCCACGCGGCTGCCCGAGCTCTATTTGGACAACAACGTAAACGGTACGATATCACTTCTAAAGGCGATGAAGAGGGCCGGTACAAAAATACTGGTATTCTCGAGCTCGTGCGCCACCTACGGAGACGCGAAAACAGCGACGATCCGGGAAGATCACCCCCAGGAGCCGACTAATCCCTATGGTCTCTCCAAGCTGATGTGCGAGCAGGTAATATCGACGGTTGCCCCCGTCTTCGGACTTCGATATGCCATGCTGCGCTACTTTAACGTGATAGGAAACGATCCAGAAGGGGAGATTTTCGAAAGGCACGAACCGGAAACCCACGTTTTGCCCAACCTGATAAAAGCTGCCATGTCAGGCGGTTCTTTTTCCCTTTTCGGGACAAATCATACGACTCCCGACGGAACGGCCGTTCGCGATTATGTTCACGTGATGGACCTCGGACAGGCGCATATCAGGGCCATAGCCGAACTCTCCGCCCGTGAGCGGCTCGTTTCCAATGTCGGCACCGGAGCGGGAGTTTCGGTACGCGAACTGCTCGGAATAGTCGAAAAGGAGCTTGGACTTAAGGTCAATGCGGAAGAAAAGCCGATCAGGCCCGGAGACCCTCCCAGCCTTGTAGCCGATGACCGGTACCTGCACACCTGGTTTGACCACACTTTCAAATCGGTCAACCAAGCCGTGCGCGAAATAGCGGCTGTGAGCCGCCTCCGGCCATGAGGCTGCCTCACGCCACGCTGAGCGTTGAATTTTTGCGAATGGTCAGGCAGATTGACTTTGCCCCGAATCGTCTCGCTCTTTGAAAACCTCCTTCGCTGCAAACAGCCCGTTAAGGGCTGAAGGAAAACCTGCATAAACGGCCATTTGCATGATGACTTCAACAACCTCTTGCCGGGTACAGCCAACGTTTAGCGCCCCGTGGATATGAACCTTTAATTGGGGAAGGGCATTGCCCATTGCCGTCAATGCAGCAACAACAGCAATTTCACGAGATTTAAGATCGAGGCCCGGACGCGAATATATGTCCCCGAATGGAAATTCGATCAACAATCGGGCAAAGTCCGGTGCGATATCTTTCAGACTGTCAATAACTCTTTCACCAGCTTCTCCATCAACTTCCTTAAGTTTTTCCCATCCTCGCCGGTAACGGTCCTGCGTATTCATTCCTTTCCTCCATGTAATTGCCTGATGTTGTTCACGAGCGCCAGCGTTTGAGCTTCAGCGGCGCGGCTCCGCCGTGTCGGCCTGGACGCGCTTTTTATGCCTTTGACTGGCCGATTGAGAAAAGGACAACCGCTGCCATGGCCATAGCAATGGCGAGCTTGTGATAAACATTGACCGGCTCCTTCAACCAAAAAATACCAACAATTATTGTTGTTGTGATGATGGATAGCATTGCTATAGAGTATATACTGAGAAGCACCATACCTTGTATACAGAAGGTTGAAGCCAAGATATGTAAGGAAAAGCCCAAGCCCGCTTAAAAGGACAGCTTTCCAATTCTCCTTTAGCGTGTTGCCTAAATCGAATGCGCCAACCAGTGGTGCGGAGAAAAACGCGAGGAGAGCCGCAACCAGGGCTGAGACACCAACGAGTAACAACCCATTTTTCACACCGGCAGACTTCTTTTGTCCAAGGGCAAAGATGGCATTGCCTATTGCTGCGATGGTGGCGAAAATTATTGGAAGTAAACCCTTCATATTATCTCCTGATGGGCCTGACAAAACATTAGACGGACGGTTACCCGTCCTTTAAGTGTTGTTCGCATGGCGCGTTGTTTATTATCAGGCCCCTTTCAGGGCCTTAATATACTTCTTCATGGCCGGCAGATTGCAGAAGAACCGATGCGATGAGAGCGCTTCGGACAACGGATTCGTATTGTAGGGGATTCTCAACATAGTGATAGACTGCTCTTCCGAGTCGTAGAGGACCGCATTGGCGACCGGTATTTTGTCCCGGTAAGGACCGCCAACGCTCCCCGCCTTGACCCAGTAACGGGAATTCTCATTTAGATACAGGGTCAAATCTTTTCCCGGGCCCGGCCGATGAACTATTACCTCCTCGCCTTCAGGCAGTTCATAAATGGCGGGAATGTGGTCATGGCCGCTGAAGATAAGCCGCTTGGGATAATTGCGCCAGGCAGGAACTGCATTGCGCAGAGCCTCTGAGTCCAGGTAACCGAAGCATTCGATGCTCGGCGGTGAACCCTTGGCGGGAAGTTCGAAAGGGGAATGATGCACGATAATGAACTCTTCCTTCTCTATCGAGAGCGGAAGGTCGAGGATATATTCGATCGCGCCTTCGCGCGCAAACAGCAGTCCGGCGTTGTAGGCGGTCGCCTGCATTCGGTCGAGCTGGCCGGGAAAGTCGGTAATTACGCCGGCTATCAACAGGTCGTGATTTCCGGCCACTGAAGGGAAACCGATCCCGCGCAGCCGCACAAAAGTCTTGTCTCCGAATGGAAGCCAGCCGGCAAGGTCCCCAAGGCAATAGACTTCATCGGCTTTTTCCTCTTCCAGGCGCTTCAGGCAAACATCCAGTGCATCGACGTTACCGTGGATATCTCCGAAAAAAAAAGTCCTCATAACTGTCCCTGTCAAATTGGGAGATTAAGGAATTGAGGAATTGAGGGATTGAGGGATTTGGCCCCTTCACCCTTCACTGTTCACTGCTCCTCGCGTGGCGATAGAACCCAGAGGAACTATTCTCTTTTGCTTTTTCTGCTCACTGTTCACTGCCCATTGCCGCCCGTCGGATACGGCGTGTACGGCGCCATTGATATCGGTCCTGCACATGGATTCCTCGCGGCGCGGCGCTCGATCACCTCATGCGCCGGAAAGCCGAACGGGTTATATTAGGTTATATTCATCCCGGTTTCTACCATCTCTACAAGCCCTTCAGGGTGTACTCGATTTTATCAGCACCTTCAATCCAATAAAGAAACGTTTGGCGGTTTTCGAAACCCGGATGTCGTTCCTCCGTAACTGGCAGAGTGTTGTACTGTCGAATTATAGAAAAACTTTAGCATTGCGAAGTGTAGGCTCGGTTGCAAATCTTTTTTTATCAATGGCTGGAACAGAATCTCGCCAACTGTCACCGTCACGCTGGAACCCGTATTGCGCAGGACCGTAAACTTTACCTTGGTTTCGTATGTGGTCAAGTGCAGCTTTTGTTCGCTCGGATACGATTCCGTGCTCCATTTCGGCCAAAGCTGCCATGAGCGCAAAGAAAAAGCGTCCAGTCCGGGCCAGTTCAAAGACATGCTGTATGCTTGGGCGATTGAACTTTTCGCCTATCTGCCGTCATCCCCTACAATCTCGACAATCTCGGAGTCCTGCGTAGGCTCGTATGTTAGCAATTTGATGAGCGAGGCTAACACCATCTTTGCTCTGATCCTCGGTGGACACCCTGTCATATCCTGCGGCCTTTATTTTCCCTCCATTTTTCAATGTCATTTTGACTACTTGCGAAGGATTATATAACCCTGATGTCGAGTGTCCAAGCAAAAGATTAGGGTCTTGAAGCAAATCTTAAAATAACGGTCGATAGTTTAAATTGATGGCATATCTATTGCTTTGCGTTTTGGGTGTGCCGTCCATCTTCTAAGGAATCGCACAGTGATTTAAAACGAGCGGGGAAAAGAGGATTTGGCGTTTCATCCTGTCTCCATCGAGTTTATGTGCTATCAGCGGCTCGTGATGTACTGAATGCATTTTCCCAAAATTTTGGCAGCTTGCTGAAGCGTGTCTCTTGCGTTCCGTCATAGAGGATGCTTTGCAACGGGCGTAGTCAAACACAAAAACCTTTCCGATTTCAAGAGGTCAGAAATTTATGTACATGCACTTTAAGAAAGAAATGGAGGGTTTTAGTATTAATATAAATAACGGCCTCAGTTTATTGTTATTTAAGAAGATATCTTTAAATGAATTTCATATATCTTTCGATCAATCGGTCTTATTGGTATCATTTTACACCCTGGTTAGTATTTTCGGCGGTTTATATTTGTCGTTGCCTAATCCGAATTTTACTTGGAACGGTATCATTAATATCGCCACTCAAACCTTTTTTGTTGTCAGTATAATTTATATAATATCCAGATTAACAAGAAATGAAGATATAATATTAGCTATATTTATTGTTGTCTTTAGTGCTTGGCCTTGGTTCTATTTGATCTGCGTAATATTTGGCAAGAACGCGAACTTCAACTATTATGAATTTTATGCAAATAGAAAATATCTATACATTGTATATAGCATATGGATGATAGCTAGCATTGTCAATTCTGTATCCAATATCTTAAGATTGAAAATGAGAGAAAAAGTGATAACGTGGTTAATACTTATCTTTCTACTATTTATACCCCTTAACTATCTGGAGTTGGACGGATTTTGGTACCAATCTCATAACGAAGAAGTTGAATATTCAAAGTTTAGACATATAAATACTGAAGACACTTACTATAATTAGTTTAACTTAATTAAGGACTTAGAGAAAAATATCGTACCTGAAAATAAGAATTATCAAGGCTTTTATTTCGTTGGATTCGCCGGTGATGCTACTCAGAATGTATTTATGAAGGAGATTAAATATATTAGAGACCTGTTTGATAAAAGATTTAATACTAAAGGTAGATCTATTGCGCTTATTAATAATGTTGACACTATGTCCAGCTTGCCATTGGCATCCAAAAACAATCTAAATCATGTTATTCAGCATATTGGCAAGGTGATGAATCCTGAAGAGGATATTCTATTTCTCTATTTGACTAGCCACGGTTCAAAGGAGAAGGGGCTTTCTGTAGAATTTACGCCATTGCAACTAAATATGATCGATCCTAAGTCTTTAAAAGCAATTCTAAATAACTCCGGGATTAAATACCGTGTATTGGTTATCTCAGCATGCTATTCGGGAATATTTACTGAACCGCTCAAGGATGAATACACATTGATTATGACTGCATCTGCACCAGACAAGCAGTCTTTTGGTTGCAGCAATGAGGGTGATTTTACTTATTTAGGAAAAGCACTGTTTGAGGAACAACTATCACATAGTTTTAGTTTATTGGATGCTTTTGGGAAAGCTATTGAATCTATAAATAAGAGAGAAAAAATTGAGGGGCTTGAGCCGTCCCAGCCACAACTCTTCGTAGGGGAAGAAATCGGAAAAAAACTTGAGTTGCTTTCACAGAAATTGGCTGTGATAGAATCTGAGCACGGTCTGGAGCCCGGTCGGGATTAATTCGGAAGAAAGCTGATCTGTGCAACTCGCTTCTTTCAAGTATGATTTGCTTTTAGAATCCTACCTTAGATTTCTCTTTCCGCGCTACCAAAATGGCGGACGAATCTCCAGTGCGGCAGGTTCGCTCACCGGCTTTAAACAGGCATGCCAAGCCTCCGGAAGATGTTGTCGATTTTCAATATAGCTCCTAAAGTCAATTCAAGTTTATCTCATATTACCGTGAATATCCCCCAAAAAATAAGCCCGCACAGCTATCCCCAATGCCGTTGACTTAACACTACTACGTTAAGTGCGTGACATTTTCCTTCTTGCCGTCCTATATAGGTACCGGGAGGGATACTTATGGACAGCAAGGAATTACAGTCGTGTCGGAGAAGGCTCGAAGCATTCCTTGTGGAGCTTCTTGAGCCTGTAGGGCGCT
>JBKQLC010000161.1:0-38152 GCA_052147195.1 Syntrophobacteraceae bacterium
CATCCGGCAAACGAGTACCTCCAATATTTTTCACGCGAAGACGCGAAGACGCGAAGAAAGAGAAGGCGGAGAACAGGGATAGCGAGCGGGGAGACGGCTTTCTTTGTGCTTCGGCCCCTCGGTTCTCGCTACTGCCTACGCAACTTCTTGGGGTCCATCCGGCAAACGAGTACCTCCAATATTTTTCATGCGAAGCCGCGTTTTTTTGTCGTCGAAGAACGCGAAGAAAGAAAAGGAGGGGAACAGCGGTAGGGAGCGGGTAAACCAGGTTTGAAGTGCGAAGGGTGAAATCTTTACCCTTCTAACCTCACCCTTCACATTTGGAGCGAAGCGACCTCCCGCTACTGCCTACGCAATTTCTCGGTAATGCATCTAACCTGCTTCCTCTTCTTCGCGACTTCGCGGCTTCGCGTGCAAACTGTCCAGGTACGCGTTTGCCGGAAGACCCCTTTGCTTGCATGGATACGTAAATGACAAAATTCAAATTGCTGCTTTTTGTGGCCGTACTGGCCGGATTCGCTTCCCTTGCTTATGCCGGTTTAGATGACGGTAAAGCGGCTTATGACGGAGGCGATTACGCCACTGCTTACAGATTACCATCCCCTCTGGTTTTCCTTTGAATATTCCCAGTATGCCTTATCAACTGTTCGGATCGGGATGTTTTCCTTTTCTGCAATGCCTCTGATGGTGGCACAATACCTCTCCCAATAGCTGAAAGCATAAGCATTCGGTTGCGGCCAGCCGAGCGCCCAAATTACCCTGAAATCCAAGATCGGGTACAGATCGGAAAAGGCAAAGTGCAGTATCGCAGACGCCGCAGGATAGCACACCCCTTTCAGGATGAGCAGAGACTTGATCCGTGCTTCTTCACATTCCGTGGAAAAACTGAAGCGAGTTATCTCCTGAATTAAAGTATCGGAATTACTTTCATAATGTTTGACCGGCCTCTTCCATTTCCATATACAGAGCTTTAGAAAATGTTCTTTGTCGAGAAATCTATGATTGACAAGCCAGTCTCTAACCTCATTTTCTGTCAGTTCGCCTTTAGACCCCTTGTAGCGCGCATCATACCTGTTGGCATATTCGATGATATCCATTTTCTGCCCCCAAAGTTTGAGCACTTGCACTTTTTTAACTGGCACGCGTTTGGGAACGATCTAATTCAACTGCTCGACATACTTGGTTTGATGGCCGTTGCCGGGAAAAGACAGTATTAAAGCTTCATCCTCCAGTGAATCGATTGTACCAATGGTCTATTCACAATAGGGCATGCGGCCTTTCTTCAGCACATGGGAAAAGCCTATGTGCGTGCCAGGTGGGTCTGGCTTTCACGAAGTGCATTTTCCGTTTCCTTGCGTTTTGTGATCTCATGAATTACCGAAGAGGCGCCGATTATCCTGGAAGCAGTATTGCGTATTGGAGAAACTGTCAACGAGACATAAACTATTTGCCCATCTTTTCGAAGGCGTGTTGTCTCATAACGATCTACTCGTTCCCCGCTTTTTATCTTATCCAGGATTTTTGAAATATCCTCGGGCCGGTCCGAAGGCAAAAGTACGGACAGGGGCTTTCCTATTACCTCTTGTGATTGGTATCCGTATATCTTTTGAGCACCTCTATCCCAGCCCACAACGATACCATCTAGAGTAAGGGCAACAATCGCATCTTCTGAGGATTCGACAATGGTGAATTTCATTACTTTTCCTCTTAAAAACTCGCTCGGGAAGCGGCACGCTGGGCGCCTGCTCAGGTCTGTCACGAATCACATAATGGTCAGCCGGCAAACGCAGGGTAAAAATAAAAATGACGCCCGGTATAAAATGCGAAATACCGCATGGGGATAGAACGTATTTAACCGGCTTGCGTTATTGTTCCCCGCTGCCGAACAATAATAAAACTCTGGAACCGTAGAAAACTCTTTCTCAAGGATCGCATGTTATGCCGGAGTGGCTTCAGTTCGAGTGTGGAGCGCGAGCATCAGTGGTGATGAGAAACAGTACGATTTCTGCAGTGCGGACGAATGAAACACCTTTTTCGACAATCCATCCACGGCACATTCAGGCCCGCACTATAAGAGGCCTTGACCCCGCATTGCTATCGGCTTGCAGATGATTTGATCCAATCAGGAGGACGATATTAAATTATGCCGAGTATGAGAAAGAGGAGAGTGAAACATGATTGAAACTCTTACGCCGACACCCGCCGGCGGTTGGTAAACTTGTGAATTTAAAGGAGTGTGCAGAATCAAGGGAACCAGTGGCCTCGAGTCAACCCGAGTATTCCTATTATTATGAGGTAGAAAGCGACCACGTAATTCAAGAGCTTTGGCGCTATCAGGATCAAAATGCCCGCAATCAAAGCCACCAGAGGTTCGTTCGGCAGGTGAGAAAAGTTCATTGCGCTTCTCCTTTCCGAAGTAGCGTATATCCTGATTTGTTAAGCCTGTACATTGAAAAGTGAATGGGAAAAGACGAAGGATTTTGGGGAATGGGGACTTTCCGTATGCAACGGATTGCGAGGAATCCGCCGCCATACGAGGCTCCAGGAAACCTTGCCACTTGCGTTTTCATGGGGCGGAATCGGTTCAATGCGGACGAGAAACTGCGAAACGATTTGAGGGCCTCTGCCTGACTGTCTTTTTAATAGCAGTTGGTCGGCCAGGTTCGGGAGGTTGGCGTTCTCCCTGTGTGAGAATCTGTGTGAGAAAATTTTTCCAAAATCTGCCAGAGCGTGGAAAAGCTACATGGGAAGGAGTGACTGGGATATCGAACGCAAATCCTCGTCCGAAAATAAGAAGAGGACACATTTTTGCCGTGCCCTCTTCTTATTCATAAAAGATCTCAAGAAATGTCTGCTGGGTCCTCCGTCCTAATTCACTTTACGCTCCCTGCCCGCCCACTCTTTTTCACGCAGTTTGAACTTCTAACAGATAACAGGTCCTTATACCGGGAATCGTACTCTCGGGCGAGACGGAAATTTCCCGACTGCCCGAGTGCAGACCTTCCGATCACTTCTTAACCAGTATACTCATAGTCTTGGAACTGGCTCCCCCCGGCCCATACACAGTAAGCTTTGCATTGTAGGTCCGGGGACTCTCGTAGGTGTGAGCCGGGTTCTGATCAGTGCTCGTTGTGCCTTCTCCGAAGTTCCACAGCCAGCTCGTGACGATACCGCTGGATTCATTGGTAAAATTCACCGTCAGGGGAGCATCCCCCGACCTGGGTACGGCGGAAAAACGTGCCTTGGGCGCAGCGTAGACCGTGATGTAGCCAGGTTGAGTACAGGTGCATGTTCCCTTGGCTCCTGTCAAGGTAAGCGTCACCGTGTAGGTGCGTGGCTTGCTATAGGTATGGTTCGGGTTCCAGATTTTACTCGTCTGGCCGTCTCCAAAGTGCCAGAGCCATTTTGTGAAGCTTCCGGCAGAACTGTTGGTAAAATGTACTTTCAAGGGTGCTTTGCCACCGGTAGTACTTGCGGTAAAAATGGCTGCAAAGAAAGGTGTATATGTCCCGATTGCGGAAGCGGGTACCCCGTAGGAGATGGTTACCGTCTGGCTGGGAGGTGCGGTCCAACCCTGCATGCCGCTAAAGGCGACCGTATGCGATCCTCCTATACTAAGATTGGATACCGTCGCTCCGCTTGCCTGCCATGCTTCGCCATCGACACTCCACATCGCTCCTGCACTCACCGCAGCAGCAGGGCTGATCGTGACTGTCAGGGAGCCGCTCTGCGCGTACACGTAGGCCGCCCCCTGGTGCGTATTGGCGCCAACCTTAGCCCAGGGTACCCCGATCAGAGAGGTGTTGCCGTCACTGCTAAGTGCCACTGAATTGCCAAAATAAGCATCTGCCGCATCGTCCCAGGCTGTGAGCTTTTGCAGTTGGCTCCAGATCCGGCCGCTTCTAGCAAATACATAGGCCACCCCCTGGTAGGCATTGGCATCGGCTGCCCCGATCAGAGCGGTGTTGCCGTCACCGCTAAGCGACACTGAATAGCCAAATTGATCAGATGCCGCACCGTCCGAGGCCGTGAGCTTTTGCTGCTCACTCCAGGTCCCGCCGCTATTAACAAATACATAGGCCGCCCCCTGGCCCGCATTGGCGCCAACCGTAGCCAATGCCCCGATGAGGGCAGTGCTCCCGTCACCGCTAAGCGACACTGAGGCGCCAAAAATATTCATTGCCGCACCATCGGAGGCTGTGAGCGTTTGCTTCTGGCTCCAGGTCACGCCGCTTCTAGCAAATACATAGGCCGCCCCCTGGTGCGTATTGGCGCCAACCTTAGCCCAGGCTGCCCCGATCAGAGCGGTGTTGCCGTCACCGCTAAGCGACACTGAATAGCCAAATTCATCATCTGTCCCACCATCGGTGAACTTTTGAGCCTGGCTCCAAGTCCCGCCGCTTCTAACAAATACATAGGCGGCCCCCTGGCCCGTATTGGCGCCAACCGTGGCATCCTCTGCCCCGATGAGGGCGGTGTTGCCGTCACCGCTAAGCGACACTGAATAGCCAAAATAAGCATTTGCCGCACCATCGGAGGCGGTGAGCTTTTGCTGCTGGCTCCAGATCACGCCGCTTCTAACAAATACATAGGCCGCCCCCTGGTAACTATTGGTACCAACCGTAGCACCCTCTGCCCCGATCAGGGCGGTGTTGCCGTCAGCGCTAAGCGACACTGACCAGCCAAAAAAAGCAGCTACCGCACCGTCCGAGGCGGTGAGCTTTTCCTGCTCGCTCCAGATCCCGCCGCTTCTAACAAATACATAGGCCGCCCCTTCCTGCGAGCCCACGCCAACCGTAGCGTTTTCCGCCCCGATCAGGGCGGTGTTGCCGTCAGCGCTAAGTGACACTGAATAGCCAGATTGATCAAATGCCGCACCGTCCGAGGCTGTGAGCTTTTGATCCTGGATCAAGGGGTCGATCACCACTGGATATGTAGCTTCACGGTCGTCCACCCGGAGCAGTATGGCGGCCCCGCGCTGCTCAAGCCAGGTGCGAAGGCCCCGTCCCGAAGCGTCACGGGCGTTAAGGCCGCTAAAGCGCAGAACCGGTTCGCCGGCAAAATTCGATACCACGGCCGCGCTTTGCTCCTCAACCTGGACCCGCGCCTCCCCCGACCAGGCCAAACGCACGGTAAGCGCACCGCCTGAAGAAGTCCCCTTAGGCGGTGACAGCACCGTAAAGCCCTGCTCGATCCCCAGGGGACCATTTACGTACCACTCGGTCAGACCGCTCCGGTGGTATTCCACGCGATGCTCGTTCGCCTGTGGGACCGCATGTCCCGCAGACACGAGTTCGTCGCCGTAGCCCCAGGCTTCGAGCCGTAACCCCCAGGCCAGTTTTCCAGCTTGAATGGCAAGGCCGTCCTCGCTCCAGTTGGCCTCGAACTGCTGCGCAGCGTTCAAACCACGGCAGTTCTCGCCCGCCTGCTCCACATGGTACGACCGGTCTTCCAGCCCTAGCGCACCGGAAACAGCTCCCTGCATCTCTTGCGGCAGATCCCTCAGACTGGATGGGCTGGCTTGCGCCGCAGTCGCCAGGGCTAACACACCCGCCGCGAAAGAAATTGCAAGAGCCAATCGCGCAAAAGTCCGCAGTATGTCAGGAAGCCTTTTAGAACATGCGCTCCAAAACATTTTTGTCCCCTTCAAAATTTTTCCTCACAGGTAATCCAAGACGGAAATTTCCTGCCTGCCCGAACGCAGACCTTCCGATCACTTCTTCACTGTTATACTCATAGTCTTGGAACCGGCTCCCCCAGGTCCGTATACAGTAAGCTTCGCCTTGTAGGTCCGGGGACTCTCGTAGGTGTGAGCCGGGTTCGGATCAGTGCTCGTTATGCCGTCTCCGAAGTTCCACAGCCAGCTCGTGAAGATACCGGTAGACTCGTTGGTAAAATTCACCGTCAGGGGAGCATCCCCCGACCTGGGTACGGCGGAAAAACGTGCCTTGGGCGCAGCGTAGACCGTGATGCAGCCAGGTTGAGTACAGGTGCATGTTCCCTTGGCTCCTGTCATGGTAAGTGTCACCGTGTAGGTGCGTGCCTTGCTATAGGTATGGGTCGGGTTCCAGATTTTGCTCGTCTGGCCGTCTCCAAAATGCCAGAGCCATTTTGTGAAGCTTCCGGCGGAACAGTTTGTAAAATGTACTTTCAAGGGCGCTTTGCCACTGGTAATACTCGCATTAAAAATGGCTGCGAAGAAAGGTGTATATGTACCGGTTGCGGAAGCGGGTACACCGTACAAGACGTTTGCCGTCTGGCTGGGAGGTGTGGTCCAACCCTGCACGCCGCTAAAGGCGACCGTATGCGATCCTATACTAAGATTGGATACCGTCGCTCCGCTTGCCTGCCATGCTTCGCCATCGACACTCCACATCGCACCGGCGCTCGCTGCCTCCGCAGGGCTGATCGTGACTGATAGCGAGCCAAAGCCCTGGTAGAAAATCGTGCCGGAGCCGGGGGTACCTCCATAAACGGTCATCCCGTAGAGCGCGGACCCCAAAAGAGTGAGGGAGGCGCTAGGCTCAGCGTAGAAGGAGTGCAGGACCTGGAACCCGGTGCCGTCCGTATTTATCTGGAAAATCGTGCCGGCAGAGTTGGTGCCTCCATAAACGGTCATCCCGTAGAGCGTGGACCCCGACTGGGTGAGGTCGCCCAAAGGACGGGCCCCATCGCTTGCACCGCCGCTGAAGGAGTGCAGAATTTTGTACCCGGTGCCGTCCGTGTTTATCTGGAAAATCGTGCCGTCGTTGCTGGCGCCTCCTCCCTCATAGGTCATCCCGTAAAGCGTGGACCCCGACAGGGTTAGGGAGCCGTAAGGATTAGCCCCATCGCTTGTACCACCGCTGAAGCGGTACAGAGTTTCGTACCCGGTGCCGTCCGTATTTATCTGGAAAATCGTGCCGTAATTGTCGGTGCCTCCCCCATAGGTCATCCCGTAGAGGGTGGACCCCGACAGGGTTAGGGAGCCTTGGGGCTGAGCCCCATCGCTTCCGCCGCTGAAGCTGTACAGAGTTTTGTACCCGGTGCCGTCCGTATTTATCTGGAAAATCGTGCCGTTATCGGCGCCAGCGGCGGAGCCTCCCACATAGGTCATCCCGTAGAGCGTGGACTTCCACAGGGTGAGGGAGCCGTAAGGAATAGACCCATCGTTTGGATATCCTGCGAAGCTGTGCAGGACCTGGTACCCGGTACCGCCTGTATTTATCTGGAAAATCGTGCCGGCGTTGCTGGCGCTTCCTCCATTTACAGTCGTCCCGTAGAGCATGGACCCCGACAGGGTTAGGGAACCTTGGGGCCGGGCCCCATCGCTTGTACCGCCGCTGAAGGGGTGCAGAATTTTGTACCCCGTGCCGTCCGTATTTATCTGGAAAATCGTGCCGTAGTTGCTGGCGCTTCCTCCCTCTTTGGTCATCCCGTAGAACGTGGACCCCGACAGGGTTAGGGAGTCCCAAGGATTAGACCCATCGTTTGTAACACTCCCGAAGTTGTACAGTGTGAAGAAAGCCGTCTGCGAATGCGCAGCAGAGGGGTCCCCAAGCGCCCACGCCATGCAGATGAAAACCGAGATGCCCATAACCAGTCCGCGTAAAAATCCCTTTTCTCTCCTCATTTTGTAGCCTCCATGCATGGGCAGACCCAACGATTGTGTCTGGGGAACGGCACCGTTTGTGGTTTACATGAAATCACAAAGTCGTCCCCTCGCTGTCTAAAGCGCACTATGAAAAGTGGTTTTGAATATTCTAAAAAGTAAAAAACAGTATCTCAAATAATTCTTAGAACTTGACTTCAAAATATCAATTATCATGGTACGTTATTGTATTGTTGACAATGATTCATAGTTAAGACTTGATATACGCACATAACTGTTTGCCACTTTTGAGGCCGAATCCGGTCGAATAACCGCTGCTGGGCGGTTAATTTGAGCAGTTTGACACATAATCCAGGTCATCATGCCTGTGGACCGGATTGTATTTGACTGTGTATTCGAAAGTTTAATAATGTCAATAAATATTTGGGAGGGTATAAAATGATGATTCGATATACCCAAAGACAACACTGAAAGCTTTAAATACAGTAGCTTATGAGCTTTTCCGCAACTGAGTGCCTGGGCGCTCTAAGAATGCAAAAACTTGTTGAACCGGTGGAAACATTCCCTCTCCATCTCCAAAGCAGAGAAGCCCCGGCACGAATGCTCAGACATATAAGAGCCGGGCAAAGGGCCGCAATCTGAATAGGATTTCACCGGATTGTTTGCTTTGGGTTGGCATTGGCCATCATCTCGACTATCGGCATTTTTATCTGTGAACTCCTCAAAAGCATCTGATTCACATTGCATCCTTCCAGGACCTATCTATAATAGCCCGGACAAGTCGACACCCCGGCTTCCGCTTTCGCAGCAAATCTTTTCTTTGGCATAAAACATTAACGAAGGAACCTCTGTATGACAAAAAAACTCATCGAGATCGCCTCTGAGATTGTCCAGACGCAAGTATCTTCAACTCCCATGAAAGCCGCCGAGATTACATCATCTCTTCGGAAGGTTTTCGGTACACTCCATGAACTTCACAAGGCAGAAACGGCTGGAATTGAGTTGGCTCCGGCTGCTGGAGTAGCCGGGGAAGCCCCAACAGAAGAAAAACCAGTGCTCAGCCCGGCAAATTCTATCCAAAATGATAAGGTTATCTGTCTTGAATGCCGGGCAGAGATGATACAGCTCACGGTGAGACATCTAGTCTCCCATGGTATGAGCCTGAAAGAGTACAAGAAGAAATACGGTTTCACTATGCGCACTTCCTTGTCTGCAAAGGCTTTGACCAAAGCGAGAAGCAAAGCGGCTAAAAAGAGGGGATTGCCTGAGAAGCTGCAAAAGTACATGGAGGCAAGAAGGCAGGCAAAGGCCGGGGCAAAGACGCCTGCTCAATCAAGCGGGCGGGGAGCTCAGAGAGCAAAAGAGGTCAGGCGGCTGTTTAGCCCGAAGAAGATGGGATAGTCGCAATAAAAGCCAAATGGGCGATAAAACGCCTAGAGGTCGGGCCGAATAGCCGGCATGTCTATTCTTGGAACAGAGGTCGGCAGATTTTGTGAAAGGCTTTTTACTGCTTCTACCTTTTATGGCGTGTTTCCTTTTTCTTGACGTGACCTATGGTTTCGAAGAACACACCCTTTTTCAAAATGAGGATTTGGTCATAAGGGGTGAAGCTCATTTGGAGGCTGAAGCAAAATATCTGGGGCAATTTTATCCAAAGGCAAAAGCCGACATCGAAAATATTCTAGGCCTGCGACTCTTATTAAGGCCAACGGTGTTGCTCATTAAGGACCGGGAGTTCTTCGAAAGGCTCAGCGGCAGTCCCTTTTTTTCGGCATTTGCCGTCCCGTCGCAACACTTGATTGTCGTTCACATTTCACCCGTTACTTCAAGACCAGGTATATTGAACGACACTTTCAAACACGAGTTATGTCATCTTCTTCTGCATTCTCACATTAGAGAACAAGTTCTTCCGAAATGGCTGGACGAAGGGACCTGCCAATGGATCAGCGGGACTGTCGGAGAAATGCTGGTCGGAGGCGGGATGACAATCAGCAGAATTGATATGGCTTATCGCCTTATTCCTTTAAGACAGCTTACGGTCACCTTCCCGGAGGACAAGGAGTTGCTCATCCTGGCCTATAAGGAGAGCCACAACTTCGTTGGATACATTACGGCCCACTATGGTACCGAGAGCCTTCGTGATATTTTGAAGTATTTAGAAGAAGGCGGCGACATCGATCAGGCAATCTCGAAAGCTCTGTCGAAACCGTTTCAAGACGTGCAGGAGGAATGGATCGATGACATGAAAAGGAGAAGTGAGTGGCTGATTTGGGCGAGTCAGCATCTATATGAAATTCTATTCTTCACCGCTGCGGTCTTGACTATCGCTGCCGCCGTTCGTTTGAGGTTAAAAAGAGCGAAATATATAGAGGAAGATGACGATTGAGCGCCGGCAGCAGGTAAGTACGCCGTATAATGCCAAGTTGCGTTCAAGAACGTGCGAGAAGCGAGCATACGAAAGTAGCATAGCCCCTTGTGGGCGCTTGGAAGTTCGGACGGGCACAAGGCCCTATGCTACATCAATTTGAACGCAACTTGGTATAAGGCCCGGTTGCGCCGGCAAGCCATGCGAAAACAGTTCTTCAGGATAAAATCAGGGACCCGGGACGAATTCTCAATGCACCTCGAGTGAGAGTATTTTGCCGTCCTTCAGATTTACCAGGCCCTCCTCGCAGATTTTAAGGTAGGGAATCGCCGCCCCCGTAAGGGTGCACAATGTTAACACGGGGTCCGGGAAGGGGATGCCAAGGCCGCGCGCCGCGCGCCTTACCGAATCGAGCCTTTGGGCAAGCTGGTCCATGCCCAGGTCTGATATAATCCCAAAAATTGGAAGCGGCAGCTCAGCCATTATCTTCCCGTCTCTACAGACGGTGACGCCGCCCTGCAATTCGCGGATTCGATTGACGGCCAGCGCCATATCTTCTTCATCCGCGCCCACCACGATAATGTCTGAGGTGTCCCAGGCGGCGCTGCATGCAATCGAGCCCTTTTCAATCCGGAACCCCTTGATCAGCCCTACAAATGAGCGGCCGGGATTGTTTTTGTAGTCAATCGCCGCCACTTTCACGATATCCTGCTGCAAGTCTACCGCGATCTTTCCGGCGGCGGGAAAGACATCGGCATGCAATTCTTTGGTCACCAGATCGGTTACCATCTCGATAATCCGGACCTTGACCGAACCGCTTGAAGAGGCGCCATTGGCATGAATGTCAAAATCCGAAGATTTCATGTCTCTCTGGAGCCGTATGCTTCGCAGGCAGCTATCGGAATAATGATGTCTTCGGGGCGTCGCCAGGAGCTTTCCATCCTTAAAAATAACTCGGCCGTTGCTGATGACGATCTCGGGTGCAATGGTTCTCTCATCGGGAAGCACCAGGATATCGGCGCACCTGCCGGGCGCAATGCCGCCAATGGCGCTGTCCAGGCCAAAATGTTCAGCTACATTCAGGGTGGTCATTTGAATGGTGCTCACCGGATCAAACCCGCAGGAAATGGCCTTTTGGACGACTATTTCGAGATAGCCCTTTTCGATCAGTTCTTTCGGTTCGACACTGTCGGTGACTAAAATAAGTCTTCTTAAATCCACACCGGCCTTCATGATTTTGGAAATTTCTTCGAGATCTTTGCGGATGCTTCCTTCCCGCACCATCACGTAAAAACCGAGCCGCAACCGCTCTAAGGCCTCCTCTGCGTTAATCGGTTCATGGCAGGAGGAGATTCCGGCAGCGGCATAGGCGGCCAATTTCTTCCCCTTTGCCCCTGCCGAGTGTCCTTCCAGACACTTGCCTCGATCGAGGGCGCTCTGAAGCACCGGGACCATAGCGTCAGCCGATTGCAGCACCGTCTGCCAGAAAGATTCTCCCAGCCCGACAATCTCATCTCTGTCGAGCAGGCTCTCGAGACCGGCCCTGGAAACGCCGTCGAGAGTCTTACCGATAGATATCATGGCCGGCGCAGTACCCAGGATTTTGATCGGCTGTTCCTTTACCGAATCGAGAAACTCGATAACCCCCTCGAAGCCGGCCGGTGGGAAGTACTCCAAGGTTTCGACAATAATGGTGGTGGTTCCTCCCTTTATGACATAGGGCAGGAATTCCTCCATAGATTGGAACCACATGTGAGTATGGCCCTCTATCAGACCCGGTATGAGGGTTTTTCCGGCAGCATCCAGAACCAGCGTAGATGGACCGGCCGCCGATGCGGCATCGGGTCCCACTGCGGCGATCCACTTTCCTTTGATGCTGACCGGGCAGTTTTCCACGATTTCGCCGGAGTACACATTGACCACCGAACCGTTGAGGATCAACATATCGGCGGGCTCAAGGCCAAGCGCCGTCCGCATTAATGCGGCTCTTTCTTCGGCGTTGCATATAAGCATTCGAGAAGGAGGATTTTTCATTTGTTTTTTCCACTCTTCACAGGCATGCAGGATGGCGGTTTCCTGCTAAAACTCTTCACTTGCCAAAACCGCAGACCGGGTACCTGCAATCCGGACAATCTGCGGTAAGTCTTTCATCCCTTTCAGGATTTTCTCAGGGGTCATAGCAGGTCCCTGCACCGGCGTTCCGTCGCGTAAAAGACGGCTGCCAACGTCGCACGTGGTGTTTCGGGAGGCCGCCCCGGATAGCTACATCGTAGCTTCGCATGAATCCATAGTCAACAGCTTTTGATTATTGCCGTCGCTCAGCGTAAGCTTTTAGCCTCAAGCTCCGTGTCCATACGACGCAGGTACATGTCTGGCGGAAGACCCGGGATTTAGCCGTTGAGAAACGCGGACCTGCCGGGTAGATTGTCATTCCTGAGTATTACGCAGCAATTCAATCAAAATGAAATAAGTTGCAAACGTGATGCGTATGAGTAAACTGGGTAAACTAACCACTTCTGTCTGTCTCGAACAATCTATTTCAACACCTCTATCAGGACAGGAGTCATGCTCTGTAGCTGATCCCGGCTTTAGAAGGAGAACTCCCTATGCAAGACATTCCCGTTAGTGCAAAAAAAGACGATATCCCGGCTGACCGCAAATCTTCCATTTGGAAGGCGCTGGTTCCTTTGATAGTTGGTCTTGCCATTGCTCTAATTCCCCACCCTGCCGGACTCACCCCCAAGGCATGGTATTTCTTCGCACTATTCGCAGCGGTTATAGTGGGGCTGATTATGGAACCGGTTCCGGCTGCCGCGATAGGTTTTATCGGCGTAAGTTTGGCGGCTGCCTTGATGATGGTGGAAGAAACTCCTGACAAATCCGTTGCATGGGCGCTGAGGGGTTTTGGAAACTCCACCGTGTGGCTGATTTTTGCCGCTTTCATGCTCGCTCTTGGCTACGAGAAAACCGGCTTGGGGCGAAGGCTCGGATTACTGCTGGTTAAGCGCCTTGGTAAGAACACCATTGGTCTGGGTTATGCCATTGCGCTCACAGATCTCATCCTAGCGCCTTTCATGCCGTCGAACACGGCCAGAAGCGGCGGAACAATCTTTCCCATCATTCGGAACCTTCCCGGACTGTACGGTTCGGAACCGGGCGAAACTGCCCGCAAAATTGGATCGTACATTATGTGGACCGCATTGGCGACCACATGCGTTACCAGTTCGATGTTTTTGACCGGTCTTGCGCCAAATCTATTAGCGATCGAATTGATCAAGAAAACGGTTAACCTTCAAATCTCGTGGACGACATGGTTCATTGGGTTCCTGCCTACCGGGATCATCCTGGTCGCTGTATTGCCGGCGCTGATATACAAAATATACCCGCCGGAAATCAAGTCCAGCCAGGAAGCGCCGAAGTGGGCGGGCGAAGAACTGAACAAGATGGGCCAAATGAGCCGCAAGGAAATCTTGATGGCTCTACTAGCATTTCTGGCTCTTGTACTATGGATATTTGGACAAAGCTTAATCAACGCAACTACTGTAGCATTGGTGGTAATCAGCTTGATGATCGTTCTGGGCATAGTAAGCTGGAACGACATTTTGTCAGACAAGAGTGCATGGAACGTACTGGCCTGGTTTGCAACTCTTGTTGCGCTTGCCGACGGTCTGGCGACTGTAGGGTTCACTGCATGGCTTGGGAAAGGCGCGGCGACACTATTGGCAGGGGTCTCTCCGACTTCGATCATGATCTTTTTGGTAGTGGTTTTTTTCGTATCGCATTACCTGTTTGCCAGCCTCACCGCGCACGCGACAGCCATGCTGCCCGTATTCCTCGCAGCCGGCGCCGGCGTTCCGGGCATGAACGTCACCATGCTGGCCCTGCTGTTGGCCTACTCGCTTGGCATAATGGGTATCATCACACCCTATGCAACCGGCCCTTCACCCATCTACTTCGGGAGCGGCTACATTGCAAGGAAGGATTTCTGGATACTGGGGCTGATATTTGGGGCGATCTACCTGGTCGTCTTTCTGGTCGTGAATATTCCATTTTTGTTCTTAATTCATATCTAGTATGGCGTCTCTTATGTTTAACGGATATGGTAACCTTTTGGCGTTCAAATATCGTCGCATTCGCTAGACTTCACATTGAGATTAATGGTTTAAATTTGACCCTTTCATCAGGAGAGACACAATGGCAAAGAAGCTCGTCGAAATTGCATCTGAAATCGTCCAGACTCAGGTATCCTTGACACCAATGTCAGCAGTTGAGATCGCATCATCTCTTCGGCAGGTTTTCGTTACGCTCCATGAACTTCAAAAGGCTGAAACGGTTGAAAATAATCTCGAATTGGATCAACCGACCGCAGGGACAGGTACAGAAACTGCTCCCGAACAGAAACCTGCGCTCACGCCGCAAGGCTCCATCCAGAATGATAAGGTGATTTGTCTCGAATGCGGGGCAGAGATGAAGCAGCTCACATCGAAGCACCTGGTCTCCCACGGCATGAGCCAAAAAGAATATAAAAAGAAATACGGTTTCACAATGAGGACTCCCTTGGCTGCAAAGTCATTGACCAAAGCTAGAAGCAAGGCTGCCAAGAAAAGGGGATTGCCCGAAAAGCTGTCCCTGTTGATTGAAGCCAGAAGAAAGGCAAAGACCGAAGGTGCTGCTAAAACGCTTGCTAAGACTGGTGCAGCCGGCAAACCGAAGCGGACGATACTTCGGAAAAAGAAGACGGTTTGATTTGCCGTAGCAGGAGGAAGTCCATTTGTCAGGTTCGGCACCTCCACTATCTGAAGCTGCTATGGTGCTGAATCGATTGCTGATATTTTCAGCAGCCGTTTAATTCGCCCAAGTCGCTTCACAGACTTCTGTCTATCCTGGAGAAAATAATGACCCGAATCGAACGATTCTTGGGTAAGGCGTGTGATGGATGCCGTTTATGCCGATACGCAAGAGATAATCCCGCAACGACGATCGGCAAGATTATGGCCTGGCACGGAAAATGGTGCCCGGCCTGGAAGGCCCAGCAGGAGATTGAGCGTGAACGCCTGCAGGAGGCAAAGAGGAAGAGTAACTCACGCAAGGCGTCAAGGAAGAAAAAGTGAATGGGACGTCTCATAAGTTGCTCGATATTTCCAGGTCTCTTGTCAACCCGGCGCCTTGCACCGAGCGTACGCCGGATGACGAAGAAGGCCGTTTAGGGGAAATATGGCTGCGTGAGTGGTTTATCGATCCGTGAATTGAAAAGTATCCGGGATTCCGATCAGCGGTGAAAGAATCTATCAAGTACAATGCGGAATTAGTCATCAAACAGATGAAAGACCTCCTCGGGGTGACGCTCTCCTATGATGAAGAATCGGTCGAATGGCTCGATAACTACATTGTAGGAATCCGAGGAGACCTATCCCGGGAAGTCATGGGCCACCTGGTCAGTCTTCTGGGCTCGTTTTTCGGCGAGTGCATCCGGCGGCGCTACGGTGGCGAATGGAGACAGACCGAAGGTCAGTGGGCCATTGTGTTCGACGACCGGAACGCCATTTTCCCGTTTGCGAAAATGAGCAAACACTTCCAAGGCGAGGACGAATCAATCCTGGGCATGTACAGAACTATTCCGCTTGTCTTCGGGGAAGTCTTGAAAGGTGAATTCTCCTCGGCTGGTGCATCGGTAGTAATCCCTGAGACGAGTACTCAAGAGGCTCATGAGATCGCCTCCCTGCTCGCGGTTCTGCGGTCCCATGAGTATCTGTCCCGGAAATATCGCCGCAAAGGGGACGCGTATTATGATATCGGCAGCGATCGCTTTTCGATGGAGTACCATAATCTTGCCGCCGAAGAGGAACGAAGGGCCGATGCAATTCGGACAAAGCTTGAAAAAACGCTCGGGGCGGCTGGAAGCATCCGTGCAGCAGATCCCAAAGAGATGGATAGAATAAGGATGCAGGCTGGAGCGCTCCCAAGTCCCTGGAGCGAGGAGGAGAGTGATTTCGATGATGCCTGCTTCTGTGCTCGCTACCCGCGGTGGACTCAGTTGATACCCGGGCTTTGGGACGCCTATGAAAAATGGAAAGATGATCCGAGGTTCCTGCAGGAAGCACCGGGATTCCGCCCCACTAATCCTTCGTGGGAACCTTGAACTCAAAGTTTTGCACTGCTTGCAATACTTTGAGGGCAGTTGGGTCTAGCTGCTTTCTCGGACAGGCCACAGGCGGGATGCAACGATTGTTCAGGCATTTCCGAAAGGATTTTCTCCAACCTCAGCACCTCGTCAAGGATCACCCTGGCGTATTTGCCGGACTGAGATTCGGGGTCTAAAGAGACGGCCAGCCTTCTGGCGAAGCCGCCAACAGCGGTTAGAGGATTGCGTATCTCATGTGCAACAGCCTGAAGAGCATCCTCTACACTCCTGTCTTTCCTGTCGATAGAGGAGAATGACGGGAGGTTCTTTTCATGGCGTTCCTCAGGATAGCGCGTGACCGTCTGAGAAATCCGGACCAATGCCCGGTTGGCATTTTCCAGGATTGCAATCATGTCCCTTTGGCGGTCTATCTGCAGTTTGAACCCCTGAGCAATTTTTTCGACCTCGGCGAGAGTTTGAAAAACAGCATCATGAATGTTTTCCTTGCTGAGGCCCAGAACTGCCTCAGCTTCTGAATAAAATGATGCGAATGCTTGAGTTTCTTTTACGATAACCTGAGAAAAAAGCCTCGCCAGCCGGCAAACTGCCCACAAGCTTGAGGAGTTGGAGTCCAGGTTTCCAGGGTGGACTTCCTGGCATGCTACGATGTGGTCGGGAAACTTCCAGAATCTTAATGCAGCCGCACCCACCTCCCGATGGTTCATGCCGTAACAGGCGCTCTCTTTTTCCAACAATTCCTCTAATGGCTCGAGGTCCAAACTGAACTGGTTGGTTCGACCCCTTATGCACATATCAAAAAGGATGGGCAGCCCTATTTCCATAGTGAGCCCACAAAGAAAAGCTTCTTCCTGATTGGCGGCTTCCGATTGCTGGGCCAGGGACTGTGCAATCAACCCGCGGTATAATGAAACCCGCCAAAACAGCTCATAGTCGAACCGCTCAACTTTTCCCATCGGGAATGCATCACGAAGGGAAATAGACAGCGCCATCAATCTAATCTGGTTATGCCCGAGCTTCATTACAGCCCGAGACAATGAAGCGGTGGGCCGGCCGGTGCCGAACAAGGCGCTGTTGGAAAGATTCAGGAGCCGCACAGTAAGTGAAGGATCTTGCTCGATAGTCCTTACAATTTGCTCATTTGAAGCGTCTTCGTCTGATGCCACCTCAAGAAGCCTGAGGGCTATGACAGATAGCGGGGGTAAAGCATAGCCTGATTCAAGAATTCGAAAGATTTGGCTCGTATTGATCCTGTCCATTTTTTTTCGCATTCATTTCAAGAATATGACAATCCATAATAGAAATCGGCAGCACGGGACCCCGGCCTTAACAAAATCATTAGTCTCGTTTCCCCGAAACCTCCGGATGAGACACTGGCAGTTTCCGATTCGAATTGTTTTTCGTCAAAGAAAGAGATTTTTCGTCCCCGGATCGGCGTCCGGGGTAGGCTCTGGCAAGGAAATCAATGGGTTGGACGGAGGAGGTGTAATCCCTTTAAGATTATCAACGATCTTCGCCGAGAGACTCTGTTCATTTTGAAAAGAAGGACCACCCCGCAAGACCCCCGAATCTCAAGTCCGAGATGGGGAACTGGTACCCCTCAGAGGGAAGAGCGTCAAAAAGGCGCGCGATGCCTTGCGGCAAGAATCTTACCTCCGGAAGTTTATCAATTCTTGTAATGTGTAATATTACTTGTTACAGTCTGCCATCATGATAAAGACATTTGCGCAGGCTTGGCTCGAAGATTTTTGGAACGAAGGGAAGCACAGGCATGTGCCTCCAGAGCTTAGTCAGAGGTTCCTGCGGAAGCTGGATATGCATAACCGCTCAAAAGAAATAAGAGACTTGGCCGCGCCACCTTCCAACCACCTCCACCCTTTGCACGGAAATCGACAGGGGCAATGGGCTGTTTCGGTAAGCGGTCCCTGGCGCCTCTGTTTTCGCTTTCAAGATGGACATGTCTTTGACCTGGAGCTTGTCCAGTACCATTGAACAGGAGGTAAACCATGATTCCCAAGAACCGACGACCCACTCCCCCTGGAGAGATACTCCTGCACGAGTTTATCGAACCCGTGGGACTCACTCAGAAGCAACTGGCCGAAGCGTTGGGGATAACAAGGGTTCGGGTTAACGAGATTATCCGTGGAAAGCGGGGCGTCACCCCAGATACCGCCTTTCGTCTCTCCAAATTCTTTGGAACGACAGTTGATTTCTGGATCGGACTTCAGGCGGATGTCGACATGTGGGACACCTTGCGGACACACGAAAGCGAATACGAGCGGATCAAACCCATAGCTCAAGCGGCGAACGAGTAACATATCTCAAGGTTTCGTTTGGCTCCTGATCGCGAATTAGCTATTCAACATGTCCCTAGATGGCTGTTCCGGTGTGGATTTCATGCCCGAATGGTCCTACGTGATCTCAATAATGGAATATCCCTCTGAGGGGTACCAGATGATCTCAGTCACCGTGAAGCATATTTCCAACAGTTGCGCAGTATTGCCGACTTTCCTCGTCAACCGGGAACAGATCGATTTCCGAAGGCGACGCAGCCCCCAAGCCAAGCTCAACCCCCCGCGAAATCTGCTCCTGGTCGAAGATCTTCCGATTCATGATAGCAGGATTGCTGCCAAGTACCTTGAGCGCCGCCACTCCCACAGCATCAATTGCCACCCGGTCGGTTGAGGCTAAAAACAGGTCTCCTCTGGCGCCTTTCCCTGTCATCGGGCCGCCATCGATAAAAGCATCGATACCATCCAGGACGACAAGCTTCGGTTGAAACGGTGCATTGATCTCAGCGATCATTTTGCGCTGATGCGCTGAACCGTGGAGCTCGCTCATGTAATTAAATCCATGCCGGGAAGTAGGAACGACTCCGACATGCAATTTGAGAGACATGGAAAATATGCCGCCGTACTGGTGAGTTTTTAAACAGCATGTGGAAACCAGGCACTCAGTTTCGAGGATGGGGCGGGCTATTCTGAACCCATTGGGCCAATGACTCTCTTTGGGCTTAAACTCAATCCAGTCCGATTTTTTCAGGTCGTCGAAGCTGACGATCCGAACATCTCTTTCCCGCACGCGGGCAATGATGTCCTTCTCCGTCATGACCTGGACGGTTGGCGGGTAGCTCCGCTCCCCCAAACCGATGGACTTTGCGCCCATCTTCCAAAGCTCATCAATCAAGGCCACCAGTGTGTCGTTGTGAGTTGAGCCCGGACATTGGTCCGATGTGTTGAAGTTGGGCTTGATCAGGACGTCTTTTCCTTTGACCGGATTGATTCCCAAGCCCGCAATCGATGCTGACACCCCCCGTGACCTGTCGGCAGTCTTCACAAATGCAACACGATTCATTCGTCACTCCTGATCCATCTCGCAAGGTCCCATCGATCCAAGAGATTTGAGGTGGCTCACAGCCGCCGCAGGCAATCCGTTATCCGAACATGTGGATAATAGCGTCCCCTGCTCTTTTTTGGTTAATGTCATATTCGAGTTCTTACTTCAATATATTTCCGATCACCTGTGCATCAGGGCCGCCGGACATCGATCGGAAAACCGGTCCTGAAATCAATTGACTGCCCGGCATGTCCTTGCTATTCTCCTTGTAAATTCAGGGTATGAAGCCCGGAAGGTTTTTGCAAAATATCTCCCCCATATTCTGGCACAAGAAGGCCAAATGCTCATGGAGAGCGGTTTGGCCTTTTTTATATTGCGAACTGCAAACTGTATCGAACTCATATTGGCGGCACGACTCTGAAGGAGCACGAATATGCATATGGCCGACGCGTTGATCTCACCGGCTGTCGGCGGCGCAATGTGGGCTGCAACGGCAGGTCTTACAGCCTATAGCGCCAGGCAGCTCAAGAAAGAAATGGATGAGCGGAAAATCCCTCTCATGGGAGTTTTGGGCGCTTTGGTTTTTGCCGCCCAGATGATCAATTTCACCATACCGGGAACAGGTTCAAGCGGCCATTTTGGAGGAGGACTGCTTCTTGCCGTCCTGCTTGGGCCCCATGCAGCCTTTCTTACCATGGCCTCGATCATCACGATTCAGGCTTTGTTTTTTGCGGACGGGGGCCTGCTTGCCCTCGGCTGCAATATCTTCAACATGGGATTTTTCCCCTGCTTCGTTGCTTTCCCCTTCATCTACAAGAAAATTGCCGCAAACAGCCTGGGACACAAACGAATAATTGCGGCCGCCATAGTCGCCTCAATTATCGGTTTTCAACTGGGGGCCGCCGGGGTTGTAGTGGAGACAGTTTTTTCAGGCATCTCCGAGCTGCCTTTCAGGACGTTCGTATTGTTGATGATGCCCGTGCATCTTGCGATCGGCCTTGTCGAGGGCTTTGTTACGGCATCTCTTGTCGGTTTCGTACGCAAGATGCGCCCCGAAGTTCTGGAAATGGCAACCGGCCCCGCAAGGAATAAATTCTCGATAAAACCTCTTTTAATAACCTTAATCGTAATTGCCATCTTTACAGGAGGTCTGCTCTCATGGTTTGCCTCTGCAAACCCGGACGGCCTCGAGTGGTCGATAGCCCGGATCTACGGAAACAAAGAATTGGAGAACCCCGAGAGCAGAATACATTCCCTGTTGTCCGGATTGCAGGAAAAAATAGCCCTGCTTCCCGGTTATGATTTCAGGAAACAAAAAGACGAGCAGTCCACAGACACTGAGGGGAAAAAGGGCAAAGCGGATGCATGGCCTTCGGTAAGTGCAGGGACCTCCATTTCAGGCCTTGTGGGAGGTGCAATGTCGCTTGCCCTTGCCGGCCTGATCGGCTTTGGGATAAAGATCTTCCAGAAAAGAAAACCGAAATAATTTGCGTGGGCACTTGCCCGGTCTCGTTCTAAAAGTGATGAAATGGGAACAATAGAATCTTTATTTTTTGATATCCGCCATCTCGACGCTCTTTCGGGGAAACAGACTCCGATTCACAGGGTCGATCCTCGAATAAAGGTATTAACCACCTTCTGTTTCATAGTTATTGTCGTATCGTTCAATAAATACGATCTGGCAAGACTGGCGCCCTTCGCCATCTATCCCATGGCCATTATGGCAATAGGAAACATTCCGTTCTCCTATATACTGAAGAAACTACTCTTTGCATCCCCTTTCGTTCTCTTTGTGGCATTGTTCAATCCCATACTGGACCGCAGTCCTGCCCTGCAACTGGGGCTTTTTAGCATCTCCGGAGGTTTCGTTTCGTTTGCGTCCATCATGGCAAAATTTATGCTGACGGTTAGCGCGGGACTGGCGCTGATAGCATGCACGGGATTCGATTCGATTTGTTCCGCTCTGGCAAAAATGGGCGTCCCGGGACCTTTCACGATTCAACTGCTCTTTATCTACAGGTATATCTTCGTGCTGGGCGAAGAAGCTGCACGCATGGCGCGGGCGAGGACCTTGCGCTCGTTCGGCAATAGAGGGATGGGGATGAGCGTCTATAGCGCCATGATCGGGCAGTTGCTCTTACGGACGATGGACAGGGCGCAAAGAATTCATCTCGCAATGCTGTGCAGGGGATTTGATGGACAAATCCGGCAAGTTATGCCGTCAAAGATACATTTGTCGGACTTGCTCTTTTTAGCCGGGTGGAGCAGCCTCTTTATACTGCTTCGTTTGTATGATTTCCCCGCGTGGCTTGGAAATGAACTGGGAAGGCTGGTATGAGCCATCACATAGTCGAAGTAAAAGAACTTAAATACTCATATCCCGATGGGACACCTGCGCTCAACGGTGTAAATTTTCGCATACTTCACGGAGAGTCCGTTGCCTTGGTGGGAGCAAACGGGGCGGGAAAATCAACGCTTCTGCTGCATCTAAACGGATACCTTACGCCGCAGTCAGGCATTGTTAGAATCGGCGATATGCCGCTGACCAGGGAAACACTCAAGCACATCCGCCAAACTGTGGGGATGGTTTTTCAAGATCCCGATGACCAGCTTTTTTTGCCCAGGGTCTACGACGACGTGGCGTTCGGTCCGACAAACCTGGGTTTGCCTCCCGATGAAGTCAAGCAAAGGACGATGAGCGCCCTTGAGCTTGTCGGGGCCGCCCATCTGAAAGACAGGCCTCCTTACAGACTGTCCGCGGGCGAGAAAAGGGCTGTTTCGATTGCGACTGTTCTATCGATGTCTCCAAGCATCCTGGTCATGGATGAGCCCACTTCCAACCTGGATCCTAAAGCCAGACGGCAATTGATACACCTGCTTTCGGAGTTCGAGCACACAAAAATCATCGCCACTCATGATATGGATATGGTCCTCGACCTGTGTTCCAGAGCTATTGTGCTAAGGGAAGGCGAACTCGTGGCCGACGGAACGGTGCGTGATATTCTCAATAACCAGGAACTGCTGGATGCAAGCGGACTCGAAAAACCTTTCCGTCTGCAAGGCTGTCCCATATGTGGTGTTGCCGTAAAGTCCTGAACGTCTCGCCAGTAAAAAATATCCTCTGGGCTGGCTTGAAACCTTGCTATTTACGTGTTATCAAAAATTGATAAAAACCGATAACAGGAGGTTTGGCCATGCCGTCCAGCTACGCCGTAGGCTCTTACTTTGAGAACTTTATAAGAAAGCAGATTGAAAGTGGACGCTACAGCAGCGCAAGCGAGGTTGTCCGTGACGCACTGCGCTTGTTGGAGGAGCACGAAGAGCTGCGGGAAGCACAAATCAAGAACCTCCGTCAGCAGCTTCAGGAGGGTGGAAGAAGTGGTCCCGGTATTCCGGCTGATAGGGTTTTTGATCGGCTTGAAGAAAAATATCGCAGGATCACAGGCTAACCGTGAGACAGCCCATGCAATGCGTGTTTTCACCGCTGGCCGAACTCGATCTCGAATAGATCGGCGACTACATAGCCCGTGACAATCCGCCCCGCGCTGTTTCTTTTATCCGAGAAATTCGGGAGCAGTGTGCCAAAATCACCGCTACGCCACTGGCCGCATCCTTACGCCATGAGCTTGGCGAAGGTATCCGCATGGTACCTTTTGGGCACTACTTGATTTTCTACACCGTAGGCCGAGAGCATCCGCATTGAACGTATCTTGTATGGAGCCCGCAACATTCCCGCTTTATTTGACGCATAGAAAGCCGCTACGGCACCTTGCAGGCAGGCTCTGTTAGAATCGGCGATATGCCGCTAACCAGGGAAACACTCAAGCACATCCGCCAAACTGCGGGGATGGTTCTTCAAGAGCCAGATGACCAGCTCTTTTAGCCAGAGTCTACTGTTCTTTTCACACTTCCTCCCCCATGTTTAAACCTCTATCGAGAGAAAATATAAAATTGCAAACGGTCTGTTTTACTAACCGGGCAATGCAACATTACGATTGTTTCAGGACGAATCGAATCGGCAGCAGGACTTTGCAGGCAAGCGGTTTGCCTTCTTTTTTGGCAGGAACGAAACACGAATCTTTAATGGCCTTAACCGCTTCCTCATCGAACCCAAACCCGGCCTTCTTCAGTACCTCAATTTCAAGAGGACGGCCTAGTTCGTCGATGGTAATACGCAGAAGAACAGTTCCCTCTTTTTCGAGTCTTCTTGCCAACGCCGGGTAACATGGTACGACTTTGTGCAGAAAACTGGGACCATCCGGGGACCCAAAAGTTCTCTCCAGTGAGCCTTGGCCGCCGGAGCCATTGCCGGCTCCTCCGGGCGATCCATTGCCGGAATAGGCCGCAGTGCCTGCGCCGGTTCCGTCGATCTTCCCCAAGCCTTGCGATGGTGAATCCGGGTTGCCGGGGGGGGCGGATTGTGCGGGATCGAATTGAGCCGTGGGTTTGATTTCTTCGCGCCTATCCAAAGCGGCGCCGGGTTTTATATTCTTCTTCGGATGGACATTGGCCTCGATGTTTTTCTTCCGTGGTACCGGCAAGTCCTTCTGTTCCAGGGGTAGAGGTGCCGGCAGTTCTTGGCTCGCTTTCACCATTGGGGCGCTCTCTTGCGCCGCAGGCCCCGAAGGTCCCTCCAAACCCGATCCTGCTGTGTTTGCGCCCTCATTCAGACTAACGAGCTGCACTTCCATCCATTTACGGCTCGGGACCTGAGGTTTAGGAGAGTACCAAAGCAGACTGGCAAGAGCTGAGTGCAGAATAAGCACCAAAGCCAAACTTGACCATGTCTTTCTTGGGACCCGGTTGCTCCACGGCGCAAAAACAATATCTTCCGGATCATCCGATATGGAAAGATCGAACTCAGAATCTGCAACGTCCAGGGCTATCGAGTTCATTGCGGCCTCCCGTTGGTGCCTTTCCGGTTTTTCTTGGGGAAAGGGTTGAAGCCTGCATTGTCTGAACCCATCAGAACCGCATAATCAACGCAACGCGGAAAGTACGCGGTTCGGCCGGGTGGAATACATCGCCGCTTACACCCGCAGCCGGTTCGCCTTGCAGCCGATAGGTGTAAAAGTAGTCTATATCGTCGGCTTTCGAATTGAGAAGATTGAAGATGTCTCCCTCGATCGACCACCTTTTGTTGATCTGGTAGCCAATGTTGTAATAGAGCAGGCTGGTGGCGGGGGAACGCTCGCTACCGTCCTGGGTCAGATAGCGAGGTCCGAAATATCGCCACCGCAGGCTGGAATGCCAACCTTTTAGATCGTGCACCGTGATGCCTGAGGCAATCACTACATTGGCCGCTTCGGGGACGTGATCACCCCCCACCGGATTGCCTTCGAAATGCGCCTGCGAGGTGGCAAAATCTGCGTCGATTGTCAGCCACTTGGTCGGCGTATAGTAGTTTGCCCATTCCAGGCCCATTCGGATGCTGGGGTCGGGACTGGGTACGTTCGTACCGATATCCCCGTCGAACACCAGTTCGGATTGCAGCCTCAGCACCCAGGCCGTCAATGTGCTTTGCAGGTTCGGCACGGCAAGGGTGCGCACGCCAACCTCCGCGCCCTCCGTCTGCGCTATCGGTAAGGCCCGGTCCACCGGCAGGCCCGTTTTCGGATCTTCAGTAGTATTTGCGCCCCGCGCGTCGTCGGTATGAAAGCCCATGCCGCCGTTCAGGTAGAACTCAGTCTTTGCCCATGGACCGAAGATTAAACTCAACTTGGGCTCAGGAGTGGACCTGAGCCGATCGCCGCTGTCGGCGGGGTTGGGGCCATTGGTGAAAAAGGTGAAAGTGTTCTTGTTGTTGAAATTAATGGTATCTTCGCGGAAACCAATAACGGTGCGAAACCATGAAAGCCATTGTATCTTGTTCTCAAAGTAGGGCGCCACATCCGTTTCAACGACATCATCTGTACGAGTCGTGGCAAGCACCACCTGGTCCTTGGTGTGAAACAGGCCGTCGCTTATCACGTCGTTTCGAATGTCGAGTCCGAAGGTGTTTTCCATTCGCATGTTGCACAATTGGCCAAAATACGTCTGACTTGCTCTCAACCCCTGCACCCACCGGCTGTCACTTTGCTCGAACTGGTCCCCATGGACCGGGTCGTCCAGGAAGAAGGTGAAGTCATTCCAGAGCCCCATCTTGTAGTAGTATGAATATCCCATGATCTTTGTAGCCGAATTCTCGTCGGCCTGGTGATACTCGGCGGAGACGGTGTATCGGTCCGTTAAACCTCCGTCACTCGGGTTCAAGCTTCCGAAACGGTCGATCAGTCCCTCGGCGACTGCAAGCTGAGGGATCTGGTTAGTCGCATTCCATGTGCCGTGATACCCCAATGCCGTCGCGCTGAAGCCCTGGCTTGTGTCTCCCTGGCTGTAGGTCAGCACTCCGTTGAATTTGAGGTAATTTTCGGGCACGTCCCATGGCCCGTCGGTGTGCGCCACTTCCAGGGCGCCGAGCAGATTGCCCAGGCCGAGCTTGGTCGAATCGGCAAACAGGGCGCGTTCGTAGTTCCAGCTTCCGACTTCCACTTTCGCAATGCCTTCAGGAAGGGTCTGAACGTACCGGATATTTTCCCAACCGGCGGAGCCGAAATCCCCCACGTTTGCGTAGTATGGCCCTTTTCCGTAGTCAATCCTCTGTATCAGTTCGGGAATAAGGAAGTTGAGGTCCGTATACCCTTCCCCATGAGCGTTCGACGGCAGATTGATTGGAATGCCGTCGAAAAAGCTGGCCAGGTCGGTGCCGTGATCGAGATTGAAGCCTCGAAGAAAATATTGGTTCGCCTTGCCGTCGCCGCTATGCTGCGTAACGATGACGCCAGGCATGGCTTCGAGCACTTCCCCGGGGCGGCTGACGGGGCGATCTTCCAGTTGTTGCGCCCCAATCGTACCTGCGGTAGAAGTATCGGCAACTCTCAACATGCTGTCGCTGCGCTCCTCCACCACTATCTCCGGCAATTGGGTTGTCCCTTTTTGAGACTCGGCAGTGTCCGGGGATGACGACTGATTTGACGGCTCGTCGCCGGTAGCCGCCGAAGTGAAACCGCCCAGGGTTGCCAGGACCATCCAGGCCAATACGAAGAATAGTCCTATCCTTGCCAATCCACGTCCTCCATCTATCTTGCAAGATTCAATTTCGGCGTTCATCAGGAGTGGTTTGGCGAAATAAAAAAGGCCAAACGCACTCTGTACGAGAGTACCCTTGGCCTTCGGTAGCCAAAATTAAGGAAGAAATCTTGATAGAAAGAGGAGGCTTCAAGCCCCTGTGTGTGAACTACAGTACACCTGGAGAGGATCGGGTGTCAAGCGACTTTGTTATCTGCCGCCTTGTTTCCCTGCCCGCCATCCGAATCAGGCGAGTCTTGACCACGATGACGTCTCAACAGAGCATAGACAGGCTGAGCAAGCCTGCCATGATTGCCTTCTCTACCGGAATCGGGCTCCGGTCATTCCCGGAATGGGTAAGGGTTGGCTGTCGCCATTGACAATTCTTGAGCCGATGCTAAAGTAAACGGGTAATGGGCTCTTGAAGGGCCTCGGCAACCTAACGAATTAGGACAAGGAGAATTTATCATGGAAGGAAAGCACGAACACAAGCATTTGCACGCTCATGGCCACACTCATGCGCACTCCCACGAACATTCCCATGACGGCAAGGTGCACGGCCATGAGCACCTGCACGAACATCTCCATGAGCACTCCCACGGCGGTGCTCCCCAGGCACACGACCATGAGCACACGGGTGACCACGGGCCTCACGAGCATGACCATCCGGGCCATGAAACGGAATCACACGATCACACCCACTGAGATTTCGATCCTGTAAGTGGTTGAGCATTCCCAAAAGCAGGCGGGTGCGGCAATGCATCCGCCTCACTGCTTTCCCCCCTGAGCCCTATGTTGATTGCCCGCACCATGTTGGTATGAACAAAACAACTGTACGTACATCAGGCAATCCGGATAGGGCTCGTCTGCGGGGTGGTACTGCAATTATTCTGACGTACAATTAAATCTTATCGTCCAGGGGGTGTTGGATTGAAGATTTGAATAATCGTGCGTCCCTGAACCGTCAAATACTTTAGGTACTGCAATTAGATTCAAGTGATTTCGTGTAACCTCTTTGAGGGCCTTGACTTCTCCTCCATCCGCAATTTCAAGATTACATTTCGGCTTATCGGATGCCATCGGTCCGAGGAACCATACTATAAACTCTACCGCAGGCAAACCGCCGCGTCCATCTTCGGGATCGGCATGTGCGTCCACTACGGCGTAAGGCATTTCCTTCGTGCAACTGCTTTCCCAGTCCTTCCCCACCGCGCCGTAGCGCTTATAGTCGTACTGAAACTCGCCCGTCAGTTGTTGAAATGGTCCCTTAGGCACATAGCATCCTCCTCCTCGGCCTTGCGCGGTAAATGGCCGTGTAACTAGTATCAGTGTGATTATGAGACAACAAGCACCTATCAGTACATAGATTTTTCGCACAATGATTGCTTCCCTCCTGTTGAGACTACATCCTCGATGCTATTCCCAAACGGTTTAGCAGCCCACCCCCCCGGGGCACGTCGGAGCGATTCAACCGGCCGTCGCCAAGTACGATTTGTCATTTGACCTCTATCTTGACAAGGATCTCTTCCGTCGAGGCCACAGGCACACCGCTCTTTATCGCCGGCATAAACCGCCACTGCTTGAGGCTATCCAGCAATATTCTGTTGAGACGTGGAAAGGGAGTCGGCTTGGCGAGTTCCACCTCTGCGCTGCCATCGACGGCAATATGGAAGCGCGCCAGTGCAGCGGATTTGAACGCTTCCGCCCGCAGGTCTTCCGGAATTTTTGGCATCGGTTGGACAATTGCCCGGGCCCCGCTGTTCGCGTGCAAGTCACCCCGAGAGGAGCCCTTTGGGTCATACGAGCCGGCCTGGGTGCTGCTGTTCGATGAGGTGTTCTCCGCCACCGGGGCCTCCTCACTCGGCGCGGTAAGGGCGTTACCGGGTACGTCGGCGGCGTTGGTTATCACTTTCGCCTTCTGGGGTACCGGTTTCTGCTTGGTGCGGGGGGTGACCTGAGGCTTCACAGGAACCTGCCGTGGTATGACCGGCGGCGGCGGCGTGGGCTGTTCCACGGCGGCAGGTGGTTCCGGCTCGATCGTATCTGCCGCAACCGGAGCGGGCAGCTCAATCAACTGGGCATCGATGGGAGGCGGCACCACCGGCCGATAGGTGGGCTTGTACATGATATATGCCGCCCCCCATAACGCCGCAGCCAAAATCAGCAGGGCTGCCGGCAACGTCCAGGGAAGGCGGTGCCAGGGGCTATCCATACTCCGGAACGTCCTCATTGAGATAGTCTCACTCAACATGTTTGACTGCGATCAGAAAATGCTGCGCTCCCGCATCGCGGGACTGTATCATCGCCTGGACGGTTACGCCGTTGGGAGCTGCACTGTCGGCCGCCACAATGACACTTGAATCCGGCCCGTTCAGCATCGGTTTCAAGGTCGCGGCAAGCGTCTCCAGAGTCACCGGGGTCTCGTCCAGAAGGATGCGGCTGTCCTGCGTGATGGTAAGCGTCACCGGGGTCTTGGGCTGCATGGGTTCAGCGCGCCCCTGGGGGAGGTTGACCGCCAGTGAATGCAGGTTCTGCATTGACAGTGAAGCAAGCATAAATGTGACGAGCAGAAAGAACATCACGTCGATCATCGGGATGATCTCGATTCGGCCGCGCCGATGTTGGCGGGATTTACGCAGTTTCATGGGCACACTCCTGCAGACCATTAGCCATGCGGATGTTGTCCACCATCCGCGTCCCCAGCCGTTCCATTTCGTCAAGCACCTGCGATTGGCGACGCGAAAAGAAATTGAACGCAAACAGGGCAACGACGGCAATGAAGAGACCCAACGCGGTCGCGATCAGGGCCTGTGCCACCCCTGCCGTCACTCCGGTTGGATCGACCAGGCCGTTGTTGCCGATCAGGTTAAAGGCTTGCATCATCCCCGTGATCGTTCCAAGCAGTCCTAAGAGAGGGGCGGCTGTGACGATGGTTTCGAGCACCCACAAGCCCCGGCCCAATGCCTTCTCGATCAACTGGGCTTCATCGCCGGCGCGCGATTCCACCCACCAGACCGGCTTGCCGCGGTTATCCATGACCTCTCGGAAAAACCGCCTGAAATAGTTTCGCTGATTCATCCCCGTCAACTGCTGCTCCAAATCCGACCAGGAAAAATCATACGTTTCGACAAGTTCAAGCGTTTGCCCGGGAAGACGCACGTACCGCAAATAGACGAACGCCTTGTCGAGTATGACTACCGCCGCCAGAATCGCGAGCAGCAACAACGGATAGACCATGGCACCGCCGAATTTCAACGCTTCCAAAGCTTCATGTATTGCTTGCATGGTAAACCTCTGTATCCAATGGATTGTTGTGGAGGGGAACTATTTCCCCTCCGTGAACCGTTAGAATATATATTTAAGGCCCCCGAATAACCCAATCCGCGGCCCGTACTGCGGTGCGAACACACCGATTCCGCTTCCGCTCCTGATTTCATTGACTCTGTCCAAAACGTTGAGGACGACAACTCGCGCCTCTATGGGACCGCAGTTCCCCAACACGAACTTACGCTTTACCCCCGGATTGATCTGGAGGCTGTACGGCACTGATCCCGTGTTTGCAAATCCGCTCCGCAAACCGCTTCCGTAAGTGGCATCTACGGTGAATAGCGTTTCCAACCAGCGATATGAGACACCGCTGGAAGCGGTAAAGAGCTGGTCATGGTCAGTGTGAATCCAGTTGTTGGCGATATAGTCCAACTCGGCCTGACTGAAGTTATATTGTCCCGACGTGACCTCTTTGGCCAGGCTCTGGGTGACGGCAAGATTGCCGTATGCGGCGAAATTGCCGGTCTTGTAGTTAACTGTCGTCTCCACACCTTCGATCCTCCCCTGTGCATAATTGAAGGGGGAAAAGATCAGGGCCTGACCGAACTGTCCCTCGTCGATCAGGTCCGTGGTAATCTTGTAGAAGCCATCGATGCCAACGGTCAGTGCGGGGGTGATCTTCTGGATTACGCCGACATCGAAATAATGGGACCGTTCCGGCAAAACCGGTGAATTCTCAGGGACCGCAGCAGCATTGGATGTGTTGTCGTACAGTGACACTGTCTTCTGTAAGATCAGCTCGGTCGGGGGCGGCGTAAAGTATCGGGCATAGCCGGCGTGCAGCGTGGTATCCGGCGTAACCTTGTAAACCACTCCCAGACGGGGACTCAACTGGTCGGCTGTCACATAGGCGCTCATATAGTCAAACCGTAGCCCATAGTTCACCGTCCATTTATCGAACGGCTTCCACTCGTCCTGGACGTATACGCTACCGAGGGTGTTGCCGTTCTTGGGTTCGATGTCCTTGATCGTGATTGGCCCGCCGGAAACAGTTCCGTCGACCTCAGGGAAAACCGTGGAGATATTGTTGCTTTGAGTGCTTTCGTCGCTCGCGGAAAAGCCCATGCGGATCGTGTGGCAATCATTCAGGCGGTAACTTCCATCACCCTGTAATCCATTGCTGAGACTGCTTTGGAAAACATTCGATGCTACCCCGTTGAAAACGAGGTCGCCGATGGGGTCAGGAGTGAAATGGACGCTCGTGTAACGGCTGATATAGGATAATTGGTAATCTATGTCGGACCCGATGGTGCTTTGATAGCCAAGGACCCCATAACGATTGGTCTCGTACTGCCGCTCGTTCAGATTGGCAGGGTCGAAGCCGGAAATGCCCAACTCGTGCAGAAATACCTGATTGGGAGTTGCTCCCGGATTATTGGGAATTTGAAACCAGCCATCGTAGGTGCCGAACATCGTGAATACCCGCGACGTGGGATCGAGTAGGTATGAGGCATACGCAAAGCCCTTGTATTGCTCGGTCTGGTCATGGATCGGGTTGGCGCCGGGGACGGGGTTTTCGATGCCTATATTGTTCTCCAGGAAGGAACCGGTTGCAAAGTAGTTCAGTTTCCCCTCCGTGCCTCCGAACTCGAAGCTCGGCTGCACGGTGTCGCGGCTACCTCCGTAGAGATCGACACTCCCTCCCGTCTCATAGACGGACTTGGTTGTTATGTCGACCACCCCCGCCTCGCGGAGGCCGAATTGGGCCGGCAGGGCGCCGGTCAGAAGGTCGATGTTACTGGCAAACCGGGTGTCGAACGCCTGGCCGAAACCGGTAATCCCCTCGGGCAGGATAACTCCGTCAATGCGGTACTGAATATTAGCGTGATCACCCCGCACATGCAACTGGCCGAACGAGTCATTTGCCACGCCAGGCGCCTGGAGCAAGACCTGGTTGAAGGATGTGTTCTCCCCCTCAGGTAAGGTGGCAATATCATTCTGGTCGAAATTGTAGGTACTGCCTCCCGTCTTTGGCGACAGGCTGTTTCGAGCCTGGTTCAAACGCTCCGCCTCGACCGCCACCTCCAGTGCTTCCGTGGCTGCAAGAGTCAGCGTCGCAGTGGCTATTGTCCCTGCCTCTACCGTTACGATGGCGGTGCCTGTCTGAAAGCCGGATTTTTCCGCCAGGACCGCATAGGTGCCCGGCATTACATTCGAAAACACGAAGTGCCCGTTGGCATCGCTCTTGGTCTTCCCCTTGACGGTTTCATCGGGTGATTTCAGTACCAGACCTGCCCCGGCCAGGGGTCTTCCCAGGGCGTCCTTGATCGTTCCCTGGATTTCGTTAACAGTTCCGGAGGCGGCATAAACCACGGCCCCCATTATGATGAAAAGAGCGAGCGTCAATGCGGAGCCCGTAAAGACCTTTATCAATCGCATTGCATTCTCCTGTTATATTCCTTATGACGTCGAACAGCCTGTAACGCCAGACCGCCCGAGATTATAAAAGTTGCCCTCCCCTCCCACATCAGAAGAAACCGCCGCGCGGACCTGTCCATAGAACAGGGCATTCCGGCAGTTTGTAATGGGTCTGCTCCTCTACTAGCTCCGGCGTATATAGCGCATGTCCCCCATGGGTAAACAAGACACTCATGGTGGCGCCTCCACACACCTTCATTTCTTCTGATGAAATGTTTCCAGCTTTTTGGTCAGGGCGATTTCGGAGTTTGGGTATTACGCCGGGGGAGCCCGATTTGAATACGGCGAGCAACAAGGACAGGAAACGTAGACCGCATTTTCTAAAACGCTAAAGAAAATGTCGGAAACCGGCGGTGAAATTTGAGGAAAATCCTGAAAACCCAGATTCGAATGGTGTGCGACGCAAAAGCAGATAGGACAATCATCGTGGGACTCTCCATCATCGTGGTGATGAAATGCACACCCCAGAATGGAGATAGAAAAACAAACGAGGAAGATTAAGCCAAGTTTTTTATTCATCGCGCCGAACTTAACCCTCCCGACATGCCGGCGTTCTTCAATTTGATGTACTTGTGTCATAAAATCACAAACTCAGGCTGGTGTCCAGCCGGTAGCACCGGATGAGACACTTGCAGTTTTCGATTCGGATCTCTCCGGCCAACAGATTGACGCCAATCCGGCTGAACTGACGCTTCACGTCAATATCAAGCCTCCCGCGTAGAGAACATTCCGGCTGAAATCAAGTCAGTTACCGTCGGCTTTAGCGGACCCGCATGAACGTATGGCCCTCACGAACTCTCTGTCACCCTTCTGCGCAGGATATGCCGCAGAGATTTCCGCTCCAAAAGCGGGTCGATAGTTGAACGGGATCAAGACCTTGGGATCGGATGACCAATAGAGATCAAAACGGGCATAGCCCATCGGGGAATGAACAGGCATCATCAATTGAACGGCCACTGAGGTGTCCCATTCGTCGGGTTTGGGCAAACGCCAGTCAGCATGGCCACCCAGCCGCAGATTCCTGCAGTACTCCTGCACCTGCTCGAATGTGACCTCCCTGCCGTTATCGCCCTTTTGCCACATTAACTGCCGCTTCGTGTCAGTAACAGTACCGTCTCCATTATCGACAAACCTCCCCGCTGCTACAACAACCGACGGCTTTTCGATATATGAGATAAGCGGCAGAATGAATGCTATTACTATGAGCGAGAATCGCAGTACTTTTCGCATTTTGGCACGATCCTTTTCATTTTGAGCCTCCGGGCAGAAGTTTGGCGATAACCCAAGCTGCTGCGTAGAGCACTCCGAGGAGAACCACATCGGTCGGCCCTACGGGCAAATCGGCTTGATATGCGACCCAGAAACCGACAAACGCCATGGCTCCGCCGCACAGCGAGGCCATAATTGTGAACTGGCGCATATTACGGGCGAACAGGTGCGCCGTCAGCGCGGGGATGAGCAAAAACCCGAACGCTATCAGTGGCCCGACACTGAGCACTGCCATCGAGACAGTCAGGCCGATCAATAAATAAAGCAGCACGTCCCAGAAAACTACGTTCTTGCGAAGTGTAATTGCCATTGGCCGGTCGAAGGAGACCAGGAGCAACTCCCTATGAAACAGTCCCAGCGTAGCCAGGACAAGCGTAAGGGTTGCTGCCGTCAGAACCAGATCGAAATCGGATATGGTGATGACCTCCCCTTTGAGCATATCGAGCCAACCAAGCTCGCCGTAAGGGTTTTTTGACAGCACCAGGATGCTCAACGAGGCGGCCACCACGTATGCTGTGCCGAGCCGGCCCTCGGGCTGGCCGCGCCCGCGTCGTTCCATAAACGCCAGCGCCAGAATCGCAGCCAGCGAAAATGTCATCGAACCGATAAAGGCCAGCATGTGCGCGCTCTCCGAGGGATGGCTGCTTAGCTTGAATCCGAGCCACAATGGGACGGATAGAGCGATAGCAACGCCGGTCGAGGAAACCTGCGGTAGTGCAACGCCCATGAACACCAGCCGGCGCATCACCAGAAACACGCCGACGAGCGGACAGGAAAAACCGACGAGTACGCTGGTATAAACCGAGTTGCGCAGGAGAAAATCGGGCGAGAGAATATGACTTAACGATGCCATCATCAGCTTATTCCTATTTCAAAAATCTCAGCCATCCGTTCGGAGGTAAGCAGTTCGTCCGGTGCGCCCTGGAGCACTTTGCCCTGATGAAGCCAGAGAATTTGCTGGGCGTGATGGCGAATCGCTGCAAAATCGTGAGTAACGAGCAGGACCGCGATTTGCCTTTCGATGCGGGTCCTGGAAATGAATTCCAGCACCGTGTGTGTCGCCTCGGCATCCACGCCTGCAGTGGGTTCGTCGAGCACCAGCACGTCCGGGCGAGTGGCCAGGGCGCGGGCGATAAGCACGCGTTGTTTCTGACCACCGGAGAGTTCGGTAAACCGTCTGTGAGCGAACTCATCGGCGCCCGCCGCTCGCAAACATTCACGCGTGAAGGCGCGCTCGGCAGACGGTACAATGCGTCCAGGGCGCACGCGTCCATACGTGCCCATAAGAGCGACATCAAACCCGGTCAGCAGATAAATCGGATCGAACTGACCGGCCTGAGGAACATAACCGAAAACGAGCGGTGCATCCGTCGATGATTGAGTTGAGTCGATCCTGCCTGCCAGTGGAGATATCAGCCCTAGCAGCGTCTTGAGCAGAGTCGATTTACCCGAACCGTTCGCGCCGAGAATTGCGGTGAAACTGTCGCGGGCAATCGAGAGCGAAATCCCGGACAGCACAGGCTGGCCGTTATAACCAATGCTCAGGTTATCGAGAGTTATGAGCACATCATTCATATGTCCTTCCAATTGGCCCCGATGGGTCCCCCAAGGCAGGACCCATCTTTTTTATGTGTTTATTTCCTCGTCTGTACAGCAGTGACCAGGGTCTGCATTATGTAGTCCATCATCTTGATATAGGTTTCCGTGTTCGGAACGCCGCCAGGCATTATGGGCAGTGTTACAAGATTGGCTCCCGTTTGTTCTGCAATCCGCTTCGGCACCTTTTCGGGAAACTGCGGTTCGCGCACGACGATGGAAACATGATCCGCCTTCATGGATGCGATCAATTCCTCGATGTGACGAGGGGTTGGATCGATGCCGGGTTTGAGTTCAATGGTACCGAAGTAAACCATGCCAAAGCGCTCCGCGAAGTATGGCCAATGCTCGTGATAGGATACGAACTTCAGGCCCTTGAGCGGTATGACCTCATTCTTCCATTCTGAAATCTTGGCGTTGAGCTTCGTCAGATAGGCATCGCGGTTGCGCGTGAATTCCGCTTGATGCTCCGGAGCAAACTCCACCAGTGCGTTGTAGATGTTCCCGACCGCCGTCTTCGCCAACACCGGGTCGAGCATGTAGTGCGGGTTGCCGTAGGGATGAACGTCGCCCTGGTAGTGATCGGTCGATTTGGGTACATCTTTGGGCACGATACCCTTCGAGCAGTCCACATATCCGGACTTGCCCAACTGGATGTGAGGGTTCTTGCTCGCTTCCAAAAGCGCAGGCAGAAATGCGTGTTCACAGTCAAACCCGACCAGGATAAGCAGGTCCGCCCTGTTCATGATGGGCACGAAGCTCGGTTTCATAGGGACTCCGTGAGTATCTTCAACACCCGTGGCAAGGCTGTGAACCTCAACCAGGTCCCCTCCGACCTCGCGCGCAAAGTCCGCCAGGTCGGTCAGGGTCGTGACGACCTTGATTTTGGCCGCATAAGCCGGCATCGGCCCCCCACATAACAACACCACGGCGACTGTGGCTATCGACAATAAAATCATGAATTTCGGCTTCATGTTAATTTCCTTTCTCATCACTGCTAG
The DNA here is from genome assembly GCA_052147195.1 of Syntrophobacteraceae bacterium. Taxonomy (GTDB): domain Bacteria; phylum Desulfobacterota; class Syntrophobacteria; order Syntrophobacterales; family Syntrophobacteraceae; genus SbD1. Next base: position 36,150 of record JBKQLC010000161.1, read on the forward strand.
CGTTGCTGCCAACCATGAGCGTGCGAGCCAATGATCCAGGCCCACTGCAAATAAATGGCATCTTCGGGGCGCAGACCGGATATGGCATTATGATCGGTATGGGTATATTGAAGACGCAACTGATTCCAGTGGCTCAAGGCCCACGTAATGTACGGGGAGTATGCGACAGTCTTGTCTGCGCTGTTCCAGGCGTCTTCTACATACTCGAACATGAACCCTGCCGACCACTCCCGGCTCCATTTGTAAGTGAGATACGAATACATGCCATAGGAGTCTACGGATTGGCTGAACGGACTGAAGACGGCGCCCCCCGCTGTTGGCGTGACATCATAGCTGTTTCCGCTATGGAGCACTTCCGTACCCCAGATGATTGACTGGAACTGATTGTTTCTCAGCGGTTTCCAGCTCACAGTGAGGTCCACTCCCTCCAGGCTGCGACTGGTTTGGGAGAGCCTGCTGCCGGGGAATTGAGGAAGCGTGACAGGATCGCCATTGGGCAGGGCGAGCTGACCTCCGCGGTTTAAAGTATCCGGATTTGACATGCCTGAAATGCCGGGTTCGATGGATAAATCGGGTGTCAGATCAAAAGAGGTGGACCCCCGGCCAAAATAGGCCAACCCTCCGATGGGACGAAAATTTCCATTATTGTTATCGTTTATATCGTTTGGCGCACTGCCAAAACCATCGCCCACGCCCATGGTCAGGCTGACGTAATGTTCGATCGGCACAAGCCAGTTTAGCTGCGCCCCGTCTGTCACCGATTCGCCGCCGATATACTGGTCGAGCACGAGCGGACGGTTAACGAAGGGCAGCTCATGATCGTGTATATAGGCCAGTCGACCGAATTCGCCGAAAAACTGTCCCGCCTTCAATTCCAGATTACACGGCAGTGAGGTCGTTTGGATCGCTGCCTCCTCGACACCCAGAGTAGCTTCGCCCGTTATAGGGTCGGCAGATGCATTGAGCACTGCATAGCCCTTTGCAAACGGATCGACCGATGCCGCTATGTTAAGCTCCACAGAACGCTGGTTTACGTCCCACCCGCCGGGCCGATCGCTGCCCGAAAACTTTGATTGCTGGCCCTGAAAAGAAAAGATTGTCTCCCCCACAACCCCGATGGCAGGATTGAACTCGCTCGGGAGCTTCTTCTGCTGAGCTTCGGCAACCGAACCCACCTGTTCTTTCAGCTCCTCGACTTCCTGGTGGATCTGCTCTGTCTCAGCCGTCTGAGCAGCCGTGGCAACCGGTGGTGCAGCGGCGGATGGGGGCTGCTTGACCTGTGCCGTCAGTTTTTCAATCAACTTACGCTGCTCGTCGATAGTTTTTTCCTGTTGTCTGACTGTTTTCTGGAGGGCTTTCAGTTCCTGGATGCTCTGATCCTGTTTTTTCATGGTTTTCTCAAGCTCTTGAAGCCTTTCTTCCACGGTTTGAGCAAACGCACACGATGAAAATATAATTAGAAAAACGAGTGTAAAAATCGTCCGCATAGTGGCTCCTCCTCATGGTCACCTTCTGATGAAATGTTTCCTGCTTTCTCCGGTCAGGAACGTTTCGGCGCTCTCTTGCAAAACTGCTGCGAGCCGGTCTGCGGTGTTACCGCTCACCTCACGAGCCGACGAGGATAAAAAATGGCACGCGTCGCTCCCTCGCTTGATTGCGATCTTGATGCTGCGCGAGGCGCTACTATAGTATTTTGCAGGAGGCGCTAAGGTCAGGGTATTACGCCGGGGGAGCCCTATTCGAATACGGTGAACAACAAGGACAGGAAACATAGACCGCATTTTCTAAAACGCTAAAGAAAATGTCGGAAACCGGTGGTGAAATTTGAGGAAAATCCTGAAAACCCAAATTTGAATGGTGGGCGACACAAAAGCAGATAGAACAATCATCGTGGGACTCTCCATCATCGTGGTGATGGAATGAACACCCCAGAATGGAGATAGAAAAACAAACGAGGAAGATTAAGCCAAGTTTTTTATTCATCGCGCCGAACTTAACCCTCC
>JBKQLC010000162.1:0-15501 GCA_052147195.1 Syntrophobacteraceae bacterium
TTTCGGGGAGCAAAAGTTCCAGCGAACGGCCTCGAAGCATTTCCAATACCGAGTCAACTTTATGCTCGGCCAGAGAATAGCGGCTATCAGGTTGCATGGCGCTCTCCGGGATAGAGGTGGGAGGTACGGTACGTTTTAAATCTTGAATTGCTGATCCCTGGGCTATTGGGCCGGAAAAATATTGATGCGAGACGGGAGCCTGATTAGCACCGCAGTTTAACATCCCATAACATTTCTCGTAATATAAGGATTAACCGGATCGCCGCAAGAAATTCAGTGCCACGAATAGAAGGCCGGGGCTCTATTTGGGAGCAGACCGTTTCGGATTTTTGTGGTGAATCTAACAGTTAAACGTTTTTCCACTTCATCCATGATTATTATAACATTAGCAGAGCGCGAGACTTTTGATTTTTTTGAGCGTCGCATTTTGGCTGTTGCAAGCCAGCAATAATGCTGCTTGGACCGAAGGTGATTTTTATTTACCAGAAAGAGTCCGAAAATGCTGTTTGTAGCTCGTTCACAAATCGAATCGATGAGCAAAAGTTTCATTTACAAAACGCTCATCTTGGTGGTTTGTCTTTGCTTGTGGGGCTCACAGGCTATAGCGGCCGAGAATCCGCAGGCAGTGGTACAAACCGGTATGGATCAGGTCCTCAAAATACTCACGCAGTACCCTCAGGATACCCGAGTCCGCAGGGAACAAATTCAAGCGGCCGTCGATGGATACTTTGACTTTGAGGCGATATCCAGACTCGCCGTGGGACCACGGTGGAAAAATGAGCCACCCGAAAAGCAGCAGGAATTTACACGGGGCTTCCGCAAGCTGCTCTTTAACACATACATAGGAGACATTCAAAAATATGCTAAACAAAAGTTGACTTACAATCACAGGACAATAAACCAGGATTATGTCGTCGTCGAGGCGCTTGTAAGGGACCAGGGCGGCTCGGTCTCTCTTGCTTATTATCTCCACCTTAAGGATGGTAACTGGAAGGTATACGATATCGCTGTCGATGGAATGAGTCTGGCGGCCAACTATCGCAGCCAGTTCCACTCAATATTAGCGAACGGCTCATTTGACAACCTGTCCATGATGTTAAGGCAGAAAATTGCTCAGATATGTGGATCTGATCGTTGCTAGAAGCCTGTCGGAGAAAGATATCGCGAGAAGAGAAAAAGAAGTGAGAATTTGTGTTGGCCCTGACCTGTGAGATCATTGGCGGAAGAAGGCAGGGTGGATGGATACGTGAGGTTCGGGCGCATCTTCTGCGTCCTGATTTGCAACGGGCTCATAAGGATTAAGGATGGTTATGTCGATTCATAAAATGACAAAGAAGAACATGGCGGCAGCCGATGAGGTTCGGACTTTTCCTAAAGGAAAAGTGGAGCTTGCGATATTGGGCGGCGTGGTCTTCGGAAAAGCGACCCTGCTGCCTGGGTGGAAATGGTCGGAAAGCCTCAAACCGGTTGTCGGAACGGAAAGTTGCATGGCCCAGCACACCCAATACCACGTCTCAGGCAGGTTTCACGTCGTGATGGATGATGGGAGCGAAGATGAATTCGGACCTGGGGATTTCAGCAGCATTCCTCCGGGACACGATGCCTGGGTTGTCGGAGATGAACCGGTGGTGATAATCGATGTAACCGGAATGAAGGAGTACGCAAAAGGAGTACGCAAGATAAGTATCGGTTGACGAGCACGCCGCCTGAGAAGTTCCCGTATTACCTGAAATTCATGGCTGCACTTCAAGGCCTTCCAGCCTGCCGAGTTAGCGGAGCCATTCTCGCAACATTCTGAAAAAACACAAAAATTTCTCCGGACAGGGTTGATTTCTTCTGAAATGGGGATAGAATTTAATCGTGGTAAAAGGTAAGGAGTTGAACATTCAACAAAGAGAGGGCATTTGATAGACGATAACACAACATGTCACCGTTTGAGGAACCCATTGGATTCTCACCTACGTCTGATGGGTTCCTTTTCATTTGATGACCTGTTGAGGCAGTTAAAGGAAAAAATTGCTGCTCAGGGCTAAGAAACTCCTTTACCGGGAATAGCCCTGCAATGAGACGCTGCTCTCACTGTCATCAACGGCCAGGACCCTTTTGATTTGCCTGTTAAAATCAACCCCCTTTTCACGCATCGAGAATCTTTCGGATCGCCTCGGACATTTGCCTCATGCCATAAGGCTTCATCAGGAATCCCAGGCCAAGCTCTTTCACGCTGTCAGGGGTAATTTTTTCACTGAACCCAGTGCAAAGCATGATCGGCATATCAGGCCGGACCCGCAAAACCTCCCTGGCAAAATCGAGCCCTGTCAGTTTGGGCATAGTATAATCGGTAATGACCAGGTCGAACTTGTCCGGACTCGAACGGAAAATCTCCAGGGCTTTCACACTGTCTGTTTGAGAGGTGACCTTATAGCCCAGACGCTCCAGAAGACTAGTTCCCATTTCCATCAAGGTCGGCTCGTCATCCACGAGCAATATCCTTTCCGAACCACGCAACGGCAGATCGTTAACTCGCACGGTTGTTTCAGGCCGGACATCAAGGCTTGGGATGTATATAGTAAACATTGTGCCTTTTTCAGGTTGGCTTTGGACGGTAATGGCCCCTTCGTGCCGTTTGACTATTCCGTTAATAACCGCGAGCCCCAGGCCGCTTCCTTTTCCCACCTCCTTAGTGGTGAAGTAGGGGTCGAAGATGCGCTCCCTGGTTTTTGCATCCATTCCACACCCGGTATCTGAAACCGTCAATTTCAGGTGTGGGCCGGGCTTGAGATCAAAGATTGCCTGACCGGCCAAATCGCTTTCGCTCAAATCTACAGTGGACAGGCGAACTTCGAGAATGCCCTTGTCATTCATTGCATGGGCTGCGTTGGTGCAAATATTCATCAATACCTGATGGATTTGAGTTGAATCGGCCAGCGCGACACCCTTCCGGATCTTCTGCCTCATTTCAATCGAGGTTGGTAGCGTAGACCGCAAAAGCGTCAGGGCCTCCTTGATAATCGAACTTATATCGGTCGGTATTCTGTGCTGCTCTTGAGTGGAGCGGGAAATCGCCATGATTTGTCTGATCAGTTCCTTGGCCCTAAGAGATGCTTTGAGCACCTGTTCCAGACTTTTTCGCACTGGATTAGACGGAGAAAGTTCATTTAGCTCCATTTCCGTGTAGCCGATAATAGGCTGAAGTATATTGTTGAAATCGTGCGCTATGCCTCCTGCCAGCGTCCCGATGGCTTCCACTTTCTGTGATATGCGGAGCTGTGCTTCCAGCATCTCGCGTTCTTCCTCCGCACGCTTAGGCTCGGTGATGTCCCATACAAGGCCGTTCATTCTCACCGGCTGACCCATTTCATCGCGGAACAATTTTCCACGGGTAATGATGTAATGGACGCTCCCATCCGGCCAGACCACTCGGTACTCCTTTTCATACAGCACGTCCTGTTCAATGCTTCGGGCCAAAGCAGCAGCGAGCATCTCACGGTCGTCAGGATGTACCGCTTTGTAGAACTCCTCCGCAGTTCCGGTGAATTTAGCCCGGGCGATTCCCAGCAGATGACAGACCTGGTCGTCAAAATGGCGTTTGTTTTCGATTAAGTCTATGTGCCACACGCCCATATGAGCGGATCGTATCGCAAGGTCGAGCCGTGCCTCACTTTCCCGTAGTGATTCCGCGGCCTGCTTATTCCTGGTAATATCGATGGCGACACCAAGCACCGCGGGCGTCTTATGGCCAAAGATGTGGAAAGGGACCTTGGTGGCCTGATGGAAACGCAGGTTGCCCCGGGCGTCGGTGAAGGGTTCCTCCGGGATGAACTTCGTTTCTCCCGTCATCATGACTTCCCGGTCGTCCTGCAACATTCTTTGAAGTTCGCTCGAGTTGGAATGGAAGTCGGCTTGATATTTTCCGGTGAGAGCACTGACACTCAAGTTGTTGGCCTTGGCGACCGCTTCGTTTACCAGGATATATTTCCCATCCCAGTCCTTCACGAAGATCATGTGTGGTACCAGGTCAATGATCTGCCGGAGTTGTGTTTCGCTCTCGCGCAGTTTCTCCTCTGCCCGTTTGCGGCCGGTGATGTCGTTGCCGATGCACAGGATTTCCCTTATCCCGCCGTTTTCGTCAAAGACAGGCTTATTGGTCCAGGCAATCCAGACGCGCTCTCCGCTGCTGCGCATGTTTTCGTTTTCGTTGTTGGCATAACTATTCGGGTTCACTGCGATATCCTCGATCATCAACCGCAGGTCCCTCCCGGTCGTTGATTCAACCTGTGGGACAATAGTGCCTACAACGTTTTTGCCGAGTATTTCCTCTTCGCTGTAGCCGAAAAAACTCTGGGCAAACTCGTTAAAGAAGGTCACGTTGCCTGCGTTATCCCTTCTCATGATGATGCTGTTGGCATTCTCCACCAGTTCGCGGTACTTTTTTTCGCTCTCCCGCAGCGCCTCCTCTGCCTGCTTGTGTGCGGTGATATCATGCGCAATCCAAAACACCGTATTATCTGTCAATGGTGAGACTTTGCTGTCAAACCACACTTCTTTCGATCCGATATCCAACGCATACTCGAAGTTGATCGTCCGGCGCTTCTCCAATGCTCGTTTGATCTGTTCGAGGATCTTGTCTGCGTCTTCTTTAGGCAGAACCTCGTGAACCTTCTTCCCCAGTAACTCATCAGGAGGGCGATACAAATTCATGGAGCCTGTCGGCGCGATTTTGACGTAATACCCATCGGCATTGAGCACCAGAACGACGTCCGTCATCGCGGCAAAGAGCCTTCGCAGCTCTCCTTCCGACTCTTGCAGCGCTTCCTCAGCCAGCTTACGCTCGGCTACTTCCAACCGAAGTTTTTCATTGGCCGTTTCGAATTGTTCGGTGCGTTCCCGAACAAGGTCTTCCAGACGGTCGCGGTAACTCTTAAGCTCCCGCTCGGATTTTTTCCTTGCGATCGAGTAGCGGATGGAGCGATCGAGCGTATCAGCAGTCAAACAGGCTTTAACGAGATAATCGGCAGCTCCGGACCGTATTGCCTCCATATCCACTCCATGGTTCTCTTGGCCAGTGAGGAATATGATCGGCTTGTCGCAGCCTGCTCCCGTCGCTTCGCATATCAGTTCAAGCCCGTTTCGAGATCCGAGCCGATAGTCAAGCAGACAGACATCATGATCGGCCCGGCACAACTCCTTCAATCCTTCCTGGTAGGTTCTTACCCATTCCAGAGAGAAATCCGCGAGGCTAAGCCCCGAAAGCAGTCCTCTGACCAGGGCATAATCGTCTTCATCATCTTCGATCAGAAGAATTCTTATAAGATCTTTGTCCATATGAAACTTTATTTCCTTTTGCGGCCGTTTCCAACCAGCGGGAGATAAATGAGCTGAATTGCTGCTCATCATAACAATCGGAGAGAATTCCGGCATCAGGTATTTTCAAGAAGTCCCACCCCGGGCGAAGGGGAAATGCAGCACAGACCATGTAACGGACAAGCAAAATAAACTCTCCTGGTCAAAAAACCGGTCGCTCTTTTACTCAAATCCGGTGGGACGCGCGTGAAGGCGTTCCCAGGTAGGTTCGATTCCCATGCGCTTCCGCCAACTTACAACTAATCGTCTTTTTAACGATACTTTGCCTGCCTTTGCACGCATATTACGTGCTCGCAAACAGATTGAAGCGTCTTTTCTCCCCATCCCCCCAACCTGCGCGGGGTCGCCCTCACCCCTCCCTCAAGTACCCCGCTGGACTTGTCCGGAAGGCCCCAGGACCGGCTTTCCCCACACGGTCTGTGTCATTTTACCTACCATCCGTTTGTGATTTTACTTGCCGGTGCCGGCGCCAGGGGGGCGGCCGTAAGCGCCCTCTCTCCCGCCTGATGAGGAGCAGGGAGACAACTCTATCTGCCGATCATTGGTTTTCTCAAATTCCACTTTTAACGGCGTGGGGCGGGGCACAGTCGTTTCTTGCAGGGATTGTTTACAGTTGCCGATAAGCTGTTAAACCCTTATGCCCCGGTGTTTGCTGGGATTTGGTCTGGAGGGGTGTAGGGGGCTGTCCAGTTTCTTTACGCATGGGAGACATACCGTAACTAACTATAATTATAAATAAAAACCCGATAACGTTAATTATGGCCAAGGCTAGTGTCCGGATACTTTACACAATCGTTGGCCAAATTGTCAGCATAAACGGCAAAAACAACATAATACCGAATAGTTATGCGGTTGGCATACTCTATGCTTATTCTAGTGTTGACTAAGGCTAAACATCTATGCTCACGTAAGTTTGTCCCTTTTGGGGGGGAGAATTTTCACGCATTCTTTAGGAGAGGGCAGGAAATGAAGAAAATTGTTCTGGTAATTGCAGGTATTGTATTTCTGATGGCGGGGATGGCGAATGCCGATACCGTGACCCTGAATATTGGCGGAACTTATAATCAGGGTATTCCTATCGACGAATCTACGGGACTAACTGTCGTAGGTGGAGGATCAATTACACCTTCCTCCCTGATCGTGAATGGAGTCACTGTCAATTTACCTTACCTCTACTGCATTGGTCTCTATACAGACATAGGTGTGCCTAGTACGTATACGACCACTGCAACCCAGAGCGGCTATGTCGGCATCGGCACCACCGCCGCCCCCCTTACACAGGTTCACAATGCGGCTCAGATAGCCTGGTTGCTTACTACTTATGCCTCCCAGGCAAATGCCGAAGCAGCCCAAGGTAATTTCAACTACGAAGTCGCTCTCCAGGCGGCTATCTGGCATGAGGAGTACGGAGTCTCTCTTGACTCTTCAGATACCGGCGCGTATGGCATTTATTTGGCAGATATCTATAATGTCGGCACAGGCGATATCGGCAATTTCGACTGGTTAAGCCCGATGTCCGGTGGCAACTATCTTCAGGATCAGGTCACCGTCGCCGTCCCCGAACCGTCAACCTTGCTTCTCCTTGGTGCCGGCATGGTCGGACTGGCGGCTTTCAGGAAAAGATCTAAAAAGGCCTAGATCAGCTAATAAAATTACAGCGGTCTTAAATGGCAGAGTCAGTTCGTGTGGCTCTGCCTTTTGCGTTAGGCACCGGCTAATCACCGGATCATCAGGGTTCGGTTCCTCTTCACGCCTCCCTGCTGCCACCCCCGTTTGGACCTGCTTGACGCCGCAAATGTAGGGCCCTCTTGTCAGGGGAATCTCATGCACTAATTCATCACTGCTCCCCCGGTTTCATGCCGGACGAATGCAGTATGCGCAAATTGGGGCCGAATCCTCCACCTGCTCGTTTTCAGAAGGGAATATAGCCTCTATGATTTTTGCCCGGAAAAAATAAGCGCTCTATGATGCATGGATTGCTTTTATTATTTTTCCGAATCAATCTCTTTGGACCTCCGGATTCGTAGAAGTTGCCCTTTCATGATCCGATTCTTATTACCGATTTCGGGATTGGCCGACAGAATCGATTTCTGACCGGACTTCGGGTCTTCAGGAAACCATCGTGCGGCTATTTGGCTTAGGGATTCTCCTTTTTTCACCGTTACAGTGAAAACATTGGAAGGCTTCAATGCTTTTTCCCGGGTTTGGAGATTTTGAGCATGGGCATTCGGATCTTCACCCTTTGCCGCAATCTCTCGCTCGTCGTCTCTTCCCTGAGCTTGTGCGGACTCCCTGTTCTCATTTGAAACCGGATCTTTGGCCTGTGCTTCCTCGGGTCGTGCGCGATTGGGCCCGGGTTCTTCGACAGAAGGAGAGGCCGTACCAGCCTTCAATACACTTTCGTCTTTATTCTCACTAGAGCGGCCTTCTTTGGGAAGGACCTTGGGAGATTCCTGTGCAAGACCAGGAGCTTGCGGTGTAGCCGAGCCGGGCATACTGGTGGGAGCGTTTTTTTCTTCGGCTTCCGGAGGCTTCGAGACCTCTTCACTCTTCACTTCGGAAACCGGAGGCAGAGGCTTCTTAACTTGTGTGGTTACTGCTCTGGGAGAATCCGGATCGTAAATCCAGCCTTTGATATTTTCTACGAAATTTGCATTATAACCTAGGGACCCCACTGCAAGGAGAAGAACCAGGGCCCCGCCGGCAAGCGCCGGCTTGCTGAAAAGTCCTCGGGACTTTCTTTCTTTCGGCGCCGGAATCACGTCGCTTCGCAGTGTGCCATACGCCTTTTTTAGGATCCTCCCGGTTACTTTATCACCCTTTTCGCTCATGCAGATGAGTAAGGCCGTGTCACACAATCGATTTATGTTTCGCGGGACTCCGCCGGTCATTTTATAGATTAATTTCTTGCACGCCGATTCAAAACATCCGTCGAAGTCGGACCCTGCCACCCGGAGCCGATACTCTATGTATTCGAGTGTCTCGGAACGGCTCATCGGGGAAAGGAACTGGTTCACATTTATCCTCTGGAGAAGCTGGCGCATTTCTCTTCGGTGCAGCTTGTGGCTGAGTTCATTCTGGCCGATCAGAAGTATCTGCAGGAGCTTGTTTTCCGTCATTTCAATATTGGAGAGGAGCCGGATGTGCTCAAGGCTGCCTATCGAAAGGAGATGGGCCTCATCTACGATCAGCACCACCTGCCGGCCATCAAGACTCGCCTTTGTGAGTGCAGCTTTTATATCGTCGGTTAAATCGAGGCTCCCCTTGCCTTCCGGGTTGATCTTGAGGACCCGCGCGATATAGCGCAAGATCTCGATGTATTCCACGTCGGGATAGGGAATCAGAATCGGCTCGACCGACCGGGGCAATCTACCGAGAAGATGGTGGATGATCATCGTCTTCCCCGTTCCGACGTCCCCGCAGACGAGCGCAAAGCTTTTCTTTTCCTGGATGAAATAGAGCAGTGACGCAACTACCTCTTCATGCCCCTCGCTGAAGAACAGGAACTGCTGGTCGAGGGTGTTTTCAAAAGGGGAGCAGGAAAAATTGAAATAGGGGTTGTACATTTGAAAGAGCCCTTTTTGTGATGATCGCACCCCAGAAGATGCGGAGAAACGCCATTAGGACAGTATTCGCAGGATTAACAGAAAATGCTGCTTCCAAGTCCCGGGAGTACTGTTGATCTTGTCAAATCCTTCTGTTCTCCGCCTCCTATGCGGTGAACTCATCCAGCCGAACTTTCGAAACAAACATAATCCGCATCACGTATCAAGCTGGCTGCATCATGCAGACAAGCCATGATATCTCGCCGGTCAATCTGAAGGTAATATTCCGGAATAATCCCGTCCGGCGAAAGCCCTGCCTCCTTTTTTTAAGACAACCGGACCGACGCCGCCCGCCGCTTTGGGAGAATACACCGATTTAGCCTCAGTGATCCAGTTCATTAATTTGGGTAAGCGATCGCCGCACTCACTCCTGACCTGCCTGGCACCCGGAGACCATGAAAAGGCGCCTGACCGAGCCGTAGTCTAGCCCCTTGTGGGCGGCCTTCTCGTAGCAGAACTTTCGGCCAAAGCCGGCAATCGGATTGACCTGATTATACAGAGGGAACAGAAGAAGGCTGGGGTTGAGTAAAATACTCGAACGGCGTTCATCGCTGGGCCTCGGCTTTCGCCGGGATGACGTACGGCTCAAGGATTTTCAGGGCAGGCTTGGGGAGACGGGATAGAGGGAATGGCAGGAAATGCACCGTTTCAGAATTTTTTTGGCGCTGTAGAGGTAGTTTCGATATCCAATTTAAACATACAGTAAAATAGATATGTAATATCTAATATTGATTATCTAATTCTCTAATTGATTATGGAGAATACGGAGCAATCAGGGTAAGTGTCCACCGCCAGGTCCTTTTAGCTAAAGGGCAAAATAGCATATCTTTAGAAACCTTTTCATGGTTTCAGGGTGTCCCAGAGGGACGTGAAAAGCTGCTATGAAAAGGCCGCCCACAAGGGGCTAGACTACGGCTCGGTCAGGAGCCTTTTCATGGTTTGGGGTGTCCCTCAGGGACATGAAATGCTGCGATGGACGGAACCCGCATGTTTAAAATCGGCCCTAAATTCTTATTTACGCTGCAGTGATTTATCCCGGATTATGTGCGACTATGCGTGAAAAGTATGCTGCATCAGTCTCAACTTTCTGCTATTATGCGCTAAATTAAATCAAAGTGTGGAAGGACAACATGTAAGGAGTTGGTGAGAGACAAAATGAGGCTGTTCATCCCAGCTTCGACGGGTCAATTTCCATCAACTTCAAGGGTGCAAAATCTCTTCTGACACCGGCTTTCTCCTTATCAGGTTAATAGACGAAAGATTCAAATTTATACTCGTTCAGAGAGGACATTTCGATTTTTGGAGTTCTACTCGGCATGTTCGTCTTAGCCTACACGATCTCCGCAAAGCGCGGCCGGATGAATTGGACAAAGCCGTCTTGGACATGGGCCTGCAGGCCCTTCCACGGGGATAATCGTCAGAATGAAGAAGGACTTCTAAGTTACAAATCTGTATCTCAAAATACGCACTGGTTGCCCGGCCACTGCGCCTCCATGCGTATTTGGGGCCCTAAATAACGGATTTAACTATATTATTTACACCAGCAGTATTTGGCACTAATGATGCTGGGATTAAAGCCGATATATAAGGAAAAGTAACGGCAATGCACAGACAATAGGTGCCTTATGTGTCGTTTCCCGATCCCTGGAAAAAAAAACCCGCTCAAATTATCCGGTATCTTCGCCGTTTTCGCGCTGGCGCTCGCACTGGTCCCCTTGACCACAGAAGCCTACTCCGCCCAGGTGACCGTCGCATGGACCCCTGGCACAGGCCCCATTGCCGGATACAACGTGTATTATGGAGTGTCCACAGGACAATATACAAACAGTTTAGATGCCGGGAACAACTTGAGCTGTACGTTGCAAAACCTCTCCAACTCCACCTGTTACATTGCAGCCGCAGATTACGATGCGTACCACAATGAGAGCAGCCTTTCACCCGAGCTGGTAGTCCAGCCCCTGACCGCCTCCGCGGCAACAGGCGGTACCATCACACCAAGCGGAACCTTCTTCGTGATGCAGGGGGCAAATCAGACCTTCACCATTACTCCAAATGTCAACTGCCACATTGCCGATGTGCAGGTCGACGGGCAGTCGGTAGGGCCGGTGAGCAGTTATACGGTGCCGGCGGTTTCAGCCCCGCACTCCATAACCGCTATATTCGCTGTGAATGCCAACTGCTTTACCATTACGGCCTCTGCGGATGCAAACGGCTCGATTTCGCCGTACGGACAGGTGGCTGTCGTTTCAGGGACAACCCTGGCATACAAGATAATGCCGGCCGCCAATTACAAAATTTTGAGAGTCAAAGTCGACGGTAGATCAGTTGGCGCGGTTTCCAGGTATACCTTCAGGCATGTAAGACGTAATCATACCATTGCTGCTTCTTTTGCGCCCAGGAGACGGGGAAAACCGGCAACCTTGGGGGTTAGCGGGTCGCTTTCCATCTTCGCCGCGATTTCTCCGCCGATTGTGGATGCCGGACCGGATCAGGTCGTGCAAAGTGGCTCTGAAGTGACGCTGAACGGCTCTAATTCGGCGGACACTGTCAGCGGAATAGCTTCTTACAAATGGACCCAGGCGTCAGGGCCTCAAGTAAAACTATTGAGCCCATCCGCTCCGATATGTACTTTTACCGCTCCAAGCACTGCAAATGGAGAATTACTCGCGTTTAATCTGGAGATCACGAATAATGGAGGCGCTGTAACAAGCGCTTCCTGCCTGGTAAACGTGAGCGCAAGCGGTCAAGCTCCCCTGGCCAATCCCGGCGCCGGCCAGACTGTTCAACCCTATACCAATGTCACTCTCGATGGATCAGGCTCCTCTGACGCCGATGGCGGAATAGCTTCATACGCCTGGGTTCAAATTGAGGGGCCGCTCGTTGCGATCCTTAATGCCAATACCAGCCACGCTTCATTTGTAGCCCCTGACCCAGGTACCCTTGGCGCCTCCCTGGTTTTCCAACTGCAAGTGACCGATTACTTCGGATTGACGACGAGAGACCAATGTACGGTAAATGTAGTCAACGCTGACCCGCCGCCCGTTGCCAATGCCGGCCCCGACCAGATTGCCGTAACAGGGTCCTCTGTCACGCTCGTTGGCTCCGGCTCCTATGATCCAGTGAACTCGACCGATTCATATCGATGGAAGCAAATCCGCGGAGCGCCGGTTACTCTTTCCAATCCCGCGGCGATTACCCCCGTCTTTACAGCGCCACAAGGTTCGGACGCTCAAAACGCTGACCTCCTATTCATGCTCACGGTTACTGACGCTAATGACCGGTTGAGCGCTACAGCCAAATGTGTTGTAACGGTTAAGCCAGTGAAACAGTGAGCAGTGAGCAGAAAAAGCAAAAGAACACAATTCCTCTCGGTTCTATCGCCACGCGAGGAGCGGTGAACGCTTGCCAATGCACCATGCAAGCCCCGCTGCTCTTTGCCTATTTTCTAATCCCAAGCTTTTCCATCAGGTTATAGAGGTTAGGTCGACTGATCCCCAGGTTGGCGGCAGACTTTGCAAGATTGAAATTATTCTCTTGAAGCACTCGAAGAACGAACGCCCGGTCCGTTATTTCACGGGCTTTCCTCAAAGTCATCGTGCCCGATTTCGGACTGGTTTCCAGTTCCAAGTCTTCATCGGAAATCTGGCGGCCCTGAACCATGATCACGGCCCTTCGAATCCGATTTTGCAGCTCCCTCACATTTCCCGGCCATGTGTGGTTCTTGAGAGCATTGAGCCCCCTCTGGGTGATCCCGAGCACTTTCTTCTTATGTTCGTCGGAGTATTTGTGGAGGAAACTCATGGCCAGGAGTTCGACATCACCTTCCCTGTCCCGCAGGGGAGGAATCTGTATCTTTAACACGCTCAACCGGTAATACAGGTCTTCTCTGAAACCGCCTTCGCGAATGGCCTGATCGAGGTCGTAATTGGTTGCGGCAATCACTCTGGTGTCGATGATGATTTCCTTTCTGCCCCCGACACGCTCGATCGTGTGATCCTGGAGAAAACGCAGCAGCTTGACCTGAATTGCGAGTGGCAGGTCGCCGATTTCGTCCAAAAAGAGGGTGCCGCCGCCTGACATTTCGATGCGGCCTTTTATTAGGGCATGAGCACCCGTGAACGCCCCTTTCTCGTGCCCGAACAACTCACTTTCGAGCAGGCTCTCGGGGATGGCAGTGCAGTTGATCGCGACGAAGGGCCCGGCCTTCCTCTCGCTTTTTCCATGAAGCGCCCTTGCCACCAATTCCTTCCCCGTACCGCTTTCCCCGAGTATCAGAATCGGCACCTCGGTCGCCGCCACCTTTTCGATAGTCGAGAAAACCTGTTGCATCTGTGGGCTAGTCCCAAGCAACTCACCAAAGGAATCCTTTACCTGAGCGGCCTGGATCAGGCGGTGTTCGCTCTCGAGTTGGTGTAGCCTGAGCGCACGCCGGAGGATCACGCCCACTTCCTCCGCCTGGATCGGTTTGCAGAAAAAATCGTGGGCGCCCAGCCCGATTGCGGTAAGTGCGTTCTGTCTCTCACTCTGACCTGAGACAATTATCACTTTGACATAGGGGTCTTCTTCGACCAGACCGGCAAGGGTAAGAAAGCCCTCTTCCACTCCCTGTGGATCGGGCGGCAGCCCGAGGTCGAGCGCCACGAGCGGTGGGTGTTCGCGCCTGAATATTTCGAGGGCATCCTGCCTGTTGCCCGCGAGGAAAACCTCGTAATCCTGGACAAACGCCCACTTCATGCCCGACCGGATACTTTCATCGTCATCGACAATAAGAAGCTTGGGTTTGTCCATTTGCCCGCCCTTGCCGTCAGAGTGTGCCTTACAACCAAAAAAATACCTGGGTCAAGACCACTGCAAGAAGATATGATACAGGATTATCCGGGTCTTGTAAAAAAAACCGGCCAGGAACAAGACAGTGAGCAGAAAAAGCAAAAGAAAATAATTCCTCTCGGTTCTATGGCCACGCGAGGAACGGAGAACAGAAAAAGCAGCGGGCAGGGAGCAGGGAGCGGATTGTAGGGGCAAAGGCCCTGAGTCAAGCCCGACCGTAATGGCGGGGCCGTATTCCTTAAACTCATATATGAAACAAAATGGAGTTTTGCGAGCGGGGCACTCCTTTCCCCTGCGTAGCGCACCTTGCCCGGACAACAAAAAAAGGGAAGCAACTGCCTCCCCCCTTTTTTAACTTTGAAGTCGTTACCGGCTACTTTTTCTGAGATGGAACCAGGCTGCTCTATCCTCTGAATCTCCTGAACACATTTTGGACGAAAGCAGTGAGGAGAAGGAGAAACAGTGAGCAGTGAACAGTGAGCAGAAAGAGCAAAAAGAGAATAATTCCTCTCGGTTCTATCGCAATGCGAGGAGCCGTTCGCCGCTCACTGCATTGTCTGTTCACTGCTCACTGTTCACTGTTCACTATCTCTTCCCGTTCACTGTTCACTGCTCACTGCTCACTGGCAACAGCACAGAGAAAGTACTCCCGCATCCCTCACGGCTATGGACTTCCATCGTGCCCCCGTGGGCTTCGACTATCATTCTACACTGGTAAAGCCCGATGCCCGATCCGCGCTCTTTGGTGGTCTTGAAGGGATGGAAAAGACATTCACTTATGAACTTTCTGGACATCCCGCAACCCTGATCGGTTACTGACAGGACCAGGTAGTCCCCTTTGCGGCAGGTGGCAATCCGGATTTCGGTCCCGCCGGCAGCCGATTCGTTGGCATTGAGGATAAGATTGAGTATCACCTTCTGGATTTGCTCAGGGTCAAGCGAAGCTTTGGGCACGGGGCCCGGATCAATCACGAGTTCACAGCCCAGGTTCAGGTTTGATATAGTGTTGGAAACGAGTTCGTTGAGATCGCATTGGCATCTGTGCAACTCGAATTTCTCGTCGAGCGCCGAGAGCCGGCTGTACATATCCTGGATTTTTCCCATGCTTTTGGAGATCGATTGGAGCGCGTCAGCCCGATATTCGGGGTTGTCATAATGGCGAGGGAGGTTAGTCAAAGTAAGCGACAGCGCCGATGCTACGTTTTTCAGGTCATGGGCAAAGAAGGCCGACACGGCATGGAATGCCTGCATTTCCCTGGCCCGCCCGAGACTTTCGAAGAGCTTGTGATTTAATATCAGCCCGGCAGCCTGGTTTGCGAGCGTCTTCAAAAGATCGAAATCCTCGATGGAAAACGCCGGTCCGGTCCCGTCATTCAAAGTCAACACGCCGACAAACTCGCCGCCGGCCACGAGAGGGGCGCAGTATCGTATCCCCGTCTTCTCCAGGAGTTCCGTGGAAGGTCCGGCTATTGCACTCGCCTCGGAACTTAGAAAGTCCAGCGGCGCTCGTTGATCGCGCATCCCATCGATCAGCGGAGCGCCAAGTTCCTCGATCTCTTCGGCTTCAGAAGGCGAGAAAGCGGTGGAAGCGGCGATTGTGGGTTTAAGCAGGTTTTCCACTCAAAGCCAGATGCTAACGCGGGACGCCGAAAAACTTTCAGAGACCGTCTTGACGATGGCGGATCAAACATGGTTGATGTCGGCCAGG
>JBKQLC010000163.1:0-27133 GCA_052147195.1 Syntrophobacteraceae bacterium
CCCGCATCGCCGAGGCGGTCTAATTCGGCGAAGAATCCCGCTGTCCATTCGTTGTGATAGTCCCATACCTTGTCGAACAACTCCCGGGTAAAGCGGGTCCCGGCCTTGATCGGGAGATCGTTTACCACCGGTTCGACGCCGTCTTCCGTGAGCGCCGGCCGCTTGAGCCAGCCATCCCTGGTGATGGCAGCCTCGTGCCGGACAAGCGTCCATAGCCACGAGACATCGATTCGGTACGTTGCAAGGTCGTTCATGAAGCGCAGCTTAAGCTCATAATCGTCGATCGCTGCCGCGAAGTTGCCGTTGAGAATTTGAAAACCGTAGTTCGCGGCCATGTAGAACGCGTGCTGGATGCGTTCAATGGTCACATCACCTTTCGGCACCGCATAGATGGATTCCCATAGTTCCGTACTGAAAAGTTTTTCCGGTGAATCCAGCGCGTCCCGAGTGATGACCCGAGGCGTAATCCTGCCCTGCGCATTCAATAAGCCACAGGATTGCAGCAACTGCCGCTCTGCGTCGCTAAGGCCGCTCGCCACCGTCGGTATTGGCTTGCCTCTCGCGTCTACGGTTTCCAGTGGCGCATCGAGGATGGACTGAAGCTGTGCCACGGGCGCTCGCAGCGGTGTATTGCCGGCGGCAACGTAAGCCTCTTCGGGGCTCGCGACCCAGCTCTGCCGGTAAGTATCGTAGAGCCTGCCTTTCACACGGTTGGCAAGGACGTCGTCCAGCGTGGGGTTCTGCCCTGCGGGCAACGACTGGTCAGGCACGAAGATCAGACCCAGAATGCGCTCCCGCAGCTTATCCATGGCTATCCCACGCAACGCCACCGGGTTGGACCGCGAACGTCCATACACGTCGCTCGGCGGGTAAATCATTACCGCGGCCATTCCGCCGATCGGCGCCGCCGTACTGATTTCATTATTTTTCATGCCGGACATCAGCATCATCAGGGCGTCGTACCGCTGATAGGCAATCATGTTCGGGGAGGCCATACCGATGGATTGCGGATCGGGAAACACCCCCTGCGGATCGTCCTTCCACATCTCGATCAGGCTGCCGAGATAATCCCAGCGGCCGACGTTGGTTCCCAGCAGACGGCGCCGCAACACCCAGGCAATCGCCGCAAGGGATCGCCCGGCATTTCCTTCTTCATACAGCATCTTGATCTTGAAAGTGCCCGGCGCGACCCCGATGGTTGCCTCGATCCGCGCCAGCAGCTTCTCTACGATTGCGGCTTCCTGCGGAGTTTGAAGCTTCGGGATGTAGAAGTAGACGCCCGTGCCCGCGCTTTTGAGCGAATCGTAATTATTGAATGCCCAGAGGACCGCAACGGCAATGATGCCGGGCGCAGGTTTACCATCGACCCTCACGTGGTCGTAGCGCACGTGGATGCTTGGGGGTCGAACAAACAGGGTCGGCCAGTTCGAAGGCGGCCTGTCGATCTTGTAGGTGCGCTTTTTTCCTTTCTTGGTCACCTCATAAACGCGGCCGGCCCAGCGGCCTTCGAAGATATCCCGGGCATTTTTAAGTGCGGCAAACACACCGACCGGCCGGTCGGCGGGCGTGCCGTCCGGCTGAAAGTGCGACGGCGACGCGTCCTCGAAGTCCGGCATATTCATGGGAGCCGGACTGTTAAGGGCATTGAATGCCATGTCCAGCGGATGCCACGGCCCGGTGAGTTCCAACCCCGGATTCGTCAATGGATGAGCGTTCTTCGGGATGGGCGCCTCGTCATTAAGACGCCAGCGCCACTCGCTCTCTCGACCTAAAAAGTTATCGATCAAGCCCTGCACGATCTGGCGAAAGGTCCAGGACCGGCCCGTAACGGGATCTGGAAACGTGTCGTCCCACTTTGGCCAGGCATATTTTTTTCTGACCGGTTCGGGGGAGTTTAACAGCGCGCGCCGCGCAGTCAGTGCGGCAGCGATCTCGGGATCAAAGTCGCGGGTGAGCTCGGCGATCGTGCGTTCCACATTGACTTCTCGCCCATTCACCGTCCTGGTCCCGAAAAGTTCCGGGAATTTCCGCAGAATGTCTTCACGAATCATGACCTGTCATCCTTTAATCCGATCATTTACGGTGCTGTAGCTATTTTCTATTTTTTCGATGATAACCGAAGTTCCGCACCTGTCCACCTCGCCAATCCCGCCTGTCCGAGAACAGTTCCACTCCAGATTCCGGGACAGACAGGTACCGATATCCGCTCCGCAGTTCTTCAGCCTGTAGCCGCCGCGAAGACAAGAACTGGTTGCGCATCGACACAACGCTGCAATACTATAAGGACTGGTCAAAATTTGGAAAGCCGAAGACGGAAAATGAACTGAAAGGCAAGAATAGCTCCCGAGCGTCCAGGATCGCTTGAAAAGGATGAAGCGTTGCCGCCCGAACCGATTGGCGAATAAGCCGGGAGAGACTTATTTGCGCATGGATTAATCGAGGACAAATCAACCTGTGGGGCCTATCGCCATCTGTTGAGCAAATTCGCATTTCTGTACATCGTGCACAATCCCACTGTCAGGGTATGGAAATTCCAGTATCTCTCTTTGCCTTCGAGAAATAGGGCGCGACGTGATCCGCAATGTGATCGCACCGGTTAAGACAGGGAGGACGGCGGCACGGGGCGGCTGCCGGCCCGGAAAGGAGACCTTGCCACATGACGATCGGACTTGTCACACGCTTTCGAGAGGCCTCGCAGGGGCCGGCTTACCGCTGGTGGGTGCTGGCGGCAGTCGAGTGCGGCAACTTCGTGGTCTACATGGACGGCTTTATCGTTACCCTGGCTCTGCCCGCGATGGCGCGCCACTTCGGTGTGGGCATTCACGAAATCAAATGGGTGCTCGTCGCTTACCTCGCTGCCGTGACGGTCACCCTGCTGCTTGCCGGCCGCCTGGCGGACCGGTGGGGCCGCAAGCCGGTGACCGTTGTTGGCGTCGCCCTGCTCACGCTAGGCGCGGCGCTGTGCGCACTGGCTCCTACCCTGACGGCGCTTATCGCCTTCCGGGTCCTGCAGGGGTTGGGCGGCGCCCTGGTGCTGGCCAATGTAATGGCCGAGATCACCGCGGTCTTTCCAAAGGAGGAACGGCGCCGGGCCATGGCTGTCAATGCATCGGTCCTGGCAATGGGTCAGGTCACCGGCCTGCTCCTCGGGGGCTTTCTGATCGACTGGCTGGGCTGGCGCTCCATCTTCCTGGTCATCCTGGCCGTCGGCGGGTTCGGCCTGGTGATGGACCTGGCGGTGCTCCGCAACCGCACCACCGGGCCCGGCGCGCCGATGGACAGGTGGGGTGGGGCGCTGTCGGTTCTAATCGTCGGGGCTCCCTTTCTTTTGATCGAGCGCCTGTCCCGGGACCTCCTGGACCCGATCGGCCTGGCGTTCCTGCTGGCCGGCCTTATCCTGCTCGGACTGTTCATAGCGGTGGAGCGGCGGTCGGCCTGCCCGCTGCTCGACCTCCGGTTGCTCCGATCGAGGGCCTTCACCTGTGGGGCGATTGCCGCCGCGTTCTACTTCATCGTTGCGACCTTCGGCTACTTTCTGATGCCGTTGTACGCGCAGGTCGTGCTGGGGCTGTCACCTTTTTTCGCCGGCTTGCTCATCGTGCCCCTGTCTGTGGCGTTGACTGTCTCGAGTCAGCTAGGTAGCCGCATGGCCGGCCGGTTCAGCGCCCGCATCGTAAGCACCGCGGGCCTCATTTGCACCAGCACCGGCGTGCTCGGGATGTCCCTCCTGGGTACGGAGGCCTCGTACCCCTGCATCGTTGGCCTGTTGGTACTCGCGGGGGTGGGCGGCGGGTTGTTCCATCCGCCTAACAACAGCTCCGTGCTCAGCGCCGTGCCGCCCCAGGACCTGGGCGCGGCCAACGGATTCTTCACGACGGCCCGCAACTTCGGCCAAGCCATCGGGGCCGCGCTGGCGGCTGCGGTCCTCGGCCATGGGTTGGGGCCCTCAGGAGCAGCGGAAATACTGGCCCGGGCCCGCGACGCGTTGGCGGGAGGCCCCTCCTTCGACGCCTACGTCCAGGCCCAAGCTTTCGCCTTCCGGGTGGGCGCCTCCCTGGGACTGGTGGGCGCCGTGATTTCCGCGCTGCGAGGGAGTGAGATCCAGTCAACGCCGCTACCTGGCACAAGAGAGAAGGCGGCCAAGGGGATATCGTAGAAGCAGGAGGTCCACTTCACCATCGCTGCAAACCGGACTCTTTCAAAATTGGCAGGGAACCTTGGCGGCGCGGCACAAGGAGGCTGCCGTTGGTATGATTGACAATCTCTTATTCCCAAAGTATCGTCTATTCGACTGAAATGCGAATTAATGTCGGGTGGGCACGGTCTTAGGGGCTGTTGCCTAAATGTGCCCACCCTACCGGGCTGAAACCCTCGAATAGAATTTCACTCTCGAGTTCGGAGGCCGCAAAATGGAAAAAAAAGACAAGTCCGAAGGTTTGACACGACGCGCCTTTATCAAAACCATTGGATTGGCAGGGATAGCTTCAGCCGGGCTGAATGTTGACAATGGCGCCATTGGTTCGGAACCACCCGGAGCCGGGAAAAGCCCCTTGCCCAGGCGCCGGCTTGGAAAAACGGGCGTAGAAGTGCCGGTTCTGTCCCTTGGCGGGATGTTCGACACGATCAATAATCAGTCGGTCCTCAGACAGGCCCTCGACTGGGGCGTAAATTTCTGGGACACGGCTGAATTGTATGGAAATGGTTTGAGTGAGGAGGGGTACGGGCGTTTTCTTACACGAAATCCCGATGCCAGGAAGCGACTGTTTATCGCCACAAAGCTGCACCATTACGAGCCCGAAGCCTTGACGGAGGGTCTGGACAAGTGCCTTAAAAGGCTCTGCACTGATTATGTGGATTTGTTTTACGTGCACTGCATAGATAATTTCAACGCGATAGCCGCTCCCAAACAATACAGGGAATGGGCTTCCGGAGCGAAAAAAGCCGGCAAAATCAAACTCTTTGGGTTCAGCGCTCACACAAATATGGATGAGTGCATGCTGAGCGCAGCCAAAACGGATTGGATCGATGCGATAATGTTCAGTTATAATTTTCGGATAATGCACACGCCGAAGATGGAGGAAGCCGTTGCCGCATGCGCGGATAAGGGAATCGGGCTCGTGGCCATAAAAACGCAGGGAGGCGGACAGGTAAAGACGGACAGCGAAGCCGAACTGCAACTTGCGGGACGATTTCTCGAACGCGGTTTTACCGATAAGCAGGCCAAGCTCAAAGCTGTACTGGAAAATCCGAACATTGCGAGCGTCTGCTCACAGATGCCCAACCTTACGATTCTTTCGGCCAACATAGCGGCGGCGAGAGATCAGACGGGCCTTACGCGAAGCGACTTCGATCTGCTGGATAGATTTGCGGCTGAAACTCGAGAAAGCTACTGCGCCGGGTGCGGCCGTATCTGCTATGAGGCGGTCGGAGGAGCCGTTCCTGTCAGCGACATAATGAGGTGCCTGATGTATTACCGCGACTATGGCGAACGCGATCTCGCGCGTGAGGTTTTCGCCGGTTTACCGCTCCAGGCCGGGGCGATCCTTACACAAATCGATTATTCAAGGGCAGAAGAGGCTTGCCCTCAGAAACTTGCAATATCGAAGCTCATGCGGGATGCTTCGAAGACATTGGTCTAACTGGCCGGTGAGAAAGCAATGTGTAAACATAATTCATTGATGCTCCCCCGCACGATGTGATACGTTGGAACCCCCGAAAAACGATTTTTTATCTGCCCTCACGAACGACACCTCCGCCGTGCCCTCGTAATGGGGCGGCGGCGGCGGGAGGCGTTTGGGCCCCGGCGGGGGAAGACGCGTTGAGCAGCAGGCAGGCGATGGCCAAGGGACTGAGGCGTGGGACGATGCTCGTCTTCTCCCGATCCTATCGCACCGCCCGCCTCTCGAGGCGGGTGCCGGCTCAGCCGCATTGGCGCGCGTGTGTTGTAGACTGGCGTCCTCTAGGCATTCTGCCGGGGGAAGGAGATCGTCATTGCTAGATTCAGGGACTTCATCACGCCCATTATCGGCCTCATCGGCAGACAGCCCGGCTTCTCCGCCGATCAACAACGGCCCGCCCGCCTGCGCCGAAAGTCAGGCTGCTGACCAAGATTTGCGGTCTGGCCCAGCGGACCGGCGGGAGAAGGTGACACTCGGCAAGCGACGGCGCGCGGCATTCACCATTGTCCAGAACGAGCCGGTGTTCCTGCCGCTCTGGCTTCGCTACTACGGACGCTATTTCGATGCCGCTGATCTGTACGTCCTGGATCACGACAGTACCGACGGGAGTACCGACGGCCTTGGCACGCGCTGCAACCTGGTGGGCGTGCACCGGGACCTGAGCTTCGACCATGCCTGGCTGAACGGCACGGTCACGGCGTTTCACGCCTTTCTGCTCCGCTCCTACGAGCACGTGCTCTTCGCTGAATGCGACGAGATCGTCGTCGCCAATCCGGCGCTGTTTCGAGGGCTGGATGACTACATCGATCGATTCCAGGATCGCGTGGCCCGGTGTACGGGATTCGAGGTAGTCCACTATCCGGCCAAGGAGCCCGCTTTGTGCTTCGATCAGCCGGTGCTCGCGCAGCGCCGGTACTGGCACGCCTCACGCTTTTACTGCAAACCGCTGCTCTCCTCCGTGCCCATGTCGTGGTCGCTCGGGTTCCACGAGGCGACCTACTTCCCGGATCTGCAGCCTGATCCGAACCTCTTCCTCGTCCATCTGCACCGGATCGACTACGCCACGTGCGCCGCACGCCATCGCGAGACGGCGGCGCGCAACTGGAATCCGAGCGACGTCGAAGAGGGACGCGGCCTGCAGAATCGTCTCGTCGAAGGAGAAGAGGCGTTCAAGACGTGGTTCTTCCGGGGTCTGGACAACAGCACGCGCGAGCGCATCCCGGAACACCTGAAGACGCTGCTATGAACGTGCTTGTCGTGCCAACGAATCGCCCGGACCGCTTGGGAGAATTTCTGGACGCCTGGTGCCCCTGGCCGTGGGACAAAATCCTGATCGTCGAGGACGCGCCTGAATCGTCCGGACCCGCCGGCAACGGCGAGCGGGTTCACCGTTACTCCTGGCGTGACATCGACACAAGCCTCCCAAACCCTGGGATCATCTCCCGGCGCGACAGCGCCATCCGGGCCTTCGGGTTCTGGCGAGCCTGGACGATGGGGGCCAGCGTCATCTTCACGCTGGACGATGACTGCTTCCCCCTGGACCGCGAGTATGTCCGGCAGCACCTGCAGAATCTGGAGGCGACGCCCGTCTGGCAGAGCACGGTACCGCACTTGCGGGTACGGGGCCTGCCGTACGCCAACACCGGAACGCTGCGGAACATCTGCGTGAGCATGGGCCTCTGGACGGGACATCCAGACCTGGACGCCGTGCAACTCCTGGCGCAGGGCGCCCGCAACGGCGATCACGTGCTGGACCGTGGCTTGTCGTCCCGGGTAATGCCCAGCGAACAGTACTTTCCGCTCTGCGGAATGAACCTGGCGTTTCGCCGCGAGATCGCCTGCCTGATGTACTTCCCCCCCATGGGGGAGGACTCGCCCTACGCGCGGTTTGATGACATCTGGGCCGGGCTGGTCGTCCAGCGCATCTGCCGGCACCTGCGCTACGGCATCGTTTGCGGCCAGCCCGTGGTGGAGCACCGTCGGGCGAGCGACCCGTTCGCGAACCTTGTCAAGGAAGCGCCGGGGATCCGCGCCAACGAGAGCATATGGGAGACAATAGACGCCGTCGGGCTCCGGGGTAGCGACCCGCTCACGTGCATGCGCGAAATGGGCGCGGCGCTCGGCGGGCACGAGACCGGCGGCGCGTACGTTCAACGTTGGGGACGTGCCATCCTCGAGTGGTGCAAACTGTTTGATTCAGGAGATGGGCGATCATGAGCGGGAAGATCATCATGTTGACCGGCGGCAGCGGGTTCGTCGGCCAGATGCTGCAGGTGGGCCTCCGCAAACGCGGCTACGGCGTGCGCCTGTTCGATCAATACCGGGGGACCGCGATCACCCTCCTGAGACGCCGCTACCTCGGCACCTCCCGTTCGCAGGTGGGCCAGGCCCTGGCACGACAGATCGGAAAGCTGCAGCGCATGGTCTCGATCCGCCTGCTCGGCGGGCCGCTGCTGAGACCGACGAGGGACAACATCCTCGACATGCGCAGCGTGCTGGCGGCACGGTTCCGCGGCGCTTATGCCGTCGTGCACCTGGCGGCCATTCCGCACCCCTTCCTGCCCGGCGCCATCG
This sequence comes from Syntrophobacteraceae bacterium, assembly GCA_052147195.1. Classification (GTDB taxonomy): domain Bacteria; phylum Desulfobacterota; class Syntrophobacteria; order Syntrophobacterales; family Syntrophobacteraceae; genus SbD1. The sequence goes on from JBKQLC010000163.1 coordinate 8,253, forward strand.
ACGCCGACTTCGAGCGGATCAACTACGACGGCTCCGTGAACGTCTTCGAAGCGGCGAAGAGCATCGGCGTCCCCAAGTTCCTCTTCGCGTCGTCCGCGCAGGTCTACGGCATCAACAATCCTACCCGCATCGACCAGTTCCCCATCCTCGAGTCCAACTACTGTCCCACGCTCGCCGACGGGCAGCACATGTACGGGCTACTCAAGGTCAAGTTCGAACAGTACCTGGCCGGCGCGTGCGCCGCCGGAGGCACCCAGGGAATTTCACTGCGCCTGGAGTACCCCGGCTTCCAGTCCGACACCCCCGGCAACTTCTACGTCAGCACGTCGGTGGAGAATCTCGTCTCAGGCGTCATCTGCGCGCTGGAGAACTCGGCCGGCTTCCGGTTCGAGACGTTCAATCTCATCGACGGCCACGTCGACGAGAGGATCGTCGACGTACAGCAGTTCATCCGTACGCGCTGGCCGGCGGTGCCCAACTTCTCTAAGGGAAACGAGTCGCTCATCAGCGTGGCGAAGGCCGAAGCGCTGCTCGGGTACAACCCGATTCGCAACGGCTCCTACGTCCAACAGTCCCTCGTCTGGTGAGCGGCTGACGAGGCTGCAAATCGGGCCACATCTAATGGCGGGATATCTGAAGCTTCTCACTGCCAGACCGTCTTTACAGCTATTTTATGCGAACTTAAGTAATTTGGACCTCGTGGACCCTGGACAATCGTCGCCTTCTCAGCCATCCAGAGTGGTGTTCCGGTATTGAGGCCGTCCAGCAGGACGATGTCCTTGCCCTTTTGCCAGCTATCGCAATAGTAGGTTGCCACCTTGCCCTTGACTTCAAACCTTGCGCCTGTCGCCGGTCTGCATAATGTCCCGTCCGCCAGTTCGACCAGCCATCCGCCTTCGTAGACCGACTGGGCGGGGATTTCGGACCTCGGCAATGGCTCCGTCAGCCTTAACCTGAATCCGGGGTAACCCTTAGGGGGATTCGGGTTGCATATTACAAGGTTCCTGTCCGTGGAGGCAAAACAGGGATCGAAAATTTCATTTTCTATCATGCAACGCCATGCATCCGGCCTTGGAGCTGCAATGGAGCTGGTCCAACACTTGCCCGCCCGTACATCCCGAACGTGGGTAGTGGGGGCAAACTTAATAATTCTTGTTGCCTGCTGCTCGGCAAAAACCGTCAATGCGGCAAAGATCAAAAATAAGATCAGAGCAAAGGTCCATCCCCATTTTACCTTGGCCATAAATCACTCCTTTCACCGTCGTACGGAAGAAAACCATATCACGCGGAGACGCGGAGACGCAGAGAAAAACTTCCTGACAGGATTAACTGATAAAACAGACATGGAGTGTTCGACAACTCGCGCAATCCAGCGATTCGTTAGCAGGGCTGCGGTTGATCCTTATGAGGCATTTTCAATCATGTTAATCCCGTAAATCCTGTCTAAGGCAGTTAGCTTTGCCTCGCGTCCTCTGCATAATCTGTTCAATACCTGCTTTAGCCGGAAGCACTGCAGTGAACGCTTAGTTTTTGGGCAATGGCCCGGGATCGCCCTGCGAGATGAATGCACCCCAGAACAGCGGGTCCGGGGAAACGGCCTTGACCTCCAACTGCGCTTCGCGCAAGGCCTCTGCCCTTGGCTTTCCTTCCAATATGCGTTTATAAAAGCCTTCCATCAGCATCCGGGTTTCTTCATCGGGAATCTTCCACAAGCTCATCAGGAGCGTTTTTGCTCCGGCCAGGAGAAACGCCCTGCGCAATCCGAAAACCCCCTCGCCGGCCTTTATGTCCCCGAGCCCGGTCTGACAGGCTGATAACACCACGAGGTCGGTGAAAAGCAAGTCCAGACCGGAAGCGTCTTCCGCCGTCAGGATTCCATCCTCAACCTCGGGGGACGGCACCTTTCCCTTGAGCCAGGTGTTTGCGCCCGCCAACACAAGCCCTGAGCGCAGCAGCGGGTTTTCCATACCCCGTGACAGCGGGTTGGCCTTTTCAGTGGCCCCGCCATTTCCCCAACCCGCCTGGAACTCTTTGCCCCCCGTTGGGCGCCGCTGGTCCGGCAGAAAAAAGCCGTGAGTCGCTATATGCAGGATATGGGGCGAGCGCGCATCTTCAACGCTGCGCTTGGTGGCTGATCCCCCTTCCAGAGCTTTGATACCGAGCATCGCGGCAATATTCTCACCCTCTGCACGTGTGCCCGGCAAATGCTCGAAGTGTGAAGCGTAGCGGAGCATGTCCCTGGATCGCCTTTCCGGAGAAGCTCCTGTGTCCGTTTGAACGCTCTTCGCACCGGCTTCGAGATCGTAGTCCGGGTCCGCAATCACCATGGGTGCTGAAGCCCCCGGGGTAAAACCTGAGCCAAAGCGCAGGATATCCCGCCCGGCGCCGACATAGCTGATGTGGTAGTCATCGATAATGTAGCGCTCTTTGTCCGCAGGCAGCACACTGAAGGACAAACGATATATGTCGCCGTCAGGGGCCAGGATAAGTCGCTTACGGTCGCCCAGAACTTTTTTCAAAGGATCGAAGAGCGCTTCACGAAGCTTGGGCCCAACATCCATAACAGCGCCCCGCACGCTCCTCTCCGCCTGACCGTCCGGTTTTTCGGCCCTTCCCGTGATCTCGCCCCTGAAATCGGAGATCATGTCGTCGATGCGGTCTGCCTCGCCGAGGTCGATCATCTGAATATTGTCCGGTTGACCCGGAAGCAGGACAAAAACCAGATAGCGAGCCGCCTTCCAGACCGGCTGTCCCTTGGCGGGTATGGCTTTGAAGTCGAACGAATTGAACCGGACGAACTCAACGAGGACCGTGCCCTCGGGAAGCGCTCCGGCAACTTTGGCCCGATTGGCCTCCGTGAGTTTTCTTTCCAGGTCGATCTCCGGGATGTGGCCGGCCAGGAAGACTTCAAGGCTTTCCTTTTCGGCGGACCACTTTTCGATCAACTGCCGATGGGCCTCGGCGCCTTCCGGACCTGGGCCCGACATGATTCTTTGGGCTATCTGAGCATTGAGGGTCCTCAGCCGACGAAGGGCAGGCGCCAGGTCGGGATAGCGCCCGCCAAGGATGGCGTCCCGCTGGGCCGCCAATGCTTCAGCCACGATTGCCTTGCGTTTGAGCACCATGTCCAGCCCGTCCGCCACCGCGGCGGGCGAGTCTGCCAGATACTGTGAAATCAGAGACAGAAAGCTGTCCATGTCCCCGCGAAGGACCGCGACGTATCCCATGCGCTGGGTTTCGCAGGCGAAGGTGAAGACTTGCCGGATCAAATGGTCATAGATACCTTCAGCCTGCTTCATCAGCTCCAGGGCCTGGCCTTCGCGGGAAGTCGCGGCACAGAGCGCTGCCAGGTTGTTCAGAGTGGTGGCGACATCGGGGTTGTCCTTCCCCAGAACCGCAACGTATATTTCCAGGGCCTCCCTGTAGAGCGGTTCGGCCTCCTCGTACCTGCCCATCTTTACGTAGAGCAGGGCGAGGTTCTGCAGTGCAAGGGCGACATCGGGGTTCCTGTTTCCCAGGGCCGACTTCCATATATCGAGCGACTGTCGATACAGAGACTCGGCTTCGGGGTATCTGCCCATCTTTACGTAGAGCACAGCAAGGTTCTGCGAGCTCAGGGCCACATCCGGGTGCTTTTCGCCAAGGCTCGACTTCTGGATTTGGAGCACCTTCACATACAGTTGCTCGGCCGCATCGAACTTGCCCATCCAATAATAGAGATCCGCCATGTTGTTTAGACTGGCAGCGAACTCCGGGTGTTTTTCTCCCACAGCGGCCCGCCAGATGTCATTTGACTGACGGTAAAACGACTCGGCCTTGCCGTAGTCCCCTATGGTTTTGTACAAGCCCCCGAGATTGTTCAGCGCAGCGGCGGCATCGGTGCCGTCCTTTTCCGATTTTGAAGTGATGGTCCGGAGGGCCTGCTGGTAAAGCTGCTCGGCTCTGGCGTAGTTGCCCATGGCTTCATATACGGAGCCCAGGTTATTCAGGGCTCGGGCATATATGGGGTGCTGTTCGCCAACGGCCTTCCGAGAGACGTCCAGTGACTTTTGATAGGTGGATTCAGCCTCCGAGTACCTTCCTATGAAGTAGTAGTACTTCGCGAGGTTGTTTAAGACAATGGCATAGTCACGCTGGTCTTCCCCCGAGATCTTCAGCAGAATGCCCGCCGCCTTCTCATAGAGCGGCTCCACTTCAACATAGTTGCCCATCCGCATGTAAAGGGAAGCAAGATTGTTGAGGCTCTTGACAAAGAACGCATTGTTCTCGCCTGCGCCGGCGCGAATGATTTCCAGGGCACGAAGGTTGAGTGGCTCGGATTCGGCATATCTGCCCGTTTCCGAGTAGAGGTTTGCAAGGTTGTTGAGGGCTAAAGCGAAATCCGGATCGTTTTCTCCATGAACTTTTTTCGATATCTCCAGGGACTGTTTTAAAAGAGGCTCTGCCTGGCCGTATTCGCCTCTGGTTTCGTAAATTGATGCAAGATTGTTGATACAACTGCCAAACTCCGGATGTTCCTCCCCCAGCTCACGCCTCGCAAGATCGCAGGTCTCGGTGCAACGGGCGAGCGCTTCTTCAAAATTGCCCTGCCTGTAGAGGCTGATAACTTCCAGGTTCAGCCGGACAATCCTGTCGACCGCCGAAGCCTGCTCCGGCCGCTGATCCGAGGGGTTGAGCGGCAATCCCGGCTGCGGCGCCGCCGGCGCCTGTTCGCGTCCGTTTGTTGTATCTGCTTGAATGGCCGGCGGTGTATCGGGCAGGACAGTCAAAAGGCACAGGCCGGGCAGAAGTATGCATACCAAGGCCAGGCAAGACTTGGGCAGAAACCCAAACAATCGCGGGGACATTCGTTTCATCCGCCTCCGTTACCGATGCCGGACATCAGAGTCCTGAAATCGAACTCCGGCATCCGATATCCGATGTGCCCTTTACGTAAGTTTTTGCAGCTCCCATAGATCCCTGTAAACGCCGGGCTGGGCGAGCAGCTCTTCGTGTGTGCCGGCTTCGGCGATGGTCCCTTTATCAAGAACGACGATGTGATCGGCTCCCTTGATCGTGTACAACTGGTGCGTAATGATGATGCGTGTGCGCTCGGAGAATTCGCTCCGCATCACCTCGTGAATCAGCCCCGCTGTCTTCACATCGATGTTGGCCGTATATTCATCGCAAATGATGATTTCCGGGTCCTGCACGATCAAACGCGCCAGGGCCAGGCGCTGCTTCTCGCCTGCGGAAAGGTTTCTGCCCATATGCCCTGCCACGAAATCCAGGCCGCCCTCACGGGATTGAACGAATTCACGGAGTTGCGCCAGGGCGATGGCCCGGTCAAGCAAGTTGTCGTCAACCCCGTCGGCTGACGCCATGAGCAGGTTATCGCGAAGCGAGCAGTTGAAGATAAACGGGTCCTGGGGGATAAGCCCCATCATTTTCTTCAGCAGCTTCTCATCGACGGATTCCAAAAGCTGGCCGTTGATCATGATTCTCCCGTTCGTAGGGTCGAGCAAACGCAGCAGCAGGTTGAATATCGTTGTCTTCCCCGATCCGCTTTGACCTACAATGGCCGTAATCTTCCCGCCGGGTATGGAGAACCCCAGACCATCAAATAGTGGACGGCCGTTGAAGCGCATCGAGACGTCCTCAAACTGGATCGATCTAACGGGTGATAAGGATGTGGGAACGCCCTCAGCGCCGGCAGGAACAATTTGCGAGATCTGTGCAGGAAATCTCCTCGATCCGGGCGTGAGCATCATCCGGAGGCTTTGGAAACTTGGGGAGGTAAGCGCTGCCTGCTGAAGAAACTGGTACATAATGGCGTAGATCTGCAGAAAGTGCTGGAGAAAGAGCACGTATGAGATTGTAGCTCCGATTAGAGTGGAAACCGTCACCGGCTGGCCCTCAGCATGTGCCTTCAACAGTTTGGGGATTACCACGATGATCGGGACTGCACTGAACAGGCTCATCAGTGAGGTTGTCGTTATGCCCCCGACCTGCCCCCACCAGGCGATGCTGACCGCGCTTCCCTGCGATCTTTTGAGAAATTCGTCGAACCGGCCGGCAAAGCGGTCGAAGCGACCTCCGGCGACGATGTCCCTGAACCCGCCTATGGTTTCGATCAACTGATCCGACATCTCGGTAAATGCCCATCGCAGGTACCCGGAAAGCTGGTTTACCTTCCTGCTGCAGATGGTGAAAATCGGAAAGAGCACAAAACCGGCCACAAACAGTGCCAGGGTCATAACCCAGTTGATGTTGATCAAAACGGCGAAGGCGACGCCGGCGAATATGGTCTGAGGCAGGGTCCTGTTAAAGAGCTCACTGAACAATTGATCCACCGCGTAAACGTCCCGGTGAATTCCCTGCACATAATCCCCCGCCCCCCTTCTGTTCACCGATTGTATATTGAGGTGCTCGAGACTATTGTAGACGTCAAGCCTGATGTTCCTCAACATAAATTCTCGAACATAACTTGCATAGTAATTGGATATGAGCGTGACGATTCCTGAAATGACTATGAGCAAAGCCGCCAAAATAACGTAAACATATATAGAATTCGATGGGGCGGTAAACAAGTCGATAAAAGACCATATCACTGACTCTCTTGGTCCGAAATAGTCGCTCAATATCCTTCCAAAATCCATAATAGGTATCAAACTGGAAGCCGATACCAGGTTGATTATAACAACCAGTATCACTATCCCTAAAACAGGCTTCAAATACTTAAGGAAAAATAGAGCGTTCGAAACCCGCTGCCCAATGGATAATTGCTCCATTCCGTACATACCTTGCGGACCTTGCATCTCCATACAGGAATCCTTTTTGAATTGGCAGGAGCGCGATCTTTGAGGAACGGAACAAAAGGCGGACTTCGACCGTATGTCTGCCTTTTATCCCTAACAGAAGGTGAAATTTTTCAACGCTCACCCCAAGACGACCAGTGGTACATTTCGTAAATTCCTTGATCGCTGAGACGCCCCACTCTAGTACCAGTTATACCAGTTTGCCCAGTTGGCCCAGTTTATCCAGTACCATTGAGGCTCAACGTTCTCCTCTTCGCCTCCCGCCTGCGCCCCTTGAGGCTGCTTTTGTTGGGCGCCCCCGGCCCCTGCGCTGCCGGCCCCTTGCGTTATGAACTGGACAAGGATCTGCGGCCCTCCACACGTAGCCCCGCCCTGGCCTTGGCCTTGGCCCTGACTCTGGCCCTGACCCTGGCCCCTGGGCGCCTGTTGCGGTCCCGGATTCGGCGGGGGTCTCTGACCGGCTGCTTCCATCAAGCCCTTAACTTGATCGGCTGGAACTTTGTACTGTTCGAGTTCACTGTCAGGGATGTCATAAAATGTTCCTTCAAGACTTCTCACAACGGCCATGATCTTCTCCTTTTTGAAATTCTTGTGCTCCGGTTCAAAAACACCTGCCTTTTCTTGCCCGTCCCGGCACACGATATGAACGGAGGCATGCCGGCAGATCTACCCGGGGCTGCACGCCGGGCAGGCTGGAAGTTAAACGCTTCCTCCCGGCGTGGCCGGCAAGTTACCCATGATGTGCCATACGCCCACTTATTATGCCATTAATGTGATATGCTTTTTCAGAATGCTCACATAAATGTGTCCATATCATTCGAGTGTATTGGCACATGTTTTCCCTGTAATCACTCGATTTGTTGCACGCAGTCGTGCAGCCATGGCTGCAAATCTGTTTGGCGGCGCAATCGAAGCAGCGTATAATCCATCTTCCCTTGTCATGGAATCGATTGAGCACGCTCTTATATTGGTCGTCATCCATATCGCGATCGATGTGACCGATCAGGTAATCGGATGTATCGGCGCTTCCACAAGTTGTAATGCTTCCATCCATATCGACTGCAAACATGTGCCGGCCGGCATGGCATTCTATATTTGGACAGGCAAGAGTGTCGGCATTCTTTCGGCCTTGCGCGAACCAGGCAACCTTTCGCAACATATCGTCGTTTGTAACCGAGATATTTGTTTCGTACATGTGGTCCAGGATCTGTACTCCGCTTTCATACATTTCCTGTGGGCTCAGAAGATGATTGTTGACGCCGCGTCCCTGCGCTTCGACAAAATTTGACAGAAAAGAGCGAATTCCCTGCTCGTGGTACCAATCCATGATCTGTTTCATCTTGTCATAGTTGCCCTTGCTGATAACCGCCATGATGCCGCACCGGATCTTGTGCTTCCTGAACAGTTGGTAAGTCTTGTGAACAGTTGCTCCGCGCCCGCGCATAATATTATGTATTTTCGGAGGCCCGTCACAGCTCATCGAGAAATCGACCCCCAGCTTATGGAGTTTGAGGAGCCGCTCCTCGGGCAGAAGGGTACCGTTGGTTGCTATGGGAAACCTGACCTCCTTGGAATGCCCGGCGGCAAGGTCCCGCGCGTAGGAAACCACCTCTTCTATCCATTCGTCCGGCAACAGCAAAGGTTCCCCACCGTGCATATTGAACCACAGGGAAGAAAAGCTGGAGTTCTCGATCAGAAGGCGTGCGGCTCTTTTGGCCGTTTCCAGCGACATTTTCATGGATTTGCCGGATAACGAATCGACCTTGCAATACTTGCATTTAATGTTACAGCCATGAGTTACTTTGGCCGTCACATACACAATGGGTTCAAAGAAAGATTCAATACGCATGGAAACCACCTCGCGGAGCGTAGAGACTTTTGGTGCTGTACACCCGGGGAAAGATTACTACATTACCGCTTTAGACAAAGACGCATCGGCGCAACCCGCTGTGGTCCTATCTGCTGAGGATTGATACCGGGCGGTGGTTTTACACCGGAGGCCTCCATCTTGTCCACGAGGTCTTCGGGCGCGATTTCGTATTGCTCAAGATTTCCGTCGGGAACATCGTAAAGCGTACCATCCGGGCCCTTTAAAAGGGTCATGGCCTCTCTCCTTCATCAGATAGATGTTTCTGCAATGTGTTGCTTCTTCGTGTTTTTCGACGGTCGAAAAATCGGTCGTCTTCGGTGAAAAATCTCCGGCTTTAACCCATATCGGCCAGCGCCCCGATGAGTTGTCTGCACAAAGGAAGCATTTCGGGGGACTTGCGCTCCATCGCGACCAGGTTTTTGATTATGTCCAGCAGGTCTGCGTCGCTCGTGAGGTCCTTCACCCCGGCGAGTTCCTCGGGCACTTTCGCGGCATCTCCTTCGATAATCTGCTTGAGGTTGTATTCGCGCATTCGCTGCCGGATTATATGGGCAGCCAATTCCGCAAAGCCTGTGTAGTCCTCGATATTCTGAGGGGTGAAATGTTCTTCGTTTATTTTGTTAACGGCCGACACCGTACCGATAGCTTCGTCGTTGATGAGCAGAGGAGCGATCAGGACATTTCTATAGGTTACGCCCGTAGCCTGATCAATCGACCTGTTCATGGGAGTTGATGCAATGACCTGGCGCATTCGAAATGCAATTCCGTGCTGTGAATTGGTAAGGGGCACCTCCATGCCGATGATTTTATCGGCTGCAACCCCCGTTGCGGCCCGGAAGACAAGCACGTCTTTCTTATCGTCGTAGAGGGTCAGCCCCGCGCCCTCAGCCCTCACTACCTGCTGGGCGCAGGTCAACAGGGTATTGAGCAATTCGTCCTGTTCCATGCCGGGGCTCAGGGCAAGATAGCCTACGACTATCTTTAGCTGATCGTCACGCTCCGGGGACCCGGCTGGAGCTGGATATGGACCTGACGGAAGAGCCCCCGAAGCCAGAAGCTTTAACTCTTTGACTTCATTAGACAATACTTCAATAGCCCTGCTCACCCTTTCAATTCCTTGAAGGATGTCCATATAGCCTCCTATGGATTCTGGCCGTTGGACCTGGCCGCCATCAACAGCGTTTTTACCTGAAAGGGTGTGAGTCCGGGCATCGATGACAGAAGCCGCGCCACCATGCCTGCAACATGCGGGCATGCAATGCTTGTACAGGTTGTCGAGATGTAAGTGTTTCCGGGAAAGGGCGCCTCCACATAGACCCCTTTGGCTTCTATCTCAACCGTTTTGCCCGGATAGTAATTAAAGGACCTGAAATCCTCAAAATGCTGGAAATCGACCGCTATTACCGATGAATAATCACCCGGAAACCCCCGTTTCTGCTTGTTGTCCGTAGCCGCAACCAGGGTCATTCCGTTATAGTAGGCTTTTTCCACCCAGTAGAGCATATCCACAATGGTGTTTCTGGACATGTTGAGTGAGACCAGGCTCAGATTCAGCACATGGAGCCCCTGGGCAATTGCGCATTCGATCCCGCAAATGACCTTGGCGGGCGAATTCTGTCCTCGCTCATCCAGGGTCTTGATATTGTAGAGTTCCGCTTCAGGGGCGATCTTGTGAATCACGCCCGCGCACATGGTGCCGTGACCCAGAACGTCAGTTCCGGGCGCCTCCAGCGCCGTAAAATTACCCTGAAATTCCCGTACCTCGAAAGATCGATGCACTGAGCCTGATAAGGCGGGATGGGTGAAATCGACTCCACTGTCCAGGATGCCGACCTTGACACCCTTCCCCGTTCCCTGTTCCATCAGTTCCAGGATCTTGTCTCGGTCAATGAGTTGTTCAAACGTCACAAACGTGTCTCCACACTCAGCATTCTCACGGTTCGAGCGGGTCGTCCGCAAACAATCGTTTTATGCGAATCATGGGTCTCCGTCCTACCTGTCCATCAATCCCGAAATTAGCGGATCGATCATTCCGGGAATATCATAGAAATTACCGCAGGCGTAGTTACAAAAAAGTTACAGCTCCAGACGTTTCCCCGCTCCCGGCGAGGCCTCAAGGGCCTCGCCCAACCCGAAACTAATACCGCAGGTAGATTTCTGCCAGACCTCTGCAGGGAGAAAATGAACGATCCCTACCTGCCGGCAGGTGCTTTTGTCTCGAAGATTTCCGCAACGCTTACAACAAACTGAGAGCCCGGCGATCGTTTTTTCAGAGCTTCGTAGTAAGGCCTGGCTTTTTCGATGTCCTTCTGGCTCAAAGCATGGAAAATTATGAGGTTAACAAGCGCTGCATTTGATCCTGTATCAGCGAGTTGGTCATCAATCGACCCTCCTCTTTCTATTATGCCCCCTATTCTCTGTGCTTTGCCCATTGAAAACCCGGCAGGGTTGAAGCATACCGCCAGGCGTTGAACCGGTAGAATCTTATCGCGTTCAGGACTGCCCATAATTTCATGATCGGTGAAGGTATATTGCCGATTCCCCTTGAGTTCCCACACCTCGCATGTTCCGGTGGACACGAGTTCAATCCATGCCCCTTCCTTGATTTTCATCGTATCCCCCGAAGAGATATCCAATCCGATAGCCGCAGCAATCTGCTCGTTGCCTCGACTCAGGGATACATCGCCCGACAGGTCGCTCACCTTCCACGTGTTGACCGCGAAGGAAAAAGAGGACCACACGAGTACAACTCCCAATCCAGCCAGAATGCCCTTTAATGCGCTTCGTCTCATATTCTCCAACCTCCCTGAAGATAGTCTCGTGTCTACCCGGTTTTTCGACGTCAAAAGACTCGGGATGAGACACTGTCATTTTCAGCCGCAAGATTTTCAGGAATCCAAATAATACCAAGTTGCGTTCAAGAACGTGCGAGAAGCGAGCACACGAAAGTAGCATAGCCCCTTGTGGGCGTTTGGAAGTGAGGACGGGCACAAGGCCCTATGCTACATCAACTTGAACGCAACTTGGTATAAGTGAGTTTCCCAATGCCTCTTATGAACCGTCCGTATCTGACCCGGTCACTTTAAGCGATACGACCTCGTAGAGATTAACGAACTCTTTTCGCCCCTTGACCTGGGTACTTTCGACAAATCGGGCCTCGATTCGATCTTTTACCCGTTCATAGGTCGCCTCGCTGATCAGAAAAGGGACTTTATGTACTTTGGTCATTCCTTCGATGCGGGATGCCAGGTTAGCCGTATCTCCTGTGATCGAGTAGTCCATTTTTTGATAACACCCGATATTGCCTACAATAGCCTCACCCGTATGAACGCCTATCCCGATCCTGATCTCGGGAATACCGGGGAATATTTCGGACTGATTCAGCCGCTGCAGGCGATCGAGCATGTCCAACCCGCACTGTACAGCCCCCCAGGCCCCGTCGCCAGGCAAAGGATTCGGGGCGCCGAAGATCGCCAGGATGCCGTCACCAATAAATCTGTTCATATAGCCGTTCACCTTCACAACCGCCTCGGTCATTTCGGCCAGATACACGTTGAGTCCCGAGACGACCAGTTGAGGATCTAACACCTCCGAGAGAGTGGAGAAGTTCCTGATGTCCGTAAACATAACGCTTACGATGACCCGCTGGCCTTCAAACAAGGCGGAATTGGGATCGTCAAGGATTTGCTGCAGGACATGGGGATTGACATAACTCCTGAAAAGCCTTTGAACGAGGCGGAACTGCTGATATTGAACGCCGTAACGGTAGGTCCCGGTAATTGCGCCCGGAATGAACAGTCCGAAAGCCAACGGAGCGACCCGTATCACCCAGAAAAACGAAAAAAGACCGTAGGTTCCAAGGCATGTAAGCAGCGCCAGCGAACCGAGGACAACTCCCGCCTTCAGCGGAGAGAGCATCAGAAACAATATTGCCGACCCGAGGGCCAGTCCCGCAGCCACCGTCCAGGTAATCCCGGATGGAACGTCTTTTAGCAGTTGGCCTGCAAGGAGCGTCTTCGCCCCGAGCGCATGGATGTAAATGCCGTGGATTCGATCTGAAGGTTGGTTGTTTCCGGAGGCCAAACTTAACCTGACCGGGATGGTATGCTCATCCTCAGCACTGAACGTGTAACCCAGAAAGACTATTTTATTGGCAAACGCCTCTCTGAGCCTGGATTCATTGATTTCATTGTTTTCCACCGCCAGCGAATAGATATCCCAGAATGCATACCTGGTAACCGGAGCGAGCCTGTAGTCGATCCTCATGTGAGGAGAGTTTCCGGAAGGCAGGTCTTGCTTGATGAGGCCAGCCAGCTCATAGGAGATCGAATGAACTGCAGTCTCCCGGCCTTCCATATCTTTGCCGTGGATCGAAAGAGCCACTGATCGCCTCTTTTCGTCCGGGTCCTCGTCAAAATTAAGGAAGGCGATGCGGTCCACAGAGAGCAGAAAATAATCGTGCGGAAACTCCGACTTTTTCCCCGGGCCTGCCGGGTAAAAGCCGAGAACCACCGGCTTGCCGGCCATCCTACCCTTCTTCAGGACTCCTTTGAGCTTTCGGTCTGCCTCATTTTCGCACGTTTTGTATACGGAACTGGAGAGCACTATGTCCAGGCCGATTCCTGCGGCCCCGGCATCCAGGATGGCTTCGATCACTTTTGCAAGGTAGTCGCGCCGGAAAACCCGCGGTATGTCCGCGACCTCTTCCCGCAGCCGCTGGTTGGCAATGGTATCATCGTCGTCGATCCCCACTACCGCAACATCATCCAAACCGGCCGGCGCCCTGGGCGCCACAGCCATCAGGAGATCATAGCCCAAAAGATCCACCTGGCGTCCCACCGGTAGATTTGACGCCGAAAGCGCCGCCGCCACACTCGCGAGAAGTACAACCCAACCATGCCACCTGATCGGAACTCTTCTAGCCATGGCCTCCGTGTCTCCGCGTCTGCGTTTCCCCCAGCTTGCGAAAAGAAAATAAATCCTCAAGCAGCGCTTGGGGTTCGTCGCGCACTTCCGCGGTTGAGCTGATTTCGCTGCGTCAGCGTCCTACCAGCCAAATGCCCTGTCCAGGGCCACCTGGAGCCTTTCGAGATCATAGGGTTTTGTCAGGGCATCGCAAAACCCATACTCGGTGTAATCGGACATTATCGGATCGTTGGGGTGTCCGCTCGATATGATTGCCCTGACATTCGGATTAAGGTACTGGAGCTTCCGGATGGTTTCCCCGCCGTTCATCCCGACCTTCACGGTCAGGTCGAGAATGACTGCGTCGTAGTCCCGGCCGGCTTCTACCGCCTCGGAGTAAAGTTCGATGGCTCTTTCGCCATCCAGCGCAGTGTCCACCTCGTAGCCCAGGTGCTCGATCATCGTTTGAATCAGCTCGCCGAGCATCCCTTCGTCTTCCATGACCAGTATCCGTTTTCTTGGGATGAGGACAAGGGACGGAGTTCCAGGAAGCACATCGCCCTTTGCCGCCGATGCCGGAATGAGTATGGAAACGGTTGTACCTTTACCGGGAATCGACTCCACTTCGATGTTGCCGTTGTGTTTCTTTATGACCGAATGCGCGATGGCCAGTCCGAATCCCATTCCTTTCTGGTTGCCGCGGTATTTGGTTGAAAAGTAGGGATCGAATACCTTCAGCATGTTCTCTTCAGGAATTCCGATTCCTTCGTCCGAGATGACGACCTTTACGTAACGCCCCGCATTCGGAGCAATCCCTTCGGCGCCGCTTTCGGCGGCGATTTCGACATTTTCGGCGCGTATCGAAACTATGCCGCCTCGCGGCATTGATTCCCGAGCATTTTCCACTATGCCGGTAAAGACCTGACGTATTTGATTCTCATCGACCTCAACCAGCCACAGGTCCGATGGCGCGTCAATCTCGCTGCTTGTCATCGAGCCGCTCAGCACCAGGCTGACGACACTGGAAACAAGATCGCTCATCGAGACCAGGCGCTTGACCGGACCGCCGCCCGAAGAAAATGTTATGAATTTCTGGGTCAGGTCCTTGGCGCGAAGGCAGGCTTTTTCGGCTTCAATAAGATGCTTTTGGGCATCGTGGTCATCCTCGATCTTAAGTTGCGCCATGTTGATATTGCCCATGATGACAAAGAGCAGGTTATTGAAATCATGAGCGATCCCACCTGCCAGGACCCCTGTCGCCTCGAGTTTCTTGGCGTTGAGCAGTTCCGCATCGATCTTTTTTCGATCCGCTTTTTTCATTTTGCCCTGTCCCGAGTAAATATCGAGCCCCACTTAGCAACCTCCCTTCAAACGGCCACCGGGCAAAAACCCGGGTACCTTCCCCGATATCCGGAAACACCGGATGATATAGTATACATAGCGCAATCGATAATTGCAAAACAACCGGTTTCCGCCGGGGTGAAAGGCAGCGATGAGTTTGCGCAATTATTATTGACGCCGCGTATTGTTTTCGATTCGGATTCTTTTGACGTCGAAGAATCAGGACGGAAGCTACCCGTTTGCAATGCTCCAGTCCCTTCAGTTCAGGTCAGACACAAAAGGTTTGACGTTGACGCTCTTTGGAATAAAGGCAAAAACCAGGAATCCGCCCAGGAAAAGTACAAAAGCAATAATATACAATGAGGCGGAAGGATCGCTGGAGAAAAACTTCGCCCAAACAGGAACATTGGGACCCACATAGCCTCCTAGATTTCCAACCGAATTTACAATTCCAATTCCGGCTGCGGCAGCCGTTCCAGTCAAAAATGCAGATGGAATGGGCCAGAACAGGGGCATCGATCCCAGCACGCCGAGTGTGCCTATTGACAGGAAGATTACAGACAAAACAGGATTGGAGGCAAACACGCCGCTAAGTATCAGGCCGATACCTCCCGCAGCGACATTAAAAACATAGTGCATTCGCCTTTCGCCGGTTCTGTCGGAACTCCGGCTCAGCAGGATCATTCCCACAGTCGCAACACCATACGGAATAGCTGTTATGAGTCCAACTCCCAGGTACGATTTAATCCCGAACCCTTTGATGATTGTTGGCAGCCAGAAGGCAATTCCGTACAGCCCTATCATCAAGGTAAAGTAAATCGCGCTCAAAACCCATACTTTTCCGCTTTTAAAAGCATCGCTCAGTTTTACTTCGTGCTTGTTTTTGTCTTCTTCTTCGATATTTTTGATAAGCAGAGCTTTTTCATCTTCAGCCAGCCATTTTGAATCTTTGATGCTGCTGTCGAGATAATAAATTACCCATATACCTACAATTATCGAGGGTATTCCTTCCATCAGGAACAGCCATTGCCACCCGGCCCAACCCAATGCTCCTGAAAACGTGTCCATAATCCAGCCAGAAATAGGATTTCCTATTACACCGGAAACCGCGATGGCGGAAACGAACAGCGCGGTTCTGGAAGAACGAAGTCTGGACGGGTACCATAATGTCAGATAGAAAATGATGCCCGGAAAGAAGCCGGCCTCGGCAAGGCCAAGCAGAAAGCGCATCCCGTAAAATGCCCACTCGCTTTTTATAAACATCATAAGCGCAGAAACGATGCCCCAGGTTACCATGATTCTGGCAATCCACTTACGGGCTCCGAATTTATTTAGCAAAACATTACTTGGAACTTCGAAAAAGAAATATCCAATAAAGAAAATGCCGGCGCCTGTCGCAAATGCTGCATCGCTCAGTGACAAGTCCTTGAGCATCTGTAGTTTCGCAAATCCAAGGTTTACTCGATCAAGATAGGCTAGAATGTAACATAGGAAAAGAAATGGTATTAAACGCCAATCCACTTTTCGATAGGTTCTTTCCTCAAAGCTTTTGCTGATTTCCATAATTGAATCCTTCCTTCAAATTGTAAAGATTGCAACCAAATTGGAATGGAAACAGTCAAGACCGACTTGAGGCCACCGTTGTATAGTCTGTAAAAGAAATAGTTCGAGGAAGTAAAGAAAACCGCACGCAGACTAAAGGACAGGATTCTTATCATGTGGTTTGGGCCACTTTTTGCGGAAAGTTTGTACGCTGATTGTACGCGGCTCAAAACAGTTGTCAAGTTTAAGGTATTACATATTCTCCTTTTATTCTTTCGATCGTGGACTCGATCAATTCCCTGATCTCATCCAGCCGCTCAGGGGTTTCGGCTTCATAGCGCAAGACGAGAACGGGCTGCGTATTGGACGCCCGCACAAGGCCCCATCCGTCCGGGAAAGTGATCCGCGCACCGTCGATATCGATTATCTTCAGGTTTTTTTCTTTGAATTCCCGTTTGGCCCTTTCAACAACCTCGAACTTGATCTCATCCGCACACTCGACCCGTATTTCGGGCGTCGTAAACGTTTGGGGCACATCATCAAGCAGTTCGGGTATCCTTTTTTTTGTTCTTGAGAGAATTTCGAGCAGCCTGCAAGATGAATATATCCCATCGTCAAAACCAAAATAACGGTCTTTGAAAAAAATGTGGCCGCTCATCTCGCCGGCAAGCTGAGCGCCGGCTTCCTTCATCTTGGCCTTTATCAGCGAATGTCCGGTTTTCCACATGATGGCAACGCCCCCATGCCGCTCGATATCGTCATAGAGAGTCTTCGAGCACTTGACCTCGGAGATGAAAACCGAGCCGGGCCGCCTGGATAAAATCTCCCTTGCGAATATTATCATGAGCTTGTCGCCGAAAACGATCTCGCCGCGGTGATCGATCACCCCCAACCTGTCGCTGTCTCCGTCGTAGGCAATCCCGACATCGAGTCCTTCGCGGAGGACCAGCTTGCGCAGGTCCGCCACGTTTTCCATGACGGTCGGGTCTGGCTCGTGATTAGGAAAAGTGCCGTCCATGTCGCAGTAGATCGGATATATTTCACACCCCAGCTTCTCTATAATGGCCGTGGCAACAGGGCCGCCCGTTGCGTTGCCGCCGTCGATGCCGACCCTCAGCCCGCTTTCGAGCCTGATATTTTCAGTAACGAAATCAATGTATGGAGTGACGATGTCGAAGTGATCGAGGCTTCCTTCCGCGGAGGTAAAGTCGCCTGATTCCAAAATGCGGGCGAGCTTCTTGATTTCATCGCCGGCGATGGTGTCGAAACCGTTGCAGACTTTGAAACCGTTATACTCAGGTGGATTGTGGCTGGCGGTGATCATCATTCCGCCTTCACGGTCGAGGTGCCTGATTGCGAAGTAGAAGACCGGTGTCGGGCAGACCCCTATATCCACCACGTCCATGCCGGACTGAAGCAACCCCCCAACGAGCAGGTCGCGGTACCGGTCCGAACTGAGACGGCAATCTCTGCCCACCACGACCCGCCTTTTTCCCTCCCGGGCCATGTATGTTCCGAATGCCCTGCCCAGCGCCGATACATCCGGGTCGGTAATTTCGGTCCCAACAATTCCGCGTATGTCGTATTCTCTAAAGACCTTTGAAAGCATGATTCTTTTCTCGATTAAGTCGAATTGAACTGCAAAACCCGGATGGACAATGGTTACCATAAAACGTCCGGGGTAGAAAATAAAAAACGAAGGCCCGGATACTTAATCCGGCTCAACCTTCAGGCAGCCAATTCGAAAAGTTTGCTAAAATAATTAGAGTCCATCCGGAAACTCCGGATGGACTCTAATTGAATAGCCGGTTTTCATCAGGATTCAAACGGCGGCGGACCATTGGCTCGGCCCGGCGCCGTAGGTTTCATGTAATCTCGGGAGATACGGAACTTTCCCGCCTGCCCGAGTGCAGACCTTTCGATCACTTCTTCACTATTATACTCATAGCCGTTGAACTACGTCCTCCCGGACCATACACAGTAAGCTTTGCCCTGTAGGTCCCGGGGCTGTCGTAGGTGTGAGGCGGGTTCACGCCCGTGCTCGTTGTGCCGTCTCCGAAGCTCCACAGCCAGCTCGTGACATTACCGGTAGATTCACTTCTAAAATTCACCACCAGGGGAGCATCCCCCGACCTGGGTGCGGCAGAAAGACGTGCCTTGGGGGCAGTGTAGGCCGTGATGTAGCCAGGTTGAGTACAGGTGATTGTTCCACTGGCTCCTGTCACAGTAAGCGTCACCGTGTAGGTGCCGGCCTTACTGTAGACATGGGTCGGATTCCAGGTTTTACTCGTCTTGCCGTCTCCAAAGCGCCAGAGCGATTTTTTGAAGATTCCAATAGATCTGTTGCTAAAATGTACTTTCAAGGCTGCTTTGCCACTTGTAGGACTTGCAGTAAAGAAAGGTGTATATGTACCGATTGCGGAAGC
>JBKQLC010000164.1:0-48984 GCA_052147195.1 Syntrophobacteraceae bacterium
CTGAGCCTGGGCTACCCTATGCAGCCCTTTCAGGGCAAGAAACTCAAAATCCCCCACAGAGGGCGAGTTCACAGCAGACAGATGCTGCCCTTTCTCGTCTGCAGGTACGCGTTTGCCGGAAGACCCAGATTTTGGCGCCTCGTTTCTCATGGGCCGGGAGATGTGTTGACCCTCTGGATCTCCAAGCTTGCAACGCAGCAGTTACCTTTCTATGTATAATCCGGCTTTCCGAAAATGGGGAGGAGTCGATTGAGAACACTGTTGCATTGTGCCCCAACTGCCGTCGGAAAATGCATATACTTATATTTGCAGTCAGACGGAAGATTTTTTGCTTTCAGAGGGACGACATATATGATTTGCTATGAATGGCGGCGGCTTGAGTGTATTCCATCTCGATTTCGGTTCCATGGGGAGTAGACGATGAAAATTGCGATAATGGGGACAGGTGGAGTAGGAGGCTATTACGGAGGATTGCTCGCCAGCGCCGGGCATGATGTGACTTTTATTGCCCGTGGTGAACATCTGGGAGCAATCCGGGAAAATGGGCTGGAGGTTAGAAGCGTCTTTGGCGATTTCCGCATTAAACCTGCCGCAGCTACAGATGATCCGGCATCTGTCGGTAAGGTCGAACTCATAGTGTTTGCCACCAAAACTTATCACATCGCCGAGGCGGCCAGGGCCATTCTCCCTATGGTGGGTTCGGATACGGTCGTCCTGCCCCTACTGAACGGCGTCGATGCGGCCGAGCGCATCGGTGAGGAGATCGGCGCAAGACATGTGTTGGGTGGCGTGACCTATCTATCCGCGGCGATAGAGGGACCGGGAGTCATCGGCCAGTACAGCCAGTTTCGCCGTATCGTTGCCGGTGAGATCAACGGGGAGATCTCTGAACGGGCAAAGTCGGTTTGTCAGGTACTGAAGAGCACGGGGGCGCCTGTGGAAGCCGTCGGCAATATTGTCCAGGTGCTATGGACCAAGTTCATTTTTATCTCAGCTATAAGCGCGCTTGGCGGTTTAACACGAGTGACGACGGGTGAGTACCGCGGTCTTCCGGAAACTCGGAAGGCCCTGACCGACGCGCTCCGGGAGGCCGTAGCGGTTGCATCCGCCCGGGGAGTGCTCCTTGAGCCGGACCTGGTTGAGAAGACACTGGAATTTATCGACAGCGCTCCGGCGGATATGAAGCCGTCAATGCAGCGGGACATCGAAGCAGGGCGCAGGTGTGAACTGGAATCAATGATCGGAATAATCGTGCGGCTTGGTGCGGAATTAAACGTTCCCGTGCCGGTTATGACTCTGGCCTACGCAATCCTGAAACCGGGGGAGTTGAAAGCAGCTTCTCGCTAAAACTTTCTCAGACTGCGTGGGGGCCTTGTCCACCGAATCCCGCGCTGATTTGCGGGCTACTCCTGGTATTTCAGCATAGCCTCGGCCGTGTACACAAAGAACGGTCCTTCATAGCGTATTGCGGCAAGAGTTCGCACTGGCAGCAATGTCTTATTGGGGAGCTTTCGAAGGTATCCCTCTTAAATACAAATTATCGCCTGCAAGGCCGATTCCGGAACATTGGTTGTCGATTGGAGCAAGGGTGAGTCCAAAAACCTGCCGGAACGGTCGGTTTGCGATAAGACCCTTCCATGCCTGTCTGAATTACCTTTACGGTTGTCTCGAAAGCAGGGTTAAGCGGTATTGCATAGCCTACCGGCTCGACATGGATTTTCCCGTTCTCCATGGGAATTCTCGCATGAATCGAAGCAGCCTTATTTACGACCTCATGGAACCGATCCGCCCATGCGTTGACCGGCTGCTTTATCAATTCATGGCAAAAACGACCCTCTGCGTGTCAGACTTTTTCGAAACCCGGCAGGGTGTCTGCAAGGTTATGCCGGAACTCGCGTCTCAAATCATTCCACTTATCCGTAAGCTGGACCCGGACATTAACCGCGTGGTCAAAGAGTTCGCAAACAACTTCAAAAACCGGCGTATGGAAGCTCCTCCAGATGATTATCGAAAAGTCGTGACGGACGGGAACGATTCCCTTGACACCGTTGGAGCAGTTGTTCAGAATTAGTTCGCGGTTTGCATCACGGAAACTGGACAAGATGTTGTAAGTGTCCAGTTAGTCGGACGTTTGAGCTTTCGCTAACCCATCGAGAATCAAAAGCTGAGGGCAGTCCGTTATTATGGAAACAAATGACACTAATGAATGGCCAATGCTGACCGTCAAAGTCGCAGAACTTTTGGGAGTATCGGAAAATACAATCAGGCAGCACAAACGCAATCACAATAATGAACTAATCCACGACGAAGATTACTGGGGCACAATCGACCCTCGGTTCGGATGGACGACAGGGAATCCGTTGACCGTTTGGTCGAGAGAGGGGGCCATCAAACTTGCTCACCATTGTAAATCCCGTAAGGCTGGGATTTTTCTTGAAACAATGAAAGTCAAAGACAGGCATATCAGCCACGTTGAAAGTCCATCCCTAGACAATATCATTGCCGCAATTGAAGGATTTACACGTTATAAACGTCAGTATCCAGTTTATGAATACAAGATCGATTTATATCTTATTGACTGGAAACTAGCAATAGAATGTGACGAACGAGATCATCAAAACTATCCACAATGGAACGATGAAGCTAGGCAGCTCGCTATAGAATCCCATCTGAATTGTAAGTTTATAAGATTTAATCCTAACGCAAATGATTTCCTCATAGGGACGGTTATCAATAAGATATTTCTATCCCACTTTGCCATAGAAATACTTTAGTTAAGTAGGAGGTAAATACTGATGCCGTCTATGCGTACTCTTAAGGAACTGGCCAATACAGGAGAAGATTTAACGCATACAAAGCCCAGAGTATTGATTATTGGTGTGGAAGAAATCAATGTTAATAACTGGGATGCAATATGCCTTGAGGTTGTTAAATGGTTACGAAGTAATGGATACTTTGATGTAACCAAGTGCCCTGTACCTGATTGGCGTGGAATGGGTAAATACTTCGTCAATACAGAGCAAAGGCATGAAAATCCTGATCGAAAAGGAAGATGGAAACGATCTGGCCCGTTTTGGGTTGATGTAAAGTATAATGTGAACGATCAAGTTAATAATATATGCAGCCTGTTGCGGCATTTACGTATAACAGATCCGGGCATTAAAATTGAAATGTGGTGAGGACGCGACCCGTAGGTACCTGTCCCTATTTTGAAAATCACTCCGCACCCTGCTTGGCGTTGCGGGCTGACCAGTACCCTGGAAACTGGACAAAATGTCAAAAGGGTGAAAAAAGGCGGGACTTTCTTCGAACAAGCTCACCCTTACGATGACCTGAAGCCCTGGAGTGCGACTAAGAAAATGAAAGCCAAAACAGAGCCACCCCTGTTTCCGTTGCCGGATGAATCCACGGAAACGGAAGCCTTGGCAATGTCGGAAGTCGAAGTGACTGCTCCGTTCTTTGAAAATCGCCCCTAACCGCGAGCCGAATTTCGGAGATGACACCGTGAACAGCAAATTTCTGGGAGACGCTCTTGACCACTGGAAAGGTTCGCTAATCTCGCTGCTCTTGACCAAGGGGTTGATTCGAAATGTGGTGGCGGAGCCAATGATAACCGATCATTTTCAACCGTGGTCAACGGAAGACATCGAGACTTACAAACGGTTGCTCAACCTTGGCCTGACGTGTACAATCTGTCATGGCGGATCGACGTTTTCGGGGAAAAGGGCGGACTATTTCAATGAAGTACCTCAAGATGGAGACATTTTCCTCGATCCAGACAACGGAATCGCTACGGACAAAGCATCACGAAAACATCTCAGGATTGCCGAGATCAGAAAATTGCTTGGTCAAAAAAATCGAGTTATTATGGTTTACCAGCATTCGGGACGTGGCGATTTTCATCAACGGCTTCTCACAATTAAGAACAAAATCACAGATGGAAAATCTAGCATCCATTGCACCGTTTATCAATGTGGGCAAGTTGCCATGTTCTTCATTTCTTTGAGCGAGAGTAGGGTCGCTCAAATTAAGATTGCCCTTCGGGAGCACTTGAAGGGTACAGCCCAGCGGAGAGTCTGGTAAAAGTCAGCTTCGACGGAAACGTCTGAGGAAACGCAAACCGAAATTCTCCTGGCCTTGGAATATTTGCCGGATACATCCAAGGAAAAGCAACAGCCCTTCCCACAAGGGCTTTGCGGATGAACTCATCGAAACGGAAGGCACAACAGTGACTCCCCCGTTTCAAATAAATTCAGTTTTTTTTACTGGCGTATTCCGTAGAAATAGGCAGTAATAATGAAGCTTGAATCGTGTCGATAAAGCCGAATTGGCTTTTTACGGCTATTGAAGACTCTATTTAATTTGAAATTAGCCAAGGGAAGATGATGTTTTGCCGGAATTGAATCAGAATTTGGCAATTCTGGAATTAAGGATTCGAATTGTTGAGCAACCTTAAATGAGGACACTGGAAATGCCCAACGATCGTGAATATCGAATAATGGTTTACGGAATAGAGCGGCATAGATTACGTGTACCATCAACTCCGATTAAAACACGGAATTATGAGCTTTTTTTTGAGCCGTTCGATTCCGAAAAACGTTTCCACGATTTCGATGGTGTCATTTTATTTCAGCGAACCTTCGAGAACTTTCAACCTACTTCAGGGACATATTGGAGTGATTCGACCGTATATATAGAGCCTGAGAAGTATCAACTCGATAAACGTGAAAAAGAGTTTAATATTCTTCTTCAAAATGGTGGATTTATTTGTTTTCTGTTGTGTAAGCCATTTCTGGATATCGTTGATGGTCGAAACTACAAAAACACAGATCTTGTAAAGCGTAGTTTGAATTATAGCTCTTTTACTCGACAAGATCTTCATAGCAGTACTACATATGTACGGGCTCTACGAGGTGAGATAGATAGGTTTGTAAGTCTTTATGGTGTAGCCTATACACATTTTATAAATTATAACAAAGACCTTCCTTGGTCCATACTGGCTAAAGTCAATCATCTCAATGTTGGATTCATTTTAGGGACTCAAGCATTCTTTATACCATCCTTAATTCCCGAACAACACCACGTGTCGGAATATTTTGAGATTCTTTCTGAAGCTCTTGTTTCAATAGTTAATAAACTTGAATATGAAATTCCGGAATGGGTTATGGCATTCAAGTTTTCAGAAGAAGATCTCATTGAAGAGAGAAAAGATATTTTAATTTCTGAGATCAGGCAAATCAATGAACGCATGGGGATCTTAAACAATTTCAAGCGATCTCTGCTCTCCGATGGTGACCTGCTTGTTGAATCAGTGACGCATATTTTTGAAAACGGTTTTGGGTTCAGAGTTGACAATTTTGACGAATACCGTGAAGATTTGAAAATCCTCGGCACCAATGGTTCTCCAATCATTTTCTGTGAGGTTAAGGGCACCAATACTGGGGTTAAACGTGAGCACGTCAATCAAGCTGATAGCCACCGTGAGCGTGCAGAATTGCCAGATGACTTTCCTACTCTTCTAATTATCAATACACATATCAAGAACTCACGCAATCTAACAGAGAAGGACAAGGTAGTTCCTTCCGAACAGGTCAAGCACGCAGCTCGAAACAACGTTTTAATTGTCAGAACTTTTGATTTATTAATGCTGCTCAAACTGATGCTGAGTTCCAAAATCACCCAAAACGAGGTAATTGCACTACTTCTGAAAAAGGATGGCTGGCTGAGAGTTTCAGAGAACGGATATGAAGTGCTGACTTCATGAAGGCACAGGACATCATTTTTATTCACAAGGTCGAGACTATTTATGTACGAAAAAGCGATTGTGACTTTCATTGACATTCTTGGATTTGGCGATTTAGTATTACAATCCACTTTTGAGCAGGTTAAAAGGGCACTGGATGCAGTCGAATATCATGCTGCCCCCAAGCCTGACCCTAATTTCTCTGGATATCATGAGCCTGAAACCATTGTCTTTTCCGATTCTGTAGTAAGGGTTAGAAAAGTCGAAACGGACGACAATCGTAAATATCCATCTGGATTATTTTTCCATGAGTTGCTCGATATTGTGCATGCTCAAGGAATGTTAATTGACGATGGTATTGTTCTAAGAGGTGGAATTACCTACGGTGATATATTTATTTCTGGAAATCGAATTTATGGGCCAGCGATGATTGATGCCTATAAGCTGGAATCTGAGTTTGCTAAATATCCTAGAATTGTTATATCTCCAAAGCTACTGCAAGAATTTGAAGATAACAGTCTTCTTATAAGTTTTAACACCTTCGATGAGGATAAGGAATATGTGTACCACTTCTTGTATCAGGATACTGATTATATGTGGTTTATTGATTACGCGCGGGCAGTATACGAAGAGCTTGACGACCCTGAATCAATGTACTTCTATTTTCTTATTAGACATAAGGATCTGATTATTCGGGGCACTAGGAAATACAAATCCAATAGCTCAATATTGGTTAAATACGTTTGGCTAACTCAATACCACAATAGAGTAATTAATGGACTAAGTAGCAAATGGCTTAAACGTCGCAATATTAAACGCGAGAATCTGCTTATAAGAAACAAACAACTATCAGCCTTGCAAAATCTGTAGTGGCATACCTCTTAAATATGCGATTCTGAATTGTTCATATTTGATTAAACTTTATAATTACGCTCTCACCTTATTCTTTTTTCATCTTTAAGCTTCTAGTATTTAATCATCCAGTTTCGCAATTTAGCAAGCTCTGTTCTCTCGTGCGATTGAGAAAGGTGAGCGTATCGCATGGTCATTGTGATATTTGAATTCCGCATCAGTTTTTTGAATGGTCAAAATTGGTGCTCCCTCCTATGCCAGCTAAGAATCCAATCTTCGGCTGGGGACCTGATCTTCGGTTTAGTTAAAATCATTTCCCGCCCCATCATCCCTCCTTTCCCGCCTTCC
This sequence comes from Syntrophobacteraceae bacterium, assembly GCA_052147195.1. Lineage (GTDB taxonomy): Bacteria > Desulfobacterota > Syntrophobacteria > Syntrophobacterales > Syntrophobacteraceae > SbD1. The sequence continues at coordinate 6,944 of JBKQLC010000164.1, forward strand.
CCCATACCTCAACCCGTCCACCTCAAGTCCCGGCAGCCCCGCCTTGACCGCAAGCCTGACCGTTAACGAGATCGGCAGCCTCAACATTAACGGCAGCCTCAACCAGACCGACAGCCTTAATGAGATCGGCAGCGGCAGCGAAATAGGCAGAGGCAGAGACAGCGTGATCGGCAGCAACAATGTAACTGGCAGCTCCTACGAAAGCGGCAGCGTTAACGAGATCGGCAGCCACAGCTTTAACATGTCTGGCAGCCTGGACGGTATCGGAAACGTGGCCACATGATCGAGAGCTTGGACCTTTGCCTTTGACCGGAACCTTCATCCTCGATTAGAATTTTGACCCGTGTCTAAACTGGATGCTATAACCGGTTTCGTCAATTAAAAATCATGCCAAATCTAGTGGACTAAGTGGGAAATCTTTGATTTTGGAGTGCTGTCGGAACCACGCAATCGAGGGGGGTCTGCTTTAGTTAACCCCTTCAGAGCTGTACGTAATAAAACCTATTATTATGAGTTATTTTAGCTTGTTATGGCGACCTAGCGCCCCTGTCTCCCTTTTGCTCTATCTGTCTGTTTTTGTCAACTGAAGAACAATCATTCATTGTTATCTGATTTAAGCCTTCCATGGTAAGCTGTCCATTGCCCGCCTGTACATCTCTCTTACCTGCGCAGAAAAGTGGATTTGGCTTTCGGACGCAGCAAAAGTGCTGTAAGAGTGTCATGTCCTGAAAATTAGTTTATTTGGCCCCATTCCCACGTGGTTTGAACAAAAGGAGAAAACTTATGAAACGCAAAGTCTTCGTCATGGCCCTTTTAATTCTGACCGTCACACATTACGCATTTGCCTTAGGCACAATAGATTTTTCAGGCACATGGGTTTTAGACCCCGAAAAGAGTGACATGGGTTTCCAACGCGCAGGCGCCGGCAAGCTTCCCATGCAGACAATAACACTCGTGATCAAACAAACAGGGACAACACTTTCTATTGAACGCAAGACTGCGAATCAGGTCGAATCAGCGGTATTAAAATTGGATGGTACAGAGAGTACAAACAAGGTTCCGAGCGGCAAGGATATTAAGAGCACGTCGGAATGGGTTGGCTCAACGCTGGTCACCAAATCGACCATGCTAATGGGTGAAATGTCAGTGCAGATGACTGACGTCCGCTCACTTAGTGCAGACGGCAAGGTGATGACCATCCAGGTTACCCGGCAGACGCCGCATGGAGAGACAAAGCAGACGCTGATCTATAACAAACAGTAGATCTCGTCATGACTGTCTTGGGCTATAGCCTGATTTTAACTTAAGCGATTTTGGGCTTGGTTAAAAAGCCGCAGGGTGATGCGAGTTAGAGCTGGTAGCTACTCAGTGCAGTCACTTTGGCGGTTCCAGCTATTTTTCTAGTCCATATTGCACGGTAATTCTCTGGGTACGTCTTAGGCGGTACTTTATTCCTGAGAATCACCCCGGGGTTCCGATTTTTCATCTCTTCTTATTTATGACTGCAGGAGGGAATTCCCCTTAATTTCCTCAGCTTATTGGTCCAAGGTACGTTCTTGAAAGTAGCAAGATCACAGCACGCGAGGACCAAAGGAAAAATGAGGGCATTAGAAGAAAATAAACCAGGCAAGGTGTAAACAAAACGTTTTACTTCTCCGTTTCTATCATTCAAAATCGCAGCTTTGCCGATATAGAGCAGAGTGTGAGGAAGAGGCCCTGACCGGATTAGTCGAGAAACAAAAAGGAGGTAATGACGATGAAATTGTTGGTGGTAAGTTTGTGTCTGGCTCTCCTGACGACCTTTAGCGCCGTCAATGTAAGCGCCCACCCACCTTGCGGGAAGGTCTGGATTGATGGCCACTACAACAAACACGGGAAATGGATTGAGGCTCATTGGAAACATCGGCACTGGGTCCCAGGTCATCATAACCGCAGAGGGGAATGGATTCCGGGGCAGTGTCGCTAGTTTTACTTCAGACCCTCAGGTCCCTTTCCGGCAATATCACTGAGGTTTTGTTTCCTCCCTTCGAGAGCCGTTAAGTAGGGCCGATTGGGGCAACACTCCGATGAAGGAGATACCGATGTCACTCGGACTTATCACGCTGCTTGTAATTATTGTGTTTCTGATTTTCTGGTTTGTCATGATTTATAACCGCTTCATTCGGAGCAAAAACGTAATGCAGGAGGCGTGGAGCGGTATCGACGTCCAACTGAAAAGGCGCCATGACCTTATACCCAACCTGGTGGCAACCGTAGCCGGCTATATGAAATATGAACGCAGCGTATTGGAGGACATCACCAACCTGCGCTCCCGAAGCATCGGTGCGGGGGACATCAAGGAGAAGGCCGAGGCGGAAAGCGCCCTGACGCGCTCCCTCAAGAGCCTTTTCGCGGTGGCCGAAAGTTACCCGGACCTCAAGGCCAATAAGAGTTTTCTCGATTTGCAGAGCAACCTGGCCAATGTCGAGGACCAATTGCAATTGGCGCGCCGTTATTTCAATGGCGGTGTGCGCGACTACAATATCCTGGTTCAATCCTTTCCCAGCGTGCTGCTGGCCAGGATATTCAACTTCGAAGCGGCTGAGTTTTTCGAGTTGGAGGAAGCCTCCGAGCGGGAAGTCCCCGCAATTCAGCTATAGGGGTGCATATGAGAAGAATCACTGGAGTTCTGTTTGCCCTGGTGCTGGCAACGATGGTGGCGTGGGCGTTTCCCTGCTTGAACCGAGCTGCTGGTGATGAACGTATCCTGTCGTATGACAGCCATATCGTTGTGCACCCGGACGGTTCCATGACGGTTTGGGAAACCATCAAGGTGAAGGCACAGGGCCAAGACATCAAGCACGGTATCTACCGTGATTTTCCCACGCTCTACAGGGACCACTACGACAACCGTTACATCGTGGGTTTCGATGTCCTGGAAGTGCTTCGCGACGGTAAAGCCGATGACTACCATGTTGCCAGCATCGATAACGGCAAACGCGTTTACGTCGGCAACAAAGATGTCAATCTGCAGCCCGGCGACTATAGCTATACACTGGTATATAAGACGAATCGGCAACTGGGTTTCTTTGCCGACCATGACGAGCTTTACTGGAACGTCACGGGAAACGGCTGGAATTTTCGCATCGACCGTGCCTCGGCTACGGTGGAGTTGCCCCCTGGGGTATCGCGGGAAAAGATCAAGGTGGATGGTTTCACGGGTTTGCAGGGATCCAAGGCGAAAGACTTTCGAGCATCCGTGGACGGAAGCGCGAAGAGCAGCTTTACGTCTACCAGACCGCTGGGTCCCCGGGAAGGTTTAACCATCGTCGTGTCCTGGCCCAAGGGTTTGATCGCGGAGCCCACCGGGACAAAGAAGCTCGGCTATTTCATACAGGACAACCGAATTGCCTTGCTCGGTTTCCTGGGCGTTCTGATCGTGTTCGGCTACTACTTGTTCTGGTGGCAAAAGGCCGGCAGGGATCCGAAGGCAGGGACCATCATCCCCCTGTACGAACCCCCGGCGGGGTTTTCTCCGGCCGCCATGCGCTACATAAAGGAGATGGGCTATGACGCTGAGGTGTTTACGGCGGCCGTGATCAACATGGCCGTGAAGGGCTACGCCGCCATCAGCGAACAAAACGGCGTCTACACGATCACCAGGGCCAAGGATGATGCAGGCCTCCTGACACCCGAAGAGAAGCAAGCGGCCGACCAGCTTTTCGGACCGGCGCCCAGCATTGAGATCAAGAACGACAATCATAAGACCATCAGTGCCGCCATCGAGATGCTCAAAAAAACGCTCAAGCAAAATTATGCAAAGGGCTATTTTGTGACCAATACCCGCTACTTCGTAATAGGTATGATCCTGTCTCTGGCTGTTACGTTTGTTTCGGGTCTCAGCCTTTTGGTTACCTTTTTGAATGCCGCTGTGGTCCTCATGCTGATCTTTATAGTGATCCCCGCATTGAGAAACTTCGGCGCTGCCGGACCGAAACGGGGAAGGGCTCTCTCTAAAGCCATCATCCTGACTCTCTTCGTAATTCCGTTTCTGGCCGGTGAAGTGATCATCGTTTACCCCACGTCTACGGCGGTCATTGCCGACTTGTTGTTGATCGCTTTGCTGAATGTGCTCTTCGAGCATCTGCTAAAAGCGTCCACCCCTGAGGGTCGCTCACTGCTCGATAAGATCGAAGGATTCAAGCAGTTTCTCACGGTAGCTGAAAAGGATCGATTGAATCTGTTGAATCCTCCGGAAAGGACCCCCGCGCTTTTCGAGAAATATCTTCCCTACGCTTTAGCTCTGGGTGTGCAGCAGGAATGGGCGGAACAGTTCGACAGCCTGCTTGCGCATGCTGGGATGGACGGGCAGTCATATTCGCCTGCTTGGTACTCGGGACGGTCCTTTGAAGGTATGGGAGCCGGCGCTTTCGCCAGCTCGCTGGGGAGTTCCTTTTCCAGCGCCGTTACATCGTCATCAATGGCGCCGGGATCGAGCTCCGGAAGTGATGGCTCGTCTGGTGATGGTGGAGGCGGTGGCGGTGGCGGTGGCTGGTAGCCGCTCCTAAGCCGCCGCCCGGATCACGAGAAACAAGATGAGAAGTTCCAGGTAGTGTTCATCCGGAAACGCCGAAGAGAACTACACGCCTTGCGAAGTTTCCGTTCGGATTCGATGAACAAGTTTTATTTTATCCGCGGCTTACTCCGGCCCGCGAATTCTCGTGGCCGGATTCAGATCGATATAGTGCCCTCAAGGTACAGAGCGGCTTTACCTGCAATGCTTACGCGCTTTCCCAGGTCCCTGCAAAACAACTCTCCACCTCTCTCGGAAACTTGCAGTGCATGGAGGTTATCCTTTTCCAAAATGCCCGCCCAATAAGGAACCAAGACACAATGCGCCGATCCTGTGACGGGGTCTTCCGGAACTCCTACTGCCGGGGCAAAGAAGCGTGAGACGAAATCGGCCTTCTCTCCCTTAGCCGTTACGATCAGCCCGCGACAGTCCATGCCGGCGAGTGCGGTGAGGTTGGGTTTCAAGTCCCTGACACTTTGCTCGCTCTCAAGGACTGCGAGCACATCCTCTTCCGAGTTGAATACCTTCATGGGCAGGTCACCAATTATCTCACGGAATGCATCCGCAGACCGCTCGAAGGTGGGCAGCCGCGATGGAAAGTCCATCTCGAACAGATGGTCTTTTTTTTCTACAATGAGTTGGCCACTCTTGCGACTCTGAAAACGAACAGTCTTCTCCGGCCATTTTTGGAGCTCGAAAAGAACGTAGGCGCTCGCAAGCGTGGCATGGCCGCATAATGCCACCTCAGTCTTCGGTGTGAACCACCTGAGTTCAAAGCCATCGCCTTTCTGAACTATGAAAGCGGTCTCGGACAAGTTGTTCTCGGCCGCTATGGCCTGTAGCATTGAATCGGAAATCCAATCGTTCAGCAAACATACTGCTGCCGGATTTCCGGAAAAAACCTTGGAAGTGAATGCGTCCACTTGATAGATTGGTATCCTCACCCGTCTTTCCTCCCTACCCGGAAACGCACGAAAATGACGACATATGGTCCGCGCTCAATGTCTCAGGGGCTCCGGCGTTTCATCCATAAGTTTGAAAACCGCATCGAGATTCATGAAGTTACGCAGGCACAAGGGTGTGATATTCGGGCAGCCCCGTACAAATGTCTACCTGCATGCGCAGGCGTTGGCGATCAATGCTGATTTCCCGAAAGAGCCGGTATGGCAAGCGCGCACGTGGACAGTTTACACGTGAAGCCGCTAAGCCCGCGAAAAAACAGCGGCTTCGCGTGAAAAATATTGGAGGTGCTCGTTTGCCTGACGGACCTATTTTTTTCCAGCCAATGCGGGCTCGAACTTTGCGCATTGGCTTATATCCTGAACGCCCCCGTACTCAGCGCTCCATTTCTCCATCCTGTCGTATATCGAACTGCCTGCGTAAAAATCGATAACCCCCATGCGCTTTATCTTCTCGACGTCATCCTCGGGGAAAATCCCCCCGGCGGTAACCCGCACGTTATGAATCTCTTTCCTTTTCATTGTATCGAAAAGCCTGGCGAAGTCCTCGACTGTGGCCCCGGGCAAGGTGGTTATCCCGATGTGGTCGACGCTCTCCTGAAGGGCGCAGACCGCAATTGCTTCAGGGTCGCTCAAACCGGCGTAAATAACTTCGAACCCCGCCTCGCAGCAATCATGGGCAAGTTTGAGCATTGCATTTTCATAGCCCTCGCCAAACTTCGCGATCAAGACCCTTAGCTTTTTCTTCCTGCGCATGCTCATCCTTTGCAGTGTGAGTGTTTGATGGTTCACCCTGAACGGCGTCGGCAGTGACAGCCCTAAACGGCTCAGCGCCTATGAATACACCATTTTTTCTCAGATTATACAAAGCAATATTTTCTTCCCACTTTCGAAAGAATCAGTTAGCGGCAACTCGTTAAACAAATGATTCGAAAAAGGCGAGCATTTTGGAGTTCCATTCCTCAAGTATGAGGAGAGCTATCCAAACATTCTGCACACAGTGCGGCTGAATCGTAAAAAACCGGCGGATCTCTGATCAAAAAAACGGCCTGCGCTCAAATATCCAGCCCACCCTTTGCCCCCTGACCATTTCTTGCCTATGTCTCGGAGTTGCGGAAAATCAAAACTGAAGATTAATATCCTGAATCTTGTCCGGCTCCACTCTTACTTCCGGCACTTCCTTTTTCTCGCGCGGGTTTTTACTTTGATCTTCGATTACCAAGCTGTACATGCCTGGAAGCAGTGCGAATACGGCGCCTTCTTCGCCGGTCCATCTGTTGGTCACCTGTTCTTTTTCTTTGCCCTCGCCCGTTGTGAAGACTGTGCAGTAAGCCGAAAATGGCTTTCCGTTTCTAACCGCTTTGACTTTCAGTGTACCTCCTGAAAATTCAGCCACCCGTTCGATGCTTTTCCCACCCTCGATTGCAATTCCCTCAAAATTGAGCTTGGGCCTGTTTGCATCGGATTGGTTTTCGACCGTAATTTCGTACATGCCGGGAAGCAGCTCGAAGGCGGCGCCTTCTTCGCCGGTCCATCCGTTGGTCACCTGTTCTTTTTCTTTGCCATCGCCCGTTGTGAAGACTGTGCAGTAAGCCGAAAATGGCTTTCCGTTTCTAACTGCTTTGACTTTCAGTGTACCTCCTGAAAATTCAGCCACCCGTTCGATGATCTTCCCATTCTCGATTACGATTCCAGAGAAACTCTGGCTGGGCCTCCCTGCATCCTCCTGGTTTTCTACAACCACATCATAAACACCGGGTTGGAGCTTAAGAACCGTACCGTCCTTGCCGGTCCAAAGTTCTGTCAGCTTCTTCTTTTCTTTGCTGTCGCCGCCATCCGCCTTAAAGATTTTACAAAGAGCAGAAAGAGGTTTGCCGTTTCTCTGTGCAGATACTTTCAGAGTCCCTCCTGAAAAATCAGCTACCCTCTCGATGTTTTTTCCAGCCTCGATAGTAACTCCCGGAAAACTCACAGCCGGTCTATCCGTGTCCTCCTGGTTTTCAACAATCACATCGTAAGCGCCGGGGGCCAGCTTGAAAACCGTACCTTCAATCTCAGTCAAGATTTCGGCCACTTTTTCTTGATCTTTTGCCTCATCCTCGACCACTTTATAAATCACGCAGTATGCTCGGAAAGGCTTATCATTCCTCAGCGCTTTGACTTTCAGAGCCCCTCCGAAAAATTCTGCGACCTTCTCAATGCTCTTTCCGGCCTCTATTGCGATTCCCTTAAAGCTCAATGTGGGCTTGTTGGCGTCCTCCCGGTTCTCGACAATCACATCATAGACACCGGGAACAAGTTTGAAGCCTGAAGATTCGGCGTTTGTCCAGCCTTCCGTAACCTTTTCTTCCCCTTTTTCCTCGCTTTCACCTGACTTATAGATTACCGAGTAAGCACGGCAAGGCATGCTATTCATGAGCGCCTTGATTCTCAGAATGCCCCCCGAAAAATCCGCAACTTTCTCGATATTCTTTCCGGGTTCGATCGTGATCCCCTGAAAATCTACGCTCGGTTTGTTCGAATCCTCCCTGTTGACAACTTTCACATCGTAAACACCCGGAATGAGCTGATAGGCCATAACTCCATTTTCAATCCAGCCTTCCGTCACCTTTTCCATCTGTTGGGCATCTTGTCCGCCTCCTCTGAAGACTTCACAATATGCCCGCACCGGTTTACCATAGCTCAGCGCTCTAATTGTCATTGTGCCAGGCAGGCGCTCCGGTTTCGCGACTGCTTTCCTGGCTGCAAGTGCGAGTTCCCCAGCATTTCTCGCTGTAAAATAGAAACCTCCTCCGGCCTGCGCGATACAAGATAGCTGTGCTTTTTGCCGCTCATTCACGTCAAAGCCGATCACGTGCATCACAAACTTGATACCGGATGCCCTCAATTCACGCACCCGTGCACATGGATCGCCTTTGCACGTTTCCTCTCCGTCACTTACTAGAACGATTGTCGTCTCTTCCTGAATGCCCTTCAAGCTCTCCGCGACTTTTTCCACAGCGAAGGTGATGGGTGTCATACCCTTGGGATTAATGCCCCTTATTATACTAACGAGAGCTTCTTTATCGGGCGGTGACAGGGGTGCAAGTTCCTCCACATCGCTACAATCCCCCTTTTGCCTGTGGCCGAAGGCCACGAGACCGACTTTGGCCGTCCCGGGCAGGTCTTTTATGAGGCCTGAGAGCACCTCCTTAGCGACATCGATTTTTACGCGCCCCTGAACCTTTGCCCACATGCTTCCCGATGCATCGAGTATGAAAATGAAATTGTTTCCTCCCGTATCTGCCGCCCGGCAATGTCCCACGCAGATAATCTGCGCCATCAGGGCGAGCGTGCAGGCTGTCGCAAGCATGAAAGAATAGTGAGATCTAATGGAACGCAGGCGCATGATTTTCTCCTTTTAACGAGGCCGTATATACCAGTAACTACATGTAGCTCAACAAGCTGTAGAGGGTATTACTTAAATTACCTTACCACGACCGAAAGCGGCGTCACAAGGCGAGTTTTGGCCATGCTGAGTGAATGAATTCGCTAGTCATATTTGCCTGACACTGTAATAATCAATTTGTAAAGAAGCCGTCAGATCAGGCTCAGCGAGAGTCCACCCCTGCCAGAAGGTGTATCGGTCAACCACTCAGGCGATCTTCCCGGTCAGGAACCGCGCTGGGAGCCGAAGAGAACACGGGTATTCGTAGTATCCTTGACCGGATTTAAAGACGGCACCGCTCCCTGGGAAGCAAATGACCGTCTACATCGCGAATTTGTGCGTCTTCTCAAATCGAGAGGCATTCCTGAAAACCAGATTGTATTCCTGAGCGACGAGCAGGCCAACACCCGGAAAAGACGGGATAGCCACCTCTTTGCTGTAGAGCTGGGAAGTTTCAAAGTTCCTTGCCAACGTCCCGGCTTTGCAAATCCGCACGGAATGTTCGCTTTCCGCCACTCCCTGCAAATTCGGCCGGCCGGCTTGCCGGCGCAAACGGCGCAATGTGCTAAACATTTCACAATAATGATACTGAAACTACAAAACGTTACCCGGCAATGATCTCAGGCTTTGAATCCCTTGCCGTCCTTTGGATACACGAATATGTACGAGCGATTCCGAATTTTGGAGGAAAGCTCAGCAACCCCCATAGATCAGGGGCTAACGCTGTTTTCTTTCTTCAGACTTGACGCCGGGGCCAACTTGGCGTAATCGGTTCATTTGTGAAAGTAATCCCATTGCCGGACCACTCACATTCCATTTCCCGTTCGAGTAACAGGGCCAAGGAGAACGTTCAAACTGCTATGGAGGTCAAAAAATGAAGGGAAAAGTTCAATCGCCAATCTGTAAAGTGTCCACTCTGGACGACAATCAAATCAGAACCAGCGAAGATGCATTTTGCTGGTGGGGTCCATCTCCGGAAGAAGCTAGAAAGGCCGTGGTGAAAAAACCCAAAGGCCTCATGGACAAGAGAACCACCATCAAAGACGCCGTAGGCAAGTACGTAAAGGATGGCATTAACCTTGCCATAGGCGGATTCGTCAATACCAGGCCTCCGGTTTCCCTTGTGCACGAAATCATCAGGAAAGGGGCAAAAGATTTAACCCTCTCATTCCAATCCAATTCGATCTGTCCTGAACTGCTTGCCGGGGCAATGCTCGTCGCTCCCGATCACCTGTCGATCAAGCGGGTCGAACTCGCCTGGTGGGGATATGAGGTAATCGGTATTGCTCCACTTTTCCGGTATCTGAACGCAAACAGCATGATCGAACTCGACGACTACACCAATTACGGAATGTCGGCGCGATTCAAAGCAGCCGCAATGGGGCTGGAATTTCTGCCGGTACGGGATCACGGGGGAGCGGACATGGAGCTGGTAAACCGCGGCAAGATGATCCAGAGTCCCTTCTCGGGCAAGAACACATACCTCGTCCCGGCCTGCTATCCCGACGTCGGAATTCTCAATGTTACGGCGGCCGATATGCATGGGAACTGCCGCATTTTCGGCGCGCATTGCACCTGTCCCGAAATCGCAATGGCTGCCTGCCACACCATAGTTACCGCCGAGCAGTTGATTCTCAACGAAAACATCCGCACCTATCCGAACCTCACGGAGATTCCCTATACTGCGGTAGATGCGGTTATCGAGCAGCGTTTCGCCAGCTACCCCGGAGCATGTTACGGCAGCTATTGGTTCGACATGGAACACATTCTCATGTTCCGAAGCGCATCCGAAGAGTTCAGAAAATCAGGCAATAAGGACGCCCTCAAGAAGTACTATGACGACTACATCTTCGGGTGCGAAACCTATGACGATTTCCTGGCCAAGATCCCTTACAAGACATTGAAAAAAATCAGGGACATGGATGGCGGCCAACCTACGATCCTGTCCTGATGCCCTTTTCCTGTCGAAATGCAGCTTATGAGCTTATGACGGAGGAATGAAACATGCCTGAATATACACCGTTCGAAATGATCGCTTATACCGGTTCCAGAGTCCTCGAGGACAACACCATTGTTTTCGTCGGCACCGGTCTTCCAATCATCGCATCGATCCATGCCCAACTTACTCACGCGCCCGGCCTTGGGATCATTTTTGAGGCCGGCCCCCTCACCCCGATCCTCGAAATGGGCATGCCGCTGTCTGTCGGCGATACCAGGGCATGCCGCAAGGCTTGCTTCCTCAAGGGGCTTTCAGCGGTATTCGAGCTGACCCAGAGAGGTCACGCAGATTTCGCTTTTATCGGCGGCGCACAGATCGATATGTACGGCAACGTCAACTCAACCTTCGAGGGCGGCACCTATAAGGCTGCCAAGACCCGGTTTCCGGGGAGCGGCGGCGCCGGCGCGATGGCGGCCAATTGCGAAAAGTCGATTATCATCATGGCCCTGGAACCAAGGCGATTTACCCCCAAACTGGACTTTCTAACCAGCATAGGCTACGGGGACGGCTCGCCGGATTACCGGGAAAAATCCGGCGTCATGGGGTCCGGTCCATACCGGGTCATCACAAACGAAGCTCTATTCGGTTTTGATGAAAAAACCCACCGCATGATGCTGCTGGAGGTAGAAAAAGGCAAAACCGCTGAGGATATCCAGAAAAAGGTGAGCTTCGAGCTGCTTATTTCATCCGACCTGAAGGAAATGGCAGGACCCAGCGAAAAGGACCTCAAGCTTCTCAGGGAAGAATGCGACCCGGACGGCTACTTCCTTGCCAGAAAGCTGAAATAGCGCCCCATTTCACAGGACCCTGACCTGTATTTTAAGGCCTCCTCTCCGAGCGAGAGGAGGCTTTTTTTCGAGCTGAGCGAGGCATTGGCAACTGATTTGCCACACACGCAGCGCCGGAGGCCCAGGTGACTTTCGCGCCCGGGAAGAGTAAGATTGACTGAAGTGACCGTTGCGATCCAGGCGCATTTCAGCTAGGATCATTATCTTTTGAGTACATCTGCACGCGAATGGGCGGCACAGGGTCTTTTCAGCGCAGCGGCACAGGAAGTTTTCCGCTGCATCGTGTCTATTCCCTTGCTGCTGCCTGTCTCCGGCCGATAGGGTAGTTTCTTGTCGCTTTCCCCAGGCGATTATCCATTCTTCCCGCTAACCGCTGACTTTTCAGCGAGGATGTTCCCATGCCCGACACAATGCAACCCGAGCAAACGTCAGAAGCCGTCCGGACAACCGAAAATATAAAGAGTCTCGATACCCTGGCTGCCGATATTCAACTTCATATCGTCACAACTTTGGGGGATGAGCTCTACGGGAAAGATAAATTTCGCTATTTCTATGGGTTGGCGTACAGCATCCGCGACCGGCTTATCAAAATGTGGCTCGATACTCAACGTGAGTACTACGACAGCATGGTCAAAAGGGTATACTATCTGTCGCTCGAATTCCTGCCCGGAAGATTTCTAATGAACTACATCACCAACATGGGCATAGAACAAGGTTGCCATGAGGTGCTCGAAAAGCTTGGCCTGGCAATGGAGGACATCGAGGAGGTTGAATGGGACGCGGGGCTGGGCAATGGCGGCCTCGGACGCCTTGCTTCCTGTTACATGGACTCCATCGCCAGTCTCAGGATCCCGGGCTATGGTTATGGAATCCTCTACGACTATGGCATCTTCTACCAGAACATCGTAAACGGTTACCAGGAGGAGAGCTGCGACAACTGGCGCCGCCAGGGCAACCCCTGGGAAATAATCAGACGGGAACTCCTCTACGAGATTAACTTTTATGGCAGGAGCGAAGCCTACCTCGATGCGGAAGGCCGTCAACTCTACCGCTGGGTGGACACCCAGAATGTGATGGCCATGCCGTGCGATATTCTCATCCCCGGTTACGGTTGCAGCCATGTCACCAACATGAGGCTGTGGGCTGCCCAGTCGAGCCGTGACTTCAACCTGACCGAATTCAACCGGGGCGATTATATCGGCGCCATGCACGACAAAGTGATAAGCGAGAATATTTCCAAAGTGCTCTATCCCAACGACAACCTGGAGCAGGGCAAGGAACTGCGCCTGAAGCAGCAGTACTTCCTGGTGGCGGCCACCCTTCAGGACATCATGCGCAGGCATAAGAAGCAGCACAGCACCATGGAAGGATTCGCGGACCACGTGGCAATGCAGTTGAACGACACACACCCTTCCATTGCCATCGCCGAACTGATGCGGCTCCTTCTGGACGTGGAGATCATGCCCTGGGAGCAGGCCTGGGACATCTGCACCAAGACCTTTGCGTACACAAACCACACCGTGCTGCCCGAGGCACTGGAAACCTGGCCCGTGGAACTTCTCGGCCGCTTGCTGCCCCGGCATCTCGAGATCATCTACGAAATCAACCGACGCTTCCTGTTGGATGTGGCTGCCAGGTATCCTGGCGATGTCGGACGCGTGGAGAGCATGTCCATTGTCGCGGAGGGAAATGAGAAGAGAGTACGCATGGCCAACCTGGCCATTGTGGGCAGCCATTCGGTGAACGGCGTGGCCGCCCTGCACACGAAAATACTAAAGGAAAATCTGTTCAACGACTTCCACCAGTTTTATCCCCAAAAGTTCAAAAACATCACAAACGGCGTCACACCCCGGCGATGGCTCCTGCAAGCCAACCCCGCGCTTTCAAGCCTCATCACCGAGGCCATCGGGCCCGGCTGGGAGTGCGAACTGAGCAGGCTAAAGGGCCTGATTCCCCTGGCTGACGATGCGCAGTTCCGCCGGGACTTCGCCGATGCGAAGCTGCAGAACAAAAGGAGGCTGGGCCGCTACGTGCTGCGGAAGATGGGCATGGGTATTAATCCTCACTCCTTGTTCGACTGTCAGTTCAAACGCATGCACGAGTACAAACGCCAGTTGCTGAACATTTTGCACGTCATAACACGGTACAATCGCATCAAGGAAAATCCGAACGGCCAGTTCATCCCGCGTACGGTGATGATCGGGGGCAAGGCGGCCCCGGGCTATTTCGTGGCCAAGCTGATTATCAAGCTTTTCAATTCCGTAGCCGAAGTGGTCAACAACGACCCCGACGTGCGGGGCCGGCTGCGGCTGCTCTTTTTGCCCAACTATTGCATCTCCCAGGCAGAGAAGATCATTCCGGCGGCTGACCTCTCGGAACAGATATCCACGGCAGGCATGGAGGCTTCCGGCACGGGCAATATGAAGTTTGCCATTAACGGGGCGCTGACCATAGGCACCCTGGACGGCGCCAACGTGGAAATCCGGGAGGAGGTGGGTCCGGAGAACTTCTTTCTCTTCGGGCTGAAAGCCGAGGAAGTGGAGCATTTGAGGCTAACGGGCTATGACCCGGTCAGTTTCTATGAGAATGATCCCCAACTCAGGCGCGCCATTGACCAGATTGCCTCGGGAGTTTTCTCACCCGGCGAGCCGTGGTTGTTTACTCCTATCGTGGATGCCCTGTTGCGTCAAGGCGACTATTTTCTGGTCCTGGCGGACTACAGGAGCTATGTGGACACTCAGGGCAAGGTAGACCAGCTTTTCGAGGACAAGGAGGAATGGACGCGCAAGACCATTCTAAATACCGTCAATATGGGCAAGTTTTCCAGCGACCGGGCGGTGCTGGAATACGCAAGGGAGATATGGGGCGTGCAGCCGCTCTACAAGTAGCCTCAGCCAGGGGACGTAAAAAAGCCTGCCCCCCAGTCACGGGCTTGGGCGAAGGTATCCTTGACCTGGCCGATATCCATGAAGAGCTTTTGAGTCTGGACTTCAAGCGCGGGCCAGTCCGCGTCCTCCAGGCATTCAAGTAGCCTGAAGAGGGGCCGGTATTCGTTGTTGGGGTCGCCTGTGAGCGCTGACTTGAGTTTGGCGTCCAGAGGCAGCAGTTCCACCAGGTTTATCATTGGCATACCCAGAATGGCGTCCATGAGCGAGAACAAGCCCATCAAAAACAGGGTGCCCGGATTGAATCCCCAATAATCATAGTGTGTCGTCAGCAACTCGAAGAACTTGGCCCGCTGCAGTGAAAGCGCCGCGAGTTCCTGCGGTACTTCGTCCTTCCCAGCCATGTCCACAATGAGCACCGCGTGCAACCAGCTCTTGAGCTTCAACCAGCCGAGCATCCTGATGGCCTGGTCGATGGACTGGATATTTTGCCGAAGCCCGAACCACGGGCTATTCAGGTACGCAAGCAGGCGAAAGCTGATAGACACATCCGTTCGGATGGCCTCACCCAGCGCCTTGACATCCGGATCATCGGTTTCCATGAGACGCAGGAGGTTAAGGCGAGAAACCACATTGGAAGCGAGCTTGCGATCTCTCACATACTCGGGCTCTTTGAAAAACGGCCCCTGAAACAGAGTAAATTCCATATCCCTGGCAGCCTGAAATTGTTCAACGCTTTTGACCCCGCGTGCCATCATCACGGCGTGGCCGGTTTGCATCCGGTTCAGAGAAGCCTGATCGGGTTTACCCGGACTGAGATCGAAAGCCAGGATGTCAGCCCCGGCGCAGGCGTCGGCAGACAGGGGCATGCCGGGTATGATTTCCAGGACAACCTGATAGCCTTGCCTGCGCAGCTCCTGCAGGGCGGCATCGAACCCGGAACCGCGGGGTTCGCCGGGAAGCACGCGCACAACGCCGTAGGATGGAGGGAGGGCATACGGTACACCGGCCATAATGCTGGCATCATCGAAGCCCACCATGATTTTCTTGCCGCGCTGCATGGCCTCCTGGAGCCCTACGTATGCGCTGGAAAACAGGCTGGCCACACTCTCCTGTTGGGGGAATATTTCGTAGATGCCTTCTTTCTGTTCACCTCCCAGCAGTTCGTATCCCCATATGCTGCGTTTGGTGTCGAGAATGGGCTGTTTGGTGAAAAATATGCGGCTTTGGACCGATGCGCTATCGTCTTGAGTCATGGAATTGTCGCTTGAAAAAGAGGGGCGATTGGAAATCCCTATTCCGGTAACTTCTAAGTAGCACATCCGCTGTGAGGGCGTCAAGGGCATGCATTCCGGACTGGAAACCAATGTGAACAGTGACAGTAAGCAGTGAGCGGACAGGACAGGGGCACTTATAGTGCGTACTCGTTTCGAGCACAGACAGGGGGCTCCGCCAGCGCCGTATCCACTGTCCGCGGTTGACTGCTTTCACTGCCACTCCTCACCCACTCACCTATTCACCTATTCACCCATTCACCCACTCACCCATTCACCCACTCTTCAAGCGGCCTGCTCGACATTGTCACCGGTGGTAAGGGTTGCATCAAAAAAAGAGTGATAATTATTATCCTTCAATAATAGTTCTCTGAAATGTTCATTCGGCCACGGGATAGTGGAACAGGCACAGTCTCTGTGCCATAGGCCACTGCAAAGCAATCATCACCAACCCTTAAAAAGAGATTTCTTATAACATCGCGAAATTTTGGAGTGTCATATGGGAAAGCTGCAAAAATTACTTGCCTTATTTGCCTTATGGGAACCACCCAGTCTTCACTGACGGTCATATCGCAGAACCCGGCGCCCGGGTCCTTCGTTGCGCCGGGGGCGGCGGTAAATCTGATCCTGTTGCCCGAGTCGTCCAGTGAGGCGCCCAAGCCCGGAAAACCTAAGATCAGCGGCAAGATTACCGCAAAAGGGCAGGACCCTTCAGGGGCGCTCTTTGTGAACCTGGAGCTTACCGATACGGGCAAAGGGGATGCCGTCAATGTTCAAATCAGCCGCTTGACGTTGCATACGCTTCGCGGCAAGGGAAAGGTAACCTACGATACTGCCTTGTCGGGGCCATTGCCCCTGGAAATCGGAAGGATCGATGAAGGGGCTTCGACCACTGTGAGGTTACTCTTCAACGTTCCGCCCGAGGTAACCAGATTCTCCATTGAAGAGACTGGTACAATGCAGAACACAGCCGGCAAGCGTTTCGACTTTACGATAAGTCAGCCGGTAAACTGATGCCGAAAGCGGGACACGGAGGTCGAATGATGCGGACACGATGATCGCGACGGTGGATTAGAACTGTTTATCCTGCGTAATCTATGGATTAGTCCTTCGGATGTTGCGGGGTCCTCAGAAAAGCGAAGCCCCTTACGGGGCTTTGCTGACAGGGGATATCCCCTGGAGTATTGCAAATTCAGTGGAGCGCGAAGCGGGATGCTGCTCTAGTTCGAACTGCTCATCACCAGTGCTTCCAGTTTTTCTTTCCTGTTGAACTCATCGGCGAATACTATGGCGGCTTCGCGGGAAGGAAAAGAGCCAACAAGGATGCGGTTCCATTTGGCGGCCCCAAGGTCCAGTGTTTCGATGCGGGGCGAATATCCCCTGGACCGCAATTTCTCGATAAGCACCTGTGCGTCCGTTTCTTTCAATGATGCCACAAGCAGCGTGTACTGCTCGGCGGCAAGTCCCACCGTCCGAGGCTTGTCCGGCTGAGAGGCCGGTGGTTTTTCGACCGGCTGCTTCGGTGCGGCTGCACGTCTTGCAGGTTCTTTCACCAGCTCTTTTGCCGAGTCAGTCACAGGAGCCGCAGGAGCGGGTTCGATTGCTTTCGGCATGGCCGCCAGGGGCGCCCCCCCTTTATGGGTCAAATCCTCATAGTAGTTCAGTGATTCGAGCATTTTCCTGGGGTCTTCCCAAGTTTGGGCAGCCTTGGCGGAAGGTTGGGCGGTCTGTTTCCCAAGCCCCAGAAATTGCAGGAATTGACCCTTTATGGAAGAATCATCCGAGCTGACCATGGCCACTCCCCTGCCGACAAGAATTCCCAGGGTAAACATAAAACAAAGGGCCAGCACGATGCTCGATGTATAAAGAATAAGTTTATTTCTACTCAGATCGAAGCGGTATTTTCTGCCGTCCTGCCAGGAACGGGGCGGTTCGTCCAGATCGGTGTTGACGACAACCAGCTTCGGGCGAGTCATTTGTCCTTCCCCCCTGTCGCAGTTTCTGTTCTCGAAAAGACTTGGAGGGTTGCGCTCCGCTTACCCACCCAACGGGTCTTTTCATTGTTCAGGGCGTCCCGGCGGGACATGAAATACTACATTTTTTGAGGCGCCGTCACTCCGAGAAGCCCCAGTGCGTTTCCTATCACTTCCTTAATTGCCAGAGCCAGGCAAAGCCGCGCTTTGGTCAGTTCGGCGTCCTCGCTCAGGATTCGGTTGTCATGGTAATAGCTGTGAAACAGGGACACCAGTTGGTGTAAATAATATGGAATATAGTGCGGCTCGAGGGATCTCGCGGATTCTGAAAGAAGTTCCGGATATTCCCCGAGCAGCTTGATTATTTCAAATTCCTGCGGAACCTGCAAGAGGGAGAGCGTTTCATCAGGAATCTCCCTCCAGTCAAATCCAACTCCTCGCTCACGCGCAACCTCGAAGACGCTGCAAAGGCGCGCGTGGGCGTATTGCACGTAAAAAACGGGATTATCGTTGCTCTGGGCCTTTGCGACCTCCAAGTCGAAGTCCAACGGGCTGTCCGTGCGGCGGGTGAGAAAGATAAAGCGGGTTGCATCTTTTCCGACCTCATCGACAACCTCCCGCAACGTGACGAACTCCCCCCCCCTGGTACTCATTGCTACAGGCACACCCCCGCGCAGCAGGTTTACCAGTTGAACGAGAACGATACGCAGATCATCTTTCGACCGCCCGATCGCCTGCACTCCGGCCCGCATCCTGTCCACATATCCGTGATGGTCCGCACCCCATATGTCTATTACCGATTCGAAACCGCGTTCAAATTTATCCAGATGGTATGCAAGATCGGCGGCAAAATAGGTGCTCGCTCCGTTTGCCCGCACCACAACCCGGTCCTTTTCGTCACCGAATTCGGTGCTCCTGAACCAGACCGCCCCTTCGTCCTCATAGATAAAGCCGCGCCCTCTCAGGTATTCGATCGTCTTTTTGATGGAATCCCGTTTGTGCAGTTCGCTCTCACCGAACCAGTTATCAAAATGGACCCCGAAAACATCCAGATCGTCTTTAATTCCATCCAGGATACTTTTGCCGGCGTAACCGGTAAAAACCGGGAGAGCATCCTCCAGTGGCTTGTTGCGGAACCGGTCTCCCTGATCCCGCATGAAGTCCTTCGCAAGCTCGCTCATGTATTCACCCCGATAATGGTTATCGGGGAACTCGATGTCTTCGCCAAGCTCCTGCCGGTAGCGGAAATAGAGGCTGCGGCCCAGAGTATCCATCTGGTTTCCGGCGTCGTTTATGTAGTACTCGCGCTGTACCTGACAACCGCGGGCCTGAAGAATATTTGCGAGCACATCGCCTATGGCGGCCCCCCGGCCATGCCCTATGTGAAGCGGACCGGTAGGATTAGCGCTCACAAACTCCACCTGGACCTTCGGGCCCCCTTTGATTTCAAGCCTTCCGTAGTTATTGGGACTGTCGAGTATCTCTCGAATAATCCCGTACCACGCCGCCGGCTTGATGAAAAAATTAATGAAACCCGGCCCGGCTATTTCGATTTTTTCGAGTATGGAACCGGAATCATCAAGGTTGGCTACAATCTCAGAGGCGATCTGCCGAGGGTTGCGCTTGAGATGCCTGGTCAGCCCAAGTGCGATATTCGAGGCGTAATCCCCGTGCTCCGGAGTTCTGGGAATGTCGAGTTCTATGCTGACTTGCGGCTTGTTGTCCTGATCCCCTATGACAGA
Source organism: Syntrophobacteraceae bacterium (assembly GCA_052147195.1). Lineage (GTDB taxonomy): Bacteria > Desulfobacterota > Syntrophobacteria > Syntrophobacterales > Syntrophobacteraceae > SbD1. The sequence continues at coordinate 26,543 of JBKQLC010000164.1, forward strand.
CTTCAGCGCCTCAGCTATCATCGATTTGAGGCGGTTGCGAACGATGCCCATGGTGTTTGTAATCCTTCCCAGACTGGTTTGAGTCATGCCTATATACCACAGGAATCAGGGAGCGAGAAGCGGGAAGGAATAAATGCGAAGCGGGGAGCGGGAATGGTGAATGGTGAGTAGGTGAATGGAGGGGGAACGGAGTATAAAGTTTTGGCGTGTTGCAGGGGGTCGTTACCCCGTACCGGCTTTCTCCGGAATGACGGGCCGCATGTCTTTACCCATCCGAACTTAGTTGACGCTGCATCAATGCCTCACGCACCGGTACATTAAACACAGAGGGGAAGATTCTCACCATAAATCAGGGAGGCAAGCCTCGGCATTGGTAGTGATCAAGCCGGACTGCAAAATAAAGACAACAAAGCCGCGCGGAGCGGCCAATCCCGGATCGAGGCGGCAGCGGGCCTCTGAAGGGCGGCAATTTCAACCAGGGAGCCTGGTCTCGAGCGCCATGGCTATTTTTTTCTTTAGCTCGGTTAAATCAAAGCTCTTTACTACGTAGAAGTCGGCCGCAATCGATTTCATATCTTCCTTGAAGGTATCGTACGCGGTCGACAGGATGACCGGCAGATCATAAAAATGGTTTCGAATGTCCTGGAGGATGTCCAAACCGTTGTAGTCTACCATCTTTATGTCCAGAATGACTAAATCCGGTTTTTCATCTTCGATTGTCTCAAGAAGCTTGTAACCACTCTCTGCCGTGATGACTTCGTATCCGGCTTCCTTCAGTTCCTCCGAATAGAGAAGCCTGATGTGTTCCTCATCATCGACAACAAGGATCTTCGGCATAACTCAGTCCCCTTCTCCTCTAGTCCCACACCTTAGTAATATAAGGCTTGTTTTCCTCGAACATCACGCACTCATTTTCAATGTGTTCTTCAGCCTGCTGCAGTGACATCCTCTCTGTTTTCTTCACGTACGAAAGCACTTTGCCGAGGTAAAGCGGGAGCAGTCCATCGAGCAGGTTGAGCCTTTCGCCGGGGGACATCCTGCGATAGGCAACCGCCGAATCGAAGAGAATGGTCAACCAGGTCTGGGTCGGAAACGAAAAATGCTGAAGCCCCATCGAGCGTATTTCCTGGAGTTTGGGGACTACCATTGGACCGTAAACCTGCTCCCATAACCCATAGTATTTGTCGAAGCCTTCGACAAACATCTCGTGCAGGCGCTTTGTATTGATGTCAACCGGAAGCGGGGTCTCAACTTCCTGAAGGTCGGTGCCGGACAGCGCCGTCGGTTTGCTCCATTTCACCTGTTCCCAAAAATTCTGATACACCTGCATCAGGTCGAAAATCGTGCTGATCACTTCGTGGAAAAGCACCGTAAGGTGCATGAAACGATCCTTGAGCCGATGCACCTTGGGCGCTCCCATAAACGCCTGAACGATCGGGAGCCCGGAGGCGAGTGCTATGTTGGCCATCCATACGTCGACCCCGAAACTCTCGACCGCTTCGCTCCAAAATGGAGGATTGATGTAGGTGTCAAGCAGTTTTGGACTTATGCCACAATCCCCTGCGTTCGCCTGCCGCACCCGCCTGCCATACAGACACCGGAGCAGCGGGTAAATTATCGAACTCGTAAGTGTCGCCTCATATTTATGGCGAACGTAGAGCGGGCAAACGAACCCTGCCCCTTTGAGAATCGGCGCCCCGAGGTTTCGAATCCACACAGGGGATATGTTCTTTATGTCGGCTTCTATGATTATCAGGGCTTTAGGATTGAGCTGACGAGCTTTTTCGAAAAAATTTCGAATATTTCTCCCTTTGCCTCTGAAGCCAGGTTCAGTAGAAATGTAGAGCCTCGACGTATTTGCCGGTGCTGAGAAAAAAGCTTCCCGCGTGCCGTCGCTGGAATGGTTATCGGAGTTGACGATGGCGCACTTCAAGTCCGGGAAATACTGGGTCAGACCTTTGTCCACCTGCTCGGTAGTCCTGGCGATGCTTTCGACCTCATTGGCCGAGGGTATTCCCACTACCACGTCAGCACTTGTAATCCCCCCCGGATTTTCTTCGTAAAATGCCATCTGCTGCTCCTGCTCTATTTACGAGGGGTTGCGCCGCTACCCTTCAAATACTTAAAAACATCAGCATCGGTGCTGAGCAAAAAAGAGCTGTTGTTGCTGAAATTGCGATATAATTCCAAAGTCTTGTACAAAGAGAAGAATTCAGGGTTTTTGCCGAATGCTTCTGCATATATCCGGGTTGCCTCCGCGTCGGCTTTGCCTCGTACTTCCTGAGATTTCCTGTAGGCTTCCGAGGTCAGCTTCGCCAATTCCCGGTCCATCTGGCCAAGAATCGCGGCCCGCTCGCCCTCGCCCTCGGATCGATACTGAGCGGCGATACGCTTGCGCTCGGAGATCATTCGGTTGAAAACACTCTGCTGCACGGACTCAATATAATTGATGCGTTTTATGCGAATGTCGAGCAGTTCCATCCCGAATTCAGGAATGAGCCGCGACGCGTCAGCCACCATCTCGCGGGTGATTTTTTCGCGGCCTTTCACGAGGTGATCGGTCTGTTCAGGGGTCTCAAACCCGGATGTGAGCACCTGAGATTCGGAAAGACCCGCGTCGTGTAACTTCTGCTTTGCCTCCTCCCAACCTTCGCTTCGCACCAGTTCCACCAGATCATTGTTGGAAACATGATCGCGGACCACGGAGTCTATTATTCCATCGAGGCGGCTGTTGGCGGTCGATATCGATCCAACCCGCTTCAGGAAAAGCAGCGGGTCCTTTATCCGCCAGCGAGCAGTGGTATCCACCCAGATGTACTTTTTGTCCTTCGTCGGAAACTGGTCGGGACGCCCGTCCCATTTCATTATGCGCTTTTCGAAAAAGTTCGCCGTCTGGATGAACGGGATCTTGAAATGGAGTCCCGCTTCGGTGATCGGCTGCCCAACCGGGGCGCCAAGCTGGGTAATTACCACCTGCTGGGTCTCGCTCACCACGAAGAAGGAAGCTGCGACCATTATCACCAGAACGATTAACACCGCTGCACCTATTTTGGCCCCGCGTGGAACCATATTATTTCCTTTCCATATCCAGCCTCCAGCACTTACTGGCCTTTAGGCTGCGCCTGAGGGCTCTGCGTTTTTCCACCCTGTTCGCTGAGTTTGTTAAGATCGAACAGAGGCAGAATGTTTTTTTGGGACTCGTCAACTACGAACAGATGGTCTACTCGCCCCATCAGGGCTTCGAACGAGTCGAGGTACATTCTGCGGCGGGTCACATCCGGAGCTTTCTCATACTCGGCAAGGATATCGAGAAAACGCTTAGCTTCGCCTTCGCTCTTGTTCACCCGCTCCAGTGCATAGCCTTCGGCCTGAGTCACCGTTTGCCGGGCCTCGCCAACGGCCCTGGGAATCTTCTGATTGTATGCCTGCTGCGCATCGTTTATCATCCGCTCCTTTTCCTGCCCGGCTTCGTTTACTTCATTAAATGCCGGTATGACAGGGTTCGGAACATTTGCGTTCTGGAGCTTTACTGCCATGATCTGGAGGCCCGTCGTATAGGCATCCATGATTTCCTGAATCTCAGCCCTGCACTGATCGGCTATCGAAGCGCGCCCGACGGTAATTACCTCGTCCGAATAGCGGTTTCCGACGATCCGGCGCATCACGGACTCTGAGATATCATCCAGAGTCAACTCTACTCCGCTTAACTTGAAAAGGTACGCAACAGGATCTTTTATCATGTACTGAACCGTCCACTGGACGTTTACAACGTTGAGATCGCCGCTGAGCATGATAGACTCTGCTTCATACCCCTTTTCCACGAATTGGGAGCGTACGCCGGGCTCCACCGTGTGGTAGCCGTATTCACGCTGGAGGACCCGTCCGGTTATTACCTTGGTCACCGAATCGACGCCGAAGGGGATTTTCAAATGGGGCCCAGCTCCGGCCGTACCTATATATTTGCCAAATCTTTGAAGGACCGCCGTCTCCTCAGGTTCGACCGTGTAATACGAACTAAGCCCAACCACAATAACAAGGACTAAGACGGCTATCATAATAATCAGGCGGAAGGAAGATGAAGGTGAAGACCTGAATCGATCCGAGATCCACCTCAGGACCTCTTCGAGGTCCTGAGGTGGACCGCCTTTTTCGGGTGCCCGTCTTACGGGTGGTCTTTCCCAAGCCATGACATTCTCCCGGCGAAAGCCAGCGGCTTCCGCGAAAAAGATTTCCTCTACGAGTCCTTTTTGTGCAGGACTTCGAAAATGTAAGCAAAGACAACCAAAAGGCCGGCAATGAGAAAGATCAGCAAAACGCCCTTTGCCGGAAAAAAGGTCCGTGAAAGCAGGACACCAAAAACCAATCCAAGAATGATCCTTATGAGCAGGACCGACGGGCGCATATTTGTTTTGGCCATATCAGCAGTCGTGTTTTCCTTCCCGGGCCACCTTAAGGATGAACATGAGGACTCTAATGGGATTGCCGAGTAATGTCAAGGGTTTCACAAGGAGCCCCTAACCGCCTTCCCGGTAATGCCAAACCCGCCAACTGACCTGATCGCCGTGCGGAAACCTTGTCTATTGTCAGTTTAAAGCTCCTGACAATCAATCGTTTTTAATGCCGGCGAAGTATGCTATTAAGGACTGAATTTGGGGGGGCGTTTTCATTTTCCAAGTTTTTTGGCAATCCCTTCAGGAGGAGAAAGGGAACGGTTTTGCTTTCCGCAGGCCGCTAAACGAGAGCAGAGGGGCAGGTGTCGGGTTTTAAGCAATCTCTGGATTATCTCTACGGGCTTCAAAAGTACGGGATCAAATTCGGCCTGAATTGCACGGAAAATCTTCTTGCGCGGGCCGGAAATCCGCACTATAAGCTCCGTTTCATTCATATCGCCGGGACCAACGGCAAGGGATCCACTGCGGCTGTTCTTTCCCGGATTCTCCGCAACCATGGAATCAAGGTCGGCCTGTATACTTCGCCCCACCTGGTGCGCTTTACCGAACGCTTCCGCATAAATGACGAGGAAGTCACGGCGGAAAGGATACTGCGGGTTTTTGAAAAAATCCGGGCAACCCTTGATGTCAGCACTCATCCCACTTTTTTTGAGATGGTAACCGCAATGGCCTTCCTCTACTTCGCAGAAGAGCAGACCGATTTGGTAATTGCGGAAACCGGTATGGGAGGTCGTTTGGATGCGACAAATGTCATCACCCCAGAGGTCTGCGTGATTACCAATATCGGATTCGATCACCAGGAGTTCCTCGGATCGACTCTTTCCTCTATTGCCCGCGAAAAGGCGGGAATTATCAAGGAAGGTGTTCCCGTGGTAACTGGTGCGCTCCAGCCCGTGGCGCAGGGGATATTGAAAACCACGTGTATGAATAAAGCCGCACCCCTGTACCGGTTCAAGTCTGATTTCCGCGTAAGGCGCAACTCAAACGTGTCGTTTCGATACCGAGGCATCAGAAGGCAGTTTCCCTCCCTGAGCCTCAATCTGAGGGGACCGCACCAAGTCGGCAACGCAGCGCTGGCCCTTGCAACCCTCGAAGTTCTCGAACAAAAAAACCTCATTTCACTCTGGCCGGGGACCGTGGAGCGTTCGATGCGCGAGGTGAAATGGCCGGCCCGTCTCGAGATTCTCGACACAAACCCGACAATAGTGCTGGACGGGGCGCACAACCCGCAGGGCGCTGAATCTCTTCGCGATGCTCTTAAGGTAAGCTTCAAGTATAAAAAACTTCATCTGGTCATGGGAATAATGGCTGACAAGGACATACTAGGGATTCTCAGACGTCTGCTCCCTATGGCTGAGACCGCAATCTTCACCAAGCCCCGGTATGCCAGGGCCGCAAATCCCGATGACATTCGCAAGATGGCCAGGCCCTACATACAGAGGTATTACGTAATCTCAGACCCGGCTTCAGCCATTGCGGAAGCCAGGCATCTGGCCAGCCCTGATGATCTGATCTGTATTACCGGTTCGCTCTATTTTGCCGGAGAGGTAAAGGAAATTTTCGGAGAGCCTGCCCTGTGAGAGAGATCTCTATTACACACCCGTTCTCGAGATTTGCCATGATTCTTTTCTCTCTGGCTTATATTGCCCTCCAGCCGGTCTCAGCCCAGGCGGATGGCCCGCAGCCGCTTATGGGCAGCTTCAAGCAGGCCGGATCTACCAAGTCCACATGGACAATCGAGGCTGACAAACTGACGTATGACCAGGAAAAACAGCTCTACGAAGCCGACGGAAATGTAAAGATCAGTGCCAAAGACAGAATGATAGAGGCTGACCATGCATCCGTGAATAATCAAACACGGCTGGCCGATCTAAGGGGCAAAGTCACAGTTCAGTACGGGAGAAACTGGGTCAAAGGCGAACACGTAACCTGGAACCTGGATTCCGAAACCGGGTGGGTGGACACCGGGATTTTATTTTTCGCCGAGAATAATTTTTTCATTCAAGGAGAATCGATAGCCAAAGTCGGCGCCACCGAATTTGAACTCAAGAAGGGATTCATCACCAGTTGCAATCCGGCCGACCCCGACTGGAAAATCCAGTTCAATCAGATGACGGTTACGGTGGGCGGAACGGCTTGGACGCGGGACGCTTCCTTTTGGGCTCGCAGTACGCCCGTCGCCTATTGGCCTCTACTCGGCATGCCGGTCGAAAACGAACGACAGTCGGGCTTTCTGATTCCCTGGGCCGGGGAGACCACCCTCAATGGTTATGAGATTGAACTCCCATATTACTGGGCCATCCGCGACGACATGGACGCGACCTTTTATGCCCACTATATGGAAAACCGCGGGGTTATGGGAGGAATTGAGTACCGCATAGACAACCCCGAGTGGGGCAAGGGCATCTTCATGTTCAATTATTTGCACGATCAGGCTGATCCGTCTACTTTGGCGGATGACGGCTTCCCCTTCGTAACCCAGAACCGGTTCTGGTTGCGCGGCGATTATGACGTTAATCTGCCTTGGAATATTCAGGCGAAAGTCGATCTGGATTTCGTAAGCGATCGGAATTTTCTCAATGAATTCACACAGGGATCGACTGCCTTCTACAATACTGACTCAATATTTCGCCAGTATTTCGGCCAGGGCCTTCTATATGACCAAACATCTCTTGTGCGCGAATCATCCATTTATCTCGAAAAAAAAGACGAATCGGACTTGCTTAGCCTGGACGTTCGATACTGGCAAAACCTGCAGGGCGGGCAGGATGTCACAACGACCCAGAAGCTGCCGGCACTCTGTTATACAATTGTTCCGAAATGGATTGACGGCACGCCCTTCTATTACACTCTCGACAGTTCGGCCGTAAACTACTGGAGTCCGCAGGATACTACCGAGCAGCGACTGGATGTATACCCCAGAGTCTATTATCCCCTGCATTGGGGTAACTACCTGGATATAGAGTCTTCGGCAGGTTTTCGCAACGACTCCTATGCGATCCAGTGGCAAAACCTAACTCTCAACAACTTAACCGAACGCGCGCAACCTGGCGCCAAGCCGGTAGGTTCACTCATCAACCCCTATGCGGTCCAGTTGCAAAACCTAACTCTCAACGAGAACGACTTCACCGAGCGCACCGTACCTGATGCCAAGGTGGAGATGAGCTCGCGCGTCAACAAGGAATACCAGGTTGATTTCATGGACCTTACGGCCGTCCAGCATGCCATTCAGCCGGAGATTTCCTACGAATACGCGACACAATCCACGTTTGGCAACCAGAATCCGTTAATCGACCGACTCGACCAGGACCAGGCCAGAGACGGCATTCGCTACGGTTTTACGACCTTCCTCACCGGGAAGGAAGTAGCCAAGGATGCCAATGGAAATCCAATTCTGGACGCCGATGGAAACCCCATGACATTTTACAGAGAACTGGTCCGATTTCGTGTTTTTCAGTTCTTCAATGTCGAACCGCCTTCAGTGCCGGAACCGATATTTATTACACAAAATGTCATGAGACAGGGATTGTCACCCGTGGGCTTCAGGCTGGATATTACGCCGAAAAAATACTTCTCTATTTCCTACAATGTGGATGTGGATTGGAATTCGGCCGGACAGGGAGGGGCCCAGAACCTTTACATGAGTATCGACAGCGGTAAGGGGCAGGTTGTTTCTATCGGTTACCAGGATATTCCGGGCCTCGCAGTAAACGAAGTCTCTCTCATTACGAATCTTAAAGTATATAAGGATATCTATGTCAGCACCTGGCATGATTATTCCCTGGATGCCGGGATTATGTTCCTAGAGGGATACGGGGTCAGGTATATACGGGGGTGCTGGGGAGTGGGCGCCGGGTATGAGAAGCAGGGCCTTGATAACCGGTTTGTCTTCACGCTCGACCTGCTTGGGCTTGGCTCTTTGGGCCAACAGACGTCGTTTTTCTTCAGACCGCAGTTCGGTGAATCTCTCCCTGGATATCAGCGTGCCGAGGCATGGATGCTGACACATTAGCAGGATTTTCCCCCTCAAAACAAATACCGGGTTGACAAGCCATCCACATCCATGTATTATTCGCTGCTTCAGGTTAATTCTTTCAGATTCCGGAGTGCTGGCCGATGAAAACGCAAAGCGCAAAGTTCGAACCGCAAAAGCGCAAATGGATAATCGTTGACGCTGAAAACCAGGTGCTGGGCCGCCTTGCAACTCAGATCGCGATGCGCATCCGAGGCAAACACCTGCCCACTTTTACTCCGCACGTAGATCTAGGCGATTTCGTAGTTGTGGTCAACGCCGACAAGGTCAAGCTGACGGGCGATAAATGGAGCCAAAAAACATACTACCGCTACAGCGGCTATATGGGCGGAGTCAAAGCCACCGACGCCCGAAAGCTCAACCAGGAAAAACCCGAGCGGATGATCCGCCTGGCAGTCTGGGGAATGCTCCCCAAAACCCGGCTCGGCCGCAAACTGATAAAGAAGCTAAAAGTCTACACTGGCTCTGCTCATCCTCACGAGGCACAGCGGCCCGAAGCTTTTAAACTTATCGAGAAATACAGCTAGGAGACATTCTTAGATGCCCGAACAACGCTTTTATGCCACCGGTAAAAGAAAGACCTCAATCGCGCGGGTTTGGCTTCAATCAGGAACGGGTCAGATCGTTATAAACAGAAAGTCGGCCGAAGAGTATCTGGACAGGGAAACGAGCAAAATGGTAATTGCTCAGCCTCTGGTCCTTACCGGTACGCTCGGCAAGCTCGACGTGTCCATTAACGTGCTTGGCGGTGGGATTTGCGGCCAGGCGGGAGCGATTCGGCACGGTATCTCCAAAGCGCTTCTCGAACTCAATCCTGAATACAGGGAGGTTCTGAAACGGGCCGGTTTCCTTACCCGCGACTCGCGCGTCAAGGAACGCAAGAAGTATGGCCGCAAGAGCGCCAGAGCACGCTTCCAGTATTCGAAGCGTTAGTCCCGGCCCCTGGATCGAACCTGTTTTCTCTGTTCCTCCTCCGGAGCCGTTTTCCATCCGGGCAACCGAAACCGATTTTTCGGATTGAATATTGGGGTGCTGCACCAAGGTGCACGCGCCCCTCATTTTTATCAAGGGGAAGTTCCATGGTGAGGGTCGCCATTGCCGGTGCATCCGGCTACACGGGATTTGAACTGGTGCGCATACTCTGCGCACATCCATCGGTCCGCGTCTCCATGATCAGCTCCAGGCAGCGCCAAGGGCAGCGCATCGACGATTTCTACCCTGCCCTCAAGCGCCACTGCGATCTCGTGTTCCAAGACACGGACCCGGAAAAGCTCGCCGCATCATCCGATGTAGTCTTTACAGCTCTGCCGCATGAGGCCGCCATGGACATAATCCCGGGGCTTCTGGATCGGAGGGTAAAAGTTGTGGACCTGAGCGCTGATTATCGGCTCAGGGACCCCGAGGTCTACGGAAAGTGGTACTCGGCGCACAAGACCCCTGGGCTTCTAGAGGAGGCTGTCTACGGGCTCCCCGAGCTATATCGAGAAAAAATCCGGACTGCCCGCCTTGTGGCGAACCCGGGCTGCTATCCGACCAGCGTTATCCTGGCAGCAGCTCCGCTTCTTTGGCGCGGGCTTATTGATCCCGAAACGATAATTGCAGATTGCAAATCCGGAGTCTCAGGCGCCGGGCGCGGCCCGTCGCTTGGCGTGCACTTCTGCGAGGTAAACGAAGGCTTTAAAGCTTACAAGGTGGCCGAGCACCGCCACACGCCCGAAATCGAGCAGGAGCTGAGCATTCTTGCCGGAAGACCGGTAACGGTCAGTTTCACCCCTCACCTTGTCCCGATGAGCCGCGGCATCCTAAGCACGGTTTACTCCAATTTGAAGCAGGGATTCGGGGAAGGCGAGGTAGAGGAAGCATTCCACAGCTATTATAGAGATGCTCATTTCGTTCGCCTCAGCAACCGAGGCGATCTGCCCGTGTCGCTTCAGGTGAGGGGCAGCAATTACTGCGACCTCGGCTGGCGGGTTGATGAGAGGACTCGGCGGGTGGTGGTAATCTCAGTTATTGACAATCTCACCAGGGGTGCATCGGGCCAGGCCGTCTGTAACATGAACATCATGTGCGGCTTGCCTGAGGACACTGGCCTCAAAGAGGCGCCCTGGCTGCCGTAAGAGTATTTGAAACTTAAAATGAATGAGCGTGATACTCAAATTCAGCGCAACATAAAGCTCGTTCTTGAATACGACGGCTCCGGATATCATGGATGGCAACGGCAGGCCGGGTCAATCTCCATTCAGGAAGTTATCGAATCGCGCCTTGGAGTCATGCTCGGAAGCAGGGTGGGTATTCACGGGTCCGGCCGCACTGACGCCGGAGTACATGCAAAGGGACAGGTAGTTAGTTTCCGCACACGGACAAGCCTCAAGGCTGATGAAATCCTGAGGGGGCTAAACAGCCTTCTTCCGGACGATATCGTCGCGCTGAAGGCCGAAGAGGTGGGCGAGTCTTTCCACGCGCGTTTTTCAGCCGTGAGCAAGGTGTACGAATATCACATACTGAACCGTGCGGTACCTTCGGCGCTCCTGCGCAATTACGCATGGCACGTGCGGCGCCCCCTTGCGCTGGCGCCAATGGAGGAGTGCCTGAAAATGATTTGCGGCCTCAATGACTTTTCCGCCTTTATGGCCTCGGGCTCCCCGACATCCTCGACAGAGCGCAATATGCTCAGGGCAACGCTGGAGCGCCCACTGCCCGACCGGCTGAAGTTCACATATGAGGCGAACGGCTTTCTTCGGCGCATGGTCAGGAACCTGACGGGTACGATAGTTGAGGTCGGTAAGGGGAAGCGCACGGTGGACGATTTTGAACGCGTTATCAGGAGCGGAGACCGCAAGCAGGCCGGACTGACCGCTCCTGGACATGGTCTATATCTCATTTCTGTGAATTACCAGGAGAACGCAGAACAATTTCACTTGAGGACGTAAAATGAGAATATCCAGAAGAATCGGCAGGATTAAACCCTCAGCGACTCTGTCAATCAACGCTAAAGCCAAAGCACTCAAGCGAAGCGGCGTTAGTATAATTAATTTCGGGGTTGGGGAACCTGATTTCGATACTCCTCAGAACATCCGTGACGCCGCGATTGAAAGCATCCACAGCGGTCAGACCCGATATACGGCGGTCGGAGGGGTAGATGAGTTGAAGGACTCTATCTGCCGTACCATCAAAGCCGACTACGGCCTCTCCTATGGGCGGGAAAACGTTCTGATCTCCTGCGGCGGAAAACATGCTCTCTACAACCTGTTCATGACCCTGCTCGATCCCGGAGATGAAGTCATTATCCCTTCGCCTTACTGGGTAAGTTATCCGGACATGGTCGATCTCGCCAATGCCAAACCGGTCATAGTGAGTTGCCCGGAACAAGACGGATTCATACTAAGGCCCGAAGCCCTCGAGAGGGCCATCACCCCGAACACGCGGCTTCTGGTCCTGAACAGTCCGTCGAATCCGACCGGCAAGTACTATGGCCCTGATGAGCTACGAGCCCTGGCCGAAGTGCTTCTGCGTCATGAAAACATACTGATCGCCAGCGACGATATTTATTACCGGATTCTTTTCGGCGGCCGGAAATGGGCCAACCTTGTCATGGTCGAGGAAAAGCTGCGCGACCGTCTTTTCATCATAAACGGCGTCAGCAAAAGCTATTGTATGACAGGATGGCGAATAGGCTACCTCGTAGGCCACCCGGCAGTGATAAAGGCCGCGACGGATTTCCAGAGCCAGGTTACCAGCAATGCGAGCTCCATCTCCCAGTGGGCAAGCGTCGAGGCGCTCAACGGCGATCAGCGTACCGTCGGGGAAATGACGCAAATTTTCGAAGAACGGTGCAAACGCGTGCTGGAGCGCATTTCCGACCTCCCTGGCGTGACCTGTCCCGAGCCGGACGGCGCATTCTACGTCTTCCCAAACTTCAGCGCTTACTTCGGGAAAAAGTCAGGAGGACGGACAATAAACGGATCGCTCGATCTCGCCGACTATCTTATGGAGGACGCGCACGTAGCGGTGGTCCCCGGGAGCGCCTTCGGGGAAGACAATTGCACCAGGTTCTCTTACGCGCTCTCGATCGATGAAATCGAGCAGGGATTCGACGCTATAAAAAGGGCACTAAAAAAACTGTGCTGATGGTCGGGCCGCGAGTCGCGGCAGCCGATTTGCCCGCTGTCTTCGACCGCGGGCGGTTCCGGCAGGCGGTGTCACCGCCAGGCCGGCAGTCCGGACCTACAATACATGTGCTCGCGTGAACTGGCATAAGAATTCCACTATCAGCGAGGTGGGTCTTGTCGAGATGGTCGGCCGCTTGAGACCGGGACTCTATTTTTTTCTTGTTTTGATTTGCTTCTTCGTCTTCATTCCGGGGCTTTTCACACTTCCGCCCATAGACCGGGACGAAGCGAGGTTTGCGCAGGCGACGAGCCAGATGCTCGAAACCGGCGACTTCGTCCAGATATATTTCCAGAACGAACCCCGCTATAAAAAGCCAATCGCCATTTACTGGCTCCAGGCCGCAAGCGCGGCGCTTTGTGGAACGGCCGAATATCGAAAGATCTGGCCGTATCGACTCCCATCCGTCTTCGGAGCAATTTTTTCTGTCCTGCTCACGTTTGTCCTTGGAAAGCGGCTGTTCGGTGAGAGAGCCGGCCTGCTCGGTGCCGCTTTTTGCGCAAGCTCGCTTCTGCTGGTCATTGAGGCGCACCTCGCGACAACGGACGCAGTGCTGCTCGCGACGGTTGTTGCCGCCCAGGGAGCTTTGAGCAGGTTTTATATACGGGAAAAAAACGAATCTCCAGGTGTCGAAGCTTTTCTAGTTTTCTGGACGGCACAGGCCATAGGGATTCTTGTGAAAGGCCCGATTACCCCGCTTGTCAGTCTGCTGACCATCGGTTGTCTGATAGCGGCGGACAGGGACGCGCGATGGCTGAAAGCAATGAAGCCGCTTCGTGGCCTGGCGATAGTGGCCGTAATTGCAAGCCCATGGGCGATTGCGATTGCCCTGGCCTCAGGTGGGGCTTTCTTTAAGCAGTCACTGGTGGGTGACATGCTTTCAAAAGTGGCTTCAGGACAGGAATCGCACGGATTTCCACCGGGCTACTACCTCCTTCTAATGCCGCTTACCCTCTGGCCGGCATCGGCGCTGGCCGGAGTATCAGTTTTTCAGGCATGGAAATCGCGGTCTGCTCAAGCGGTGAGGTTCTGCCTTGCATGGATAATACCCGCATGGATTTTGTTTGAACTGGTCCCCACGAAGCTTCCGCATTATATCCTTCCAGTCTATCCCGCATTATGCCTTCTCGTCGCGCATTCGATAATCTCCAGCGAAGAGGGCAAAGCCCGCGAATTTGACTCTAGGCTCGTGAAAGCCGGGTTTGTTTCCTGCCAACTGGTCATTGTGCTGCTTGGCCTCGGCGCGCTGGCCCTGCCCTACTTTCTGGAACATCGCTTCGAACCTGTCGGCCTGATCCCGGCAGTCGCGGCGATTGCGGCGGCTGGGATTTCCATCTGGAAATTTTTGAAGCGGCAATACGTCCATGCCGCTGCTGTGGCAATCGCCGCAACGGCGCTTGTCTTAGCTCCTTCACTTCAGTGGATAATACCCAACCTTGATCGGCTGTGGCTCAGCAGGACCGTCGCCAATGCCGCGAAGCAGCGCGCCTGCGGGAATGTCATTCTCTGTTCATCGGGCTATTACGAACCCAGCCTGGTTTTCTTGCTCGGCACCCGGACCCTGCTTACCAGTCCGGGAGGGGCGGCCATTTTCCTCCGCGACAACCCCGGAGCCATGGCTTTGATAAATAGCAGCCAGGATGACGCCTTCAAGCGGGAGATAAAGAATCTCGGTGTGCAGGTAAAACTGGCGGGCGCATTTTCCGGGTTTAACTATTCAAATGGAAAAACTATGCTGTTGCGCTTATATGGTGTCCGTTCCGACGCACAGGCCGGAGATTGTCAGTGACTCCGTTTCTGATATCCGATTCTCGAATCCGGCTCTCGGTAAAGATTTCGCTTTTGATCGAACAGATTTAAGAGTATTTAATTAGCCTTTTTCCGGCGACAATTCGGATGGGGGTAATCTGGCTCCCGGGGATAAGCTGATGAAAAGCACCATTTCCTTTATAATTATTCTGTCAATTTGGGCGCTGACTTCGGCCTCCTTTGCCCAGCAGTCGAGACCTCTTCCGGTGTTCCCGCAAAGCAGGCAGTCTGCGCGGCCGGAGGAGACAGAAAGGGCAAAAAAGCTATACCAGCTACTCAGGAAAGAAAACCCGGCACTCATATGGAACAACTGCCTTGCCGCAAAGGCATCCTCACGCGCCAGGCAATTGGTAACCGAGCGCTATTTTGAGCACGAAGACCCTAAAACCGGGAAAAACCCGGTCTGGAAGACGGTCTTCCAATGTTTTTCCAGCAACAGCCTACGCACAGCAGGTGAGAACCTGGCAAGAGGCATCGATCCTTCGGCAACCCCGGCAGATATTCACAAGGCCCTCATGGAAAGCCCCACGCATCGTAAAAACATCCTGGATCGGCGCTTCAACCGTGTTGGGGTCGGGTGTTATGATCGTGTTTGCGTTGAATTGTTCGCCGGTATTTAGCAAATCGCTGCTTTGTGCCGAAACCAGCCGATTTCCAACACTTACATTTGACAGCCCCGGTCCTTTCCGATAGCATTCCATACTAAAACGGATCCATACTGATTTTGATATCAGCTCGATTTGCCGAGGTTTTCCAGTCGTCTTTGAACCGCGTGTTCAGGGGAGAAGGATGATTATTGGTCTAGACGTAGGTGGGACTCACACGGACGCTGTGCTGATCGGAGAGGGCCGGATTTTACGTCAGGCCAAGGTCGCGACCGATCATTCCAATCTTTTTGATTGTGTATGGACCGGTCTGGACAAAGTAACCAGAGACGTGCCGCCCGGAACAATCCGCCGTGCAGTCCTCAGCACTACTCTTACCACCAATGCGATTGCTGAAGCAAAGCTCGCAAGAACAGGCGTTGTTGTGTCGGCCGGACCCGGCATTGACCCGGCCGGTTTCCGAATCGGCAGCCATTACCATTGCGTATCCGGATCGATCGACCACCGGGGCAGAGAGATTCAGCCTTTGCGAGAACGGGAAATCGAACAGATAGCCAGACGATTTCTCGATGAAGATGTCCGCCAGGTCGGAGTCGTGTCAAAGTTCTCTGTGCGAAATCCCAAGCACGAACTCATGATGGCTGAGATTTTTCGGAGTTCGTGTGACCATATAGTTATGGGCCACCGCATTTCCGCAAGCCTTAATTTTCCGCGCAGAATAGCCACGGCCTGGCTCAACGCGGCTGTCCAACCTATTCACAAGCGTTTTTTTGAGGCAGTCAAGGATTCGCTCAAAAAGAAAGGCCTCGAAATCCCTATCTTCGTGCTCAAAGCCGACGGGGGAACGATGAGTCTGGAAGCCACCATAGAAGTCCCTGGACAGACGATTCTCTCCGGCCCCGCAGCAAGCGTAATGGGTGCTCTTCCCTTTGCCTCAGCCACCGAAGACACTCTTGTCCTGGATATAGGGGGTACTACGACCGATATGGCCGTGCTCGTCCGCCGGGTGCCGCTCTTCGAGCCGCTGGGGGCCAGAATCGGAGGGCATAGGACACTCATCCGCGCACTTAAAACCAGGTCGATCGCTCTCGGAGGTGACAGCGCCGTGAAGGTGGTGGACGGCGAGCTTCTGATCGGCCCCGAGCGCAACGGCCCGGCGATGGCCTACGGCGGTCCCTCCCCAACGCCTACTGACGCTCTTTTTGTCCTCGGAAGGGCACAAAACGGTGACGCACAAGCTTCTCGGCTGGGTTTTCAAACGATTTCCAATCAACTCGGAATCGCCATCGAAGAAGCGGCACGCCGAGTTTTTGATTCGTCGTGCGAAAAGATAATTTCCGCTGCCCGTGAAATGATCGACGGTATCAACAGCAGGCCTGTCTACACAGTGAAAGAATTGCTTTCCAGCTACAAGGTCGAGCCTGTCGAAATCCTGGTGCTCGGGGGTCCCGCGCCCTTCTTTGCTTCCCGCCTGGCACAGCTTACGGAACTTCCGGCAAGCGCCGTTCCGCAATGGCATGTGGCTAATGCTATCGGGGCGGCCATGGCGAGAAATACAAGCGAAGTAACTCTTTTCGCCGATACCGAAAGAGGTGTCGCACTGGCTCCCGAGGAAGAATTCAGCCGCCAGGTTGGCAAGGATTTCGACCGGGAAGACGCAATCGCCCTCGCCTTTGACTTGCTTCGGGAAAAGTGCCTGAAAGCCGGCGCTTCGGAATCCGAACTGGATATGGAAGTTGTCGAGGACTCTCAATTCAATATGGTCCGGGGTTTTTATACTGCCGGGCGAAACATTCGCGTAAAGGTACAGACCAGGCCAGGGCTGATCCCGGAGTATCGGGAACTGGCGCAGTCCATGTTCAATTACTGCCTTCTGCCTGAGGCCATTTAAGGCTAAGAAAATGCTCTCATCAAAGACCAGAACGGGCCTAGTATTTTTCCCCGCTTTCGACTGGGCGATTAGCCCAACGCATCCGGAGCGAGAGGAACGCCTTCTCTACACACAGGACCAGGTATTCGAGGAGGGTATTCTCGACATTGAAGGGATCGTTGAATTCAAACCGGATATTGCCACGACACAAGATATCCAGCGGGTCCACTTCTGCGTTCCGGATGAGCTGAGCGTGGTCACCGAATCGCACCTGATAAGCGCCGGGGGCGCGAAGACAATCGGCGTGCAGGTTCTCGAAAAAAATATCGAACGCGGCTTCGCCCTGGTTCGTCCTCCCGGCCATCACGCCATGAGAGTGGTGCACGGGGCCAGAGGCTTCTGCAATATCAACATCGAAGCCATAATGATCGAGTACCTGCGCCAGACATACGGTGTTGACCGCGTGGCGATAGTGGATACCGACTGCCACCACGGTGACGGCACTCAGGACATTTACTGGCACGATCCCGACACGCTCTTTATATCCGTGCATCAGGACGGGCGAACCCTATACCCGGGGTCCGGATTTCAAAGCGAGTTTGGCGGCCCGGGAGCGGCCGGAACAACAATCAATCTGCCGCTGCCTCCCCGGACGTCCGAAGAAGGGTTCCTCTATGTGCTTGAGAACGCAATCCTGCCTATTCTGGATCAATTCAAACCTGATCTCATTGTGAACTCAGCCGGCCAGGACAACCATTATTCCGATCCGATCACCAACATGAGTTTTTCCGCGCATGGCTACGCCGAGCTGACAAAGCGCCTCCAACCGCACATAGCCGTTCTCGAGGGCGGCTATTCCATAGAGGGCGCTCTGCCCTACGTCAATGTGGGGATCATCCTGGCAATGGCGGGACTCGACTGCAGTGGGATTCGAGAACCCGATTACGAACCGGAGAAGCTGCGCCAGGGAGCGGAAATCACGCGTTATATCGAAATAGTCGCCAAGGAAGCCCTCGAGGTCTGGAAGCAGGGCACTGGCATCAGGGAAGATAACCGAAAGAAGAACAAGCTGTTCCAGCGGGACCGCCGGATTTTCTACGATACGGACCAGATATCCGAAGCTCAACGGGAAGTTGTCCGAGCCTGCCCGGACTGCAGCGGTCTTCTCACAATAGACTCACAAACCGACAGCGGCCGCCGAATCTTTGCTATTCACATCCCTCGCAAGGGCTGCAAAGAATGCAGGGAAGCCGGTTATAAAGCATATGACTCTACCGATATAAGGAGATATAATAGAATCTTTCTCCAAGACAGGACTTGTGACCAATATTTTTCGAGAAAATAGTCGATTTCGCCATGAAACCTATCTGCATAAAGAATTTTACTTCCGAGCAGCTTGAGGAGTGGGTGCACACTCTCGGTGAGAAGCCCTTCCGCGCCCGCCAGCTCTTTAGGCATCTTTATGCGCGAAATATCTCATCATGGAGCCAATGTACGGACCTTAGCCGAGCCTTTCGCGCACAGCTTGAGTTCGGCTCGGTGCTTGACGCTCTTTCCGTGTCCCGGATTGACGAAGCCCCTGACGGAACCCGCAAGTACCTGTTTCGTCTTTACGATGGCAATTTTATCGAGTCCGTGCTCATTCCCGACCCGCCAAGATGTACACTCTGTTTATCCAGCCAGGTAGGGTGCGCGCTCGGGTGCAAGTTTTGCCTGACCGGAAGCTTGGGATTCAAACGCAATCTCGATACCGCCGAGATAGTTGACCAGGTATGCCAGACACTCCGAGACCCAGTGCTGGGGCCGCAGATAAACAGCCTGGTATTTATGGGAATGGGAGAGCCGCTGGCAAACTACGACCAGGTGGTCCGGGCCATCAGCATCATAACGGACCCCAACGGACTGATGTTCTCACACCGGCGGGTGACCCTTTCGACCGTAGGGCTCGTCCCGCAGATGCGGCGGCTTGGGATGGAAACATCCGTAAACCTTGCGGTTAGCATTCATGCCGCCAACGACAAACTTAGGTGTGAACTCATGCCTGTAAACGGGACATATCCGCTTGCCGAACTTATGCGGTCCTGCCGGGAATATCCGCTTGCGCCAAGAAAGCGGATAACGTTCGAATATATCCTGCTCGACGGAGTAAACGACAGTCCGAGACAGGCAAAAGAGTTGGTAAGGATTCTGGAGGGTATGCGCGCAAAGGTGAATCTTATCCCTTTTAATCCCCATCCGGGATCTCCTTACACGACCCCGAGCGAAGAAAGAATCCTGGGCTTTCAGGATGTCTTGCGAAAAGCGCATCTAACTGCGATAATCCGCAGAAGCCGTGGAAACGAAATAGGCGCCGCGTGCGGCCAACTCGTCGCCGCTCCTGGGAACAATTCCAAAATGCGCGAATCCGGTGATGGCACTAACTCGGCGGCTTGAGCTCTAACATATCGGGGATATTGACCTTGGGACCTGATTTTAGTAAACAGAACGGCCTGCTTCCAGTGATCGTCCAGAGCTTTGAAAATGGGAAGGTGCTCATGCTGGCGTACATGAACGAGCTGGCCTGGAGCAAAACTCTCGAGACCGGAAAAGCCCACTATTGGAGCAGATCCAGGCAGAAGCTCTGGATGAAGGGCGAAGAATCCGGAAACGTTCAGTTCGTTCGCGAAATTTCCATTGACTGCGACTCCGATACCATTCTTCTCAAGGTGGATCAGATAGGGGGAGCGGCTTGCCATACAGGCTTTGAAAGCTGCTTCTACCGATTTTTCGAAGACGGCCGCTTTGAAGTGCGGGGAGTTCGCGTTTTTGACCCCCGGGAGGTTTACAAGAAGTGAAACAGCTCATTCTCGGCATTCCGAAGGGCAGCCTTCAGGAATCCACTCTTAGGCTCTTTCAGCAATCAGGCTGGAAAATATCGCTTTCCGACAGAAACTATTTTCCGGAGATCAATG
The DNA here is from genome assembly GCA_052147195.1 of Syntrophobacteraceae bacterium. Classification (GTDB taxonomy): domain Bacteria; phylum Desulfobacterota; class Syntrophobacteria; order Syntrophobacterales; family Syntrophobacteraceae; genus SbD1. The sequence continues at coordinate 46,429 of JBKQLC010000164.1, forward strand.
ATCCGTGCATAAGTTGCTCGATCTGCCGCGCCCAGGAAATGTCCCGTTACGTCGAGAAGGGCACGTTCGACGTCGGGCTGACTGGCCGCGATTGGATAATGGAAAACGACTCCAAAATTCATGTGGTGACCGATCTGGTTTACTCAAAGGTGAGCCAGCGGCCCGCCAGGTGGGTACTTGCAGTTCCCATGGACTCCAGCATCCAATGCGAAAAGGACCTGGATGGGAAGAAAATAGCGACCGAACTGGTCAACTTTACCCAACGCTACTTTCAATCGAAGGGGGTCAGGGTAGACGTGGAGTTTTCCTGGGGCGCCACGGAGGCCAAAGTCATTTCCGGCCTTTGTGACGCAATCGTGGAAGTTACCGAAACGGGCTCAACAATGCGCGCAAACGGCCTCAGGATTGTTGAAGAACTGATGCAGTCCAATACTCAGCTCATCGCGAACCTCGACACATGGCAGGATCCCTGGAAACGCGAAAAGATAGAGCACATCGCTCTGCTACTCCAGGGTGCACTGCGTGCCGAAGGCCTCGTCGCGCTCAAGATGAACGTACCGAAGGAAAAAATCGGTGGTGTGGTCGAGATGCTCCCAAGCTTGAATGCTCCCACTATCGCACACCTGTACCAGTCCGATTGGCTTTCGGTTGAGACCGTAGTTTCGAAGGACCAGGTCCGCGAACTCATACCCAATTTGATCAAGAGAGGCGCTGAAGGCATTATCGAGTATTCCTTGAACAAGGTGATCTGAGAGATGAGACGTCCAGCGCTTTTGTATTTTGCTTTTTTAATGGTGATTTCAGGCTGCGCCGGTACTAACACTACCAAGCAGCCGGATTATTCGGCCCGCCAGCTTCAGAATATGGGCGAGAATTACCTTTCAGGCGCAGACACGGCGAACGCCTTGCAATACCTTACTCAGGCCGAGCAGAAGAGTCCCAACGACCCCGTCATACAGTATGATCTCGGATTAGCCTACGACCAGCGAGAGTTGCCGGACAAGGCGCTTTCACATTTCGAGAAAGCACTCAAGATTAAACCCGACTATCCCGAAGCTCTGAATGCCATGGGCTCTGTCTATGCCAAACGAGGGCAGGTCGAACTCGCCCGGCAGGCATTCCAGAAGGCGCTGGACAATCCTTTTTATAAGACCCCCGACGGCGCCGCTTACAACATTGGGAGGCTTTACGAAAAAAAAGATGATCTCGATAGGGCGCTGACCTACTACCAGCAGGCCGTAAAGTTCAATCCGCAATATGGGATGGCGTGGCTTCGGATTGGGCGTATTCAAGAGCAGTTGAACAGGACCGATGAGGCCCGGCACGCATACGGAAATGCCGTCAAAGGAGCGCCCGATCTGGCCGAGGCCCATCTGCGCTACGGGATTATGTGCTACCAGGCGGGGGACATGGAAGCTGCGCTGTCCTCACTAAGCCGGGTGGGGAAACTTGTCCCCAATACCGACATGGCCGATGAGGCCAGGAGGTATCTCGAAAAACTCAACGCAGCCAACCGGACAAAGATTCGATCCCGGAGCTCATCCTACACGCCCCACGACGAAATCGAGGTCATCTCGAACGGGAACATGCAGCGGCAACAGACAAATGAAGCGCTCCCATCATCATATCCTCCCCAATTGCCGCCACCATTGATGCAGGATGGGGGCAGTTCACAGCCGGCACCGGTTCAGCAGGAGATTCCAAAAGAAACGCAAGCGTCTCCGGCAAAGAAAGCCCCGGTCTCCCCCGTTGGTGACGCCCCGGCACAAGGACGCATCGCTGAGGATTCGGGGACGCAAGCCTACAAATACATAGTCCAGGTCGGGTCATTTGTAGATAGAGAGAAAGCTGAAGAGATCAAGAAAAGCCTTGATGGAAAAGGCTACAACGCTTTAGTCAAACCATTGAAGCACAAGGTGCTCGGCAAGGTTTTCGTCATCCAACTGCAGCCGGTCGCCAGCGTTGCCAAAGCCACCACTTTGATGACCCAGCTCAGTCATGAGGTGGAGGGCGAGCCGACCATCATTAGAGTGCCTGCTCAGTAGAACCAGAGAAATCCGTCCAGTTTCGTGAAAACTTTTCGTGTGGCGCCTCAAGTTGATAAGTGCTGTAATTGAAAAGGAAAATCTTACGTGATCTGTAGAAGACTGGAGGAGATGACCTCATTCATTGTCATGGACGTTCTGGAGCGAGCCCAGGAAATGGAGCGAGCCGGAGAGTCCGTGATTCACCTGGAGGTGGGCGAGCCGGATTTCAATACGCCTGAGGCCGTGAGACTCTCGGCGATAGAGGCCCTGCGCCGGGGCGATACGCATTATACACATAGCCTCGGGACCCCTGGACTTCGCGAAGCCATTTGTAACTATTATGCTCAGACATACGGCGTTGACAACATCGCTCCCGACCAGGTAGTAGTTACATCCGGGACCTCCCCTGCCTTCCTGATCGGTATGAGCGCCATCCTGGAGTGCGGGGACGAGGTGATTCTGTCCAATCCTCATTACGCCTGCCATCCGAATTTCGTGCGGTTTCTCGAAGCAGTTCCGAAAATGATTC
>JBKQLC010000165.1:0-25086 GCA_052147195.1 Syntrophobacteraceae bacterium
CTCCACAGCGAAAAGCACTCCCCCAATCGGAGTATTGAAAGTTGCCGCTATGCCGGCTCCGGTTCCCGCCGCAATAAGGGTAATCCGTTGCCATGTCGCCATTGGTATGTACTGGCCAAGAGTCGAACCAAAGGAAGCTCCAATCTGAGCTATTGGACCTTCGCGCCCGACAGAACCTCCACTGCCAATGGAAAGCCCGGACGCCAATGATTTAACGGCGGCCACTACAGGCCTAATAATGCCACGGTTGTAATAGATCGCATCCATAACCTCCGGAACGCCGTGCCCCTTAGCTTCGGGTGCGAAATGGGTAACCAGAAATGAAACCCCTGCCGCGCCAAGAACAGGCACAAGAATTACAAAAGGTCCCCAGGGGCTGGGCGGAGTGTGGATGTTTGCTTCATAGACCAGCGAAAACTTTCCCATGAAGAGCAGGTTATGAAAAAAAGCTATCAGTGCCCTGAAAGCCACAGCGCCGAATCCGCTGACGACTCCTACGAACACCGCAATAAGTGCCAGCAGAAATGAATTCAGGGGTGTGCGTGTTGACTGTTGATTCTCCATAACGGTATCCCGTTTGCGCTCTGATCGCATTTCGCTGTAACGTTAGGTAAGTTTTGTGGTGGAGCATGTAAAGAGTTGTCCCGGAAAAGGAATATTTGGCAGCGAAGTGTTATACCAAAATCTAATCAGAAGCCGACGAGGAGCCAGGATCAGATATTCGTGAAGGGTGATAAGAAATCCGTTCCCAAGCTGATCTGTGTTTTTGAAAAACAGCGTGCCGGGTATTTACTCAATAAAAGTCTTGAGGCAAGGCCGCATGTTCGGATTTTTGAGCTTTCCAAGGGCTTTTTTCTCGATCTGCCGGATACGCTCCTTGGAAACATTGAATATCTTCCCGATTTTTTCCAAAGTTTGCGCAGGCTGGCCATCCATTCCGAATCTGAGTCGGAGGACTTTCTCTTCGCGAGGCTTAAGCCTTGAGAGCAGGGTACGGGTGATCTCGGCCAACTCTCTGTCCGCAGATTCGTCCATGGGAGATATGGCCCGCTCGTCCTCGATGAAATCGCCCAAGGTCTGTTCGTCGTCTCCGATCGGGGTTTCCAGGGAGATCGGCTGGGCAGCAAGGGTCAGAACCATCTGAACCTTTTCGACCGGCAATGTCGAGCGTTCGGAGACCTCCAACGGTGTAGGTTCCCGCTCGAGTTCCTTCAGAAGTTCATAATAGACCTTGAAGCAAAGGTTCTTCAATTCGATAAAATGAACGGGTAATCGGATTGTTCGTGTCTTATCGTAAATCCCCCTGATAATACTCTGCCGCACCCACCAGGTCGCATACGTGCTGAACCTGTTTTTCTTGGTATGGTCAAAACGTCCGACTGCTTTGATCAGCCCCAGGTTGCCTTCCTGAATGAGATCATCGAAAGTCATCCCTCGGCCTCTGTAGCGTTTGGCAATGCTCAGAACCAGGCGCAAATTGGCCCTCACCATTTCCTGCTTCGCTGTATCCACAGCCCACATTATGGCGCGCACACGAGAGAGCGAATCCGAAAAAATCGAATTTTCAGGATAATCTTTACTCGCACGTTCCAGTGTGCGCACGATTACCTTCAGAACTTTATCCCTCACACCGGGGAAGGTCTTCTCGCGTTCGAGGAGCTTATTAACCTTGTCGCCAAGATCGGAGAGGATTGTATTCTCATCGGCATGATCGCCAATGATTTGCACCAGTTTGTCCTGGCCATTTCTGATTATCTGCGCCAGTTCATACTCGCGCTCCTTGTTGAGGAGCGGAAAACTGGATGCCTCTTTGAGATAGCTGGTAATATGATCTTCTTCGAAATCCCGGCCAGGCGCCATAGAAACCCCGGAAAGAGCTTCTTCCTCCTCCTCTGCTTCTACTTGTTTCTCCGGCAAAACGGCAATTTCAGTCTCCTCATCGGCCGCGGAGTGCTCGATGGGTTCGAGTTCCAGGTCCGAGCCGGGAAGCTTGCCTCCTGTTACCTGCCTGTTGATCAGGTCTTCGAATTCTTCCTCCACGGTACGTTTCTTAAAAAAACAATCGAACGGATGGCACTTCTTAGAGGCATAGGCTTTCATATTTTCTCTCTATTATTCACAAATTCACATTCGACTTCACGAGCAACATAATCTTTGGTGAATCCTTTATAATCTTCGGTCCGCTCTGGGGTTACTTTGCATTTACCCAAAAAAGGAGGAAGGCAGCCCCAAAGCCGCCACCCTCCTGAATATGCCGGTTTCCCTCAGGCTTAGCCTTTCACGACCACGTAACGGCTGCCCTGCTCATTTTTTACAAAAAGTAACACGGAGTCGCCGTTCGGGACCTTCGCGATCTCTTCTTTGAGATCACTCACCGATTTCACCGGTTTGCGATTCACTTCCACTATTACGTCTCCCTGCCGCAGAGACGCACGGTCCGCAGGACTTCCAGGCTCGACGTTGGCGACCACAACTCCGTGATCGGCATTGATTCCAAGTTGTCCTGCCATTTGAGAATTCAGATCCTGGACCTGAATGCCCAATTTGCCCTGAGCGGATTGTTTAGCCTCAGCGAGCTTAGTCCCGTCGGACTCGAGCATGGCTATTCGGACTGAGATCTTTTGCTCTCTGCCATCCCGCATGACAGTCATCGGAACTTCCTTATCAACTGAAGTCGCAGCAACCAGCGCCGGTAAGTCATGGCTGTCACCTACTGCATTCCCGTCGTATGAAATTATCAGGTCACCGCGCTTGATTCCCGCTTTGTCTGCAGGCCCTCCCGGCACAACGTCAGCTACCAGTGCCCCTTTGGGGTCTTCCAACCGCAACGCGGAGGCAAGCTCAGGGGTGACGGTCTGAATGTTTACTCCCAGGTAGCCGCGGGTCACCTCGCCTTTTGCCTCCAGTTGCGGAATCAGAGGCTTCGCCGTGTTGATCGGAATGGCAAATCCTATGCCCTGTCCCTCGGCAATTATAGCTGTATTGATCCCAACCACTTCTCCGCGCATGTTGAAGAGAGGGCCGCCGGAGTTGCCCGGGTTAATCGAGGCATCGGTCTGGATGAAGTCATCGTATGGGCCCGCGCCGATGACCCGGCCCTTGGCGCTCACGATCCCCGAAGTTACGGTCTGGTTCAGGCCGAAAGGATTCCCGATCGCAAGGACCCAGTCCCCCACCCTCAGAGAGTTCGAGTCGCCAATATTTGCGGCAGGCAGGCTTTTTCTGGCGTCAATCTTCACGATTGCAAGATCTGTTTTCGGGTCTCGCCCGACGATTTGAGCCTTGAACTCTTTCCCGTTGTTTAGTGTCACTTCAACCTCTTTGGCTCCCTCGACAACATGGTTATTGGTGAGAATATATCCGTCAGAAGATATGATCACCCCAGATCCGGCGCCCTGAACGGGCCGATTTTGTTGAGACCTCGGGTTGTTGAAAAATTGTCCGAACGGGTTTCCCGGCATATCCTGAAGTGGAAATTCAGCTTTTTCGATCTTGGTCACTTTTACGTTGACAACCGAGGGGGTCAATTTCTCCACAAGTGGAGTAAAAGGACTTTCCACGAACGATTTCGCTGGAGTTTGCGCTTGAAGGGCGGAGCTGTCGGCGGCCGCTGAACCAGTCGTGTTGAACCTTGCCGACACTATAAAGCCTCCCACAAGAAACAGGAGGGCCGTAAGCACGATTGCGCTTATCCCAAAGCGTCTGTTGGTTAAAGAATTCCCGATTCTCCTAAACATTTGGTATTCTCCTTATCATGAAAAGATTTTTGTGTAATTTACGTCTGCAACGGCAGATCTCATGCTTGGCAGAAATATATACAGGGAAGATTAAAAGAAAGTTAAACGGAGATTAGAAGTTTCATATGTAGTTCCTGGATATTTCATAGTTACAAAGAAATACGGGCTCGCAATGCGGCCTCCTCTGTCGGCAAAAATATTGACCGAAGCCCGAAACAAAGCGGCGAAGAAGAGCGGATTGCCCGAGAAGTTGAAGCAGTTTATGGAGGCGCAAAGGCAGAGTAAGGCTGGGCTAAAAACACCTTCCGAAGCGAGCGGCCCGGAGGCTGAGAGAGTCAAGAAAGTCTGGCGGCGGTTTAGCCCGAAGAAGATGGAATAATTGCCGATGATCTTCATTTGAAACGGTTGGGTTGTTCTAGCTGAAGGGAGGGCAGGAAGGTTCCATCCTTGGAGATTAAGGACCGTATCTACGTCTTCTTCTCATGTATGGTGATCTTCATAAGCTTCGCCACCACGGATGCCGGCTTTTTTGATTAAATCCGTCATGGCTGTTCCACAAGCTTTCTCGGACAAGAGTTTCAGGAATCTTGATCAAAGAACTGCAAGTATTAAGTAAAAACGGAGTATTACTCATAATCGGTGCGTAAGACCCCCCTGGACGTTCCACAAAAAATGTATAACATCAGTAAGTTACGACGATGTTTATCGATAGGCTATGTGTCTATGGAGTAATCTGTTAAGATAAATCGGGATGTGAGGGTCTTACACTCTCTCGGCGCTATCTACCGTAAATTAATGTTTATTGTGGGCCTTGACAGGCAAGATTCCTGAAACTCCTGTCTGATATAGAATGTTTGAGATTTCTTGGATTGTAGACTTGGTGAGTGGGGAAAGACGATGCGGCTCCTGGTTGTGGAAGATGAAAAAAAGGTATCCAGCTTTATCAGTAAGGGCCTGAAAGAAGAAGGCTACTCAGTCGATGTGGCATTCGACGGACAGACCGGCCTTCAAATGGCCATGGATAAGGTACACGATCTGATCGTTCTCGATATTCATCTGCCAGGGATGGACGGCATGAGCGTTCTTCATGAACTGCGCAAGGGAAGGGTCTCAACCCCCGTGCTGCTGCTCACGGTAAGAGCAAACATTGAAGACAAGGTCCTGGGTCTGGATGCAGGCGCTGACGACTATCTGACCAAACCATTCGCATTTCAGGAGCTTGTCGCCAGGATTCGGGCGCTACTCAGAAGGAAAACCGAGGCAGAACTTCCGGTGCTCCAGTTTGCCGATCTCACGCTCGACCCCGCTCGTCGCGTCGTCCTTCGAGGCGTCAAAAAAATTGACCTGACCGCAAAGGAGTATGCTCTCCTTTATTATTTCATGCGAAATCCTGGGCTGGTACTAACCAGGACTATGATCTCCGACCATGTTTGGGACTACAACTTCGACTCGATGACCAACATCATCGACGTATACGTGAACTACCTTCGCAGGAAGATCGACTCAGATCGCGAGCATAAACTCATTCACACGGTTCGCGGCGTCGGCTATGTGTTAAAAGAGGAGTGATCCTTGTATATTAAGTCTATCCGGACACGTATCACCATTTGGTATACGAGCCTTTTGACCGTTACTCTGCTCATTGTGGGAGGGGCATCATTCGGCCTTCTGACGTACAGTCTCTCCCACGAGGTGGACAGCGCACTCCACAGTGTTGCCAGCGCATTGATTGAACAGGACCTGGGCAGATCAGCGACACCTCTCCCTTCTGAAATCGATCAGGCTTTCCGTCGTTTTTTCGGTTTTTCTCCATGGGATCAATATTTTCAGATGCGTGACCCATCGGGCAACCGTGACGAACTCAGGTCTTTGCCTTCCACCGGGAAGTTGCCTCTGAGCAGGCAGGCCCTCTCAAACGCATTGCGAGGTCTATCTTCTTTTGAAACAGTGGAGGGTCTCGGAGAATATCCAGTGCGGGTGCTGACCATGCCCGTAATGGAATCCGGCAGGGTGATCAATATGATCCAGGTTGGGATGTCCCTTAAGAGTATCGATGAAACCCGTCTTCGGTTCCTTTTGATCATGGCAGGGGTGCTCCCTCTCGGCCTGATACTGGCTGCATCCGTTGGATGGCTTGTGGCTTATCGGGCATTAAAACCTGTGGACCGGATGACCGCCGCTGCTCGCCGGATAGGCGCCGAAGACCTTAGCCAACGTGTGAATGAGACAGGGACAGGCGACGAACTGGACAATCTGGCCAAGACCTTGAACCAGATGCTCAACCGTCTGGATGCTGCATTCAGCCAGATCCGCCGGTTCAGTGCCGATGCCTCGCATGAACTTCAGACTCCACTCACCATTTTGAAAGGTGAAATTGAGCTTGTTCTGCGTTCGGCGAGAACACAGGAGGAATACCGGGTAACCCTGGAGAGTGCTTTGGAAGAGGTCGACAGAATCGCTCACTTGGTGGAAGGTCTACTGCTCCTGGCTCGCGCCGAAGTGGGGATCCTGAAAATGGACCGAAAGGAGGTGGACCTGGTACAGGTGCTTGAAGAGGTTTACCTCCGACTCAAGCCACTGGCGGACTCCCATCGCATAGAACTTCGGCTCGGTTCCATAGAACCGCTCTGCGTTCAGGGTGATAGCGAGCGTCTGCAGAGCATGACAATTAACCTCGTGGACAATGCAATAAAGTACACCGGGGCGGGAGGCAGTGTGACCCTCGATCTGAAGCGTGAGAGCCGATGGGCATCAATTCTCGTTTCCGATACTGGAATAGGGATTCCCATTGAAGAGCAAGAGCAAATTTTCCAAGCCTTTTATCGTACTTCGGAAGTGCGCTCCCTGGTAGAGCGGGGAACCGGTCTCGGGCTAGCCATCGCTCAATCAATCGCTGTTGCTCACGGCGGAACTATCAGTGTAGAAAGCTCCCCTGGCCAGGGGAGCAGTTTCAAAGCTCTGATCCCGATCGCCTCTTCGACATTTTAAGGGCTTTTTCTGGTGGAATACGACCCTAAAACGCGGTTCGACTCCAGTTGGTGGTCAAGTTGACGCATTATTAAGGTCTATTTTATTCTGTCCATATTATTCACGGAATTGGCTTTAGCGTATTACACAATATTTCAAGGTGACAGAGATTACGTTTTTTCAAAGACAAATCTTCATACCACTACTCCCGCTCGCATGAAAAAGCGTTCTCTCCCGTTATGTCCCGCCCGATAGACAAAATATGAATGTCCTCTGTGCCCTCGTAGGTGTTTACAGTTTCTAGATTCAGCATGTGGCGGATCGGCGGATAGCCGAGGCTTATCCCGTTTGCGCCAAGAATGTCTCTGGCGCTCCTCGCAATCTTGAGAGCTTCGCGGGCATTATTCATTTTTGCCATTGAGATGTGCGTGTGGCGCGCGCGGCCCTCGTCCTTGAGCCTGCCGAGGCGAATGCACAGGAGCTGGGCCTTGGTGATCTCCGTTAACATCCGGGCGAGCTTTCTTTGCACAAGCTGGAAGGAGGCGATAGGGGCTTTAAACTGGATTCTCGACTTTGCGTAGCTCAGGGCCGACTCATAGCAGGCGATGGCGGCGCCGACGCTGCCCCAGGCTATGCCGTAGCGAGCTTCGTTGAGACACATCAGGGCGGATTTCAGGCCCTCGGTGCCTGGCAGAATATTTTCCTCGGGGACTGCCACATTATCGAAGTTGAGAACGGAGGTGACCGAAGCCCGCAGTGAGAACTTGCGCTCTATGGGGCGAGACGAAAAGCCCGGCATGCCCTTTTCGACCAGAAAGCCCCGGATTTGTCCTTCCTGCGTTTTTGCCCAGACTACCGCCACGTCAGCGATGGACCCGTTGGTTATCCACATCTTGCGCCCGTTGAGAATATAGCCTCCCCGGTTTTTTACAGCGGTAGTCCGCATGCTCTGCGGGTCGGACCCTGCTTCGGGCTCCGTCAAGCCGAAACAGCCGATTTTCTTGCCGCTCACCAGCTCCGGGAGCCACCGTTGCTTCTGCATATCGGCCCCAAACGTATAGATGGGGTAAATCACAAGGGCGTTTATGACGGAAACAAATGAACGCAGGCCCGAATCTCCCCGCTCAAGTTCCAGGCAAACGAGGCCGAAAGAGACGTTGTTTTTTCCACGTCCGCCATATTCATTCAACTTGAACCCGAGCAGACCCATTTGCGTCATTTCTGGAATCAGTTCGACCGGAAAAATCCCCTGCTCGAAATAATCGGCTGCCTTGGGGAGGTATCGCCGGTCTATCCAGGTTCGCACTTCATCGCGGATTCGCTTTTCATCAGGTGAAAGAAGGTCTTCATAGAAGAAATAGTCGGTATGCGGCGAGTCCATAGCTCCCTCCCAAATCCGTGAATGTGCTGAATCGGAAAAAAACAGGCGTCTATCCATTTACCTGCGCTTTTATAGATAAACACTGCAATCTCGTATGCATCCGAGTTGAAGTGAATTCCCGAAAATTCCCCCGCTTCCCTCTATGGTAAAATGTATGGGATCACCATGGATTGAATTAATAGAGACGCGGATTCTGAGAAGATTCGTTACATACAGCGGCAAGGAGCATCGTCTTTTGCCGTGGCAGAAGCCTGCCGGCTGCCGTCATTGACTAGCCCCTCTTATGCAAGTATGATTTAGGTTACAAGCCCCATTCGCAGGATAAGAATTTTCGATAGATTGGCCGCTTCGTCCACGCCCAACCCTCATCTAACTTTCATTACCCTGGCGCGGGTGTTGCTGAAACCCGGTATGCCGGCGGCCAAATCCGGAGAATAGTGTTTTCGTGCTTGGCGATTGGGGCGAAAGGATGGCTTGAAATGCTCTTCAATGTGCCGGTGATACCCGATGAAGAATTCGCCGCAATCCTGAACCGGCACGTAAGCTCGTTTTACTCCTGCCACTTCAGCCTCTATGCCGCCGATGTTCATGACGGCCGTCACAAACATCGGCTCATGGAAACCGCCCGGTGGATTGAATTCCTGCGATCCGTGCAAATCGCCAGGAAGTATCTGCTCCTCAACAGTCGAGCCCATGCGCATGGGTCATACCTTGATCCCGATCACCTGCAAAAGGTGATTCAAACCCTTCGGTCGATGCTGAACGCTGGAGTGATAGACGGAATCGTGTTTGCCGATGCCTACTACCTCCAGGCTATCTCCGATGCGGGAGAAGACGAAGTATCCCGGCTCGAGGCTATTCCCAGCGTAAATTTCATGCTGGATACCTACGACCGAATAGCCGGCATGATCGATTTCATCTCCTCCACTCGATTCCGCCTTCCGGAAACGCTCATATTGGATCGGTCGCTCAATCGCCGCTTGGATGCTCTTAAGGAAGTTTCCGCCCGTTGCAGGAAAATGCTCCCGGCTGTGAAGCTTGAGCTCCTGGCCAATGAAGGGTGCCTCTATCACTGTCCATACAAGCTGACCCACGATTGCCACATTTCCCTGGTCAACATGGGGCAGCCCTTGGATACCAACCGCATCAACCGGGATCTCGGATGCATGCGGACGCTTCAGCGCGACCCTTCCCGCCTGTTCAAATCACCGTTTATCCGGCCGGAAGACGTCGACGCCTACGAACCGTACGTTGACGTCCTCAAGCTATGCGGACGAACCCCGGGCGCCCCATTCCTCATGAGGGTGGTGGACGCCTACCTGCATGGAAAACATTCGGGCAATCTTCTGGACCTGATGGACGCCATGGATGGAACGGCCGAGTGGTTGAACGCTTCGAACGATAGGCTCCCCGCCGATTTCCTGCAGCGGTTGACCTCATGCTCCAAAGAATGTCGAACCTGTTCTTACTGCAGGGACCTCATTGAAAGCTGCACAAAACCGAAGGGAATCAGCCTCGAAAGGCTCTGAGCCTCGGCTGCAAGAGGCTCTCGTACGCTGGTGTAGACCTGACCCTGTCCCGCCACTCGAATAAACGACCGCAAACACCCTGTTCCGTTGAAGTGGATCAGTTCACCCTTTCCCATACCGTGAGTTGGGCGACGGTGTGCTGGAATTTGCGTCGGGTTTCACGGATCACGAATTCGACGTCTTTCGGTTCGTTTACAAGCCGGAAGTGTTCCCGCAGCAACTCCTGCATGCCTTCCAGGGTGGTATAGGGTTCTCCGTCCTTTCTGAACCCGCCGATCCATTTGTCGCGCGTAGTGAATTCTGCCAGCCACGTATAAGGGGACGTTACGACCAGCAGTCCGCCGACGTGGAGCCGTTCGTGCACACCCGACAAGAATTTGCCCGGGTCATAGAGGCGGTCGACGAGGTTTCCGGCAAATATCAGGTCGTAATTGGAAAACAGTGGTTTGAGGTTTACCGCATCTGCCTGGAAGAATTCCACCTTGTCTTTCATTTGTTCGAGGCTGAAGTCCGAAAGCCGCGCTTCATGGTAGGAGACGAGTTCTCCTTCTTCGGGCAGTTCGTAGTGCACAACCCCTTTTTCCTGAAGCTGAACGGCGATGCGGATGAACCGGGCGGAAAAATCGAGACCCGTGACCCTATCAAATCCCCGGGCCAATTCAAAAGTCGATCTCCCAACGGCACAGCCAAGGTCCAGTGCCCTGCGCCTGGGGCGGTCTTCCATGGCTTCCAGGCAGATTCGGGCACACCTTGCGGGAAAGTGATCCACCCCGAAATAGGTGACGCCGTAATGCGCTTCACAGTACTGGGACACGGCGCCATCGGTTTCGTACATGGCTTCCGGGATTTCCACCGGCTGGTCGGATTCCACATAACGGAATCCGGCATGCTGGAAAAAATGACGCCGGAAGGCATAGCGGGAATCCCGGGTGGCTTCGTTGCCCGTTGAAATCCACGAGCCTCCTTTAATGAGATTGTGCCGGGTGTCGAAAGTCGGCGTCGAAAAATCGTCATAATAAGGGTGTATTTGAAAGCCTTCAAAACCGGTGATGGGCGTTTCGGTCCACTGCCATACGTTGCCGATGATGTCATAAAACTCGCCGAACCGGAAAGTGTTTATGGGGCAGGTAGAGGCCCAGTGTTCCAGGTTAATGTTGCCCGGGGCTTTGTCCCAGTAGGGCTGATCGGCGATTTGGTGTGCGTCCCGGAGGCGGTACCATTGGTCTTCGGTGGGCAGGCGAAGGGATTTGCCGGTTTTTTTTGCCAACCATTTACAGAACGCCTTTGCTTCGAGACAGTTGACTTCTACCGGCCAATCCCAGGGCATTTGGATGATCTGGGCCATGGTGCGGAACTTGTACGACGCACCGTCCCTGATCCAGAATAGCGGGTGAGTCGCCCTGGAATAACTCACCCAGCTCCAGCCTTCTTCAGTCCAGTATTCCTGGACCGCGTACCCGCCTGCCTCCACGAATTCGAGATACTCCTGATTGGAAACGAGATACCGGCTCGCCTTGAAATCCCAGACGTCGGATTCGTGATGCCCGAATTCGTTGTCCCAGCCGTACAAGGGATGGTCCTTGGATTTTCCCAGAACGACCTTACCCCCCGGCACCGGAAGCAATTCGTTTCGTGGCGCCTCGCCCGATTGCCGGCAAATGTCCCAGATGGGAAGCTGCCGCACCCGCTCGATTGGAGTGCGCCGGATGATGACCGACGAGGTTTCAAGGTGGATCCGCTGATGTTCGATTCCCATCATGACGGCCCAGAAAGGATGGTCCCAGCAGATGGGCAAAGTGAGAGGGAAGGTGGTGATGATCTTGTCCACCGTCTCGCGCACCGCGTCCCTATAGGCCTTCACTTCGGCCACAGTGGGCCAATCGTAGTGGGCGTCGTTCAAATCATCCCAGGACATTTCATCCACACCCACTGCAAACATGGATTCAAACCGGGGGTTGATCCTGGTGTCCACGATTCTGGCAATGATCAGTTTGTTGATATAAAAGACCGCCGTATGGCCCAGATAGAATATCAGCGGGTGTCTGAGAGGTTCGGGCCGGATGTAGAATGTGGAATCGTCGGCAAGAGTATCGTAGAGCCTTTCATCAATGCTGTAGGTTTTATGAAAGTAATCGCGTATTTCCTTACGCTTTTCTTCTACGGACCCTTCATTCAAAACGGTGGTCCGGGTATGGCACAATTCCATCTTAACTCCCCCTTTGCAGATCGATGCGCTCACCGCGGCCTGACTATCGTCACGGATCGAGCATGGCCGAAGGATGCCGGCCCAGCCCGTCGTCCCCGCTCAGTAGATGATTCCTGCACCATCTTTTCTTCGAGTGTTATATCTTCTCTCCTCCAGTGCGCACAAGAGGCGTGAGTCAGATTTCAGCCGTGAGGCTTTTGCCCATGCGCGTCGCAAGATCGACTACTTCGTCGCCTCCGGACAATCCAGCGATAAATCGTTCGGGAATACCCGACACCCCTACCTGCGCACCCACCATTGCTCCAGCCAGCATGGCCCTGGACATATTCTGTCCACCGCCGTTGACGGCGTGCAAGACGGCCTGCTCGAAATTGTCTTGAAACCTTGCCGCCAGATAATACGCGGCCGGCAGCACGCAAACGATGGAACATGGCATGCCGTAGACCAGCGACACCTTCCAGGCGGGCTCAATGAGGGCGTCAGGGTCCTTGGCCGCCGTCCAGATGTGGGAAGGAAACAAAAGCGCGTCAGGATAAGGAAGCCAGGCGGATGCCGCCCTGGGATCATGGACGTACGTTCCCCTTTTTTCAGCCAGCATAGCGTGGGTAAAAGGAAGTTCTCCATTTTCCACCATACTGTAAAGTTTGGCAGCCAGCTTGTCGTCAAACGGTTCACCACGGATCAAAGCGCTGACGATCACGCAATAGCCCGTGCTAAGAGCTGCAACAAAGGGGTCGATCTGAGTCAGCCGAACATTTCTCGCAATCATCTGCGCCCCTTCGCCTGGCGACATAGCATATCTTGCAGCAATTACCACAGTCCTTTCCGCCCCTTCAGTGGTATCGGCATAATCACCGGTTTTTCCCCAGGGCCTTCCTTGTTTAACCCTGGCCTCGTATAGTTCCCGGATGGACTGGTTTGTGTATCCGCCGGGTCCGGAGTATGCGGTGCCGTCCATCTGTTGCAGGAACTTTTCGTCCAATCGCCGGGTGAAATCCTCTTCGTCATATCCGCCTTTCTCCACAACCGATCGCAACAGTTCCAGTGTAATCAGACCGGTCTGGGAGAGATCGCCGGCTTTTAGTCCGGCATGGTAGCGACCAGGCTTCGGATCGGTGTACCCATCTATCCACGGCCCGTAATCCCTTCGCATCCGGTTCAAATCATAATACCAATGCGGACCCAGCCCGAGTGCATCCCCGATCAGGGCGCCCACTACGGCTCCTGCCGCACGGTCTATTATTTTGTCCTTATTCGCCATTTGGCACCTCACTGTTCATAGAGGCAAGTCAGCCCTTGGTGGGATTCCAATGATAGATTGCCTTCAATCAATTCTTGTCGAGCGCTTTACCATCAGAGCTTAGCTTGACTCCTTCGATATAAAGGGTGACGTCAACATCATCGCCGACCGGTCCGCCGCCCGGCATGTCCAAACCCCAGGTAATTCCAAAATCGTTCCGCTTGAGTTTGGCCGAAGCTTGCAATCCCACTTGGTATCCACCCCACGGATCTGGTCCGAACCCGAGAATTTCAAAAGGGAATTCGATTTCTTTGGTCACTCCGTGCAGGGTCAATCGGCCGCGCAGTATGCCGGTGTTTTTGCCGGTTGATTGCGCATCCGTGCTGTTGAACTGAATGGCATTGAATTCATGGGCATTAAAGAAGTCGCCGGTCAAAAGATGCGTATCCCGTTCACGGTTATGACTATCGATACTGTAGACACTGATGACTGAGTCCGCCTTGAGCACCTGAAGCTTTTCCGGGTCGATTTCGATCTTTCCCTGCACGTCGGCGAAAGTCCCGGAAGTTTTCGAGACAACGTGGCGGATGACCCAGTTGGCGGCGCTGTGATTTTTGTCGATGGAATAGACCTCGGTAGCAGCGCTGGATGTGCCGGCGATACCAAGAATCATCAGTATATTGACGAATAGAAGACGCATGGACTACTTTCTAAGATTCATGATGATCCTTCATTTCTTTGAGAATACACGGCTTACCAGGCGATAGTCTACTCCCTGCCGCTTGGCGTTAAAGACCAGGAGCGGTTCGTTCGCATTGCAAAATAAGATCGAGACCCTCATTTTGCATCAAACGAGAGTTTACATTCAGCAGAGTTCGCGGGGCGTGCACTGGCAGCGTGGTGAAAAACGACAATGGCCGGGGGGAACGGAAGGAGTGGAAACGGAATTTGGCTTAAAATGCCTTAAAGGAACAAAGGCAAGGCCCGTTGCGGTGGTCTTGCCTTTGTCCAATTTGTTGCTGGGCGATGGCGCCTAGCCCGTGAAGCGTCTCAGAAATCCGATAGCACCAGCGAGGCCGGAACCAAATAGCAGAAAAGTCCCTGGAATCGGGGTGGCGGAGCCAACCGTCTGGTTATTGGTAGCGTCGGCGAGATAGACGGGGAGGCACTGGGCCGGGGTATTCAGGAGCCACACATCCGTCTGGCCGAGATTAGTAATACTGGGCTGAAAGACTGTATACTGATTCGGCCCAGTTTGTTGGTAGTAGTACAGCCCAAATTGATCAGTCGAGCCGAGCGCGAGCAACGGCGTGCCGCTAGCAGTCTGGCCGGAATAGACATACCAGGTATTGCCGGTCTCAGCAATCGTGAAATCCGCTGCCGCCGCCGAGAATGGATTGCTCGCGCTCCCCGGCATAGTAAGCAGCAATGCACTACCGGGAGAGGTAGTATCTTGAGTGGCTCCCGGAGCATTGATGTAAAGGTAACCCGACATTGTGCAACCCTGCGGCGTGAAAGAAAAAACATTCTGGTCATTAGTGGTTGTCGGCGTCCACAGTACATAGTCGGCATTGGCGTGCGAAGCAGCACCAAGCGCTATGCCCAAAATCAGGAGAAACGCCGGAAGTAAGATACGTAATTTCATACCTCCTCCTCAAAGAGTAGCATGATTTCTTTATGTTCTCCTGGTTTTACAACCTCCCTGCTTGCACTCAGGTGCGGCGTTCCGGTCGCGGTCTCGCCCCGCACGGCAGTTTCCTCGCCCGGCAAGAGAACACCTCTTAGCCTATATGTTTTGGCAGCCCGGCTATCTCTGAGGATGAGATCCATGGCTTTCCGTCCCCACCTCGCGATGGGTTTGGCTTTATCGAATATGGTGCTTTGATGAATCCAACGCACTGTCTGATTTTTCCTCGGGTATTCGCGTATTCACGTAAAAAGCCCAGACATGAATAGTCATTCATCCGGTGCGCACTAACCGGATGAACCATTCAATCATGCCTGGGCTTTCTGGTCCCTTATTCGCTAATGGTCAGCAAAGTGCCCACATCGTGACTCTTGCTAAAACATACCCATACTAATCCATTCCCGTGAGGCGTTACCAATGCACCTGCACCCCGTCCTATTCTTTATTTTGGTTGGAGCTTGTTGCGAAAAAGAAAAAGCCCGGGGCAATAGCAGCAAGCTCTTGGCCAGGGCTCTCTGATCCTTGGATGCAAGTCAGAAAAGTACCCACTACTCATGTTCGATAGTTACCACGGGTTATGTTAAGGCTTCGTGACTGTAAAGTGACGAATAGGAGGAGGCCAAAAAAAGTTCCGCCCCCCTGTCCCCGGCGGTGCCAGGTTAAGTTTTTGCGTGACAGTCGTTTTTTGTAATTTATTGCACCTGGTCCATGTTACGAGGTATTAGAGGGAACCAGTTTGATGAAGGGTCAGTTTGCTTGGTCGACACTCCTTGTTCTCAATGAAGGCGCATATGGGAGAAAAACTGCTTGAAGGATTTCCTGTCATAGTGGAGTTCCCCGTGGCATGGGGGGAGATGGACGCGCTCGGGCACGTGAACAACGTCGCCTACTTCCGGTATTTCGAAAACGCTCGTATCGCCTATTTCGAGCGGATAAAAATGTGGAATTTCATGAAAGAGACCGGAATCGGCCCCATCCTTGCCTCAACTCAGTGCAGGTTTCGCGCCCCCTTGGCCTATCCCGACGTCGTTTCGATCGGTGCATCCGTTTCCGATATTGGCGAGGACCGGTTCACGATGAGGTACAGTGTGGTCAGCCACGGTCTCTCCAAGATTGCCGCGGAAGGCGATGGGGTGCTGGTTACTTATGATTACCGAAACAATCGGAAGGTCCCCGTGCCTGCCGAGCTGAAACGAAGCATCCTCGATCTCGAGGCCGCACGCAAGTGAGGGCTGATTGTGCACCACAAAGATGAGAGCCGGTACGGTCCGGGCGCCGGCAGGCAAGTCCAGTAGGAGTTCAAAATGCCAAATCCCCTTATCCTTTGCGCGCCGTAGATTTGCCGGAGCGGTTTTAAAAACCTGTTGACACACTCTTTTCAATTAAGCTACATTATAGCGGAAATATAGCTGCTGCCAGGAGCCCTCTTCGATCACGTCGCCGGAGAAATTGCCGGCCCCGATTCCAACCGGTCGGAATTATCGCTGAAACCGCTCGATTAATTCGGCGTCCTGGGTCCGCTGACATGCGCCGGCGAATCTCTCAGCGAATGGCGCCGACTTGATCGCCGTGGAATAATGGCGTGACGGAAATCGAGCCGGTCTGATATCTACCCCGATTTCCTTTAGGTTTTTCAGGGAGGAGAGAAATGTTGCCAGTACCCGATAAGCTCAAGGCTTGGCAGATGGTCCAGCCGGCCACCCGGAACAAAGAGACGGGAGAAACGAGTCCGGGAAAGCTCGAGTTGGCGGAAATACCGGTCCCCGAACTAAAAGGGGGCGAGGTCCTCGTCAAGATTGCCGGCTGCGGCATATGCCACACGGACCTTGGCTACTTCTACGATGGCGTGCCCACGGTTTGCAAGCCGCCTTTGACCTTGGGGCACGAGATTTCCGGGACGGTTGTCGCAGGTGACAAACGCTGGATAGGCAAGGAAGTACTCATCCCGGCCGTCATGCCCTGCCGGGAATGCCACCTCTGCAAGATTCGACGGGGAAACAGGTGCCTCAATCAGAAAATGCCGGGTAACAGCCTTGGTATATATGGCGGTTTTGCCGACCATATACCCGTCCCCGGTCTCGATCTGTGCGAAATAAGAAATCGCGGTGAAATCCCGCTCGAGCAACTGGCGGTAGTGGCCGATGCGGTAACTACTCCCTTTCAGGCCGCAAAACGAGCATCCCTCGAGGTGGGCGATAACGTGGTCGTTATCGGGGTTGGGGGCGTCGGGCAGTACGTCGTCCAGATCGCCAAGGCCCTTGGGGCGGGCACCGTAATCGCCGTCGACATTGTTGAGGACCGTCTGCAGAAGATGCTCAAATACGGAGCCGATTTTGTCATCAACGCCGCCGGCAAGGGACCCGGGGATGTGGCGGGTGAAGTCAAAAAAATCCGCGAACAGCACGGGCTGCCAGGATACGGGTGGAAGATTTTCGAGGTCACCGGTACCGGGGCCGGCCAGCAAACAGCGCTGAATCTGCTCAGTTTCATCGGCAAGTTGATCATCGTTGGCTTCGGAATGGGCAAAGTGGAATACTCGATGAGCCGTCTGATGGCTTTCGATGCAGAGATTATCGGGACCTGGGGGTGCTTGCCCGAGTATTACCCGCAGGTGCTGGAGATGGTGACCAGCGGGAAGATCTCGATTGCCCCCTTCGTTGAGACCCGACCTATGAGCACGATCCGGCAGGCTTTCGATGAGGCTCACCGAACGCCCCCGGAGCGGCGAATTATTTTAATTCCGGACTTTTGAACAGCGTAGCCGGATAACTCGTCATTGGGCGAACAGGCGCCGGCCTCGCCGAGCCTGGAGAGTCCCGGATCAGGTCCGGGCAGGCTTCGGCTACGGCTCTGCCGCCAGTACATGTTCTGAAAGGAGAGAATGCGATGGCCCTGGAATGGATGCCAAGGGATAACGGACCCAAAGATCACCGGCTGCACTCGGATATTCACTTTGGGACCGATGCGGACGCCCCTTGCGTGGTATATGAAAAACGCCCCCTCAAGGACGCATCGGGAAAAATTGTGGAAAGTCTGTACACGGCCTGGATTCGACTGAATAATCCGAAGCAGTTCAATTCCTACACAACGGAAATGGTCAAGGGCGTCATAGCAGCCTTTGAGAATGCATCCCTGGACAGGAGCGTGGTGTCGGTCGTCTTTACCGGCACGGGTCCCTACGCTTTTTGTACGGGCGGAAACACCAGGGAATACAGCGAGTATTACAGCCTGAGGTGCGAGGAGTACGGCCAGTACATGGATTTGTTCAATCACATGGTCGATGCCATCCTGATGTGCAAGAAGCCCACTGTCTGCAGGGTGAACGGCATGCGGGTGGCGGGTGGCCAGGAAATCGGGATGGCGTGTGACGTCACGGTGTCCTCGGACCTCGCAATTTTCGGTCAGGCCGGACCCAGGCATGGATCGGCGCCAGACGGCGGCTCCACGGATTTTCTGCCATGGTTCCTCACCATGGAGGACGCCATGTGGAACTGCGTTTCCTGCGAGATGTGGTCGGCATACAAGATGAAGATGAAGGGCCTTATCACCAAGTGCGTGCCCGTACTGAAGGTGGATGGGAAATGGGTTCGCAACCCCATGATTTTTACGGACAAATACGTGGAAGACGGGGAGATCGTCTTTGGCGAGTCCAAATCCGGCACGGAGTTGCAGGAAGCCCGGGAATTGGTAAAAAAGCACCAAGCGGCCGCCGATTTCGAGCTGCTGGATAAAGAGATCGACAATATCGCATGGCGGTTTGCCAATCTTTTCCCGGGTTGTCTGATCAAGTCGATCGACGGCATTCGTATGAAAAAGAAATACTTCTGGGACATTGCCAAAAACGGCAACCGGCACTGGCTGGCAGCGAACATGGGTGGGGAGGCGTTCCTCGGGTTCGGCGCTTTTAACTCCAAAAAGATCACCGGGAGCGATGTCATAGACTTCATCAAGTTCCGCCAAAACCTGGCAGAGTCCAGGACCTGGGATATGGAAATGTTTGCCGAAGTGCTCGCGGAGCCCAAAAAATAAGAGGATTATCGAGCGCATAATTTGTTTAGTCGGGAGAAAAGATATGGGTAAAGTTGGAATCATCGGTATCGGGCAGAGCGCTTTTGTCCGCTCATACCCTGGGTCGATTCGCGAACTCGTGTTTGAAAGCTTTCGGGAAGCCATGAAGGACGCGCGGATCAGCGGGACCGATATCGGAGCCACGGTCGTCTGCTCTGCACCCGAATACGACAAGCAACGGTCACCGGCGGGAGTGATTGCCGAGTACCTGGGTTTGAATCCGCAGCCGACATTTTATGCCGAAACCCTGTGCTCATCGGGCAGCACCGGCCTGAGGCTCGCCTACTCGCTCGTTGCATCCGGTTTGCACGACGTGGTGATGGTTATCGGATTTCAGATAATGTCACAACTGACGTCGGCCGAGTCGCAGGAACGCATGGGCCGGGGTGCGGACATCCAGTGGGAGTCTCCTTTCGGGACCATGATGCCGGCATATTACGCTATGCATGCCCGTGCTCACATGGCCAAATTCGGAACGACCATGGAAGATCTGGCGCTCATCCGGGTCAAGGCAGGCACATACGGACCGCTCAATCCAAATGCCGTATATCGAAAACCCGTCACGCTCGAGCAGTTTCAAGACCCCGGAAGTTTCCTGGGCGGTCTTGTGGCCGGCCCGCTCCGGGCGGGCGATTGCTGCGCCAATGCGGACGGCAGTTCATGTGTTATAGTTGCCAGCGAGGACAAGGCGCGCGCCTTTTCGAAAAAGCCGGTCTGGATCAAGGGGATCGGAGCCGCCACGGCTCCAGTCAACATGGCCGGGCGAGATCGGCTCACCGGTCTTGCGGCGTCCGTGGAAGCTGCCGGGCAAGCCTACAAGATGGCCGGCATTACGCCCGCTGATGTGGACGTCGCAGAAGTACATGACTGTTTTACTATCGCCGAGCTGATGGCATATGAAGACCTTGGTTTCGCCAAACCAGGCGAGGGAAAAAACCTCATCCGCTCCAAAGAAACCTACAGGGAGGGCAGTATCCCGGTGAACGTCGACGGCGGCCTGCTTTCCAAGGGGCATCCGGTAGGTGCGACCGGCGGGAGCCAGATCCGGACTGTTGTTCTTCAGCTCCGGGGAGAGGCCGGGGAAATCCAGGTCAAGGACCCTGCCTTCGGACTGATTCACAACGTTGGCGGCGTGGGTCTTTATGGGAACGTAACAATACTCGGCGTCGATTGACGATCCGTTTCGAGGAGCACAAGATGGCAAAAAATGAACTGGATTCACGATTCGCTCAATTCGGGACCGTCAGCTTCGCTAGCGTTACTCAGGTCAACGATTTTATCGGCTACCTGGAAGAGGGGAAGTTGATGGGGACCCGGTGCAAAACCTGCGGGAAGAGTTTCTTTCCCCCCCGCGCCCATTGTTATCAATGCCTTGCCGGCGACATGGAATGGTTTGAAATTGCCGGGAAAGGGGAGTTGGTAAGCTACTCTACCTTACAGTATGCCCCTGCCGGCTTCACCGAAGAAGTCCCCTATACGATCGCACTGGTGGATTACGGCGAATATAAAGTCTTCGGACGTATCGATAATTCTGTTTCCGAGGCCGAACTCTCGGTCGGAACGAAGATGAAGGCGCAGATCAGCCGAACCCCCAATGGACGGCTGACATACGCGTTTATGAAAGCCTAGCGGTCTGTCGGCTTTATTTTGGCAGGTTCATGCTCTCCAAGAAAAATTGATCACCAGAGATTACCTCGCTCATACGTCGCGGCACCGGGTATCGCCTCGTGCCGCCCGTTTGTCGGGCCTCAATTCCCACGCGTCGAGCGCTATTATCGCGTCGCCAAATCGCTAACCGGCTGCTCACCCTTCGCTACAGTGGCAAGTTTTCTACTTGACTCGCGAGATAGCTAGTATATAACTATATTACAGCTATATTGTAGTCATGCCGGCTGTCGGGCAGCATCCGAGCGCCCCTGAATCCGTGGCGTAGATTTTGATCGAAAAATAACTTGAACGATTTCAACCTTCACCCGGCGTATGAAGGCCGTTTTGAGTTAAGCGCCTGCAATCCATGATAAAATGGAAAAGTATGCAACAGATTCAGATAATTTTGGAGGGGTAAACAATGAGGTACGGAGAGACAGGGTTCAATTTAGAAATTGACCTATCCCGGGGAAGCGTTGAGAGGGTAGAAACTGACCCGGGATTAACCGAACTTTATCTTGGGGGTCTGGGTACTAGCACCAAGATATTGTGGGATAGGGTCCCCCCTGAAACTGAACCCTTTTCTCCGGATAATCTATTGATATTCAGTACCGGTCTCTTATGCGGCACACCTGCTATTGGCTGTAATCGTACAATCGTTTCCACCTATTCTCCTCAGACCTTGTTAATGGCGTATTCGATGATGGGTGGATTTTGGGCGCCGGAATTGAAGTATGCCGGTTATGACAAAGTCATCTTCCGCGGCAAGTCCCCCAATCTGGTTTATGTGTGGATACACAATGACAAAGTGGAAATACGTGACGCCTCTCATTTGAAGGGTAAAGGCGCAGGGGAAACTGAAGAACTGGTTCGACAGGAGTTGAAGGAACCGAAGGCCCAGGTGGCTGCTATAGGCCTGGCCGGTGAAAACAGGGTCTATTTTGCTTCAATAGAGCAGGGCAGGTCCAGTGCAAGCCGACTTGGAATAGGCGCCGTTATGGGGGACAAAGGGATAAAGGCGATAGCAGTTCGTGGAACGAAGGACATCAATATTGCCAAACCAGATGAATTTATGAAGCTTTGCAACGAAGTGCTGAAATACATAGGAGCCCGGGAAAAAAAACCGATTCCGGGAGTAATGCCCATTTTGGCCGGGCTTGGGTCACCGCAAGAGATGAAACTCATCGATGAGGAATGGCACACAACCAATTTCATGTGGGGAAATTCCCGCACTCGGAGAAAAGATTTTTGGACCAAGGAAGTCGAACAGAAGTGGACACAGACCCAGGAAAGTGTGCGGAAGCGGTTGATAAGTTGCTATAATTGCCCGATGAAATGCGGGGCAACAATTTCGGTTCCCGGTATTTCAACCTACATGATGAAATGCTTCTCCAAACTTACCTATACAATGGCTGCCTATTCAGACCTGGATTTCGGTTTCACAATCGCTCAACGTGCTACCGAGTACGGAGTGGACGCATTCTCAGCCCCGCAAGTTATGGCCTTCGCCCTTGAGCTTTATGAAGCCGGCATTTTGACTGACCAGGACATGCCGGGAATGCCGTCCGACAGCGAGGGGAGATTCTTCTGGCTACTTGACAGAATCGTCCGGCGAGAAGGTATTGGAGATGTTTTGGCCAATGGTTCTTATTGGGCGGCCAAACAGATTGGTAATGGCGCTGAAGCATATGCTCATAATAACATCAAGAAACACGAGCAGCTCCCTCTCAAGCTGGGAATGCTTAATCCCGTTTATTTCCTTATGTATTCCACCGGCGAGAAGGTAAACATTACTCAAATCGAAGGACAGTTTCCCCAGGCGCCTTTTGCTACGAAAGAGGAACGAGAAGAATTTGTAAAGGATTGGATCCAGGTTCCTGATGAAAAGTTTAAGCAATATCTTATGGACTGGGAATTTCGAGGAGAAAACTCAAATCCATATTACCCGACCGTTCAGATGTCCTGTGAAATTGTTGACTGGCAGGAGAAGATGCACTACATCGATGACGCCCTCGGGATGTGCGCCGGTTTGTCATCATTTCCCCTGAAGCCCCCCTACCATATCCACAATTACCCTGCTTTTATCTCATCCGCGACCGGGATCGATATGGATGAAGCCAAGCTGACGCAAGCAGCCAGGAGGAACCGGACTCTACTTAGAGCCGTTAATGTAAGAAGAGGCTTAACGAGAGCAGATGAGAAGCCGCCTGAGGACCATTGGAAAAAGAGATTTCCCGAGCTTGAGGCTAAGCTCTTAGATGAATATTACAAATTTAAGGGGTGGGATAATCGGGGTATTCCTACGAAAGAGTCTTTACACGAATTGGACTTGGATTACGTTGGCGAAGATTTGGAACAGAGAGGAATTATAAAGAATGAGCAAAGTCAAGAAAAAAGTCAAGGCAATCAAGATTGATCTTGATAAGTGTAATGGTTGCCGGGCATGTGAAATGATCTGCTCCTCCTTTCACGCTGCGCCAAAATATAGCAGCAATAATCCTGCCAGGTCTCGCATTCGACTGATTCGTGAACCGCTAAGAGATGTATATCTTCCTGTATACGCAGGCCAGAATGCTGCGGCCGAATGCATGGGGCGAGACAAATATGTGATTGACGGAAAGGAATATGACGAGTGCGGCTTCTGTAGGGCTGCCTGCCCATCCAGGGACATTTTCAAAGAACCCGATTCCGGCCTCCCTCTAAAATGCGATATGTGTGAAGGCGAAGAAATGCCGCTCTGTGTTCAATGGTGCATAACTGATGCCCTGACTTACGAAGAAAGGGAAGAGGAAGTAGAAGAAGACGAGAAGCTGGAAGAGCTGGAGATAGGATTGGAAGCATTGGTAGACAAATATGGATTGCAGAAGATAATGGATGCCGTTGCCCGAAAGTCAAAGAAAGACTGAAACATTACGGCGAAAGAAGAGGATTAAGAAAGACAGTGGAAACTGTAGCCCCGTTTAAAGAGATCATAGATGTCGTAAAAGCTAACGGTGGGGAAACCTTCAAATTCTGTTATCAATGCGGATTATGCGATGTTGTTTGTCCTTGGAACAGGGTTAGAACCTTTAGCATGCGCAAGCTGGTCCGAGAGGCTACGTTCGGTTTGACTGAGATAGAAAGTGAAGACGTATGGCGTTGCACTACTTGTGGAAGATGTCCTCAGCGATGCCCCAGGGGAGTAAATCAAATAGAAGCAGGGGTATCATTACGCAGGATTGCGACGGAATATGGGGTTTTTCCTGCTTCTGCCCGTCCTGTTCGCGGCATAAGCGCAAGCCTGGTTGCTGAAGGCAACCCCTTGAATGAAGAACGCAGTAAGAGGGCAAATTGGGCGGAAGGGCTGTCTGTAAAAACGTTCGCCGAGGGGATGGATCTCTTATATTTCCCCGGGTGCTACCTCAGCTATGACCCAAGATTAAAAAAGGTAGCCAGGGCCACAGCCGATATTCTTAACAGGGCAGGGATAGATTTCGGGATACTGGGCTCCAAGGAGAACTGCTGTGGAGAAAGCATCCGCAAGACGGGCGATGAGGAATTATTCAAACGCTTAGCCAGGGAAAACATCAAAACATTTATCGATAATGGGGTCAGGAAAATCCTTGTTTCTTCCCCTCATTGTTACCATACCTTCAAAAACGAGTATCCCGAATTCATGGTGAATTTTGAGGTGATTCATATCTCACGATATTTACTCGAGCTTATCAATGCGGGAAAGCTTGAGTTTAATAAAGAGTATGCCAAGAAAGTTACTTATCACGACCCATGTTACCTGGGGCGGCATCACGGTATATATGACGAGCCACGAGAAGTCTTAAAGAAGATACCAGGGCTAGATCTGCATGAGATGGCTGATTCGCGCAGAGATAGTCTCTGTTGTGGGGGGGGAGGAGGCAGGATTTGGATGGAAACTCCAAAGGGTGAAAGATTCTCCGACCTCAGACTGGAACAAGCTATTGAGATCGGGGCTGAGGTGCTGGTTACTTCCTGCCCATATTGCATCACCAATTTTGAAGATAGCAGGTTGAACCGGGAGGATAGTGAAGTCATAGAGATTAAGGACATCACGGAAATTGTCCAGGAAGTGATTTAGGGAACCGAAGCAGCCTGATAAGGACATATGTAAGTGGGAAAAGAACTGGAAAATATAAGGGAACAGGTTCTCAAAAGTCTCCCCGACAGCAATTTTGGGGATGTTATGGTTGTGGGGGGAGGGATCAGCGGCATTCAAGCAGCTCTTGATCTTGCCGCCGATGGTTTCAAGGTTTACCTGGTTGAAAAAGGGCCAAGCATTGGGGGCCATATGGCCCAACTTGATAAGACCTTTCCTACCAATGAGTGCTCCATGTGAATACTCTCTCCAAAGCTGGTCGAGGTCGGCCGGCACCCCAATATAGAGGTCCTGACCTATACTGACATTATCAGTGTAGAAGGGGAAGCAGCAAACTTTAATGTAACGTTGGTTAAGAAGCCAAAATACATTATAGAGGACAAATGCACGGGTTGTACTACCTACGTAGAATACTGCCCGGTCACCTACCCTGATCAATTTAATCAGGAAATATCAAAGAATAAAGCGGTTCATATACATTTCCCTCAAGCAATTCCCCTTACAGCATATATT
>JBKQLC010000166.1:0-8141 GCA_052147195.1 Syntrophobacteraceae bacterium
GCAGTTCTCGAATGCCAAGGCGCGGATAAAGCTGAGGCATCTTTATCCGCAACTTTAAGTGTTACGTGGTACTAGCAGGGATGGAAAAACAACAGGCATATGACCAAGCGGTTAGGTGGTAAGCTCCAACAGCATTCCAGGAACATTACAAAGACGCAACTCATTCCTTTGTTATCTGCGCGGGGTGGATTGGTCAAAGGCGCTTATCTGCTTCCAGTCATCATTACCATGGGCTTTACCGTTGCCATGTTCATGACGCTTGACAATCCCGCAGCTTTTAAGCTGACATTAGGGATCTACCTGGCCTTGGCCTGTTATTATTTCATTTATCTCAGCTGTCACACATACAAGCCTTGGTACGTTCTTGTTGGCGCGGCGCTGTTTACAATCGCCATTCTGGAAACTCCGCTGTTGGAGCTTTTCGTGTTTGTCTTTCGAGATATTTTACCGGGTTCCCAGCCTGGAGAAGAGTATCATAGTTTTTGGAAGCTTTTCATTAGAATGTTGTTTGGAGCTGGTTTGATGGAAGAGCTCATTAAGGCGCTGCCAGTTTTCTTTGCCAGATGGCTCGGCACCTGTTGTTCTTACCCCCTGCGGGAACGAGTGGGCGTGTGGGGCCCTTTGGACGGCATTCTATTGGGAGCAGCTTCTGCTGTAGGGTTCACCTTATTTGAAACCCTCGGCCAATACGTCCCGCTCACTACAAATAAGGTAGGAATCCAATACGGAACAATGGTTGGAGAACTGGCTGGCTTACAGTTGCTCATCCCTCGTATGTTGAGCTCTGTGGGAGGTCACATGGCTTTTAGCGGCTATATGGGGTATTTTATCGGGTTGAGCGTGCTGAATCCTGGCCGCACAAGCATCCTGATTGGCGTAGGCTATCTAAGTTCCGCGGTGCTGCATGCTCTATGGAACTCGTCGTCCGCCTTGGGAGCTTGGGCCATGATTGCCTCCGGAGGATTGTCCTATGCTTTCCTTGCGGCAGCAATCCTCAAAGCCCGGCAGATCACCAACAAACATGGGATAGGGCTGGGAACAAGTTCAACGACAATGCCTCCATCGCCTCTGCTCTTTGCGCTCCATTTGGAAAATTATTTTATTGACCTGTACCTAGGCAAAAAGATTACCACCTCCGAGATAAAAAGCTTGGCTTCGGGTGCAGCCAATCGGATAGTGGCCGAAGTAAATCAAAATCCCAGAGATCCTTCAATTCTTGGGCTTAAGAATTTGTCTAACTCCACTTGGTATGTAGTTACAGCCAGTAGCGTTTCTGTTCGAATCATGTTCGGTCAGAGCGTGAGATTGACCCCTGGGACACGAATTCATTTCGGCACAGTTGAGGGTGAGATTTGCCACCGATAGAGAAAGGTGAATAGAAGGTCCGGCTCCTATTGAAATGTTTCCAGTGCCAGCGGGGACAAAAATCATAAGTACCCCAATTTTTGTGTATCGCAAATAGAAGAACCGAGTGGAACTTTGTAATCTAATTTACCGTATGGACCGATTTATTAGGGGGGATTATGAGCACGGGCTAAGCATGAGCACGTTGGCGTTTTGCTCTATACGGTTTCAGACGACTGACTTCTGCTATCGGTCTAAATAATACGGAAGGCATCAACATGAATGATATTCCTCGTCAAAAGCTAAGAGAATTAGTAGGCCGGTATGGCCGCACTCTATGTGATGACCCCCTTCGTTGCGAGGGATTATTTAGAGATTTCTGCGGAGAAAACCGTCTTGAGATTTTTGCTTTGTCTCAGGCCGTGAAGGACGGTATTCCCAGTGAACTATTAAATTCGAGCGGGCAGATACCAGTAGAAGTACTCGTGATGCGATTTTCTAAACGGCTTGAAGACCGATATGGAATGAACAGCGACTTAGCCCGTTGGGCAGTCGAATCTTGGATGCTGGCGCTCGGGCTGGCTTCCGATGATCAGTTCAAGCCTTCAACACCTCTGGTAACAACCGCCCATGCATTGTCCCAATCCCCGCCAGCTCGCGATAGCCATGAGGTTTTCTCCCAACTGATAGAATGCCCATTTTGCAAAGAAGATATTCAGGATGGAGCTATCAAGTGCAAACATTGTGGTTCTATATTAGCTGAATTTCCACCTGAATACGGGACACAAGGTGCATCCATGCACCTCACCTCCAATAACGGAAAGAGTAAGAGGCGCTGGTTTCCATATATGCTTCTGTTGTTTGTACTGACTGCTTTCGCTATTGGTTACCAGTCATTTAAAGGGGATCTTTTCGAAAGCAGAGCTGTCAAGCTTGTCAAAACTGGTCATCTACAGAATTACCCCCAGCGAACCGTGGGGGAGGCTATAGATTCGTTTTTTGGCGACCCCAAATGGGAATCGGGGACCAGCGCCGATGGTGAGACGAAAGGGAAAACATTCGTAAATGCCAAAGGTAAGATCAAATTCATGGAGAAGGACGTCGATGCTATTTTGCAATTCATTATTACTGAAGAAGTCAATACATTCAAGGTGCATGCATTGGAGTTTAACAATATACCTCAGAATCAATTCATAATAGTCGGCTTGCTCGAGAAAATGTATGCAACATCCGAACCTAAGCTGGAAAAGAACGCAAAACCTGTCCCAGCCCAAGAGGGAGGCTCTCGTGCTGCGGATGAGGACATCAACACCGCAAGAGCGTTGTTTGCAGTATATGGTAATTTTAATCCAGTGGATAAGACCGCACTCTGGAAAAACATTGCCCCCAAAGAGAAGCTTGAGTCCACGAATCTTTCCGGTACCGATGGTATTGTTACCGCTGTGTTTTCTGAGCATTATACCGAAGGAAGCAAAGAGAAATATATAGTAGTGACAAAGACTCTTCCCGCCGAAGAAGATTTCACTTGTCATGCCTGTGCTCCAATTATCGGTGTAATGTCTTTTGTGCGAAACAACGGGAAATGGGTGATTGAAAGTGAAAGCAAGTTTGTCACTACCTCAGGTGAGTATGGGGAACTACCTAAAGTAAAATTGATACGGTTAGGCGCAGATAAATATGGACTTAGATTCGACGGGTCCGGCGGCGGGATGGGATATGCAGTGGATTACATGTTTATTGTTACGGACTTTACAAATGGATTCAAGGAAATATTCGATCTTACGACTGGTGAAGATGCTACAGGTACATGTGTGTCAGATAGCCCTAGTGCCGATTGCAATTGGAAGTATGATGTTAAAGTAGATTTTACCGGGGGAAGTACAGGGGACTTCTACGATATTCGAGCTGTTAAGTCTGGAACGCTTAAGGAAGAAGAAAATAGTAAAATATCAGCTGTGAATGAGACAACTATCTATATCTTCAATCAAGATAAACTCAAATATGTGGTTGCTAAAAAGACCGCTCAGCCTGTGCCAGCACTTGCGGAAGTTAAGATTATTCCACCGACTTTAAAAGGAAGTGATTTAGAGCATTCGCGTGCATCACAAATGGATAAGATGAAGTCGTTTATTTCGGAGTACCTTAGAGCAAACGAAAAGAAAGAGCTTGATAAGGTATTGTCATTTTATGGCGATAATGTTGATTATTATTCAAATGGATTAGTTCAAAAGACATTTATCAAGAAAGACAAAGAGACATATTTTGCGTTTTGTCACACGCTATCGTATACACTTGTCGATGATCTAAAAGTGAGTAATCTTGGAACTTCTGACCGGTGTACACTTACATTTACTACATCTTATATTATTGAAAGTGCTAAAAAAAATATAATGGGGACGGCAATAAATACATGGCAAATTGATAATGTTAGTACTAATCCAAAGATTATCATCGAAAAGCAAACCGTGCTTGATCGCAAAGAAACGAAAACGTTCAGATATTAAAGTGTCAATATTCTAAATATTTAAAACAATATTAAAAAGAAAGCACATGATAATAATGACAGCTACTATTTTCAGTTGCACTGGAGCTGACTTTTGTCATAGTATTTGCCCCGAATCGGCTCAGAAGGTTCGTGCGGAGATTCAATGAGCACAAACGAGGTTTGGCGAACATAGATGAGACCGCTGAACTTCCATCGATTCCTTCGAGACGGATACGGTCCCTGGAATAAATCTATCAATGGCTTGGAGCTAAAGTGTCCTGCAGGGATTATTTCATTATTCCTTTCTTGTTTGGTTTAATAGCGATCGTTGCAACGTCCAGCTTGGCGCCAGAGGTGCGGCCCGATGATTTGGTACTGACGGAAGGCAGTGCTGCAGGTACGTCAGAAAATAAACCGAACTCATCGACGTCTATTTCTTCTGGACATTTGTCCGTTCCTTCGGGTTCTCCCACCCCGCAAATGCCGACAGAAGGATGTGGAACAACCGAATCGGCCGGCAGAGGCTGCAGAATCGAACGAAAAGAATTCTTTTCCAAAGCATGCGCCGCTAAAATGTCGTATTATGCATTCGTTCCACAAGAACCGAAGGGGGCTGAGCCCTACCCTGTGCTCTATCTGCTTCACGGCGCTTTTGACAACTACACGGCATGGAGGGATCACGCCGAAAACATTATTTGCGAACTTGTATCCGAATACCGGATAATCATTGTAACCCCTGAAGGTCGAAGTTTTGGATGGTATGCGAACAGTCCGTTTGCCAAGAACAATCAGATTGAGAATTGTTTTTTGCATGAACTCATTCCGGATGTCGAAAAGAGGTTTCACACAAACGGCTTGCGCAGCATCGCGGGCCTCTCCATGGGCGGTCACGGGGCATTTGTCCTTTGTCTTCGAAATCCTAAAATTTTCTTGTCAGTCAGTTCCATGAGCGGAATTCTAGATATCACCCGACATAAAAACCAGTGGCACCTGGCTGAAGTATTCGGCCCTTGCGAAGGTGGGTGCGTAGCAGACTGGGAGCGGCATTCGGCGCTCAAACTCATAGAACGGAGCGCAGACTATATCCATTCTTTACCGATGCTGATAACCGTTTCGAAAGACGACCAACTTTCGATAGATGACAACAGGCTCGTCCACAGGCAATTGGAGAAAATGAACGTGGAACACCTCTATTATGAATCCCCGGGGGGACACGACTGGGCCTATTGGACCTCACAGTTGCCGTTGCATGTTTCCTTCCATGCCTGTTGGCTGAAAAGTATCAGGCCACCCGCTGACTGCCCCCCGAGTCTGAAGGACCCAAATTAACTGTATGGGCTGTCAGCGGTTTTGCGCCTGGGCTGGCGCTTTGATCCACGTTTGAGAACGGCTCATCGTCTCAGGCTGGACAAGTGCAAGGGGTCTTACGTCTATCTTAGGAGGTAAACTTTAATGTTGGAGGACTTTTGAACTTGAAACGAAACCGATGCTTAAGAACTTAAAATTTCAGGAGAAACTCAAAACTTGGTTTGCTTGAGAATTACAACTTGCAGTGATCTATGTCTTTAATAAGCTTTGAGTTTGCGCTGTTTTTGCTTACAGTTCTCTGGCTGAACTGGGCGCTTCGCAGCAGAAGAACAGCCTACAGGGCCTTTCTGCTGACCGCCAATGCCCTTTTCTATGCCTCTCAGAGCACCGGCCTTCTTCTGCTGCCCCTTGGCGTCGGAATGTCGAATTACCTCTTCGCGCTCCTTGTCTCGCGGACAAAAGGAAATACTCTCAAGAAAGTCTGGCTTTGCGCCGATATAATCCTCAACCTGGGTTTTCTCGCTTTTTTCAAGTACTTCGAGTTCCTATACCAGTCACTGGATTCGGTCCTCGCTCCTGTGGGTCTGAATCTGCACCTGCCCTTTATCGAACTCTATTTTCCGATCGGGATTTCATTTTTTACCTTTCAGGGCATCTCTTACTGCATCGACGTCTACCGGGACCCAAAGGGCCTGATACGAAACCCCGTCGACGTACTGCTGTTTGTGTCGTTTTTCCCCACGATCCTCTCTGGGCCGATTATGCGCGCGGGCCAGTTTGTCCCCCAACTCGATAAGCCCGACTATGACAGCCGTTCGTTCCATGACGCTTTTGCCCTTATCCTGAGCGGGTTATTCAAAAAACTGGTGCTTTCAAGCTACCTCTCCGAACACATCGTGCGGGACGTTTTCCAGGTACCCGCCGCATACTCTTCAGTAACAGTGCTGCTGGGCGTATACTCTTACTCTATTCAGATTTACTGCGATTTTTCCGGATACTCGGATATGGCCATCGGCATTGCACAACTGCTGGGGTTCCGCCTGCCTGCAAACTTCCGCATGCCTTACGGTGTCTGCAATGTCCAGGAGTTTTGGCACCACTGGCATATATCGTTTTCCACATGGCTCCGAGACTACCTTTACATACCCTTGGGCGGCAGCAAAAAGGGACGATTGCGCAAGTACGCGAACCTGATGGCCACAATGGCCATCGGAGGCCTATGGCACGGCCCTCACAGCCGTTTTCTGCTCTGGGGAACGCTGCACGGAATTGCCCTTGCGCTCACTCATGCGGCTAAAGACATTCGTCAAACCTGGTTTGCCGCTGGAACGGATACAAAAAGCGGCGCAGGCCCCCCAGTATCCGCCTGGGCGCCTGCATTCAAAGCTGGGGCATGGTTTTTGACTTTCAGCCTGGTTTCGTTCCTGTGGGTTTTTTTCCAGGCGGAAGACACCGCCAGGGCTATGGAAGTTTTTCAGGCAATCTTTGCGTTCAACACAAAAGGCATGAGCTTTGAGTTCTGGGTTTTGCCCGCGGTAGCCGCCGGCTTTCTGATACAGTTCGTAGGGCCTTATGCCCAGGATTTATTTTGCAAAATCCAGCAGCGAATGCCCATTCCGCTTCAGGGCGCGTTCCTCGCCCTACTCTGCGTGCTCATAATGAAGCTTGGCCCTTCGGGCGTACCGCCTTTCATTTACTTTCAATTTTAAGGTTCTCTATCGGCATAAGGGGAGATTAATGGTAAAAAAGCCCAAAGAGATTACGCCGGTCAAGGCGGTACTGATATACTCCATAGCCTTGGTACTGGTAGTTTTCTCCGAACTGCCCCGAGTGCTTTCATGGGTGGAGGAAACTCGGTGCGAGCTTGTTTCAGGTCAGATGTTCGACAGCATTGGCACAAATCAGCTAAAATTAGTCTCCAGGACTTCAGATCCTGCCGAAGATACGGATCAAGCCCGAAACGACCCATCCAGTCAAGCCGACCCAGAAGAAATGAAAGCGGCTCAACCAGTGGTTAACGGCTGTCCCGCTGCACAGGGCGCCGATCAGCAGGTTGCGCCGTCCGAACCGAGCGGCGCCGGCGATGTGGAAAGCCCAGTCGTCCAAAGCGAGCAGCAAGCCAATGGGCAGGCAACATCTACGCTCGGAACTTCATCGCCAAAGTTGAAACCTCATAAAGTGTTGCTTGTAGGAGATTCAATGATCGCCGAAGGGTTTGGACCTGCACTGCAGCGCCGGCTCAGCAAGCACACATCACTCCAGGTAATTCGCAAGGGACAGTATTCTACCGGGTTTGTCCATCAGGAAGATTTCAACTGGGCTCTCACTTTGAAGGAATTAATCCGGGAGGATGCGCCTGACCTGATAGTTATTCACATGGGCACCAATGACCCGATCGACATACTGGACGATTCGGGCAAGCGCTTATATTTCGGCAACGACAAATGGACTGAAGTTTACGCATCGCGGGTAAGGGAGTTTTTGAAATTCGCTTCCGAAAAGAAGATCCTATCGTTCTGGGTAGGATTGCCTATAATGTGTTCTGACAAATACTGCACCAAGATCATTCTCATTAACTCCATAGTTGAACAGGAATGCGAAAAGGTTTCCGCATGCGTCTACGTGGACTCCTGGTCTGCGCTGGCAGACTCCAAAGGAAACTACTCGGCTTTCATTAAAAGGCCGGGTGGGAGGCAGACTCGCATACGCGCCAAGGACAATGTCCACCTTACCGAAGCAGGCGGAGAAATTCTGTCCGAATACTTTCTGCGAGCAGCACGCGGATATATCGACATGGGCGCCGAGGACGAAAACGCTGCACAGCGCTGACGGAGATCGGTTTCCACGCTCCAAACGTTCCCGGCGAATGGGGTAGGGCCTAATGCCGCTAACTTAAGAGAATAACCTGTCCTTTCGCGTCCTTACGAGTCTCAGGCCGAGTCAATAGGGATGCCTCCTCATACTTACGTTTGCCACCTCTGCGGCGCTTTTCCAGGCCGCGACT
>JBKQLC010000167.1:0-49019 GCA_052147195.1 Syntrophobacteraceae bacterium
CCCACCCTACGGGTCTTTTCATGGTTTCAGGGTGTCCCGAAGGGACATGAAGAGCTGTCTCGGAATTTCAAGCTGCGCAACTGAATGCCCTCCCTCAGACCAGGCAAGGTTAAGCTTTTATTTGCAACGGCATACCCCCCCACCCTCTTTGGATTGTCCCTTTTTTTCTTTTGCTGATAGAATTGTCATCAATCTCGAAGAAGGAATATCGACGTTGCTGACCAATTTGGCCATCCATAATTTCGCTATAATCCGAGATCTCGAAATAAGTTTCCATGGCGGGCTCAATGTCCTGTCCGGCGAGACAGGCGCAGGCAAATCGATTCTGGTAGGCGCCGTTAATCTCATCCTCGGGGCGCGCGCATCAAGTGACATGATTCGAACCGGCGCCGCTGAGGCAAGCGTTGAGGCGGTCATCCCGCTCAAACAGTCCGGAAGCTTTTGCGCACGGTATCTCGAACAGTGGGGGATCGATCCGGGTCCGGAGATTGTGATCCGGCGAAGCATCTCCAGGAGTGGCCGAAACCGTGGATTTATAAACGACCAGGCCGCATCGGTGCAGCAGCTCCAACAGCTTTCGCCCCTCTTGATCTCAGTGTCGGGGCAGCATGAGCATCAGCTTCTTCTCGATCCGGAAACCCACCTGGGCCTTCTCGACTCTTTTGCACATCTGGATACGGATTGCTCCGAGGTGCGGACGATCCATTCGGCGTGGCAGGACAAGCGCGAGGCACTTGCCCGGATGAAGCGCGCAAGAGAGCAGAAAGCAGCCCAGATGGACTTTCTGCGATTTCAGATTGGGGAGCTTGAAGCCGCGAAGATTCGACCCGACGAAGATACCGAACTCGCCCGGGAGAGGGAGATCCTGAAAAACGCGGCCGCCTTGAGCGATGCTTCGCAAAGAGCCATTAGCGCGATCTACTCCGAGAAAGGCGCCATTTTGGAGCGGCTCTCCGAGGTGGAAAGAGATATCGGTTCTATATTCAATATCGATGCATCTCAGAAGGGTCTGGGAGACTACCTCCAACAGGCCCGCATACATTTGGATGAGCTTGCTCACGCGCTGCGCCGTTATGCGGAACGGATAGTCTTCGACCCCACAAGACTGGCCGCCGTAGAAGAACGGCTCGCGCTTCTGGCCAGACTCGGTAAAAAGTATAGCCCGGGAGCAAATGAAATGCTGGCCAGACTGGAAGAACTCCGGACTATGGCCGGCGAAAGTGAGGAATCAACCCTCCGGGAAGAAGAACTGGAAAGAGAAATAGAATCCCTTCGCCTGGCCTACCTGGACAAGGCCGGCGCCCTTTCGCGAAAACGGCGTGAGGCTGCTCTAAGGCTTTCAAAGGAGGTCTCGTGCAGTCTGAGTGAGCTTGATATGCCGTTGGCACGCTTCTGCGCGCAGTTTTACGAGGAAGCAAATCCTGCCGTTTTCTCTCCAACCGGTCTTGACAGGGTAGAGTTTCTGCTCTCGGCAAATCCGGGGGAAGACTTGAAGCCGCTGGTCAGGGTAGCCTCAGGCGGGGAGCTTTCGAGAATTCTGCTCGCCCTCAAAAGTCTTCTGGGCAGAAAAGAAGAAGCCGAGACGCTCATCTTCGATGAAGTTGACGCTGGAATCGGCGGCCGAACGGCAGAGCTTGTCGGGCTTCAATTAAAAAAGCTCTCCGAGCGCCACCAGGTCATATGCATTACTCACCTTCCCCAAATCGCCTGCTACGGCAAATGGCATTACTTGGTACAAAAGAAGGCCGAAGGAAACGAGACCACCACGACAATCCGTATGCTGACGGAGTTGGAGCGCTCAGAAGAGCTGGCCCGCATGCTGGGAGGGATTTCCATATCACAGAAAGTGCGCGAGCACGCAAGAGAGCTTCTTAAACGGAGCACGGAGAGCGGTGGGCGTGAGGCGGAAGGCGTATGACGCAAGGCGGCAATCTCCACGCCCGGGGAGCCGCTTTTGTTCTGACCTCCCTGCCTCTGGTCTCCGTTTGGAGTGGATTATAGATGGTCCTTCTGGCAGATGCTGAAAAACGCAGCAGGGCTTTGGATCCGGCAGGGAGCTTCCACCTGACGGCCCCCGCCGGTTCGGGCAAAACCTTTCTGCTCGCCGCCCGGTTTCTTCGCCTCCTTGGACTGGTAGGCCATCCCCAGCAGATCCTGGCGCTGACCTTCACGAACAAGGCGGCAGCCGAGATGCATGAAAGAGTAAGGGGCTTTCTCGAACGGGCGAAGAAGGGTTCTGCGCCCGAAAACGAGGCCGAAGCCGAGCTGCTCGATTACGCCTCGAAAGCCCTCGCGGCACACAAAAACCTCGAAGAACTGCTCCTTGCCGGGGAAATTCTCCACATCCGTACCTTTCATTCCTTCTGCTACGCAATCGCCTCGCAGGCGCCCCTCGAGGCGGGAATTGCCCCCGGTTCCCGTCTAATGGACGAAAACGAGCAGGAGTTTTTCCTTCACAATATCGTAAACGAAGCCCTCCAGGAAATTGCATCCCGAAATGAGGCCGATTCGGCGCGGCGCGCCCTTATGAACCGTCTTCTTTGTTTGAACAATTCCTGGTGGTCCCTGGCAAACGAGATGAAGGACCTGGTCAAGATGAGGGAGGGGCTGGTTGACCTGGTGCAGGTCCTGAGCCGCGACCGGGCGTCGGGCTATCTCGCGGCCAGAGTGCGTGACATGGCCGAAACGGAACTGAAGCGGCTTAAGGCCGATTTCGAAGCTTGCGAGCTCGGGTGCGGATGGGCCGGCTTCCTGGAACAGACCGGCGATGCCGGCGCACAGGCCGCCTGCGCACTGCCGGCCGAAATTCCGGGGCCTGAGTGGGAAGCTCTTCCGCAGTGGATTTGCCTTGCAGACACTTTCCTCACCAAAGATGGTGGAGTGAGGAAGCAACTCGGCCCAAAAGCAGGGTTCTACAACGGATTTGCCAAAACCAGGTGGGGCTGCGCCATTCAAAATATGCCGCCCGGAACCGTCCGAAGGCTCCATCTGATCCGCCGGCTTCCTGTGCACGATGCGCCGCTGACAGATTTCGATACGCTCTGGGACCTGGTTGTTCTATTGCATTCCGTGCTCGAAATCTATGATGCCCGGCGCAGCGCAGCAAGAACGCTCGATTTTGCCGCCCTTGAGCTGGCTGCCATGCGCCTCTTCGACGCTGCCGACCCTTCCGACCTCCAGTTGGTGCTTGACCAGCAGATTCGGCATATACTGGTTGACGAGTTCCAGGATACTAGCCGGAAGCAGTGGGAACTGCTGCAGAGGCTGTGCGCCGGAT
Source organism: Syntrophobacteraceae bacterium (assembly GCA_052147195.1). Classification (GTDB taxonomy): domain Bacteria; phylum Desulfobacterota; class Syntrophobacteria; order Syntrophobacterales; family Syntrophobacteraceae; genus SbD1. The sequence goes on from JBKQLC010000167.1 coordinate 3,278, forward strand.
GGTCGGACGCAGATGGGCGAACCCTCTTTCTGGTTGGCGACCCGAAGCAGTCGATATACGGTTTCCGCAAAGCGGAAGTAAGTCTGTTTCTGGAAGCCGCCAGGCTAGGGGTTCCTGTAGAGGGCGGAGGAAAAATCAGCCTCGAACCTCTTTTGCTCGATACGAACTTCCGCTCGCAGCCCCATCTCATCGACTGGTGCAACAGGGCATTCGCAAAGACTGTTATGGCTGAACATAAGCCCGAGTTTGACGAAGTCCCTTTCAGCCCGGCGAAACTCTCACCTACCACACCGGTTCATCCGGACCCGACCCCCATCGAACTCGCCCTTTTTATGGAATGGCCCGACCGCAAGACCGCAAGGGCAAGGGAAGCACAGTGGCTGGCGGGAAGAATCGCCCGGCATCTCGAAAAAAACGGCCGCGACTCGCAGGTAGCGATCCTTCTTTTCTCGCGCACCCATCTGCCGATGTATCTGGAGGCGCTCCAGCAAAAGAGGCTTCCGGTTCAGGTAAAGGAGGGATTGAAGCTCCTGGAGAGACCCGAAGTGCGCTGCCTGTGGCAGCTTTGCCGTGCAATAGTCCTGCCTCAGGACGACCTTGCCTGGTCTGCCCAGCTTAGGAGTCCATGGTTTAGCCTCGGTTTTGACCTAATCCATGCCGTTTCCTGCGAAGGCCCTCTTCTCTGGGTAGACAAAATCCAATCGTTTTCGGAAAAAAACGAGGAAGTCCGTTTATTCTGGCAGGCCCTGACCAGAGCCTGGCAACACGTCGGCCACGAACCGCTGACCGATGTTGTCGAATCCGTATGGCTCGAACTGGATGGGGCAAACGTAGTGGCTTCGAGGTATGGCAGCCGGGGTCTAAACTGCTGCCGCCGTTTTCTACAGATGGTCAGGGAGGCTGAGCAGGGAGAACCGGTCAGCACGCTGGCACGGCTCGAACAGCTTCTCGATTCTGCCTATGAGCCGGTGGACCCGGACACAGCTTCGTCAAACATTATCCTTTCAACCATTCATGGGGCCAAGGGACTGGAATTCGATGCCGTTTTCATTCCCTTCCTGGACTGGAACCCGAGTGGAGGAAGAAAAGACCAGCCTCCCCCATACATGCTCGAAAGGGCGCCCGGTAGCCCGGATTACCTTCTAGCCCCAAGACCTGACCGTCTGATGGGCGAAAAGGACCCGCTCTATACGCTGCTGCGGAAACTGCGTTCCAGACGGCAGTTGGGCGAAGCCAGGAGGCTCTTCTATGTCGCGGTTACGCGCGCCCGGCGCGAACTGGTCATGAGCGGGCTGGCAAGACGGAAGGGGGACTCTTTTTCAACGGCGGCGGAAAGTCCCCTGGGCTGGCTCAGCGAACATTATGGGATCGACGAACTTTGCGGAATAGACCAGATCGCCTGGCCGCAAGAAATCGAAATCGCCTCCGCAGCCGAATGGAAAAGATCGACCCAAAGCGAGGATGGTTTTATTGTTGAAATAGAACCCGATTGCGAAGCCTGCAATGCGATACCGCCCGAGATCGCGCCGTCTGAAATCGCGCCTGCGGAATTTGAACGCGAAAAACCGGTTTTCACCGTAATCTCACCCTCCCGCCTGACAGTCTTCGAGCCGGGCCGGTTCGTGGGACGTAGAGAATGGGCGCAAGGCGATCTGATTTTATCCTGTGCGCCGAACGTTTGGGGGACGCTCGTTCACAGGCTGCTTGCCGAATTCGGCAAAAACGGCACACTTCCCTCGGCGCAAAGAGCAAGCGCCTATCTTCGCCGAATGGGAACCGAGAGTTCCGGGTCACTGGGAATAGCCCACGCGGCTCTTTCAGAGGTGAAAGCATGCCTGGATGATCCCTGGCTCCAGGCCCTTTACAACGTGGCGTCCGAACGCCGGAGGGTTGAGTCGCCCGTGGAGTGCACCCATGAGCGGGGCACACTTTATTCCGGAGTGATTGATCTGGCCGTAGAGATAGAGGGAAAATGGAACCTGGTGGATTTTAAAACCTCGATGCCCCTGGAAGGCGAGTCCGCCGAAGATTTTTTTCGAAGGGAAAGCGAGGTCTACAGACCCCAAATTCTTGGATACTGCGAAATCTGGGCGAAGTTGACCGGCACGGACCAGGGGCAGCTAGACGCTTTCATCTACTGGACGGCACTGCGCAAGAACACGAAAGTTTTGCTCTGATACCGGGTTGGTTTCCGGCTTCACTCCCGAACAATCCCCGCTACAACTGGCTCAGGGTGCCAAGCAGATGTGCGGTCTCGCTCAAAGGCGCGTTCAGATTGGCCCTGTGGTTGGCAAAAAATCCACTGTAACCGGAGTCGAAGACTATCCAGGGGTTTATTTTCTCCGCGATGAAAAACTCGTGCAGCGCCTCATCCATTATGTCCGTCCCGTGCATGGTGGCCAATTGGTTCTTGAATCCCACCCGGCAGACTTTGAGGATTTCAAACTGCACATGGGCCACACCTTTGGCATAATAGAAGTAATCGTCCGAATGGTACCATCCAACCGGCATAACCAGAGTTCTGTTCACATTTCCGAGCTGGTCCTTGTAGGTGGAGAGCAGCGTGGTCAGTGTGTCGCGGCGGTAGTAGAAACCCCGCTGGCCCTTCTCAAGTTTGGTTTTGAATCTTTTCAGGTGTTCAATCGCCTGGCTGTACGAGCTTTCCGCAGATGGGAACCACCATGAGGTGGCGCTGTTCATGAAAAGATTCAGCGCCTGCTCCAGATCGGGGTCGTATGTATCGGCCTCACCCAGCCTCGTAAGGGTGTCTTTGAGTCGAACGGTTGTGAACCGGACGGCTTCGAGGACCCCAAGCTGATAATTGTTTATATTGTCGGTAAAACGGCCAATGATGATGTCATTTGGCCTCCAGCCAAGCATTCTGCCGTTAAGCTCGTGGTCCATTAACTTAATTAAGGTATCGACAAAAGTTACACCGGGAATCGGTGAAATCTCCGGAAGCTGAACGTGGCCTTCCCCGTGTGCCTCCCCATGCGCCTCGACATGGGCCTCCCCGTGCTCCGCCACCCCGGGCGCAGGCGCCAGTTGTTTGCCGCCAGGCGCCGCTCCCAACGCGGGAGGCTGATGCTCCTGTGCAGGAGCAAGGGCTTTCTCCTGGGCCGCAGGCTGCTGGTCCGGATGCGCTTTGTCTGCGGATGGGGTCTCGGTGAGTCCCAGTGTGGGTTTTTGTAGCGCGGACCCGGCTGATGCTATCCCGATCAGCAGGAAAACGATCACGAAAAAACAGAAGAAAGCACGAGACCGCATCGCAGGGTATCTGCAACAGCTTCCGGTTCTTTTGTCGAGAACTCCCATCGGTAGGCTCCTCTAGCTATTCAGATCAACTATGTGTCAGAGTTCCATATATGTCGCGCAAGCCTCGTCGGATTCCCAGGCCGATACACTGTGCAGCCGGATGTTCTCAGTATTAAACTTTACAGAGAGCTTTTCGAAAAGAAAAAGGGCAATGTTTTCAGAAGAGGGATTGTTCTGCGAAAAGAAGGGCAGTTCGTTCAAATACTTGTGATCGACTTCCTCCAGGGCCTCTTTGGTTGCCGCTTTCACTTCGCCGAAATCAACCAGTATGCCGTTTCTCTCCAGGGATTTCCCCCGTAGAACTACTTCAATCTTCCAGTTATGTCCGTGGAGATTTTCACACTTCCCTCGAAAGTCCCTCAGATTATGAGCCGCCCCAAAGCTGCTGACTATCTTTACTTCAAAAAGCCTTTGGTCCAAAAACTAATCTCCTTTCCCGCTCCCGGCTATCTCAGGGTGCAAATGAATCGAGCTATACAGGAAAGAAGCCACCGGGCGCATGTTAAATTACGAAAAAGCTCTTCTCATCAATGACTTAAACATTTACTCGAAGGGTTGATTTTTGTCAAACTCTATCGGGGAACCGCCTGAGCACACAAGTCCGACCCTGTTTTGCTATTGACTCGATTTTCGATTTCACTTACATATTACAGGTTCTAAGGCGGTGTAGCTCAGGTGGTAGAGCATACGGCTCATATCCGTAGCGTCCGGGGTTCGAAACCCTGCACCGCCATCTTTCTTCAAGGGGATTCCGGAGAGGGAATCCCCTTTTCTTGCATATCTTTCCCGTTAATCTTCCCCCGGCCATTTCTCACTGGAGAGCGATTTTCTCTTTAAAAATGAGGGGTTCCATTCTCAAAGCATCCTTTTTTTCTTGAAAACCGGAGAATAATCCTTTAATAACTTATGAAGACTCAATAAGACTGAAAAATCCAAACCCGAAACGCTCCGTAGATTTAATGCGCTGTAAGGAAAGGAAATTTTATGACTTTGACGAAAGCTCATATTGTAGAGAATTTGTTTGCCAGGAACATTTTTACCAAGACCGAATCAGCCCAGGTTATCGAGACCCTTTTCGAGATCGTAAAAAACACTCTTGAGAAAGGTGAAGACGTCCTGATTAGCGGATTCGGCAAATTCAGCGTGAAAGAAAAAAACAAGCGCCGCGGCCGCAATCCCCAGACCGGCGACCCCATTATTCTCTCGCCCCGCAAAGTGGTTACCTTCAAGTGCTCCGGTGTCCTCCGGGAGAGAATCAACGAAGGTAAATAATCTTCTGATGAATAGGAGATCCTCTTGAGCGGAGGATTCCCCTTTGAAACAGGGAAATCGGCCGAAGGAGAACTCCTCGTTTCCTTAAAGGTTCCCCTTACCTATGAAAACGCCGCTGAAATCTGGCAAAACCTGAGCGGCCTTATCGCACAAAAAGAGCACACATCACTGGTTCTCGATTTTTCCGGGGTCTCGAAGGTAGACAGTGCCGGGACGGCGCTGTTGCGATCGATTAGGCGCATCTGCGACACCTGCAGCAACTGGGGGGCGTGATTGCCCAGTTGGATTCGCTGGTCCAGAGCATCAAGGAACAGCCGAACGGGCTGATCTTTCCCGGCCGGCAGCCGGAGGAGCCATTTAAAAAAAGATAGGTAGAGCACACCTGTTTAAGAGGCCGGATTGGGTGGGACCCGCAGCAAGATAATTTGCGATGGAGGACACTTCTTAGGAGGAAAAATCCTTTGATCCGGGATATTATGAGCAAACAGAGCAGCGCCGGAATCAGGGAAGATGGACCGGGAAAACTCGCCTTATTGAGATCTTGGGTGTTTATCCTGCCACTGGTAGTGTTGTCCGGCTGTTTGGGATCGCTGTTCAACAAGTCGGTTGCGCCGGACTATTACCAGATTGACTACCCTTTCCAGCCTCCAAGCTGTGCAAAACCGTTTCCCGGGGCGGTGCGAATCTGGCCTTTCAGCGCTCTAGCCCCTTTCGACCGCGAACAGATGGTTATGATTTCTCCATCCCTCCAGGTCCGCTCTTCGTCACATTACAAATGGGTCAACCCTGCCGGAAACATGATCGCAGACAATCTGATGCGTGATCTCTCGCTTGGAATGGTATTTGAGAACAGCGTTCCGGTGGGCAATCCCATGCCTGCGGCATACGAGATAAGCGGACAAATCTATCGGTTCGCACTCGAAGAAAACGGGGCCACCTCTCATGCCCTGCTGGACATGGAAATCAGCCTCGTGCAGCAAAAACCTCATTCCGTTCTCTTTCGAAAACATTTCCATTATCAGAGCCCTCCCCTGACTTCAACTAGTCCCAATGAGTTTGCGGCTGCAATGGCAGGCCTGGTTTCACAGCTCTCATCAGATTTGAGAAACGACCTGTGCGCAATCACGCAAGACAGCTCGCGTCCAACCGGCGGCTGATATGGTCGACCTGCCGCTTGATCTTATTATCCTTCTGCAGTGCTTTTGTGAGATCGTTTATGGCGTACAGTACGGAACTGTGGGTCCGCATGAATGACTTTCCTATTGATTCGAGCGACTCGGTCGTATAGCGCCGGCATAGAAACATGCCAATCTTTCGAGCTGCCGCCAATTCTTTTCGCCTTTTCGAAGACTTGAGATCTTCCATAGAGATATGAAAAGCGCAGCAGACGATCTGCTGAATATGATCGATGGTCAGTTTCGGCAGCCGGTCGAGCATCGTCTCAGTGAGCTCTCTGGCAAGGTCCAGTGTGACCGGAACGCCCAGAATATTTGATTTGGCGATTATACCTACGAGGCAGCTTTCGAGTTGCCGAATATCCCCCGTCACCCGCTCGGCCATGAAATAGATCACTTCGGGTGGCAGATCGGCGTTTTCCCCCTGTGCCTTTTTTCGAATAATCTCTATCCGTGTCTTGAGGTCCGGAGGTCCGATGGGGGCAACAAGGATGCCGTTCAGTCTCGACTGCAATTCGTTGGTAAGTTTAGGAATGTCCTTTGGAAAGGTATTCCCGGTGTACACGATCCTCTTCCCGCGATGCATCAACTCATCCAGGGTGTAAACCAATTCGTTCTGCACTTTTTCCTTGCCGCTCAGAAACTCCACTTTTTCGAACAGGAGCACATCGCATTCGGTGCGAAACTTTGCTTTGAAATCTTCGATGTTGCCGTTCTTAAGGGAATAGATCATCTCATTGGCAAACTGCTCCGCAGTTAAGTAATGGACCCTCAAATCGGGCGCTTTCCGGCAGATATAGCTGCCGATCGCATGTGAGAGGTGACTTTTCCCCAGCCCCGTCTCGGAAAGAATGTAGGCCGAATTATTGTAAAGTTGCTGCCCGCATGCGATGCCCCTTGCAGTGGCGAAAGCGAGTTGATTCGAAGACCCCACCACAAACTGGTCGAAAGTGAAACGGGGGTTGAAAACCGGTCCCACCCGCTTGATAAGGTCGCTCATTGCTATCTGCTGTGGAGGCTCTGCCTGGGGCGCACAACCTTCAACCTCCTCCGGTTCAGGCCCCCCATTAACAGTGTGATACTCCAGTCGGCGCACCAGCGGGTAAAACTCCCTCACAGCCGCCAGCAGCTTAAGCTCCAACTTCTCCCTTATCCACTCGATGTGAAACCGGTTCTTGCACCCCAACGACGCCGTTTCATTTTCCAGCCCGAGGAATTCAATTGAAGAAACCCAAAGATCGTACTGCCCCCTTGACAGGCTTGACTGAAGCTTTCTCTTGATTTCCTGCCAATTCTGCTCCATAGTTTTCTGCCCGTTCCCCGAAAAGACAAAGTCTGTCTGATGAAGGACGTACCCACCCCCCAGCGCGTACGCCCTCTCTTGCAAAAACTCGATGCTGGAAATGAAATGGAATGAAACGACTTGTACCCCGGAAAGAAACTTAATTAGCCCCCAAATTGTGGATGCCAGTTGTAGTGAATCTTCGCGAACTCGTCAAAGTTGATCTTCCGAGTTTTGGGAGAGAAAATACAAAAGGGAAGGAGAGGAAAAAATCCGTCAGGATGAACGGATGTTAGGCTGCACAGACATATAAGTCACTGAAACAAAAGGAAGTTTACCGTAAAATCTTTTCTGCTGTAATATCAAGGGCATCCGTCAATCCTACTCGAAATTCGCGAAAACAGCATAATTGGTAAACTCCTTTTTTCTCTCATTTTCGTACAAATTCATAAAAAACGTACTCGAAAAAACTGGGCCCCCATAATGGGAGACGATTCTTCGAGCCGAGCGGCAAGTACCATTTTTCACTTCCAATCAGTTACTCTTTCACTGCGGCCTCTTTAATGTTTGACGCATGTATGCATTGTTTCCTATAATCCGGTTCAATAATCGCGCATGGGCATTTACCTCGGATTTCGACCCTTCCCGTACGAACCAACAGGCGATTGAGCGCCTGAAGGAGAAGATCCATGTCCGGAAAATTCACCTGTTTTTGTCGGTTTTTTCTGTTTTTGACCGTTTTTCTTCTGATATCCGCCGTATGTTCCGGAAGCTCGCGGGCAGGCCAGGGGTCGTCAACTCTGGTTCATGATCCGGTAGTTGCCGGGACATGGTACCCGGGAACAGCTTCGGAACTGAATAAACTGGTCGAAGATTATTTAAGCCGGGTTCCAGCTCGCGATGCAAAGGGCAGGATAGCAGCAATCATCGCCCCTCACGCGGGCTACGTTTACTCCGGCCAGGTGGCAGCCTATTCCTTCAAGGCTATACAGGGACAAAAGTTCGATTCGGTCATCGTAATTGGTCCGAGCCATTATGTGCCGTTTTCAGGGGCCGCAGTCTACGACTGCGCCGGATTTCGCACACCACTCGGGGTAATTGCACTTGACAGCGAACTGATAGCCGCTCTTATGAAGCGCGAACCACGCATAAAGGACCTGCCGGATGTTTTCAGGCAGGAACATTCTCTGGAAGCTGAACTCCCTTTCCTGCAGGTTGCTTTGCCCGGTTTCAAACTCGTTCCCCTCGTAATGGGAGATTCCGATATTGCCACATGCCGCTGGCTGGCTGAGGCAATAGTCGAATGCACAAAAGGCAAATCGGCGCTGATAGTGGCGAGTTCCGACCTCTCCCATTACCACTCCTACGATGTTGCGGTCGAGATGGATCGGCAATTGCTGCAGAAGATCGGAGCGATGGATACCGAAGGGGCTGCTCAGTGTCTGGAGAACCGAAAATGCGAGGCCTGCGGCAAGGGGCCGATAATTACGGCGATGCTTGTCGCAGCAAAGCTCGGCGCCGATCGGTGCGACATACTCCATTACGCGAATTCAGGCGATGTTACCGGAGAGAAAATGTCTCCCAGGGGCGTTGTCGGCTACGGCGCCGCTTGTTTTTCGAGACCTTCGGCCGGCAGGGACAGGGACGAAGCCGAGAAGAAGAAGGCCGGGATCGACCTGGGCTTGAGCAAAGAAGAGCGGGAGGAGCTCCACTCAATCGCCAGAAAGGCGATAGAAGCAAAACTCACCTCCGGCTCCCCCACCTCACGGGCCGTGCCGAAGGATTTCCCGAAACTCAAGGAACCCCGGGGGGCCTTTGTTACTATATATAAGAAAGGGGAGCTGCGCGGATGTATCGGGCAGATCATTCCCAGAATGCCTCTGGCGGAAGCGGTGGCGGCAATGGCCGAAGAGGCTGCATTCCGGGACCCGCGGTTTGTGCCGGTCAGATCCGACGAATTGAGGGATCTAACGATCGAGATTTCGGTACTCACCCCTCTGCAAAAGATTCACTCCACCGATGAGATCGAAGTCGGAAAGCACGGAATCGTTATAGCCAGGGACGGATCGATGGGCCTTTTGCTGCCTCAGGTAGCAACAGAATACGGGTGGAACAGGACCGAATTCCTGGAGCATTGCTGCCTGAAAGCCGGCTTGGCCGCAAATGTCTGGAAGGACAAGGAAACCGAGATTTATATCTTCTCGGCGGATGTCTTTTAGAAAAGGATGTTGGGACAAAATGGATGCAAAGAATAACGCTCCCGATCTCGGCAATTTGGATAGACGGAGCTTTCTGAACGGTTGTTTCCGTTGCGCCCTCTTGTGCGCGGGGTCGCAGGCCCTTCCGCTTGGCTTTCTTGCCTCCCAGTCAGATGCGCAGGAAGTCAGGAAAGGCCTGCCCGGACGAAGACTCTCACCTTACTTTACACCACTTGCCGATAAACGCGTGCGTTGCGAGCTTTGTCCGCGGCGATGCGAGACCGGAGACGGAGAACGCGGATATTGCCGTGTCAGGGAAAACAAAGACGGACAGTACTATTCCCTTGTTTTCGGAAATCCCTGCGCAGTCAATGTCGATCCGGTGGAAAAGAAGCCCTTTTTCCATGTTCTGCCATCCACCCGGTCGTTTTCCATTGCCACAGCCGGGTGCAACTTCGACTGCAAATTTTGCCAGAACTGGGAAATCTCGCAGGCCAGCCCGGATGACACTGTGAACTATGAACTTTCTCCCGAATCGGTGGTCAGCAGCGCCTCCCGTTTTGAATGCGCCTCGATAGCTTCCACTTACGTCGAACCCACCATTTTCATGGAATATATGATCGAAATCGGAAAGCTGGCCAGGAAAAGCCGAATCCTCAACGTGATGCACTCAAACGGCTATGTAAACCCTAAACCGCTCGAGGACCTCTGCGACTGTCTCGATGCCGCCTGTATCGACCTGAAGGGTTTTACGGAGCAATACTACAGGGAAATTACCGAGGGAACCCTCGGACCCGTTCTGGAGACGCTGAAATATCTGAAGCGCAGAGCAGTTCACACCGAAATAGTGAATCTGCTGATCCCAGGGAAAAATGACGATATCGGTCAAATCGCGGCAATGAGCAGGTGGATCAGGGATGAACTGGGACCGGACGTGCCGCTTCACTTCACCAGGTTCCACCCTTTGTATAAACTCAAGAGCATCGAACCGACTCCCGTATCCACCCTGGAGGCAGCCTGGAAGAAGGCAAAGGAGGAAGGTCTCAACTTTGTCTATATCGGCAATATTCCAGGCCACCCGGCGGAGAACACCGTTTGCCCGGGGTGCAAAAAGCAGGTAATAACGCGTACAGGATTCAGCGTAACCTCGATTTCTCTTAAAGAGGGCAAATGCGCCGGGTGTGGCAGAGAAATACCGGGAGTCTGGCGCGTAGGCTGATCTTCCTGATTTTACCCTCCTTTGCCTGTCCGATTATTAAAAAGAGTGGCGGAAGTCACCAGGCAGACATACGCGAGAATCAAAAAGGTTATTGGAATTCCAAAAACGGGCAGGAAAAAAAGAGAGCCGGCTACAGCCCCCGCTGAGGCCCCGGCCAGGTCGGCCGCATAAAGGCCGGCCCCCCGTACCTTTTCACCGGCCGCAACCGCTGCGCAAAACTGTGCGCCTCCAAACATCCCCGCAAGAAAGGCCAGCGCCGAAAACAACAGCAGCATGGAATCATGCCCGAGGTTATCGAGCACAAAACTTCGAAAGACCGAGAACAACAGGTAAAGCACACCCAGGAAAACGGCAAGACCAACCTGGACAAGGAAAAGGCGCCTGGCCCCCCACCTCCCCGGCAAAGTCCCTGCCAGAGCGCTCCCCGCGGCCAGTCCAGCCATGAAAAAAGAAATGATCAGGGCCATCTGCTTGTAAACCGAACCCTCAACTATCTGATAAACAAGCACCAGCGCTACTTCGACAACTATCAGCACCGCCCCGCAGACTCCCGTATTCAAGACAACCGCTGAGCTGAAGCCGCCTCTTGCCCGTATCAGCAAAACAAACACGGAAAAGACCACCACGAAGCCCGCCAGGATGGGAAAGGCCGAGCCTTGCGAAATAAAACCGAGTAAGCGCTCAGTTGCCGGATGAAGCTGAGCGCCCCACAAACCTAGTCCATACAAATAACAGACCGGCTCGAAATCTCTATTTATCCTGGCCGGAAGGCCTTCTCGGATGATCGACTCCATGTACGCCAATCGGATGGGGTTAAAAAGATCCAAAAGGTAGAAGTCCCGCACGTACCTGAGATCGAGGTTACGCGAGCGCATGCGGTCGATCAGCACCCGGGGGTCCCTGGTAACTTCTGCGCCATCCCGTGATGCAAGAAAACGGGCGGTCTCGCCCGGCAGAATCAGGACATTCCCGAAGACCTCCCGAAGAGTCGCGTGAAGAGATTTAAGTAGCAAGGCCTCCCTAGGGCCGACTATGTCGGGCGCCGCCGGGACCCCGAAAGAAAACAGGCCGCCCGTGTTCATCAGCGACCTTATCCGGGAAAAAAACTCCACGGTGTAGAACCGATTCATCTCTGCATTTACAGGTTCCCCGGCGCTAAGAAGAATTACATCGTACCCGCCTGCCGCGATCCCCATGAAACGCTTGGGGTCCATGTGCCATAGGCGCACGCCCGGATCGCTGCCGATTGCCGTTTGGGAAGGGGGCAAAACCGCCTCTGTAAACTCCGTTACCTGCGCATCGGGTTGAACGCAGTCAACATTCCTTATGCCGGAATGCTTCAGAATTTCAACCAGCAACTCCGGTGAATAATCCCCGATCACAAGAACCTTCCCCGGATCGGCATGCTCAAGAAGCGGCACATGAGCTGCCGGCTCGGCGCTTTGCGGGTCCGGGCTGGAAAAGAGCCACAACCCGTTTGAAAATAGTGAGAATTGCTCTGAATTGAATAGAAACGCCAGATTATGGTAGGGGGTGTCCCTCGATTGGAAGAAGCTTTTTCCCCACTGCATACGGCGCGTCAGCAAGTCCACCCTTCCCGAGTAACCAAATACAATGCATGCTGCGATGAGAACTACTGCAAGAAAGAGCGAGCATTGAACCTTTCCCGGGTATTTCCACCCGGCCCCGATCACCAGGGCTGCAACTAGCAGAACGGAAACCAGGACAAGGCTCCCGGCAAGCGTAGGATAAAGCGGAAGGATAATGAAGTAGAATACCAGCCCGCCGGCGCCGGCCCCCAGGGATTCAGCAAGGTAGACGGAAATCGATCTTTCCTCGCCTCTTGGGCCAAAGCGGGAGAGTTCCCATGCAGCGGCAAACATCCAGCCGGAGAAAAAGCAGACAGGCGCCGTCGCGCAGAACCCGATCAGCAGCATCATGCCCGGTGAAAGAAGCTCTCCAGAGGGGATCGACCACAACGCCCTTGCGGCCCGAATCCAGACGATTGTCGCCGGCAGAGCTGCGCAGAAAAGAGCGAACCCTGCAAGCAGGGCCGCAAATCCCGGCGGCCTTTTTTTGAAGATGCGTCCGGCCAGTCCACTCCCCGCCGCCGTGCACAAAAGCCAGAAAGCAAGGATGAGCCCGGTCGAAAGCTCGTTGCCGTAAAAGATGACGAGCAATTCGCGAATCACCAGAATCTGCCCGATAGACGCGGCAAAACCAGCCATAAATATCAGTGCAGCTATCCGGAACGCCATGCTTCAGTATTTTAGTTTTTCCTGGTTATTCGAGGAAGCGAAAAGCACCGGGAAGCAGGTTGTTATCACAAGTTTTGCAAATCAAAAACTCGAGGTGGGTGCGCGCCTTGGACGCAAGGCGGGGATTGAAAAAATCATAGTCTCTGTCGGAGAATGAGCGAGGGATTTCATCTTGCATTTTGTACCGGAGGAGTAGGGTAGCTAATCTTAACTTTTGCATAAAAGTTAAGATAAAATACGGTAAATGTTTTGAGTGCACCTCCTCGCTCCGAATAGAAGCTACGTTTCTGTTGGCCCCATTCGACCGGATGAGCCTCAGTTATATGAGTGGTAACCAGGTAGCGCACGGGCTTAAGAAGGTGACAATATGTACCATCGCGCGCCTGGCCCGGGTCACCAGGACATATTGTGACAGGCTTACGGGGATCGCGGCTAGGCCCTGGACTTGTTGTTGGCGAAAAATTACTGAACAAACACTGCAGCACTTCCCTCTGTAGCACATATCTGTGACGGTTCCACAATATGGGGTAATCCAAACATTCGCACGACCGGGGATCATTGATTAAGTGTTCAGTCTGCGCCAAGCTCGAATGCAAATCAAAAGCTGTTAAGATCGCCGTGATCGACCTCATCCTCTCTTGACCAGGGAATAACTCGTGCTACGGCCACCTGCGGGGTCTTTCGCTAAAATGCCACGTTCCACAAGATCTTGAATGTCACGCAACGCCGTATCTTGCGAGCACTTAGCAAGTTTGGCCCATTTGGATGAGGTCAGCTTGCCTTTGAAACCTTCCAGCAGCTTATTTAGAATCAGCCGTTGCCGCTCATTGAGGGGCAGAGCCGCGCAGGATTGCCAGAAACGGGCCTTTTCTAATACATCTGCAAGTGTTTCTTCCACATCGTCGAAAGCGCGACTTAGGCAGTCCAGAAACCATTCCATCCGTTCAGTAATATCGAGTGTTCCCTTTTGCGCAGCTTCCAGACCCTCATAGTATTTACCACGCTCCTTCCGAATCTGTGCTGACATGCTGTAGAAACGCTGTGCACTTTGCTCTGACCTAGCCAGTGTCATGTCGGCTATGGCGCGTGCGATGCGACCATTACCGTCCTCGAAAGGATGTATGGTCACGAACCAAAGGTGGGCGATACATGACCGTAAGACCAGATCCGTACCATCGTCACCGTTAAACCAGTCGAAAAAGGCCGCCATTTCCTTCTCTAGCCGATCAGCGGGCGGAGCTTCGAAATATACATGCTCGCGACCGATGGGACCCGAGACAACCTGCATTGGCCCTTTGGCATCATCACGCCAAGCGGCAACCTTGATTTTTCTCATCCCGCTGTATCCATTCGGGAAGAGAGAAGCATGCCAACCGAACAACCTTTCCCGAGACAGGGGCTTGTCATAGTTCTGCGTAGCATCGAGCATCATCTCTACCACGCCCTCGATGTTCCTGCTTGCAGGTGTCAGGGCTCCAATATCCACGCCGAGGCGCCTGGCTATGGAAGATCGGACTTGTTCCTTATCGAGTATTTCCCCTTCTATCTCGGAGGATTTCAGAATGTCCAGAGTCAGGGTATGCAAAGTGGCTTGGTTGCGAAGAGAAAACCCGATCTCCTCCATCCGTCCGATCAGACGCCCCTGCTTGTAACGTACAGCGGCAAGTCGGACGTCCAGCCGTTCGTGGTTCCAACGGAACTTGGGCCAATCATGCCTGTCATAGATATAAATATTCATTCTCCGCATCTCATGCGTAGATTATAGCCTGCATTCTCCGCATGAGCAAAGAATTTTTCCGGTAGAGGAAAGGGCAATAGGCTTCTCAGAAATGTGAGTTTTCTTAACTTCTCGCCGAGAACCTTTTCAGCGGCCAAGAACCCGCTTGCGCGCGGTAAGATTACTTGGTAAAGAAATCTATGTTAATATGCGACCGCATATAACGATTATCTTTTTTCAAGCCGCAAGACGAGAGAGCCTCTCACCATTCAAGCCGTCAACGCCATGGTAAAGAAATGGACCAGGATGATTCATCTCGACCATGGAAACTATGGGGCACACACTCTAAGGAAGACTTTCGGGCTCATGCAGCGCACAAAATACGGAGTGGGCTTCGAGGTCCTGGCCAAGCGGTCAATCACTCAAGCCCCACGACCACTATTAGGAGTTATTCCATGGATTTGGAAGTCGCCCGCGCGCCCGGTGTAGAAGATCTTTATCATAATGCCCGAGAGTTTGACGCGATAATTGGAGCAAAGAGCGTAAGCGATTAATGTCTCTCTATGCATTCCAGGGGGCAGAGAAGTGAGCGGCCCACAAATCTCGGATACCCGGCGAACGCCTTTTCCGTGACCATTTTGGTGGTTTTCAATTCCTTATTTCTCTCGACCGCTCAGCCAGCTTCTTTTCAAAACCGATCATCACTAAAAAACCGGCCAGGAACAGCGCGCTAACTCCCTGGATGGGATGCTCGGCTATCTGGTGGAAACCAGCGCATCCGACTACAAGCCCCGAAACGATCTGAATTACACCACTCATATCTTCTCCTCCTTTGCCCGGAAAGGAAGAGCAAATAGTGTTCCAATCAGGGCCGCACGCTTCGCTTCCCGGACCGCGTTGTATCCATTCTTTGCTAAGTGCTTGCAAACATTAAATAATACTCCACAGATGCTACTGAACGTTTAAGCATGTGTCTGGTGCCAGTGCTGCATGAATTTTGACACTCAAATTATCTGAGCTGAGGTTTAACGATATTTCGTAAAATTCTCGAAAGAAGGCAAAAACCGAACTTCCCTCGGATTACGTAATTGAATTCCAAACGGAGGATTTCTCATGACAGGAATTTATAGGTGATCGCGTATATTCTTGAAAATATTGCCATTAATCTTTAAATCATTATGTTTAAATAAACATCTGCGTTCAAGAAACGCCCTCAATGATTCTCAGGGCTAAATATAAAGGAGCTTGCCATGAAGAATTTTGCGGCAGCGGTTTTAATTGGTCTTTTTCTACTGTGCGGGGTGTTTGCTATCCAGGCGGTACCCGCTTTCGGACAAATTGACCGTATGGAAGCTGCAACGCGAGTTTTCAATGCTGCGCTCGGAGGGATTCCGGCCCCGGTTCTAAAAGGAGCCCAGGGGATAGCGATAATCCCGGGCGAGGTCAAAGCCGGTTTCATCTTCGGCGGTGAACTCGGCCAGGGTGTCCTGGTGGCTCGCGATTCGAAGAGAAACTGGTCTCCGCCTGCGTTTATCTCGGTTGCGGGCGCGAGCTTCGGTCTCCAGATAGGGGGTGAGGCCAGGGATATCGTACTGGTTTTTAACACTCCCATGGGTGTGGCGGCTATTGAGAACGGGACCCTCAACCTGGGTGGTGACGTTTCAGTGGTTGCCGGACCTGCCGGAGGAGATGTTGCGGTCGGGACGCCGGTTCCCGCGGTATATTCCTACGTGAGGAGTTCCGGAGCGTTCATCGGAGCAACGGTACAGGGGACCGCATTGTCGCTCGACGTGGGGGCGAACCGCGATTATTATGGCGTGTCCGATCCGTTGAGAATGGCGACCAGAGCAATTCCCGAACCGGCCAGAAGGTTCACTTGCTCGCTGTCCAGAGCTACCGGTTCGAGATCGAAATTCTGTAGCTGATCTACCAATATCAAAGCGTAAGATTGGTTTTCGATCAGGAGTAGCCTTGGGTGGGTCCCGGCCTTGGCGGGACCCATTCGGCCGCCCTTTTTTTCGGCAGTTTTTGAGCTTTGAATTTTGCAAAAACTGCTATTCAGGCATATTCGGCAAACCTTCCAACGAGGGCTGAAGGTCCTTCACTATTGCTTCGAGCGTCCGCTGGAGGTCTTTTTCGGGGCAAATTCGCACCTCACCGGTTTGCCTTATTTTTATTTCCACGTCTCCCGTCTTTTCGTGTTTCTGGCTGACAACTATCCTTACCGGGATTCCAATAAGGTCAGCGTCTTTGAGCTTTACGCCCGCCGATTCGTCCCTGTCGTCATAGAGGACTTCATATGCGGCGCTGAGCTCAGAGTAGATGCGTTCGGCCATTTCCAGAATTTGCGGTTTTTTGCCAAGCGGAGAGATAACGATGTGAAAGGGAGCGACCGTAAATGGGAACTGTATCCCGGAATCATCGTGCCATTCTTCGACAATCGAGGCCATCAGCCGTTCGACTCCGATGCCGTAGCACCCCATCACCACCCGTTTCTGCTCTCCCGAGCTGCCCAGATAGGTTACGTCCATTGAACCGGGGGCGGTGTATTTGGTCCCGAGCTTGAAAGTGTGCCCCAGTTCGATTCCCCGCCGTATCTCCAGGTTAGCGGCCCCGCACACGGCGCACCGGTCGCCTTCGCGCACCTCGGCAATATCAGCGGCCTCGGTCAATTCGAAGTCCCGGCCGGGTAGCACGTTTCTGTAGTGTACATCCGGTTCGTTGGCCCCGGCGATATAGACAATCTCGTCCGATATCGAAGTGTCCAGTACGGTTCGGACCCCTTTCACGCCGACAGGCGACAGAAAACCGGCGTGAAGCCCCTTGTCAGACAATATCTTCTCCGGCGCGTAGTCCAGATGGACTGCCTTGAGATGGTTGACAAGCTTTGCGGTGGATACGTTGAAATCTCCCCGAACGACCGCCAGCACCAAAGTTTCGTCGGCAACATAGGCTACGGTTTTCAAGAACTGTTCCTCGGAAGAGTTGAAGAAAGCCGTCAGGTCTGCGATCGTTTTCACATCCGGAGTATGGACCCTTTCCAGGGGCGGCGTGTCGGCGGGGAGACCCTGAACCGGTTTGATTCCGACCGCTTTTTCAGTGTTCGCACTGTAACCGCAGCCGGGACATACGACAAAGCGGTCCTCGCCGCTCGTGGATTCAAGCATGAACTCATGTGAACCGGTCCCGCCCATTATCCCGGAATCGGCTTCTATGGGGACCGATTTGATGCCGCAACGGGCAAATATCCTGAGATAAGCGTTAAATATCTTTGGGTAGTAGCTGTCCAGGTCGTCAAAGTCGCGGTGAAAGCTGTAAGCGTCTTTCATGAAAAATTCGCGAACCCTGAGCAGACCCCCGCGTGGGCGGGCCTCATCGCGAATCTTCGTCTGAATCTGGTAGAGCATAACCGGAAGGTCACGGTAGGAGCGCACGAACTGCTTTGCTATATCGGTTACGACTTCCTCGTGGGTCATGGCCAAAACAAATTCACGATCCCTCCGGTCCTTGAACCGGATCAGTTCCTCGCCTATATCGAAATAGCGGCGCGTTTTTTTCCAAAGCTCAGCCGGATTGACAACCGGCATGTTGATCTCCAGGCCCCCTATCGAGTTAAGTTCGTCGCGTATGATCTGCCTGATTTTTTTTACTACCCGGTCTCCGAGCGGCAGGAGCGAATAGATCCCTGCGGCTACGGGATATATATAGGAGCCTCGAAGCAGGAAAATATGGGACGCAGTTTCGGCCTCCTTGGGCGAGTCGAAAATAGTATGAATGAAGGCTTGCGAGTAACGCATTTTTTGACCTCTTCTTATTTGTCGTTCGGTGTAGTATCCCCACGCTTCGCGAGGTGTGGATACTACCATTTATCCATTTGAAGTCTCAACAGTTGTTTCGCGGTAAGAAGACGGCCGGCGGATGCATCGCGGCGCGCCTGCGATTTTTATCCGCCTTGTTTATCTGCCTGACGTGATTAATTATATTAACCTTATATTCGAATCTACTCAGCATAATGACGGATTTACAAATCATTACCGAACGGGAGGGAGCTGTGGCGGGGAGCGGCAAGAAGGATTTCCTTGATGAACTGAAGGCCATGAAAGAGCGGATGGAAGATCTGTTCATAAGTAGTTTCGACCCTGGGTCAACCGGGCAAAACAAGCCGAAAGATTCCGAAGACTGGGTCCCGATGAGCGATATCGTCGATTCCGGAGAAGAACTGATCTATTCAATAGATTTGCCCGGTGTTATGGAACATGACATTCAAGTTGAGTGCAAGGCCGGCAGGTTATGGGTTTCGGGACTGAGAAAGAATGACCTTCCGGAGGGGGAAGCTTTTCGAGTCGAGAGGCCAACAGGCGCATTTTCGCGGGTGTTTAAATTTCCCTGCCCTGTCGATGAAGACGCGATCCAGGCCGAGTTCAAGAAAGGTGTGCTCAGGATCAGCGTCCCCAAGAGTTCCCCCGGATGCCGCACGCATAGAATAGAGGTGCGCGAGGTTGAATAACCGGCGCCGCTTCCGGAATGGAGGGTGTCTAGCATATGATTGGAAGCACAATTAGGACCACCCTGCTGCTCGCCGCGCTCACAGTCCTTATTCTCTGGATCGGGAAGATGATCGGGGGGCAGGGGGGAATGTTTGTGGCTTTTATCCTTGCTGTAATAATGAACGCAGGAAGCTACTGGTTTTCCGACAAAATAGTTCTGGCCATGTATCGGGCCCAGCCTATCGAGGAATCTCAAGCGCCGCAGGTTTATCAAATCGTTCGCGAGCTGGCTTCAGAGGCTCATTTGCCTATGCCCCGGGTTTACTTGATTCCACAGGAGACACCTAATGCCTTCGCAACGGGTAGAAACCCTGAAAACGCCGTGGTGGCTGTAACCGAAGGAATCATGCGCATTCTGACGCCCGCTGAACTAAAAGGGGTCCTGGCGCACGAACTCGGACATGTGAAAAACCGGGATATTCTCGTGAGTTCCATTGCTGCAACCCTCGCTGGAGCGATAATGTTTCTGGCCAGTATGGCTCGATGGGCTGCGATTTTCGGAGGTTTCAGAGGAGACAGCGACGAAGACAGTGGCGGCGGCATCCTGGGGCTGATCGTAACGGCCATCCTGGCCCCGATTGCAGCGACTCTAATCCAGCTCGCCATATCGAGAAGCCGCGAGTATCTCGCCGATGAAACAGGCGCCCGCCTTGCCCATAACCCTGAAGGCCTTGCCCGCGCCCTGGAGAAGCTGGCCGTGGCGTCCGAACGAATTCCGATGGCCGCCAATCCCTCGACGGCTCATTTGTTTATCGTAAATCCACTTTCGGGGCAGGCCCTGGCCGGTCTTTTCAGCACTCATCCCCCCATAGAGGAAAGAATCCGGCGGCTGCGGTCGATGAGTTAAGGCAAGACGCCTGCACCCCATATATGATTATTAAAATGATTACGCGCGTATAGGTGTTCCACAGTTCTGTATCTTCGCCTGCATTTCAGGGCTCAATTGTATGACAAGCTCCGCATTGTACGAACCGGTAGAGAGTAAAGGCAGCGCTGGACTCGAGGACAGCGTCTTCGAGTATAGCTGTCGAGCCGCGATACCGTAAGAACGCGATATCGCAGCAACCGACCCTTCTTTGACTGCCGGATCAACGTCGGTCGTAAAAATCGAAACAGTATTGTTGCTGTTGCGAACAATATCGAAAGTACGGAACTGCTGAGGGAAATCCCTCAACGATGAAGTTTCAATCTGCCAGAAACCGAGTTCAGGACGGGCGTCATCGGGTGACTTGAATGCGGTGACTGCATTTACATGACGATGCCCCGCGATCCACAGGATGAGATTCGGATATTTATGCAGTGTGTCAAACAGCGTTTTCTCGGATACAGAAGATTTTGACCACCAACCGAGAAAAGATTCCGGCTTTTCGACGCCTATCGGTACGTGCGCAGCGATGATCATGAGCTTACCTTCAGACTGACCCTTATCAAGTTCACCTACAAGCCAGTCATAACGCACCTCGTCAAGAGAGCCGTGCCCATAGCCGTGAAAATCGATATCGTCTTCCCTTTGAGTATCGTCTAGCACGATAACCTTGATCGGTATGTCAGACTTCGGTTCGAAGCTGTAGCAGGCAAAATCGTTGTCGAGGTTGGACTGGTTGAAACCGTGACCGGCCGGATTCGAAGATGTTGTAAAAAATTCGCTCATCCACTCCTTTTTCGAAAGTGAACGGCGGTTCGGATCGGCTGCAACCTTCGGAGCGTTTGTGCTGCTGACAGGTCCCGCACCTATAATGTCACCGTAAGGCGTCCGGCAGTCGAGAACTCCCATATAGAAATCACGCTTGTTTATGCCGTCAGGGTCGGTGAGTATATCTCCCATTTTGAGGATATCCTCGCCGATATAGGCCTGCTGGAGATAATCGCTCACCGGGTTTGTCCCCATCCAGAAATGATCGTGGTTGCCCAGAGCCTGATACCAGGGGATCGTCTTATCAAGCCCTGCAGCCTTGTAAGGTTTCTGATAATCGATGGCGCCGGCTCCGGCATGAGCCCCGGAGCTTGGGGTGATGACCTTGCCGTCCAGAACATCGACATACCATCTTAATTCGTTGTACTGGGTGTTGTTGCAGGTGTCGCCCAGAGAAATACCGAAATCAACCGGATGTTGTTTGTGTATGGCGTTTATCGTCCGGACTGCGGCATCGAGAACATGGGTCGTATACAGCATAACCGCAGAATATGCCGAAGAGACACCGTCTTTAAGGCCAAGATAGATCGCCTGTACAGGAGATTCTTTGTCGGTGATATGGATGTCGGTTATGGTAAAGAAATTCAAAAGTCTTGCAGCATTAGTGGCAGATGCACCGTTAAAAGCAGCCGGCATGATGTCGAGCCGCTTTACGGAATCCATACCCGGGCCATAATGCCAGTTGCCATAGCCCTTTTGCTTGTATCTTGAAACCTCATCAGGACGAATCTTCTCCGAACCCGAAGGTGTGTCAGGCACGACCGTCTTCTGGAGCGTAGTAAAAACGTCGGGAGCAATCGGGTACGATGGTTCATTTCCAATCCCGTCCCGCGCCGTCCGGATCATGTGGGGGTCACCTTCGGCGGCAAGCGCCTTATCCATGGTCCCGAGAGTCGAAAACCCCAGCCCAAGCGCTGATGAACCAAGGCAGTACTTCAAAAAAGCTCTTCTCAAAACGTTCACTGGTGCTCCTTCCTTTATGGTTACCATGGGATACTCCGCTCAACCCGGTCGTGGCGGTCGATCAGCGCATCGCTTGTCAAAGCCTGCAGGTGCTGAGTCGTCGTCACGGATGGTCGGCATGACAATTGCTATTCGGAATTATCATCATTTTCGTTGAGCGGAATTTGACATGGGGCGGGCCGATCAGCCCTTACACGAAAGGAGGAGGAGCTCAAGCACCAACATGCCGTTCCTCCTCTGCCTGATTGCTTTACTGCATGATATCCGATAGTTATGAGGCATACAGCGTAACCTCACGCTAACTCATGCATAACCCGGGACAGAGACGCTAACTAAAAATACAGCACCTTACCACTTTACCATGAATCGCAGACAGGTAATAATACATGTCAAATAATAATCTATCCGACTTGGAGATGCGGTCATAAAAATATCGTGTTCAATTGCCTTTGCCGGCACGTGTGGAAGCTCTAATTCAGAGCCGCTTCGAGGCGTTCGACGTCTTGATTTGAATCCATGGATGTCCGGTGGAAAAGGATGGACGCAGTGATTCCCAGAATTTTAATTGTTGAAGATGATGAGGGTCTGTTAAGGATTATAGGCGAATATTTGAGTGCCTATGGTTTTGAACCGGAACTTACAGGCAGTGCGGCGCAGGCTCGCAATTGCCTCATGCGTTCGAAGTATGACGCAGTCCTGTCGGATCTCCAACTGCCGGGCGAGTCGGGGCTCGATCTCCTGGATCACGTCAAATCACGGTATCCGGGATTGCCCTTCATCCTGGTGACAGGGTCTGACAGTCTCAGACAGAAACATGAAATCATGAAGATGGGCGGCAACGAATATATTGAGAAGCCGTTTCGATTAAGAGATCTGGTGAAGACCATCGCGACCGTCCTGGCGCCCGCGGAGCAGCGAACGGAGAAGCCGTCCTCACAGCATGCCGGACCGGGTAAAGCGGATTGCAAACAAGGCATAAAAAGAAGCGATTTTCTCTGTCGAAAAATTCCGGTTCGAAGTGGCACAACTCCCCCCGAATGAAGGTGGCTTAAGATTAGAACGCTATAAAGCCAAGCAAGAGAAAAGAGACCGCTCCGATAAGCAAACTTGAAAAAACCAGTGAAGCACCGCCGCATCATGCGCTGCAGCGAACCCGGCCATCGAGCCGTAGTTGCAATCGCGGCCCCTCTGGCTCGCGGCGCTGAGCCTTGGCCGTTAGGCAACGTTTGTCAGCTAGAGTCATGAGTTCCTATGGAAGAACTTCGTTTTCAGGAAGTTGAGAGTAATGAGCAGAAAGAGCAAGCGGGTGCCCTCATCCGTGAGTATCTCGAGTGGCTGAATGGGCGTGTCAAGCGCGATTACGGCATCGAATTCGACGTTAATGCTATGGTCGAATCTGATTTGGCGGACCGCGACAAATTTCGTCCTCCAGACGGGCGGTTCTATCTTGCTCAGCACGACACCGCCGTCGCAGGGGTGGGTTGTTTGAAGAGACTGGCGAAGGGTGCGGGGGAGATCCAACGCATGTATGTACTTCCGGCATTCCGAGGGAAGGGCATTGGCCGCGCTATCGTTAACCGCCTGGTCGATGATGCTCGGATGATCGGGTATTCCAAGCTGAAGCTTGAGAGTTTGGAATTCCTCAAAGCAGCGCATTCGCTCTACAGATCCGTCGGGTTCCGAGAAATCGATCCGTACGATGGCAACAGTATGGAGGCATACCAGGCAGCGGCGCAGCTTGGTCGATACTACTCCATGACAGTTTTCATGGAGATGGATCTCTAATGCCTTAGTTACTCAAAACTAAAACCTGATAACTTAAAACTCCTAAGCGGCAACCGGTAGAACGACCCTGAAGGTCACACCGGCTCCAGGATTATCCAGGACCTCTATACGGCCTTTGTGAGCATCGACAATTTTTTTCACTATCGGCAATCCAAGGCCGGTCCCCTCTTTTTTCGTTGTAAAGAACAGAGAAAAAATCTCTGAACGCTGGTTAGGCGGAATGCCACTGCCACAATCAACCACGTCGAAGATAATTTCGCCTTTTTGCCTATGCAGGTTAACCATCACGCTCTCTCCTTTGGGCGAGGCCTGAATGGCATTCATTATCAAATTTATGAGTACCTGTTTTATGCGCGACCCATCCATGGGAACCGGATTGTCACACTGGCGAAGATCGGCTTCCAAAGATACCTCTTTTGCCTTCGCCGCACCGTTTACAATAGAGAGTGTTTCTTTCACCATTCCACAGGCATCCTCAAGGGACTTTTGGAGTTCAAGAGGCCGGGAAAAATCCAGCATCTCCTTTACCATCTTCTCCAGACGGCCTGTTTCTTGGAGTACGATATCCAGCTTTTCCCGATCCTTCGATCTCGGAGGGAGGTTTCGGTGTACCATCTTGGCAAATCCACCGATTGCGAGAAGAGGGGTTTTTATCTCATGAGCTACGATCGAAAGCGCCCTCCCCATTGCGGCAAGGCTTTCCGAGTTCCGCAAAGCCTTCTCGGCTCGCTCCCGCTCGATGTGCCGCCACATGCCGTCAAGCAGCAGGCTCACCTGCCTGACGTCCGACTCATCATAATCCACAGCTTTATTCGCAGCGGTGGCAAACCCGGCAATCTGCTCGCCGTCAAAGAGAGGCACGCTCATCAAACGATGAACCGGCGCATGGCCGAGCGGGCATCCCTTCAATGACGGCCCGGTATTCTTATTTTCATAATGGTTAATAATTACAGGCTGCCTGCCGGTTACGGCTCCCGCCCAGATTCCCGCTTCCTCCACGGGCCAGTGAGTTTTTTGAAAGACACCTTCCCGCAATACCCCTTCAGACCAGGTGTGAAAGGTCAAGACTGATTCCGTCTCGTTCACGAATCCGAACATGCCAAACTGGCTTCCTGTTATTTTCACCAGCCGGTCGAGTACAAAATCCACAATTTCTTTTTCGGACGCATCGTGCATTTGCCGTAATTCCCACAGTGCATGAAGGCGCATTTCATCGAGCCTTAGGGCTTCATTTGCCAGAGCAAGTTCGGCTGTCCTTTTTCGAAGATTTGTTTCCGTACGCTTGTGCGCGATGGAGTAGCGTATGGAGCGCTCAAGGAGTTCGCCGCCGATCAGGCCCTTTACGAGGTAATCGGCCGCCCCGGCGCGCATTGCTTCCATATCGAGATTTTCGTTTCCCTGACCGGTGAGCAGAATGACCGGAACGGCACAACCACTGTTGATCGTTTCCCGGAGAAGCTCCAGGCCGTTACGCGCGCCCAGACGATAGTCAAGAAGGCAGGCGTCGTACCCTGTGCCGCAAAGAGCGGAAAGGCCCTGTTCATAGTTCCTCGCCCAATCGATATGATAGGTTGCGGAACGGGCCTCTGAAAGTAAAGACTTTATAAGGAAATAATCATCCTCGTCGTCTTCGATCAGTAAAATCCTGAAGTTATCCTTGTCCATATGAAGCCGCCAGGTAATTTCAGTATGCAGGTATTCATCCGATTGTGAAAAAGCCGCTCTGCGAGTTATAACCGGCATTGCGTGATTTCATAGGGAATCCAACCTGCCAATTTAAATTAAATCATGCGAGGCGAACTGGTCTACTGACGGCGCAATTTTGATGGGTTGCTTTCGCGCGGGCGTTCGAAAACCCGGCATGAAACGCCGCATAACGGCACATATCGACTTTACCATTTCCCTATGCTTTAATAGAATCTGCACTGTGAACCGATAAGTTGGACCATGGTCTTTTTCCTAATGGTTTTCGGAGGCCTGAATAATCTTTCTGCCGGCTCAAACGAAAAAGACAAGTTCTTATTCAGTGTCTTACTACTACCGCATTCATAGAATGCCCTCGAACAAAGACCACATAATCCTGGGCTGGCAACAGGACCTATGGACCAGGGGGCAATCGCCCTGTTCTATAAATCACTTAACCGGGCGGATCATGGAGGGTGCATGGCCAGTTTCCTGAAAATGGGCAATTACAGGATCGGTACAAGGTTAAATATAGGCTTTTTGCAGGTGATCCTGCTGACCTTGCTCGTGGGCGTCGTGGCGCTCTACGAGATGAGCGCGCTGGGGCATCTTGTAAACGAGTTATACGATCATCCTTTGACAGTAGGATACACCGCGCGGGATATCCGCGCCGATGCCTATGCGATACACTCCCTAATGCGAAGGGTCCCGCTCGCCGGCAACGCGGCCGAACTGCGTCGATTCGAGAGCGGTGTCGATGATATTGAATCGCAAATCGGGGGCAAGTTTGACATTCTCGAGAAGCGGTTTCTCGGAAAAAAGGAAGATGTGTTGACCGCCCGGAAGGCCTTCGCCGATTGGAAGAAGCTGCGCGACGAGCAGTTTGAGCTGATTCGAACAGCGGGTATCGATAAGATCGACTCCAAGTCCTTCTACCAGGCGCAGCAGGTGGCAGCCGATGATTTGAGGGACAAAATGCAGGCAGTGGTCGACTTTGCTGACTGGAAGGCAAAAGACTTCATCGAATTGGCCGAGACGACCAAAGCCCATGCAAAAACAGAGATGATAACGCTTATCATAGCGACCCTGTTACTCGGCCTGCTTATATCCTTTCTGATTACGCGGAGCATCACCCATCCGCTCGGGCTTATCGTCAGGCGCATGAAGGACATTGCGGGCGGCGATCTGGGTCATGACCTCGACATTGTCCGGAAAGACGAAGTCGGGGCTCTTGCCGGTTCTTTTCGCGACATGCAGGCCGGTTTGCGGGACAAGTCCGAGGCAGCTTCGTCCATAGCGGCGGGTGATTTCAGCCGGACGGTCGAGATCAGCGGACCTAAAGATCTTCTGGGCAACGCCATAAACGCCATGACCGCGAGCCTTAGAAGCGCCAAAAGGGAAAGCGACCTCCAGGACTGGGTCAAGACCGGGAAAAACGAACTGAACAGGATCATCGTCGGTGAAAAAGATGTCAATGTACTGGCCAAGGATGTGATCGGTTTTCTCGCCGGGTATCTCGGGGCGCAGATCGGGACCCTGTATCTTGCCTCCGGCGGCGGTGTTCTGACTCTGAGCGGTTGCTATGCGTTCAGCAAACGCAAGTCCCTTGGCGATTCCATCGAGCCGGGCGAAGGTTTGGTGGGGCAGGCCGCAATCGAAGGGGACCTCATTTCCATCACCAACATTCCCGAGGACTATATCCGCATCAACTCCTCCTTCGGAGACAGCCCGCCGCGCAACATCGTCGCAGTGCCGTTCCTGTTCGAAAATACCGTCAAGGGGGTCATGGAGATCGGTTCTTTCCAAGAGTTCACGGACGAAAAGCTGGGCTTTCTGCGAGACATCTCCGGCCTCATCGCCATTGCATTCAACACGGTCCAAAACCAGACCCGGCTCAGGCAGCTTCTCGAGCAAACCCAACGCCAGGCGACCCAGCTCCAGGTACAGGAGGAGGAACTCCGAACCGCCAATGAGGAGTTGGAAGAACAAACCATGTCCCTGAGGCAGTCTGAAGAGACACTGAAGCAGCAACAGGAAGAATTGCGGGTCATCAACGAGGAGTTGGAGGAGAAAAACGACTACCTTGAAAAGCAAAAGGGGCAGATCGCCGAGAAAAACCTGGCCCTCGAAGATACTCGTCATGAACTGGAAAGGCGGGCGGGGGAACTCGAGAAAACCGGCAAATACAAATCGGAGTTTCTGGCCAATATGTCCCATGAACTGAGGACCCCGCTAAACAGCCTGCTACTGCTTTCCCGTGACCTGTCGGAGAATTCCGTGGGTAATCTGACCGCTGAGCAGGTCGAGTCGGCGAAAATAATCCGGAAAAGCGGCATGGAACTTCTGCAGCTCATCGACGAGGTGCTCGATCTCTCCAAGATCGAGGCCGGGAGTATGCCCCTGAAAGTGCGAGAGGTCTTCCTGAAAGACGTGGCGGAGTATGTCGAGCGCGGCTTCAAACACCTTGCCGCCGAGAAGGATATAGTCTTCAAGATCGTCATGGACGACACTCTGCCGGAGGCCATCACGACAGACCGCCAGCGACTCGAACAGATTCTTAAAAACCTGCTTTCCAATGCATTCAAATTTACCGATCAGGGGTCGATAACTGTGAAATTCCATCGTCCCGCGGCGGGCGTCAACCTGTCGAAAAGCGCCCTGCGCGCCGGCCGGGCCGTGGCTTTTTCGGTCAAAGACACCGGCGTGGGCATCCCCGATGACAAGCAGATGCAGATCTTCGAGGCCTTTCAGCAGGTCGATGGCGGGACTACCAGAAAATACGGCGGCACTGGGCTTGGCCTGTCCATATCGAGGCAACTCGCCAAACTTCTCGGCGGCGAAATTCAGCTCGCAAGCCACCCCGGTGAAGGGTCTTATTTCACTCTTTTCCTGCCGCTGGACCTTGCAGTGGGAGACGATGATCGGACGGTCCCGGCGGAGAAGCGGGAAGTTGCCCTAAATCCCTCCGTTTCCCTTTCAGCCGGCCGGTCCGTTACGTCTGAGTATGCCGCGGTGCTCCCTTCCATCCCCGATGACCGCGAGCAACTTCGTGAAGGCGAACGGGTCATCCTGATTATCGAAGATGATGCCAATTTCGCGAAAATCCTCCTCAACGAGTGCCACGCAAAGGGGTTTAAGGCATTGACCTCAGCCACGGGCGAGACTGGCCTCGGGCTGGCGGAGAAATATCTCCCCGCGGCCATCATTTTGGACATCAAACTCCCAGGCATGAACGGCTGGACGGTCCTTAACGCGCTCAAGGCAAACCATGCCACCCGGCACATCCCGGTGCACGTCATGTCCGTTCAGGAAGCCTCGCTGGATGCGATGCAAAATGGGGCGATCGGTTTTCTTACCAAACCCGTCAGTCGCGAGGGTCTCGACGATGCCTTCGAAAAGATCGAGGTCATGGTCGAAAAAAAGATCAAAGACCTGCTCATCGTGGAAGATAACGACCAGCAGCGTCTATGTGTCGGGAACCTCATTTCCGATGCGGACGTGCACATAGTCGAAGCCGAGAGTGGCGCGGCCGCGCTGGCGGCCCTTCGTGAAAGGGACTTCGACTGCGTGATTCTCGATCTTGGGCTGCCGGACATGAGCGGTTTCGAACTTCTTAAAGCTATGGAGGAAGAAGAGGGTATCCGGGTGCCCCCGGTGATAGTCTATACGGGCAAGGACCTCTCCAGAGAAGAGGAAATGGAACTCAGAAAACACGCCGAATCCATCATCATCAAGGGGGTCAGGTCGGAGGATCGTCTCCTGGATGAAGTTGCGCTGTTTCTTCATAAGACCGTCAGCTCCATGCCCGACCGCAAAAGACAGATGATAATAAACCTGCACGACAGAGACGTCATGTTTGAAGGCAAAACCATCCTCCTGGTGGACGACGACATGCGCAACCTCTTTGCCCTCTCAAAGATTCTGTCGGAAAGAGGTATGAGCGTCATCAAGGCCGAAGACGGAAAGAAGGCACTGGCGATCTTGGAGAAAAATCCCGACATTGACCTCGTATTGCTCGATATCATGATGCCGGTCATGGACGGATATGAGACGGCAAGGGCGATTCGCGCTCAGCCGAGATTCCACCGCCTGCCCATCATTACCCTGACTGCCAAGGCAATGAAAGACGACCGTGACAAGTGCATCGCTGCGGGCGCCTCTGACTACCTGTCGAAGCCGGTGGAGGTGGATCGACTGCTCTCGATGTTACGGGTGTGGCTGTATAAGAGAAGCGGCTATTAGCAGGGTGCCCCATGCGCAAAGAAGAGATTGAAGAGATCGAACTCACTTTGTTTCTGGACGCGATCCATAGACGATATGGGCATGATTTCCGCAATTATGCAAAGAGCTCCATAAAGAGGCGGGTCCGCAATATCCTGCTCAGAGCGGGGTATAAAACGGTGAGCGACATGATCTCTCCAGTACTCCACGATGAGTCTTTTTTTGAGACACTTATCTATGAGCTCTCCATCACGGTCACCGAGATGTTCCGCGACCCGGAGTTCTTCAAGGTCATGAGGGGGCAGATCATTCCCTATCTCAAGACCCATCCGTTCGTGAGAATATGGCACGCCGGCTGCGCCACCGGCGAAGAGGTCTATTCTCTTGCCATTGTTTTCAAGGAGGAAGGATTCTACGACCGGACTACCATCTTTTCCACGGACTTCAACGATGTTGCGCTCCATAAGGCCAGGGAAGGCATCTACCCCCTGGAGAAGATGAAGGACTATACGGCAAACTACCAGCGCTCCGGCGGGACCGGATCGTTTTCACAGTACTATCGCACGGGCTATGACGCGGCGGTTCTCGACCCCTCGCTCAGAAAGAATATCGCATTTGCCAATCACAACCTGGTGACAGACGGTGTTTTCAGCGAAGTGCACCTCATCGTATGCCGCAACGTTCTCATCTACTTCGATAAGACCCTTCAGGGCAGGGTCCTGAAACTGTTCCGCGACAGCCTGGTGCATGGAGGGATTCTCGCTCTGGGCAGCAAAGAAGCACTGCAATTTTCTGACGTGGCGGACGATTTTAAGACATTGAATGACAAATGGAAAATTTATCAAAAGACAAACCAGTGAGGCCGAGGGGCCTGCATAAGGCTGTGGTTATCGGTGTGTCGGCGGGAGGACTTCAGGTCCTGGGTATGCTTCTGCCGCTGATCCCCGCCGGTTTCCCGCTGCCCGTCATTGTCGTCCAGCACCTCCACCCGCTGCAGGACCGTTCTTTTTTGGAAATCCTGGGCCGATCCTGTGCACTTGTGGTCCGGGAAGCCGAGGAAAAGGAAAAGGCACTCCCCGGCGTCGTCTACTTCGCGCCCCCTAATTATCACCTGCTGCTGGAATTGGACGCGACCTTTTCCCTCTCGGTCGATGAGAAGGTGAATTATTCCAGACCTTCTATGGACGTCTTGTTCGAAACGGCTGCAGAAGCA
This sequence comes from Syntrophobacteraceae bacterium, assembly GCA_052147195.1. Classification (GTDB taxonomy): domain Bacteria; phylum Desulfobacterota; class Syntrophobacteria; order Syntrophobacterales; family Syntrophobacteraceae; genus SbD1. Next base: position 33,819 of record JBKQLC010000167.1, read on the forward strand.
TTCGGCCCCGGACTTATCGGCATTATTCTTACCGGTGCCGGCAGGGATGGAGCAGTTGGGCTTCGGCGGATCAAGGAAAATGGCGGCACAACCATCGTTCAGGACCCGGCCACGGCGCAATTCCCTATTATGCCCATGGCGGCCATGGAGGAGACGGAAGTGGACCACGTGATGAACATAGAGGAAATTGCCCGGTTTCTTTCCGGACTTTAAGGATTAGACCGGCAGATTCGAATATTGATTTCGAACCCGCATTTATGAAAACGAGTACTAAGGAAGCGCTAAACAAATGGCCAAGGTTCTGATCGTTGATGATAAGGAGAGCAACCTCTTTGCTCTGGAAAACGTGCTCAAACGGCTCGATGTCAGGATCGTCAAGGCCGCCACTGGCGATGAGGCCCTTCGGGCAACGCTCAACCACGACTTTGCCCTGGCGATCCTCGACGTTCAGATGCCGGTAATGGACGGCTACGAGTTGGCCAACCTGCTGCATAGCGATGAGCGGACCCGGGGTATTCCCATCATCTTTTTGTCCGCGGTCTATTCCGAAGAGCCCTACGTGTTCAGGGGCTATGAGGCAGGAGCGGTGGATTTTATCACCAAACCCTTCGTCTCTGAGGTCCTGCTCTCCAAGGTCAGGGTGTTTCTCGAACTCAACGAGCGTAAGGCCGAACTTGTCAGCCAGAAAGACAGGCTCGAGGAACTGGTGGCCCAGCTTGAAGAACAGGCCGAGGCGCGCAGGCGGATAGAACTGGAAATACTGCGAAAGAATACACTTCTCGAAGGCATAAACAGGGTCCTGCGAGAGGCGATTACCTGTGAGACCGAGGAGGAGCTTGCGAAAACCTGCCTTACGGTCGCCGAAGATCTCACCGGGAGCAAGTTCGGGTTTATTGGCGAGATAGGCGAGAATGGCCTTTTCCATGATATCGCGCAGAGCGATCGCGGTTCGTCCGAGTGCCGGATGCCCAAATCGGATGCGGTGAAGCTCGTAAAAAACATGAAGATTCGCGGCATTTGGGGGGAAGTCTTGAAGGAGGGCAGACCGCTTATTGTAAATGATCCCGGTTCACACCCCCGCAGCACCGGACGTCCCCAGGGACATCCGGCTATAAAGACTTTCATCGGTGTCCCGTTGAAAAGGGGAGAGATCACAACGGGCATGATCGCCCTGGCGAACAAGGAGGCCGGGTACGAGCAGGCCGATATACAGGCGCTCGAACCCCTTTCCGCTGCATTTGTCGAGGCACTATCCCGAACGAGGGCCGAGGACCAGATTCGCAGGGCCCGCAATGAACTCGAACTGCGTGTGACGGAGCGTACCGCCGAACTCAGCACAGCAGTGGCAAAGCTGGAATCCATGAACGAAGAATTGCAGGAATTTGCTTTCATAGCCTCCCACGACCTGCAGGAACCTTTGCGTAAAATTCAGACTTTCGGCAACATGCTCATTAAGAAAGATAAGGAATCCCTCAGCTCGGAAGGCAGGGACTACCTGGAGCGCCTGACAAAAGCGGCAAACCGCATGTCCGAGTTGCTGCGGTCGTTGCTCAACTATTCCAGAACAGGTACAAGCCAGCTAAACTTCAAGCCTGTATCCCTGGCCGAAGTTGCCAAAGACGCCGCCAGCGACCTGGAATTTTTGATCAAGAAGGCCAAAGGGAGTGTGCAGATTAGTGAACTGCCGACCGTGGACGCTGACGCCACGCTATTGCGCCAGCTTTTCCAGAACATAATTGAGAATTCAATAAAATACCGGAAGGAATCTGAACCACCCATTGTGAAGATTTACGGAAGCATTGCCGGTTCTGTCTGCCGGATATTTGTAGAGGACCACGGCATTGGTTTCGACGAATGCTACGGTCAAAAGATCTTTCAACCATTTGAGCGACTCCATGGCAGGAATTCCCCTTACAGCGGAACCGGCATGGGACTCGCCATTTGCAGGAAGATTGTGGCCATGCACGGTGGCAGTATCACTGCCAACAGTACGCCGGGGCAAGGCGCTACCTTTATCGTAACCCTCCCGATTGAACAAAAAAAAGGGGCCTGATGGAAATGCAAAATCCTGCATTTGTAGTTCTCATGGCCGATGATGACGAAGACGATTGCCTTCTGGTGGAATCGGCTTTTCAGGATATGGGCATTGCTCATGTTTTGCGCTTTGTCGAAGATGGGCAGGAACTCTTGGATTATCTGTACAACGAGGGAGATTTTGCAGACCCGGAAAAGTCTCCCAGGCCCGATCTTATCCTGCTCGATCTAAATATGCCGAGAATAGATGGCAGGGAAGCCCTGGCAAGAATAAAATCCGATCCGCAACTGAAGAATATCCCCGTACTTATCCTCACCACATCCAGAGAGGAGCGTGACATAGCCTTGAGCAAGCATGCCGGTGCTTCTTCCTTTCTATCCAAACCCGAAGAGTTTGAAGATTTAACTGATACGCTGGAAAAGTTCTGCACAGCAATCCTGCATGATCCGGATATTCCTTTTCGGGTCCTCGGATGTTGACTCGACTCATCGCTAAAGGTGAGAATTCTTCCACGACAATGCTCTTTTTTTTGACACCGGCGCGAATTTTCGTTACAGGTAAGGGGAAGAATCCGGCTTCCTAAATCCCAACCGGCCAATCATCCCTCGATTGATGGAAACGTTTGAACGGTATCCTTACGCCTGGACCGGGTGATCGGGCGGACGATGTGGCTTGAGAGAAAGATAAGAATATGGCGAATGTGATCATAGTGGGCACTCAGTGGGGCGATGAAGGGAAGGGCAAGGTTGTCGATCTGCTTGCTGAAAAGGCGGATTTCATCGTCAGATTTCAGGGCGGAAACAACGCCGGCCACACTCTGGTCGTAAACGGACAGAAGCATATCTTCCACCTGATCCCCTCAGGTATCCTTCATCCAGGCAAAATGTGCATGATCGGAAACGGAGTGGTGCTTGATCCCGGCGAGCTGATGCGTGAAATGGACAGCCTCGAGGAAGCCGGCCGGCACGTAACGCCTGACAACCTTATGATCAGCCTCTACACGCATATCATCATGCCCTATCACCGCGCGCTCGACGTTGCGCGCGAAGAGAGGAAGGGCAAGACCGCGATCGGCACCACCGGGCGCGGGATCGGCCCATGCTATGAAGACAAGGTGGGTCGTGGCGGAATTCGGGTCCACAATCTTCTGGACCGTGCGGCGTTTCCCGAAATGCTGGCGAGAAACATCGAGGAGAAAAATTTCCTGCTCCAGAATTTTTTTGGACAAAAGCCTTTGGATCTATCGGAGATCGAAGACGAATACCTCGCCTATGGGGAGCGGCTCCGGCCTTACGCAGGAAATGTATCCCAACAGCTTCAGAAAGCAGGCGTCCAGGGCCGCAGCGTTCTTTTCGAGGGAGCGCAGGGCACTCACCTGGACGTCGATCACGGGACCTACCCCTACGTAACATCGTCTAATACCGTTTCCGGCAACGCCTGCTGCGGAGCCGGGATCGGACCTACCCGGATAGACAGTGTCCTCGGCGTGGTCAAAGCGTACACAACGCGCGTCGGCGGCGGGCCATTTCCATCAGAACTTCTCGACCAGACCGGAGAGCGCATCAGGGAAATCGGGGGGGAATTCGGGGCCACCACCGGGCGGCCGCGCCGATGCGGCTGGCTGGACATGGTGGTCGTAAACAGCTCTGTCAGGCTGAACGGCCTCTGCGGCCTGGTAATCACCAAGCTGGACGTTCTTACCGGAATTCCGAAACTCAAAATAGGCCTTTCCTACAGTTGCAGGGGCACGAGCCTCGATCACGTCCCTGCAGAACTTGATCGCCTGGAGTCATGCGAGCCTGTTTTCGAAGAATTTTCAGGATGGGACGAAGACATAACAAAAGTGCGAAGGTGGGATGATTTTCCTCAAAATACCAAAAAATATTTGAAGGCCATCGAGGAAATTTCAGGTGTTCCCGTCCAGATAATATCGGTCGGCCCGGAGCGCGAAGCAACGATTGTTCTCAGGAACCCGTTTTCTGCCTGAAAGCCGCAGGAACAGTCCTCAGGAATGGTTTGATCTCACTGTGAGTTTTCGGGCCGGAGGACGCGCGGACGATGGGCGGGAATAAAGTCGAAGCTCAATGAAATTAAAGATCAGAATCCTGCCAGGGGTGGGGGAGTTTTCCTAATTGCTCGATCAGCTCTTCCGGTAGCAGCGAGTCGAACTTTACATTGACAGAGCAGTCTTCGAAGGGGTTGAAACGTACTCCCACGATCGTTCCATTCTGCATGAACGTGTGCGAGGAGTCCAGTTGCGGATGACGATAGCTGATGCAAACCCTCTTTCCGAGCAGATGGCCGGCCGTATCGCTTTTGGTAATTCTCACAAAAAAACGTAGCCCGCCCCGCGATATGTCGCCTAAGTCCACCGTGAAGGGCTTGCCGACATGATTTTCAGATGAATCCACCAGGACCGCAGTTGCTTTTCCTCCGGCGTTGATTCTTCTCAGCAGGCGGCGGTCCATTTCCCTGGCTTTAAGCAGGTCTGCAATCTTTTCCGTACTCGACGCAAAGCTTAGTAATTTGGATTCGAGCACCGGCGAAGTGGTCTTCCACTCCTTCAGAATCTTTGAATCCAGGTAGCTTACCTCGGTCTTGGAGAGCGCTATCATTGTTGTCGTACAGACCGTAAGGTAGAAGAAGGTGTCCTCTCCTGCCAACTGGCCTGGTTTGACAGCCTTCAAAAAGACTTCTTTGCCGTCCAGCAAATAAACGATTTTGGCTTGTCCGCTGTTGATGAAATAGAGTCGAGGCTTCCACTCACCCTGTTGAAATATCGTCTCCCCACTCTCGTAGATTGCTTTTGTGAATGCGAAATAAAGGGTGTTGGCTTCCTCAATGCTTAAGCTGTCGTAGAGTTTGGCCCAGATTTCCCGGTGGCCTGCGTCAATGCTTCGGCTTTTTTCCTTTTCGATGATCTCTCCGGAACGGATTATCTCGCCAAGCGCCATCGGGTCTATTTCGAAAATGCGGGCTCTCATGATTTCCGCCGCTTCGAAATTCTTCTCCTTCGCACGGGCGGCCACAAGTTCGACAAGCAGCTTTACCGCTGCTTCCTTGTTACCCTCGCCGAGGTAGTTCTCCAGTAGCTTTTCTTGCTCGATCATGTTTTCCATTTTCCAGGCGCCAAACCTCCCTGAGATCAAATTCTACCCTGAAGATTCGGAAAAACCAGCGAGTTTCTATAATCTTTCTTTGGGAGTTGCGACGCTATAAAATGAATCGCAGAGCCCCTCAATAGCGTTACAAACACTAATGCCTAATTTTAGAAATGATCCTGTTACCGCCTGAATGTGTTCAAGGGCTCAACCATAGCGGAAGGGGGGATTCCCATTTATCTCAAACGTATAAGGCAGCGTGGCGCCTATCGTTACGTAATCAGAGAAACCTATTCGGACCATGGAATCTTGAAATCCCGCGATCTCATGGATCTTGGGCCGGACCCGGCGAGTTACATACAGTATTTCGACAGGCACAGCTTCGCTTTCCAATCAGTAATCGAAGAGAACCTTCAAAAAAAGGGGGTCCGGTTCAGAACAGATGAGATTGAGCACATTCTGCGGCCTTTCCTCAAGCCGGAGATTCGAAGAATCATTGAAACTTTCGACCGTTCCCGGCACTCTCGGAGGCAGGTTTCGTGCAATCTTGGAGAACTGGCCCCCGGCCAGAGAAAGGTTCACATGTTCGACGCCCGCAGGCTTTATTATCTGAGGTTTGGCAGGACTGACTCAGGTGAACTGGGGCTGAGGCACTGGAAATTTCTTAATGTATTTCTGTGCAGATCGAGAGACGAAATCGAAAGTGACATCGACAGCATGGAGCCGGCATTGCCGGCGGGTGAATACGCCGCTTATGTTTATGCTTCGCTCGGCATACCGCTTCTTGTTCCGCATCATCTGAGGGATTATCCTTCGGCCATTGACCGGGAAAACCTCGATGGGCTGGTCCTGCAGGAACTTTGCAGAATTAATTCTGATGAAGAATTCTTTCTCGGAGTAGAGAGGGAAAACGACACTTTGCACCCGTATCTCAGTAAATACGCCTGGTTTTATTTCGATTCCCAATTCCAGTCTCAGACATGGTTCGAGGGGTTCCGGTCCCACGTGGGCTTCAATAAGGCCGCTTCTTCCCTCCCGGTTCAAACCGCCTTTGAGATTTTCGAAATCTCGGCCGGTGAGTTTTCCCGGATGAGCGGCAAGGAATTGACACGCCTTTTCAGGCTCAAGGCAAAGAAGATGCACCCCGACAAAGGGGGTGAACACGAAAACTTTTTGCGCCTCTCCGAAGCCTACGATCATCTCATGGAAATAAAAAAAAGAACGGAGCCCGGACGGAATTGAAGCACAAAGAATGCGGGGAACGCAGAGGAAAACGTGGGTCAACTGGAAACCCCCGAGACACATCCCGGGATTGTGCGGGTTGTCGAATAAAATTCCCGCTTCGGTCCAATTTTCGTGGCGCCCGGGCATGCTTCATGGAAGCGGTTTTTAACCCGATATACCGCTTTTGACTCTGCGTTCCTGCATAATCTGTTCATCAGCTTACCGGCTTTAGCCGGAAGCTCTGCGCAGAGAAGCTTTTATCCATGCACCTTTGCGGTAAACGCGTACGTTTTCCATTACCCATCTACCTATTGCTGAAGCGGAGATTCCAAAGTCCTGAATCATCATGAACCCATCTCAGTACAAAAGATTAAAAAATATTTATCTGACATTTTGTAGCTGTTCGCGAGGTTGCCCTATTTTATTGTGTTACTTGAATTTAACGGCATAGTAGTTACGTAAATACCCAATTACTGCCCTACAAAATCCCTCTTTCACATTTAATTAAAATATCATATCTTTAATTCAAGAAGCTGCCATGTGATGGATTGAGTGATTCTTGGGGCTTTCCCTGTCTAGATCGTGGGATTCCCTTTTTCGCGGGTTGGGTGGAAAAAAATGTCTGAAGAAAAAAGAAAATTCAAGAGGCTCAAGGGCAAAGAAGGTGCATTCGCTGCTTTCATAAAACCCAATGAGATCGTTAATATGGGACAAATCCAGGATATCAGCATGGGCGGGCTGTGCTTCCGGTATTTGTCCACAAGAGAGGATAATACAGAGTGCTCCCATATAAAAATATTCGGCAGTAACCACCGTTTCATTCACGTGGACAAAGTTGATTGCAGAATTGTATATGACGATGAAGTGCCTGAAGGCTCCTGGGAACAGATCAGCACGAGGCGCTGCGGGGTCGAGTTCGAAAACCTGTCTGTCAAGCACTTGTCCATGCTCCAGGATTTCATCGATAATTTTGCTTCCGATGAAACCCAGCCATGCAATACTATGGACTGATTTCTTCACCATACCCTTTGCCCTTTTATAATTCCGTTGCCTGCATTATGTTTTTTTGAACACCTGGTGCTTACCGGATTTGCCCGGCGCCGGTTCCAGCACTTTGAAGCCTCTTATGAACGCCATCCGTTCTTGACATCAACTCCATGATAGCTATCTGTTAACTTACATCCGGAATTCGTGTTTTTTTCGGCTGAATATTCCTGAAAGCAGCATCTCATGCAGTTGGGACACCTTAAACCCTGAAAGGACCCGCAGGGTGGGCTGAACGGCGCGCAGCCCGCCAAGTCTTTTCGAGGCAGGAGAAACGACGTAAAATTGAAGACGAACACATTCATAGTTCGTGTTCATCCGAAAACCTGGCGCAGTTCCCGGTATAGGCTTGAAGTCTCACCATCCCAAAGGGGGATTCAGGGGCGGCCCTCATGCCCTGTAAAACGGGGGAAATTCAGCGGTCAAGCGGTTCATATTACTATTACTATTATTATATTCCGGTATTCCGGCTTTGCCGGACGGTGCTGAACAAGAGTTGAACAATTAGAGCATGCGGCTTTGCGCTTATCCTGCGAGAAATGGTGAAGTTACTCCAATTTTTCGGGATTTTTCGAGGCTGGGTGCCCGCACAGGATTATTTTACCGATGAATTACTCATTGAGCCTCAATTCTGACTTAATAGATTCGGAATACAAGAAGTGGAAATCGAACCCGGAGAGCGTCAGCCGCGAATGGCGGATTTTCTTCGATGGTTTTGAACTCGCGGCTCGCCCCGAACAGGTGAGTACGGGCTTTTGCGATAAAAACGAACTGCTGAGACAGTGCAATGTTCAGGAACTCATTTATCGCTACCGCGATCTGGGGCACATTCTGACCTGCCTGGACCCACTGGCCAGATGTCCCAACACGCACGGTCTGCTCGACCTTTCCGGTTTCGATCTTTCCGAGGAGGACCTCGACCGGCTCTTTTATGCCCCAGCCACACTGTTCCAGCAGCAGGTCCCGCTCAGACAGATAATATCGGCCCTTCGTGAGACCTACTGCCATTCGATCGGCGTTGAGTACATGCATCTCCAGGACCCTCTGGAACGGGCATGGTTACAGGACCGAATGGAACCATCACGCAACAGACCTCAGTTGAGCAGCGACGAAAAGCTCGAAACCCTCAATAAGCTCTGTCAGGCTACTCTTTTCGAGCATTTACTCCACACCCGGTACGTCGGGCAGAAACGTTTCTCACTGGAGGGAGCCGAGATCATCGTACCCATGCTGGACACCCTCGTGCGGCATGCCTCTCGCGGAGGCTGCCGCGAAATCCTTATGGGAATGGCGCACCGGGGGCGGCTGAATATACAGGTTAATGTTCTCAATAAGCTCTATCAGCATCTTTTCTGCGAATTCGAAGAGCATTACGATCCTCAGTCGCTTTACGGGTCCGGAGACGTAAAGTACCACAGGGGATACATGGCCGACCTGCAATTGGGAGACGCTCAGCAGTTGAGAATCTTTCTCCCCAATAACCCGAGTCACCTGGAGGCAATTAACCCGGTCCTCGAAGGATTGGCATACGCCAGGCAGGAGCAGCTCGGAGACAGAGACCGCCGACTGGTGCTGCCTGTTTTGATCCATGGGGATGCGGCCTTTGCGGGCCAGGGAGTTGTGGCCGAAACCCTCAACATGTCCCAACTGGAGGGCTATTCCACTGGAGGGACGCTGCACCTGGTCATCGACAACCAGATCGGTTTTACCACTCTTCCGGAGCACGCCCGCTCCACCCGGTATGCCACCGACATAGCCAAGATGCTGATGGTGCCGATCTTTCATGTACACGGCGAAGATCCCGAAGCGGCGCTCCACGTGGTGAAACTGGCACTGGATTACAGGACGGAGTTTGCAAAAGACGTCGTAATCGACGTGGTTTGCTTCAGGCGCTACGGACACAATGAGGGAGACGAGCCTTACTACACGCAGCCCCAAATGTATGCAAGAATAAAGGACCGGCCTCCCCTCTATCGAATCTATTTCGATTCTTTGAAAGAATCCGGGATCGCCTCGGAAGAGCAAATGAACCGGTTCATCGAAGACACGAACAAATGCATGGAACTCGCCTACTCGGCCGCTCACGACAAGCTCTGCAAACTGCCCGAGGAAAAATTTTACGACGTCTGGCAGGGAGTAGACGGGAAATATTCCCACGAATCCGTTGAAACGGGCGTGAGCGCCGAGAAGCTGCTGGAATTCGCGCGAAAACTGAATTCTTTTCCTGAAGGCTTTTCTGTTCACCCCCGCCTTTTGCGCATACTGGACAGAAGGCTCCGGAACCTGGAGAAGGATCAGGGTATCGATTGGGGCAATGCGGAGGCACTTGCCTTCGCCTCACTTTTGGTTGAAGGCACCCCCGTTCGCCTCAGCGGACAGGACAGCAGCCGTGGCACCTTCAGCCATAGACACAGCGTCCTCTACGACGTGGACACCGAAGAACACTATATCCCGTTGAATAATCTCTCCTCCAGCCAGGCCCGGTTCATGGTTTACGACAGCATGCTCTCCGAGGAAGCCGTGCTGGCATTTGATTACGGCTATTCATTGGCCACCCCCAACACATTGACGATCTGGGAAGCTCAGTTCGGCGATTTCGCCAACAACGCTCAGCCGGTTTTCGATCAGTTCATCGCGAGCGCCGAGTCCAAGTGGCATCGGCTAAGCGGCCTGACCGTCTTTTTGCCTCACGGTCTGGAGGGACAGGGCCCCGAGCACTCGAGCGCCCGTGTGGAGAGATTCCTCCAGCTTTGCGCAGCAGATAACATGCAGGTTTGCTATCCAAGTACGCCGGCACAATATTTTCACCTGCTCCGCAGGCAAATGCGGCGAAAATTCCGAAAGCCCCTGATAATCTTCACTCCCAAGAGCATGCTGAGGCTTCCGGAGGCGGTTTCTACCGTATCGGAACTCTCTTCCGGCCATTTCAGGGAAGTAATCGACGACCCCGGTTTTGAACAGGCGCAGAAAATATATCTTTGCAGCGGAAAGATATACTACGAGCTGATCGAGAAGCGGAAAGCCTCAGGCGCGGAGGATGCGGCAATCCTGCGTTTGGAGCAGTTCTATCCCTATCCGGAAGCCCAACTGAAGGATGCTCTGTCAAAATACCCTGCTGCGGCCAGGTTCTACTGGGTCCAGGAGGAGCCTGAGAACATGGGGGGATGGGACTTCATCCGGTTAAGGCTAAAAGCCTTGACTGGTCACGATCCGGCCTATATCGGAAGAGCGCCTGCGGCCAGTCCTGCTTCAGGCTACCTTGCCACATACAAAAAAGAGCAGGACATGCTGCTGGATATGACTTTCAGGGCCTGAAGAACGGTCCCGAAAGATCCCCGGGCCGGCCTTTCGTTCCGATGATGGTTGGCTTGGGCTGACTGGGAGCAAACTCCTAAAACCTGGAGATACCATGATTGAGCTTAAAATCCCCGAAGTTGGTGAATCAGTCCAGGAAGCGCTGCTTGCGCAGTGGCTCAAAAAGGACGGGGAATCGGTCCGCAAGGACGAAGTCCTGTTCGTTATCGAAACCGACAAGGTAACCCTTGAGATTTCAGCTCCGGCCGACGGTGTTTTGAAAATCCTCGTTCCGGAGGGGCAGACCGTGAAGGTCGGCTCGGTCGTTGGCCAAATCGAGGAGACTGCTGCGCAGACAAGGGCTGAAGAGGTAAAAAAACCGCCCGAACATGCGGGAGGAGCCCCTGGTTCTGAGCCTCCCCGGGCCGCGCCACCGGAACAGCACCCCCCCGAACCTTCTCCCCCGCCTCGTGCAGAAGAGGCTGTCGCACCCGGAGCAGAAGAACCGGCTCCTTCAAAGCCGATTATCTCTTCATCGGTCCGCGCCCTGGCAGAGGAAAAGCGAGTCGACCTTTCCGCCGTTGCGCCAACAGGCCCGGGAGGAAGAATTACCGAGGGGGACGTTTTGCTCTACGTTGAACAGCATGCCCCTGCAAAACCGGCCGAGGAGGCCCCCGGGCGTGAATACCCCCGGGCGGTACCCGCTGCGGAAGAAGGGGGATTCCCTCCCGGCCGCGAAGATACTTTCCGCAAGCCCATGTCTCCGATTCGGCAGCGGATTGCCGCAAGACTCCTGGAAGCACGCCGGAGTACGGCAATGCTCACGACCTTTAACGAAATCGACATGAGCCGGGTGCAGGCGCTCAGAAAGCAGTTCGGGGAAGGATTCCGGCAGAAACATGGAATCCGGCTTGGACTTATGTCCTTTTTCATCAAGGCAAGCGTCTCCGCCCTGAAGGAAATGCCCGAGGTCAATGCTTTCATCGAGGGAAATGAAATCGTCTATCATAATTATTATCACATAGGTGTCGCGATCGGGGCGGAGCGCGGCCTTGTCGTGCCGGTAATCAGAGACGCCGGCAGGCTCGGGTTCGCGGCTCTTGAGCAGGCAATTGCCGATTTCGCAAAAAAGGTCGAAGATAACAGGATCGATATCTCCGATCTTGCGGGCGGTACCTTCACGATCACCAACGGGGGAGTTTTCGGCTCGCTTCTCAGTACGCCCATTTTGAACCCGCCCCAGAGCGCCATCCTCGGCATGCACAAGATAGAGGACCGGCCCGTCGTGGTGGCCGGCCAGATTGTTATCAGGCCAATGATGTATGTCGCGCTCAGTTATGATCATCGGTTAATCGACGGCAGGGAGGCGGTTACTTTTCTGCGCAGGATCAAGGATTTCGTGGAAAATCCCGAGCGCATCATGATGGAGATATAGATGCCGGAAAAATTTGATCTGATCGTGATCGGCGCAGGGCCGGGCGGATATGTCGCCGCCATCCGCGCGGCCGAGTTGGGCATGAAGACGGCCTGTATAGAAAGAGATGCCCGCCCCGGAGGGGTCTGCCTCAATGTGGGATGCATCCCCAGCAAGGCTCTTCTGGAATCTACCGAACTCTATGACATTGCGAGAAACCGCCTTGGCGAACACGGAATCAGGGTGGAAGGAGTTTCAATCGAGCTGGCCAGGTTGATGGATCGAAAAGAGAGGATCGTCTCGGGTCTGAGTGAAAGCGTCCGCAGGCTGATGGAGGGGAGCGGTGTGCGCCTGATTCGAGGATCGGCGAGCCTGATAACCGCCGGGGAAATAGAGGTGCTTGATCCGGACATGCCCCCTGCACGCTACGGAGCTGGAGCGATCATGCTTGCCACCGGGAGCGAGCCGGTCCAGCTCCCGTTTTTGCCGTTCGACTGCAAACGGGTCGTAAGCTCGACGGAGGCGCTTAAATTCGAATCTGTCCCCGGGCGGCTCGGAATCATAGGCGGAGGCTATATCGGCCTCGAGCTCGGGTCTGTCTGGGCACGGCTGGGATCGCAGGTAACCGTGATCGAAGTTTTGCCTCGAATCGCCGTTGCGCTTGACGCACAGGTGGGCAGGCTTCTCGACAGGGTGCTCCGGCGGGAAGGCATCAATTTTCGGCTCCAAACAAGAGTACTACGCGGTGAGAACTCCGAACAGGGAGTGAAACTGTTCATGGATTCGGGTGACGGTAAGGAGGAAGAGGCCGAATTTGACAAGGTGCTTGTCGCGGTCGGAAGAAAGCCCCTGGTCCAGGGCCTCGGGGCAGATGAACTCGGAATCCGGCTCGACCCGATGGGCTTCATCATCGTCGACGAAAATTACCGGACGAGTGTTCCGGGAGTCTATGCCATAGGGGACCTGATACCCGGCCCTATGCTGGCCCACAAAGCGTCGGCCGAAGGGATCGCCGCGGTCGAGCGCATTGCCGGACTTGCCGGTGAGATCAACTATGACGCCATTCCCGCCGTAGTCTATACCTCACCTGAAGTGGCATCCGTGGGAAAAACCGAGGAGGAGCTGAAAAATCTCGGCGCCGATTACCGCTCGGCGGTTTATCCGTTTTCCGGGACCGGGCGGGCGCAGTGCCTGGGCGAGACGGACGGATTTGTTAAAATCCTCGCACACTCACGCTCCGGCCGCATCCTGGGTGTCCACATCATCGGCCCGCGCGCCTCTGAGCTGATCGCCGAATGCGTCATCGCGATCCAGTCACATACGACCTCAGATCAACTGAGCAGGACCATTCACGCCCATCCCACCCTGTCGGAAGCCGTCCACGAGAGCGCGGCCATGCTGCTGCGACGATGATTAAAGCTAAAGAAAAAGACTTGGGGGGTCGGCCCCAACGCCAGGCCCTCCCACACCCATCCGCCCGGCAAAGCCTGGTGATTCAAATCTCGACGAGGCCCAAGACCAAAGTTTAACTACATTTGGTCCTTACCAATTCGAGCCCTTCAATGGAGCCGTGGCGCAAGACCACGGTGTAAGCAATCTGGCTGATCAGCAAATTTATCAGAATAACTCTTCAATGGAGCCGTGGTTCAAGACCACGGTGTAACGAGTCCATACCGATACCTTTGGCTGTCTTCTTCCAGCTTCAATGGAGCCGTGGCCCAAGACCACGGTGTAACGTGTAAACAGTGCCCGTCCAGTTGTACCACTGGCCGCTTCAATGGAGCCGTGGCTCAACACCACGGTGTAACCCTATACGAACGGGTCCAGGTAGCCTTCACGATTGCTTCAATGGAGCCGTGGTTCGAGACCACGGTGTAACAGCTTGAGGCGGCGCAGGCTTTCCCGACCGTCGAAAGCTTCAATGGAGCCGTGGTTCGAGACCACGGTGTAACCGAGTACGATTGCATCTAGGCGACATCCTCTGTGCTTCAATGGAGCCGTGGTTCGAGACCACGGTGTAACTTCTGCAGGCAATGAGTGTGCCGGCTCCGAATCCGCTTCAATAGAGCCGTGGTTCGAGACCACGGTGTAACTCAACCTGCAGGGAGGCCAGAGCGTGCAGATCCAGCTTCAATGGAGCCGTGGTTCGAGACCACGGTGTAACCCGCCCGCGTTATAGTGATCGTCCGGTCATACATGCTTCAATGGAGCCGTGGTTCGAGACCACGGTGTAACGTGGGCGGTGGCACAGGTCATTTGCGGGTTAAAGGCTTCAATGGAGCCGTGGTTCGAGACCACGGTGTAACCCCGGCTTGCGAGGCGCAAGGGCTTATTGAGATTGTGCTTCAATGGAGCCGTGGTTCGAGACCACGGTGTAACTGGTAAGGGGCGCGGAGACGGTGATCGAGTTATTGCTTCAATGGAGCCGTGGTTCGAGACCACGGTGTAACCGAAAGCCGAAGGAGCTGTTCGCCTGGTTTACGGGGCTTCAATGGAGCCGTGGTTCGAGACCACGGTGTAACCCTGCGCGGCAAGCAGGGTAAGGTCGTGATCGACGCTTCAATGGAGCCGTGGTTCGAGACCACGGTGTAACGGGTACGAGTTTGTGTTCTGGTGTATCGAATATATGCTTCAATGGAGCCGTGGTTCGAGACCACGGTGTAACTCGTCTACCCCCTCGGTCCTGCAGGATTGGATCTGGCTTCAATGGAGCCGTGGTTCGAGACCACGGTGTAACTTCTTCCCGACCACGAGAAGACCTGGCGCATAGATGCTTCAATGGAGCCGTGGTTCGAGACCACGGTGTAACCGCGGAAATGTGGAAGCTTATGCGCGACTGGCTTGCTTCAATGGAGCCGTGGTTCGAGACCACGGTGTAACACAAACTTCTTTGTGGAATAGATCGCCCATAAATTGCTTCAATGGAGCCGTGGTTCGAGACCACGGTGTAACACTGTACTTTCACCGCTCCGCTGTTCCAATTCGCGCTTCAATGGAGCCGTGGTTCGAGACCACGGTGTAACCAGGGAGGAACGCAGAAGCGGTGCCGAGAGCTTTAGCTTCAATGGAGCCGTGGTTCGAGACCACGG